>CAZKAZ010000052.1:16229-20989 GCA_964550765.1 uncultured bacterium | reverse complement strand
GGATGGGGCTGGTGTCTTGCACTTCGTCAACGAGTACCGCCCGAAAGCGGTCATGGTAATACTGCCGCACCTTGTCATCTTGCAACGCCAGCAAAGCGTGTTCCTCGAGGTCGTTAAAATCAAGCACTCGAGCGTCCCTTTTAGCCGCCTGAAGCGCCCGCTGTACTCGAGCAAACGCCTCTCGCACGGTAGGCAATATCTCCGCAAGTAAGTCATCGGCTACTGACAACTCAAGTAGCAACGCATCCCGCTGCCCTTTTAGACCATCGCGTACCACTTTGATGGCATCTTTGACCAACGCGAGGTCTTCTTCCTGCCAGTTCTTTTTGCTACCACCTCGCAAGTTGATGGCATCAGCGTGCTCGAGCGCCTGCGTCATATCGTCCAATTCAAAAGCATCTACACACGCCAACGCCTGCTTGCGGGCATCTTCAGCTTTGTCGCCTTCTGCCCCCGAACATTGGGCTAAAACCTCACACGCCTCACGCCACTCAGATGCGTTCGTCAAAGACATTTTGGCTGCGTCTCGAGCTTGCTTGGCTATGTCTGCCCAACCGTCACTGCCGATACTCAATGCTTGCTTGGCGCTATGGGGTTGGTTAAGGAGGTGCTCGAGCACAGCACGCAACCGACTGTACGGCAACACGTCGTACATCGCTTCGGGCAAGTTGGCAAGGGCGCTTTCAAAGTATTCCGTTCGCCATAAGTCGCCCTCGAGCTCATCCAAAATGGCAAAATCTGCTGGCACATCAGCAGCATCAGGATGGGCGCGGCAGATACTGGCGGCTAGTCCGTGAATGGTGCCGATGGGGGCGGCTTCAAGCTCAAACAGGGCATCTTCGGGAATGTCTGCGGCTTTTTCGACGGCCATGCGAATACGCGCCCGCAATTCGCTGGCGGCTCGCTCGGTGAAGGTGACGGCGACAATCTCGAGTGGACTCAACCCTTGCCGCAAATGAAACACGTAGCGCTCGGTGAGCATGTGGGTCTTGCCTGTACCAGCGCCAGCCCGCACGGCCACACTGGTGTTTGCATAAGCTGCTTTGGCTTGGTCTGGCGTCAGTGCTGACTTCATGACTGCCCTCGCTTGCGGGCGAGTCGTGGCCCTTTGCGGCACACGCTGTCATACGGACAGTACGTACACGCGCCTTCCTGTGGGTCGGGGTCAACGGGAAAATGACCTTGTGCTAAACAGGTTTTAACCTGCTCGGTGAGGTGAATCAGTTCGGCGTCGTTTACGTCGGCGTTGGCGATGGTTTCACCCTTGGTTAGCGAGTAATACTGCGCACCTGCTACGGCTTCGTCTGGATACAGCTCAGGCGCAGCAGCTTGCAAATAGAGCGGCAACTGCACGTCGACGTTGAGTTTGCCGTCTTTGTCTTTAGCCCCTTTGGGTTTAGTGGCACTGGTTTTGTAGTCGATAAAGTGCAAACCATCCTCAGCACCGTCTTTAACAAGGTCTACGCGGTCAATAACGCCTATCACCGTGAGGTCGTGCCAAGTGGTGTTGAAGCGTTGCTCGAGCCCCCAAATCACCCGCCCCTCTTGAAAAAAACTGTCCCGCTGCAAGATTGTTTTCAGGTGGTCGATATGTTCTTGGCGTTGTTTTTGCCAGTTCGGCAATCGCATCACGTCAACCTGTTTTTCAGCCTTGGCAAAAGCCTCATCTAGTTGCTTGACGGCAATGTCACGTTGTTCAACCGCAGAAAGACGTTCACCGACAAGGGGCGCAAGGGCGATTTCTAGCACCTTGTGATACAAACTTCCCCGTAAGGTAGGCGTCAATTCGGCGTCGGGTTCGGCGGGTTCTTTTAGGCGCAACACCCGCTGCGCAAACCACCGATACGGACACTGCCCAAACGCCACCAGTTGAGATGCACTCAAGGTACGTTTATTGATGTCAATAGGAACACCCGTCACACCGTCGTAGGCATCATGAGGCGCGGCGCTCTCACGTTGAGTTTCCACAGTGAAAGCATGTTGGGCACGTGTCAACACGTCATCAACCACATCATCAGACGGGTCAGCGGTTTGTAAGAGGATGGCTCGAGCTTCTCCCCTGCTCGCTGGTTGTTTAGGTACAAGCGCTGGTTCAATTCCCAAACGGGCAAACACCTCACTGGCTAACATGCTCTGCCCAAACGCCTGCTGCGGATAACTCACCTGCAGTCTTGCTCGAGCACAAGCAAGCGCCGCATAGGTCAACATCCGCTCGCGCCTAGCGGCATCGGCTGCGGTAGTAATGGGATGACCCTGACGTTGCAACTGTTTACGGGTCAAAAAGTCCAAACGGGGGTCTTCGCTAATCGCAGGCGGCAACATTCCCTCGGCTGCACCGAGCACGAACACATAGTCATAAGCGGCACCCAACACGGCAGGTGGGGTGTGTAAGGGAACGCCCTCTTTGTCACTTTCACTAGGCACTGAGAACAAACGCAGCATGTCGGACAGGGTGGTGAGGAAACGCTCGAGCGACCACACCGCATCCCCTCCTTTATCCACCAAATACGTCAGCGAACCCTCGATGTTCCTAAAAAGCACACGGGCAGAGGCATCATCTTCCGTCAGCGTCGCAGGTAAGAAAGCCTGTTTGATTCGTGCAAATTGCTGACTGTAGGCAGCAAATGGCGCTGAGGCGGGTAACTGCAATGCTTTGAACTTAGGTTCAATGTCTTGCCACTGATGCAAGGTTTGGGGCATCGTCTGCCGCAATGCATCCCACGTATCAGCAGAAACCATGTTGAAAGGATGGGCTAAAAAACGACGGGTGATTTCAAAATCGCCGTCGGTGCGCACCACCTCGAGGAGGCGCTCGAGCCACCTCCCTAGCCGCGACAAATACGCTGGCACTTGATAAAACGTCCGCACCGGAATTTCATACTCACTTGCTACCGCCTTAACGAGCGAGCCATAACGGTCATCTTGATTCACCACAAGGGCAATGGTTTTGGCATCGACGCCTGCGTGCAACAAGCGTTTTACCTCGGTGAGGACGCCGCGCACTTCGCTTTCGACGTTGGCGTAAACGACCCCCGTCATCTGCTCGGCAAGCCCGTCACCTTCGTCATCAGAGATGTGCGCCGCTTGACCGAGGGCGTAACGCCGGGCTGCTATTTGTCCTACAGCATTGTTTACGTCGGTATTGCGTTCAACCTGCCAACCTTGTGCTTCCAACCATTCAGCCGCTCGAGCATTGGTTGAAAAAAGTGGCACATCAAGGTGCGGCAAGGTCAACTGGCTGCCGTCAGCACAAATGGCATCGACAAAGGCAGCTTCGTCCCTATCTAAAAAGGGATAACCCGTGATGGTGAGCTCGAGCGGTGCACCCACCACCTTGGCAGCTTGCACCATCACTTCAACGGGGTCAACGAGGGCATTTTCACGCAGTAACGCCCGGTAATGGTCGGCAAGCTCAACTAGCCAAGCAATGTTTTTAGGCGTGATGTTTTCAGGGTGGGCAAGCTCGAGCAGCAGCAAATCGCGCACCGCACGCCGCACACTTTGCACCGTCCCACTAATATCAGAGGGCGCTAACACCTCATTCACGGCTTGACGCAACAGGGTGTGCATGACCAAGCGGTCTGCTACCGTCCAGCTCGCGTCAGCCAAGGTTTTGCGGGCAAGTTGTCGGAGCGATAAGCGTTTAACTCCCAAGGCATCAGCCGCAAGGACGTTGGGGGTGATGAGCTGTCCTACTATCTTCGTAGACGCAACATACGATGACGTCAAAGTGAGCATTCGCGCCACGGCGTACTCCTTTCAAGAAGGATAACGCCAATGTACCAGTTTTGTGGGTTTTGTGCAGGGGTGACTTGTCAACGTTTGCGAATACTGCGCGTATCTGCTACTGGGTCTGTGACTTGACGAAAAAGCGCTCGAGCTCATCACGCGCTTGATAAATCAAAAAGCGCATCACCGCTTCGGCTTGGTCGGCGTCTTGGCGCTCGAGGGCTTCAAGTACTTTTTTGTGCAAACTCAACCCGTAATTTTTGTCAATCAGTGACCGCGACTGCAGCTGAAAACTGCGCCGTAAAAGCGCCATGACCACGTTTTGCAACTGCCGAAAAAAGTCGTTGGGACAGGCTTCAAAAATGGCCGCATGAAACGCCAAATCCGCTTCATAATAGGTATCTTTGTCCTCAGCGTGTTGCATGGTCAAAAACGCTTCTCGAATGGGCGCAAGTTGCTTGCCGTCTACCCTTTGGGCAACCAACTTGGCTACGGCAGGTTCGAATGCTAAGCGCACTTCCGTAAGAGAAATAAGCAATTCTGGGTGAATTTCTGAGGGGCTTTCGAACAACCACGTGAGAATATCAGGGTCAAACAAGTTCCAGTTACTTCTAGGATTGACCTCAATGCCCGCTTTGCGCCGAGTAGACAACAGTCCCTTGGATACCAACACTTTGACGGCTTCGCGCACCACTGTACGGCTAACACCCAAAAGCTGGCCTAATTCGGCTTCTGTTTGTAAAGACGTGTGGGCAGCTAAGCTGCCAGAGATAATTTTGCGGGCAATAAACTGGGCAACTTCTTGGTTGAGGCTGCCCTCGGCGTGGCTTAGCGCATGAATATCGCTTTCTTCAACGGTGAGCAAAGGTTCACCTCCTTACTACTTATACCAGTGACGTACTGCCCTGTTATTTGCTTCAGGGTGACTTACTTCAGGGTGACTTACTTCAGGGTTAACGTAAATGACAGGTTGGCCTCGAGCCTCTCCCCTGCCGACAAATAGCGTTCCCCCATCGCAAACGGCACTGATA
>CAZKAZ010000052.1:0-16219 GCA_964550765.1 uncultured bacterium | reverse complement strand
GTCTACTGCATGTGTCATCGGCTCTAAACACAGGTAATTTTCACCCGGTGGTGTGAAAAGCATCAGGTGATGGGCTGAACTGCGTAGGTCTAGGCGATAAGTGGGATAGTGTAACGACGCTGTCCCTTGCCAGCCGCTGTAACAGAGGTTGCGCCACACGTCACTGAGATTTTTGCGGTAACGAAAGTCAAGTTCTTCAGGGACGCGCAAGGCTTCGCTAGGTAGGTGCGAAGGGCCTTCTAACCACACGTAATCAGCCGCAAAACTGACCGTAAGTTCGGGATGTCGCCAAAAATAAGGGTGAAACCCAAGACCAAAAGGCATGGTTTCGGCAGCGAGGTTGGTAACAGCGAGGCTGACCTCGAGGCTGTCGTCACTGAGGGTGAACGTCTGAGTAGCACGGTAGGCGTAGGGGTTGGGTTGGGGTTGCTCGAGCACCATCGTCAACGTATTCTCCGCCTGTGACACCACTTGCCACCTACTCGACCAACCATCGCCATGACACGCCAAGGGTTCAGCGCCAAAGTTGGGTGTGAGCGTCCAGGTCTGATCACCATGTCGCAGGGTGTTATTGGCCACGCGGTTGCAGTAGGGCACGAGCGGGAACATGCTGCTAGCTAGCGCACGGGAGACGTCGTTGCCAGCTTGGTGGACTTGAGCAGGGCGGAGTAGCTCGAGCGTCCCTTTTTCCATCTGGTAATTAAACGCGGTGATGCGTCCACCTGCGGGTGAGACGGTGAGATGAAGGTTGCGGTGCTCGAGCCTGTACATGTCAATCAACGCCTCAGTCATCTTGCGGCTGTTCACCTTTAACGCTCAAACCACCATCTACCGTGTAGGTTGCGCCCGTCACAAAACTGGCCTCATCAGACGCCAAAAACACGCACACTTGCGCCACTTCGTTGATGGTGCCCACCCGCCCGATGGGATGCATGGCATCAAACGCGTCCCGCAGGGGTTCGGGGTTTTTTTGTGCCGCCAAAAAGTTGTGCAACATGGGCGAGTCGATAGTGCCAGGGGCGATGGCATTCACGCGGATACCCTGCGCGGCGTAGTCGGTAGACATAGCCCTAGCCAGTGCTGCTAGTGCACCTTTGGTAGCTGAATAGATGGCGACCCCTGGTAAACCCAGTAACCCGGTGACACTAGACATATGCAAAATGACGCCAGAGCGTTTTTTTAACATGGCGGGAATCACCGCCCGACTGAGCAAGTAGACCCCGCGAATATTCACTGCCAAACAGCGTTCGACGTCTTCAGGTGAGGTTTCGTGCAAACGGCCAGCCGGCATAACAGCAGCGTTATTGACCAGTATGTCAATCGTACCAAAGCGCTCAGAGACATCTTGGACGGCGCGATTCACTGCGTTTTCGTCGCTCACATCGGCAACCACGGCAAGTGTTTCGCCACCTGCTTGTTCGATGTCTTGGGCGGCGGTGTGGGTGCTGGCTTCGTCCACATCAAGAAGGGCAACCTTGGCACCCTCACGGGCGTAAGCGGCGGCGATGCCTGTGCCAATACCTTGGGCAGCCCCCGTTACCAAGGCGACTTTTCCTGCTAAACGGTTCACACATTTTCTCCTTAATCGCTTAGGCGTCGAGTAGGTTGTGAATGGTGTCGATGTCGGTGTCAGCTTTAGCCAGTTCGGCAATTTTTTCACCGCGTGCCATCACCACAATGCGGTCACTGACTTCAAACACATGGTGGATGTTGTGGCTGATAAAGATACCGGACACCTGTTGTTGTTTTAACTCAGACACAAAACGTAACACTTTGTTGGTTTCTTTGACCGATAGGTGATTGGTGGGTTCATCGAGAATGAGCACTTTGGACTTAAAGTGCATCGCCCTAGCAATGGCCACCCCTTGCCGCTGCCCACCGGACAGTTCGCCCACTAGCGCATCGGGCGAGCGCAGTTCTAGGTCAACATCGCGAATAGAAGCAATGGCTTCTTGGCGCATCTTTGTCTGGTTCAACATACCCACGCCACCAATCTGCCAACGCATGGGTTCGCGACCAATGAAAATATTGCGGGCGATGCTCATGGTGTGCACCATAGCGGTGTACTGATAGATAGTTTCGATGCCTAGTCGCATGGCCACTTTGGGCGAGTGAATGCGCACGGGTTTGCCTTCAACCAACACCTCGCCAGCATCGGGCAAGTGCGCTCCAGAGAGGATTTGAATCAAGGTTGACTTGCCTGCGCCGTTATCGCCTACTAAGCCGACAACCTCGTTGGGGTAAAGGGTGAAATCGACTTTCTTGAGGGCGTATACACCCGAGTACCATTTCTCGAGCTGCCTACACTCAATCAAAGGTGTACTCATACCGACACCTTCATACCCCTAGCGAGCTTGCGCAACTGAGCATTAAAAATCACCGCCGCAATGGTAAGAAACCCAATGGCAAACTGAAACCAGTTGGCATCTACCCGCGAAATGACCAAGCCATTATCGATAATGCGAATTAAGGCTGCACCGACTACTGCCCCTAACGCTGAGCCAATCCCACCCGTAAGCGCCGCGCCACCAATCACCGAGGCAGCAATGGCTTCGAGTTCTAAACCCACGCCCAGCGAAGGCAGCGCCGACTTAAGGCGAAAAAGCTGAATAAGCCCTGCGAAACCCGCCAAAAACGAACACATCATGAAACAAACGATTTTGACGTGGCGGGTGTTGATACCCATGTTGGCAGCCGCTGCCGGATCGCCGCCGGTAGCGTACATCCAATTGCCAAAGTTGCTATTGCGAAGAAGCAAGGTCGCCAGTATCAAAAACCCGATAAACCAAATCAGCGACACCCGAACAATGCCAATTTGCGCGGTGAACGCCCATTCTGGGGCAGCCTCGGGAAATGGCGGCGGAAATCCCCCAGAAATAACCACCGTCAAACTTCGCACTGCAAACAACATCCCCAAAGTCGTCACAAACGAGGGAATAGCAAACTGCAAGGTAATCCAACCGTTGATAAAACCAAGCACGCACGCAGCCAGGAGGGCGCACAGGATAGCTAACCAGATGTTCCAACCGAAACTAGCCAGTAGTGCGGTAATCATGGGGACGATGGCGAATACTGAACCTACCGACAAATCAAATTCACCTGCGATCATCAGCATGGTGGCACCCAAAGCGACCAAACCCAACTCGGGCAACACACCCAGAATGACCCTAGCGTTGCGCATCGTCAAAAAGCGCCCCGAGAGGGATTCAAAGAGCACCACCAACACCAACAAGATGATGATGGCGCTCAGTTCAGGACGTAAGAAAAAACGCTTGAAAAGACGTTTCATTAAAAAATCTAGCGATAACCCTCTTGGGATAGCTCGAGAATCGCCTCGACATCGGCAGGTTCAATCAAGGCTTTACCGGTGTTCACATCCCACGCACTCAGTTGATACTTGTCCATCAAGTGCGCTTGAATGATGGGCAAAAAACCTTGTAAGTAAGGTTGTTGGTCAACTTGCAATTGAATGTAACCGTTTTGCATACCTTGCAGGGCATCAGGTACCAAGTCAAACCCACCTAAGAGGATTTCGCCGGGTTCGTAACCGAGGCTTTCCAGTTCGCGTGCTACCCCTGCGTGCCAATAACCGGTATCAAAATACGCCGTCAAATCAGGATTGGCTTGCACATACGCCCCAATACGCGAAGCAGTCACAGCTAGGTCAGTACCAGAGTCAATGCGTTCAAAGGTGATGTCACGGTCTGGGTTAGCAGCTTGATATTCTTCCATAAAGTCAAGTACGCCCCCGCCCCGGGTTTCTGACCAGTTTTGTCCGGGTGCAGAAATGCCTACCAGCACGGAAATGGGGCCTTCTTCGGGGAAAAGTTCTGACATGCCCCGCGCCAGTTCGTAACCTGCTGAACGGAAGTCTTGACCGATAAACGCCAAACGGGCGTTACCCTCAGCGCCTTCAGAATCATCCACGTTAGAAGCCAGCACAATGACCCCTTCAGCTTGGGCTTGGGCAAGCACATCATCAAAAATATTGTCATCGACAATAGTGGTAATGAGCACATCGGTACCCCGCGCTAAGGCGGCTTCGATGTTGGCGAGTTGCTGGTTGGCGTCGCCTTCAGTTTGGGTAAAAAGCATGTCGCACTGCGCTTCGACCAGTTCACAAGCTTCGTTCATGCCGCGTTGCACGGCTTGCCAGAAGGTGTTGCTAGCGCTCGAGTGATGGGTAAAAGTAATCTGCAAGGGGTCTTGGGCAAACGCGCTCGCAAGTGCAAACAGTACGGCAACGGCTAATATTTTCATGTCAATTCTCCTTTGGTATGCTTGGATTTGAAACGGCGTTGGACGCGTAGGATTTGTGGGTCAAGTAGATGACTTGTTTTGCTGACAAACGTGTGCTGATACAGAAATGTACGAGCAAGAAACGTAGACACCTCAGTAAGCATCACCTCCTCTAAGCGTGCAAACAAAAAACAGCCATCACCCCTGCCAATGACTCGAGCGGACGATGGCGTCATCGCGGTTGTGAATGTTGTTGAGGGCTAAACCCAAACCAGGGGCGTCACTAACAGAAATCATGCCGTTTTGCACGGTTGGTAAATCAGTCACCAAATCTTGGTACCAACCGTTATAAAAAGCCCGCACCGACTCTTGAATGAGGGCGTTGGGCAAATGAAGCGACAAGTGCGTCGAGGCAGTGAGCACCACTGGCCCCGTACAATCGTGCGGTGCGACGGGCAAGTGCCACGCTTCGGCCATATTGGCGATTTTTTTGGCTTCGCTAAGGCCACCACACCACGACAAATCCAACATCACCACGCCAGCGGCGTCTTGTTCTAACAGGTCACGAAACGCCCAACGGCTGCCCAAGGTTTCAGACGCACATACAGGCGCTTTGGAACGTGCAGCGTAGCGCTTGAGGCTTTTGAGGCTGGTCATTTTGATGGGGTCTTCGTGCCAGAAGGTGTTGTATGGCTCGAGCGCTTCGGCAATGCGAATGGCAGTAGGCAAGTTCCACAGCGAGTGAAACTCCACCATGATGTCCATTTGCTCTCCAACGGCGGCGCGGATTTTGGCAAATGGCTCGAGTGCTTTAGCTAAATCACCCGGTGAGATGTAATGCCCGTTGGACGCTTCAGCATAGGTGTCAAACGGCCAGATTTTCATGGCAGTAATGCCGTTTTCAAGCAAACTCAGTGCCAGTTCGTCCGCGTGGTGCAAAAAAGCATTGAGGTCATCAAAACCCGTTTGCTGCGTTTTGCCAATGCCCCAGTTTTGGCTCGTTTGCGAGGCGTCGCTGCGAATATAGTGCGATCCCGCGCAGGTGTTGTAGGTGCGAATGGCGTCGCGTACTTTGCCACCTAATACCTGATACAGCGGCATGCCCGTCACTTTGCCAAACAAGTCCCACAGGGCAATATCAACCGCCGAGTTGCCGCGCACTTCTGCGCCTGTACTGCGCGCACCCAAATAAAACGAATTGAGCGCCATATTCAAGGCTTCAATGGCGAAAGGGTCTTGCCCAAGCAGTTTTTGCTGCGCAAACTCGTGCAAGTACGCTTCGACGGCAGCAGCCCCCATAAACGTCTCACCCAACCCAACAAGACCTTCGTCGGTGTGCAGTTGCACCCACAACAAATTGGGGTGTTCAGTGATGCGCAGCGTCTCTAAACAGGTAATCTTCACGGTAGACGCTTCTTTCAAGTAGTATTTAATGCTGGTATTTGCGACTTTACAGGTTGATGGGATACTTGTCAAGTGACTTGGCATACAAGTTTTTAGGTTGTATATAGGTGTATCTCGATTTGTCTGGGTGTTTTTTAAGGCATATTTTTAGCGTTAAACCTCGAAAGGTAGCCTTTAAATCAGCATATTGCCAACCGCAACGCGAACGTGCTACGCTATCGGTTACAGAAATCAAGTATGACTATAATCTATTTGCCGAAATCGGCTACTGAGGAGAAGGATGATGGAGGTAGCTCGAGTACTTGCCGCCCGCAACATCGTTGGCGAATCGCCTGCCTGGTCTGCTGCAGAAGGGGCGCTTTATTGGGTTGACATCGTCAGTAAACAGGTGCACCGCCTTAAACATGGTTTGAAAGATAACCACCTCGATACATGGGACATGCCCGAATGGACGTGTGGGGTGACGCCAACTGCTCGAGGTGACTTACTCGTTGCCCTAGAACACGACCTCAAGCGTTTTGATACTGATAACCACATCCTCAGCGACTGGCTCACCTTGCCCGAAGAACCCACCGACAACCGCAACAACGAACTTAAGTGCGACCCGCGTGGGCGTTTGTGGCTCGGTACCATGCAAAACAACATTGCCCCTGATGGTTCTGGTACTGACATTACCGCGTCTTCAGGAGCGCTCTATTGCATCTTGCCGGACAAAACCGTGACACAACAACTTACGGGCATAGGCATTTCCAACACCCTCGCTTGGTCAGCTGATGAACAAGCGTTTTACTTCGCGGACTCACTCGCGAATACCCTATGGCGTTTTGATATTGATATGACTTCAACGACCCTCAGCCAGCAAAGTACTTTCTTTGCGCCTGACAATCTAGGTGCACCCGATGGTTCTGCGATTGATGTGGATGGCTACTTGTGGAACAGCCGTTTTGGAGCAGGGTGCGTGGTGCGTTTAGCGCCTGATGGCAGTATCGACACCCGCATCGACTTGCCTGCCAAAAACCCGACCAGTTGTGCGTTTGGTGGTGATGATTTAAAAACGCTTTACATTACTAGTGCCCGTTTTGGCTTAGCAGAAAGCGAACTCGATGACGATCAGGGGGCTTTGTTCGCTATTCAGGTCGATACCCCTGGGTTGGCTGTACCGGCGTTTGCCATATGACTCGCCCTAAAATTGCCGATATTCGAGCAACAACCGTCACTGTCCCGCTAGAAGCCCCTTTGCGTCATGCCAACGGCGCTCATTGGGGACGGTTCGTGCGCACCGTTGTCGAAGTAGAAACTACTGATGGGTTAATTGGCTTGGGTGAAATGGGTGGCGGGGGCGAGGCAGCAGAACAAAGCATCACCAGCTTAAAAAGCTACTTAATCGGTCATGATCCTTTTGAGCTAGAAGCCTTGCGGCTCAAAATTTGCAACCCCACAGCGAGTTTGTACAACAACCGCACCCAACTGCACGCGGCCATTGAGTTTGCTTGTTTGGACATTATGGGGCAGTTTTTGAATGTGCCTGTTTATGATTTGCTCGGTGGCAAGTTGCGCGATAGCGTGGCGTTTGCTAGTTATCTGTTTTTTCGCCTATCCAACGAAGACGGCACCGGCGAAGTGCGCACCGTTGAGCAACTAATTAGCGCAGCACAAACGCTCAAGCAACAACACGGCTTTACAGCACACAAACTCAAAGGGGGCGTGTTTCCGCCAGATTATGAATGTGAGGCATTTCGGGCGCTAGCTAGCACCTTTCCCACTGACCGCGTGCGCTACGACCCCAACGCCGTGCACAGCGTGGAAGACGCCATCCGCTTTGCAACTGCCATTGCAGACTTGAACAACGATTACCTCGAGGATCCTACCTGGGGACTCAACGGCATGCGCCGCGTCCGCGACAACACCCGCATTCCCTTAGCGACGAACACCGTCGTGGTGAACTTTGAGCAACTCGCCGCTAATATCTTGCAGCCTGCTGTCGATGTCATTTTGCTCGACACCACCTTTTGGGGTGGCATTCGTTCATGCCTTAAAGCCGCTAGCGTGTGCGAAACCTTTCAACTAGGTATCAGCGTGCACTCCTCTGGCGAATTGGGCATTCAACTGGCCACCATGTTGCACCTTGGGGCAGTTTTACCTAACTTGGTTTTTACGGCGGATGCTCACTATCATCATCTGCGCGATGACATCATTCAAGGTGGGCGTATGAGGTATGAAAATGGTGCCATTCGCGTGCCTACGGGGGCTGGTTTGGGTGTCAGCTTAGACCGTGACAAACTAGCTGAGTATGCTGAACTGTACCGCGAACTCGGCGGCTATCCGTATGACCGCGACCCAGCGCGACCCGATTGGTACAGCCATTTACCCAATACCCGCTGGGCAAATCCACGTGATGGATAATGCAATTTTATACTGACGTTCGCGCCATATTCTTCTGTAGATTATTTGATTTTTGCCGCTATGAACGGCACTGATGCCTGCTATTGCAACCCTTGCCGCTTTGTGACATAATCCATAAAACCCCAGCAAATGGGTATATTTTTAGGAGGTTGTCATGCTTAAACGCGTCATAGCGCTGCTGCTTGTTGCATTATGTACAGTTGCCGCTGCCCAAGACCTGTACGGCACGCTCGCCCGCATCGACGAAAGTGGGATCATCAACGTCGGTCACCGCGAATCATCGGTGCCGTTTGCCTACATTAACGACGAACAAATGCCCGAAGGTTATTCCATCGACCTGTGCATGCGAGTCGTAGCCGCCGTTGAAGAACGCCTCGGCAAAGACATCGAAGTAAATTTTGTGCCAGTCAACCCACAAACCCGCATCCCACTCATTGCCAACAGCACCATCGACATCGAATGCGGTTCAACCACCAACAACCTCACCCGACAACAACAAGTCGACTACAGCCACACCACATTCATCACAGGCACGAAACTCTTGGTACGGGCAGATTCGGGCATTTCGGAAGTCGAAGACCTAGACGGCAAAGTGATTGCCTTAGCCCAAGGCACCACCAACGAACGGGTTATCAAAGCCATGATTGAAGACATGGGCATGGACACCCGCGTGATTAACGTCAGTGACCACGCCGAGGGCTTTTTAGCGTTAGAAACAGACCGCGTTGACGCTTACTCAACCGATCACATCTTGCTCTACGGTTTGATTGCCACCGCTCGCAACCCCGAAGACTACGACGTAGTAGGACGCTTTTTGTCCTATGACCCGTATGCGTTGATGGTTGGGCGCGACGACTCAGAATTCCGCTTGCTCGTTAACGAAACCTTGTCTGAGCTATTTAGGACGGGCGAGATTTTTGAAATTTATAACACCTGGTTTGATCCCCTTGGTGTACCGCCCACGGACTTGCTCGAGGCAGCTTTTGCCATTCAAGCGTTGCCTGAGTAACTAACGGGGTTCTCGAGGCGGTTGGTGTATGCCAGCCGCTTTTTTGTTTTTTTATTTTTGCTTTTTTCTGCTCGTTAAGGACACAGATGAAGGACACACAGACACCATGAACTACAACTGGAACTGGTCTATCCTCTTTGAATCGCCCTATGTGGGTTGGCTCATTTCGGGGTTGCAACTTACGTTACTGGTCTCGAGCGTTGCTTGGGTCATCGCTTTTGTGTTGGGGTCACTCGTTGGCATCATGCGCACGGTCAAACAACCCGTTGTGCGCGGACTTGCCAGCATATACATCGAGATTTTTCGCAACGTGCCACTGCTAGTGCACCTTTTTATTTGGTATTTCGTGCTACCCGAGTTGTTACCAAGGGACGCAGGCCGCTGGGTCAAGCGTGATTTGCCCTATCCGGAGTATTGGACAGCGGTGGTGTGTTTGGGGTTTTATACGGCTTCTAGGGTCGCCGAACAAGTACGTTCTGGCATCGAAACCATTCCCGTAGGTATTACTGATGCCGCCAATGCTTTGAGTTTGTCACGTTGGCAACTGTACCGCTACATTCTTTTGCCCATTGGCTACCGGGTGATTGTGCCGCCACTCACTTCAGAACTGCTCACCATCTTCAAAAACTCGTCACTGGCGCTCACCATCGGCGTGTTGGAACTGACCGCCCAAAGCCGCCAAATTGAAAACTACACCTTCCAAGGCTTTGAAGCGTTCACGGCAGCTACCGTGCTCTACATCGTCATCACCTTGGCAGTGGTGTGGCTCATGGGATTTGTAGAACGCTGGACGCACATTCCTGGCTATTTATCCAAGGGAGCTAGTTAATGGCGTTTGACTTTAGTGTGATTTGGTCATCGTTGCCGTTTTTGTTGCAAGGGATGCAACTGAGTTTACTGCTCACGGCACTAGCGCTCGTAGGAGCAATCATTTTGGGGACGCTATTGGCGTTATTGCGTTTATCGCCCGTGCCGCCGCTAGCGTGGTTGGGACTAATTTACGTCAACTTGTTTCGGTCAATTCCGCTCATTTTGATTATTTTCTGGTTTTATTTTTTGGTGCCCCTCATTATCGGGCAAGCTGTGGGCGGGTTTTACTCGGCGCTGATTGCGTTTACCCTGTTTGAAGCGGCGTACTTTTGCGAGATTATCCGCGCAGGCATTTTGAGCATTCCCAAAGGGCAAACCGAAGCAGGCTTAGCGCTGGGCTTGCGTTACCCGCAGGTGATGATACGCATCATCTTGCCGCAAGCTTTTCGCAACATGGTGCCGATTTTGCTGACCCAGAGCATCATCCTGTTTCAAGACACCTCGCTGGTGTACGTGGTGGCGTTGCGGGACTTTATGACGGCTGCTAATGTGATTGCTCGACGTGAGGGGCGGTTATTGGAGCTTTATTTGTTTGCAGCGGTGGTGTATTTCGTGTTGTGTTTCGTGGCGTCCAAAGCAGTGGGTAGGTTGCAAAAACGCCTCAACACGGCATAAACATGTTGAGGCCAGACGCTGCGTTGTTTTGATAAACAGGCTCGAGCTACCCCGAGCCTTCCCCATCAGTCACAACTAACATTCACAGTAAATTGCAAGTCTTGCGCAGCACAATCAAAGTTATTATCAAGGATAAGCACGCTACCGCCAATGTCATCATTGGTAAGCGAGGCAATGGCAGCAAGCGAAGTGAGTGAAGGGTTGAAGTTAATGGATAGGTTGCCATCAATCTTCTCGAGATTATCCAAACCCGCGAATGACACAAGGGCGTCATTACGGAATATATTGAGACCACCGCCAATCTCCGTAAGCGCGTCCAAGCCCGTAAGTGCTTCTAGCACGGCATTATCATAAATACCAACGCCATCACCCACTGACCTTAATGCGTTCAACCCTGCCAGCGACATCAATGATGGACTTTCAAAAACATCCAGCCTACCGCCAATAGTTTCTAAGTTTTCCAGTCCTGCCAGTGTCGTCAGGGCGTCGTTAAACCCGATGGATACGTCACCACCTACACGTTGTAGGTTATTCAACCCTTGCAGTGATTCAAGCAAGTTACTTCCCAAAAAAGGCATCTGTTGTGTAGAAAGTTCAACAATGCCTTGCCGACCACCAATGATGAGGTCGTCGGTGATGGTTGTGAGGTTCTCGAGACCCGTGAGTGACTCAAGGGCATCGTTTTTGCGGATATTGAGACTGCCAATTTGCGAAAGGTTAGCCAGTGCCGTCAGGTCTACAATGTCATCGCTTTGGTGAAGTGTTAGAAAGCCCTCAATAACATTACAGTCAGACAAGGCAGCAAGTTCAGCTTGGTTGGTGACAACATAATCCCCTTGGCACACCTCTGTCATCGCTGGAAACACAGTAACCTCGACACTTGCTTCGCTAGCACGACCTTCGCTGCTGGCTGTGAGTGTGTAGGTGGTGGTTTCTGAAGGGCTGACGGTTACACTGTTACCCGTAAAGGCAACATCTGGCGTGATGGTTACGCTGTCAACATCTCCAGAAATATCCCAAGAAAGCGTGGTTGCATCCCCAAGTGTAACGATACTCGAGCTGGCGCTGAAGCTGTTAATAAGTGGTCTCGTTGAAGGCACTACGGTAATCAACGAATGGTCAAATATGCCTTGGTTGATAAACGAAGTCACCCGAACAACGACAGTACCTTCACTTACAGCCGTTACAACGCCTTCTCTGCTGACAGTGGCAATTTCAAAATCACTGGAGCTGTAACCCAAACCCGCAGCGAGCAACGCTGTTGGTCCTTCAAATGTCACATCAAGGTTTCTCGTTGTACCAACTTCTAGCGTCATTGCCTCTGGCAATACCCTCAACACAATCTCTGACTCTGAAGGCTCAGGCGTTGATGGTTCTGGCGTGGTGTCGTCGCCTTGGCAAGCGACAAACAACAATAGGCACAAGAGCATTAAACTTAACCGAAACTTTTTCATTGTTCCCCTCATCATTAGTACAAGTAAGTTTACGCGATTTAGTGTATCGCCTAATTTATATCTAGCATATAAAATGAAGGGGGGGTAATGTGAAATTAAAATTAACGTGTACTTTTTGGGGAGTTTTTGAGAAAGGTGGCTCGAGCACTACCCCGAGCCTTCCCCATCAGTTACAAACGCCTACCACAGTAAATTGCAAGTTTTGTGCTGCACAATCAAGGTTATCGTTACCAAAGATACGCGCTCGACCACCAATGTCATCATCGGTCAGAGAGGCGATGGCAGCAAGGGACGTTAACGACGTGTGGGAATGAATAGACAGGTCGCCACCAATGGACTCGAGGGCTTCCAAACCAGCAAGAGAAGTCAGCGAAGCGTTAAAGTTAATGGACAAATCGCCACCAATTCTTTCTAGGTTATCCAAACCCGTTAACGATTCAAGGGCATCATTGCGGAATATATCGAGATTACCGCCAATCTCCGTAAGCGCGTCCAAGCCCATGAAGGTTTCTAACACGGCATTGTCGTAAATAGAAACGCTACCACCTACCGAGTTCAACGCATTCAACCCTGCTAGCGACATCAATGATGGGCTTTCAAATACATCCAGCCTACCACCGATAGTTTCTAAGTTTTCCAGTCCTGCCAGTGTTGTCAGGGCGTCGTTAAAACCGATGGATACGTCACCACCCACACGTTGTAGGTTGTTCAGTCCTTGCAGTGATTCGAGCAAATTACTTCCCAAAAAAGGCATCTGTTGTGTAGAGAGTTCAACAATGCCTTGCTGACCACCAATAGTAAGGCTCTCGGTGATGGTTGTTAGGTTCTCGAGACCCGTGAGTGACTCAAGGGCATCGTTTTTGCCAATATTGAGACTGCCAATTTGGGAAAGGTTAGCCAGTGCCGTCAAGTCTACAATGTCATCACTCTGGTCAATCGACAAAAAGCCAGTAATGATATTACAGTTAGACAAGGCAGCAAGCTCGGCTTGGTTGGTGACAAGATAATCCCCTTGACACACCTCTGTCATTGTAGGCAACACCGTAACTTCTACGCTGGCTTCGCTAGAACGACCTTCGCTGCTGGCTGTGAGTGTGTAAGTGGTGGTTTCTGAAGGGCTGACGGTTGCACTATTACCCGTAAAGGCAACATCTGGCGTGATGGTTACATTGTCAACATCTCCAGAAATATCCCAAGAAAGCGTGGTTGCATCCCCAAATGCAATAGTACTCGGGCTGGCGCTGAAACTGTTAATAGAAGGATTGTCAGGATTGGGATTGGGAATTGGGTCAGGATTGGGAATTGGGTCAGGATTTGGAATTGGGTCAGGGATAATGACACCCCCATCATGCAAAGGTGTCCGCCCATCAAAAATCACCTCAGCAAGGTCAGCTAAACCATACGCGTCGGGTGTTTCAACAACACGCAACACCAACCGCTCTGCCGCTTGGTCAAGGGCATCTTCTACTACCAATAGGTCAAACGTCGTCTGTGACCTTTGTGCCTCAAATGTCACCTCGAACGTGTTGTTTGCGGCTTCGTCGTCCTCACCCTCATCCGCAGCTTCATTGGCCCCAGCCAGTTCTTCACCGTCCACGCGAATATCTTCAATCGCAATGGTTGAGCGTTCGGTAACGACTTCTAATTCCACCGTGAGTGGTTCAACGGCTGTTCCCAACCGCTCCAAGGTCACTTCTCGTGAAGCGCCTTCCACCAATAAGAGGAAAACGCCGAGATTGGGCGCATACTCCGCAGGCACAAAAAACCGTACCTCATTGGCCACCTCAACAGTTTCTTCAGGCACATCGCAACTTATGGCATTGCCTTGCGAACTATCGACATCAAAGGGCAAAGCGTCTGAATTGCAATCAAGGCTTGGATTATCGGTGATGCTTACGGTGTTGTTGTTGTCATACGACGCAATGTTCTGCAAACTAGTCAGCGAAAGCAGTGCACGGTTATCACTCACGGTGATGTTGCCAGCAATGCTGGTCAGGTTGGCAAGGGCAGCCAGCGAGGTAAGGGCACTGTTGCCACTAATCGTCACATTGCCACCTACCGAGGTGAGGGCGTCAAGACCTGCTAGATCCGTTAACGCCGTATTGGCAATCACCAAAGAACCCGTAATGTCTGTCACGTTGGCTAAAGGCGCAAGGCTGGTAATCGGGTCGTCGTCCGTTTGTTGGCTGCTCACTTCAGCCGTGGGGTCAATCGTCAAACTGCCAATCACACCACAGCCGCTTAATGCCTCTAAGTCGCTTTGGGTAGTAATGACAAAATCGCCACCACAGTCGGTTGGCTCAACGCTACTGCCCACCACGGTTAATGCCGTTGTTGCTGTTGAGCCAGTGGTGAGTGCCAAGGTGGCGGTGTACGTGCCTGCTGTGTTGTAGGTGTGACTGACAGTTTGTGTGTCTAAGCAGTTCCCAAGGGTTTGCATTGCGCTGCCATCACCCACATCCAGCGTACAACCCACAGATTCACTGGCCGTGATTGACCACGAGAACGTGGCTGTAAGCTCACTAACCGTTGCTGTGAAGGTGTCAATGGTGGGTGCACCTGGTTCAGGCTGACTATCGTCGGGTTGCACAGTGATGGTGACACTGGCGCTGTTACTGCCTGCGTCGTTGCTGGCGGTCAGGGTGTAGGTGGTGGTTTCAGAAGGGCTGACAGTTGCACTGTTACCCGTAAAGGCAACCTCTGGCGTGATGGTTACGCTGTCAACATCTCCCAAAATATCCCAAGAGAGCGTGGTTGTATCCCCAAGTGCAACGATACTTGGGCTGGCGCTGAAGCTGTTGATGAGTGGTCTTGTCGCTGGTAATACTGTTACCGATACGGTGTTGAATACGCTTGTGGCAACTTGCGACGAAACCGTAATCACTGTATTGCCCTCACTTACAGCCGTCACGATACCCTCACTGTTAACCGTGGCAACTTCAAAATTGCTGGAGCTATAACTCACGCCGCTATTTATCTGCGCTATCGGACCTTCAAAAGTCACATTCAAATTGCCCGTCTCACCGACTTCTAAAGTCAACCTTTCTGGTGACACCAATAATGCAGAAGGCGGAGGCACTGAAGGCTCAGGCGTAGTGTCGTCGCTTTGACAAGCAACAAGCAGCAACAACAGGCACAAAAGGAGTACTGTTCTCGAGTAAATGTTCATTTTTCTCCTCACCATGAGTACAAGCATGCTTATGCGATTCAAAGTATCGCTTGACCTATATCTATCATAGGAAATGAAAGGGGGGGGTAACATGAAATTAAAATTAACTTGTACTTTTTAGTGAGTTTCTGAAAGGGTTGGCTCGAGCTACCCCGAACCTGTCTCATCAATCCAGTTACCAAAAGGTTGGTACACACGGGCAAACTCGAGCGCATAAATCGCTGGAAGCTCATAACTGTGCATGTCCACAATCATCTTCTCCACGGCGTCGTACTGGCTTGCTTTCACCTTGAAAAGAATCCGAAACTCAGCGTCATGTTGCACCGCACCATCCCACGTGTAGACGCTCTCAATCTCGTTAATCTGCGCACAGGCTGCCAGTTTATGCTCAACTAATGCACCCGCGAGTTTTTGGGCTTCCTCGCGGGTGTCTGTGGTGGTGAATACCGCTAAATACTGACCCATGATTCGGTTATGACACGGCGGCGTTTTGTTCGGCTTGCCATTTGAGACCCGACCAAATCAGTTCTTCAATGTCACCATCAAGCACGTTATCGGGGTCGTGGCGCATGTCGCCGCTGCGGTGGTCTTTGATGTACTGCTTATCGAGCACATACGAACGAATTTGGCTGCCCCATTCGATGGCTTTTTGTTCGCCCCGGGCTTTCATTTGCTCTTCTAAGCGGCGGCGTTCTTCGCGTTCCCACAGCCTCGAGCGCAACACCTTCATGGCTTTTTCGCGGTTTTTAATCTGTGATTTGCCGTCTTGACAGGTCACCACAATCTCTTCAGAGGTGCCTGGTTTGTAAACGACGCGCACCGCAGAATCGGTGGTGTTGACCGACTGCCCACCCGGACCCGACGAACGGTACACGTCTACTCGCACATCGTTGGGGTCGATGGCAATGTCGATGTTGTCGTCAATTTCTGGCATCACTTCAATAGAAGCAAACGAGGTGTGACGGCGGTTTTGCGAATCAAACGGACTCACCCGCACCAGTCTGTGCACGCCAGACTCCACCCGAAGACGTCCAAAACTGCGTTCACCACGCACAA
>CAZKAZ010000051.1:22291-33759 GCA_964550765.1 uncultured bacterium | reverse complement strand
GAACGAAAGAAAGTCCGCAGGACTTTAAGCAGTGTTTAGTTGGAATCCGTATAACTTCAAAGCTGGCCTGCGGGTCAGCTTTTTTTATACGCCTAACGTTGGGATAGCAATTCCACGTGTTGTTGCTACAGTTACTGATGTCTATCACCGTCGCATCAACATCCACCGCGTTCAACTTTGTAAACGTCAATCATGGAAACGCTAGGACAATCAAGGGGAAAGGCGCTCGAGCGACCACGTGCCATCTTTTTGCACGTCATAGACAAAACGGTCATGCAAGCGGTTACTGCGTCCTTGCCAAAATTCAACGCGGGCAGGCGTCACCATGTAACCACCCCAAAAATCCGGCAAAGGCACGGTGTCGGGGTAGCGTTGCTCGAGCTTGGCTAACCGTTCATCCAACACCTCACGCCCACTAATGACTTGGCTTTGTTTGGAAACCCACGCCCCAAGTTGCGAGCCACGGGGGCGGCTGTGAAAGTAGGCTTCAGACACGTCCTGAGGGACTTTTTGCACCTCACCTTCAATACGCACTTGCCGTTCTAAATCAAGCCAGTTGAATACCAACGCCGCCTGCGGATTTTCGGCCATGTCTTTTCCCTTACGGCTTTCGTAGTTGCTATAAAACACAAAAGCGCCGTCTTGCACGCCTTTCAGTAACACCACCCGCGCTGACGGTTTACCCTCAGCATCAGCGGTTGCTAGCACCATGGCGTTGGGTTCAAGAATCTCAGCGTCTAAGGCGTCCTGAAACCACGCATCAAACTGTTTGAGGGGGTCATCTGCGAGGTCAGGGGGCTCGAGCGTCTTCAAGCTGTACTGTTTACGAATATCAGCAAGGTTTGCCATACCGATAAGTTTACCGAGGCAACCCCCGCGTCACCGTGATGCACAGCGCCGCTAACAACATCACCAACAACATGACACCCATCAAACAACACCAGTCAGATAAACCAGTCAGATAAACCTGACAACACACGCTACACACGAAGATGACACCTCTAAGAAGATGACACCTCCAACCCGACAAAATATTGTTCATACCCTACACGGTAGTTCATGCTATACATGGTGCAATCTTAATTCATAGGTTGTTCATACCAACCTGCTACTAAAACTGCTTGATACTCGTGTGGGGGGGGGATTTTCTAGTGCCTCATGTAACTGAAAAGTGGCTTACCTTTGTAAGCCTGATAAATGTCTTCAGCGTGAGGTTTGTTAAGCTACAAGCGAACATTCTCGCCCCTAAGGAGGCTTACTATGGCTTTTGAATTGCCAGATTTACCCTACGCTAAAGACGCGTTAGAACCCCACATCGACGCCAAAACGATGGAGCTTCACCACGACAAGCACCACGCGGGCTACACCAGCAAACTCAATGCTGCCCTTGAAGGTACGGACATGGCCGGCAAGAGCATCGAAGACATCCTCGGCATGGGTGCTGACAACTTGCCTACAGCAGTGCGCAACAACGGCGGCGGCTACGCCAACCACAACTTGTTTTGGGAAATCATGAGCCCTAGTGGTGGCGGTGAACCCTCTGGCGAACTCGCTGATGCCATCAACAGCGCTTTTGGTAGCTTTGACAGCTTCAAAGAAAAATTTGCTGCCGCTGCTGCTGGCCGCTTTGGTTCTGGCTGGGCGTGGCTCATTGTTGATGGTGGCAACCTTGACATCACCAGCACCCCCAACCAAGACACCCCGCTGATGGAAGGTAAAACCCCCATCTTGGGTTTGGACGTGTGGGAACATGCTTACTACCTCAACTACCAAAACCGCCGTCCGGACTATATCAGTGCTTTCTGGAACGTCGTGGACTGGAACAAAGTCGCTGAGAAGTATAGCGCTGCCAAGTAATTTCGTCACAACATTAAGATAAACATGCACGTGAGGCAATCACCTCACGTGTTTTTTTGTTTTTGGGGAAATTGGCTACTCGAGCACGGCAACGGTGTCATACTGCTAGATCAAGGTGGACATTGAATAACGGTGTCTTGTACTCGAGTCGATGATGTTGCCTTGAACACCATACGCAATTAGTTAGTAAATCAGTTTGGTGATGCAATACAGATTTCGACTAAACACTGCAAAAAGTCCTATGGACTTTCTTATGTTCCTGTTGGAATCCGTAGCTTTTCCTACGCGCTCTGTGCGAGTTGCTTCCTGAAGGAATCAATTGGAATGGGTATCAGTCATCCCCAGCGCTCACCCGAATGCGAACGACATAGGCCATCAGTCTGGCGGATTTTCTTCACTTCGCCCAAATCAACCCAGCGGTATAGAGATAAACGCACAACATCGCACGTCATTCAGTGTTGTCAAGTCATTCAGTGTCGTCAAGCAATCTTCGTGTTACTCGTACTGATAACCAAGGCTTGGCTCGAGCAAAAACACCCGCCCCTCATCCCCCACAAAATCAGCCATCACCCCTTGACAGGCTGCAATACTATCCACATCGGTGACGACGGCTGCCATGGTAGGGCCTGCACCAGATAAGTACACGGCGTCCGCGCCTTGCTCGAGCAGCGCCTGACGGTAGCGGGCAAAGTTGGCAATGAGCGGTTCGCGGTAGGGTTCATGAATAGCATCTTGACTGGCAACCCGCAGTAATTCGGGTTTGTTGCGCACCACCGCGAGCGCCCACAGCGCCGTGCGGCTGCTGGTAAACACCACGTCGCGGCGCGGGTAGTGTGCGGGTAAGACCGCTCGAGATTCACGGGTGAGCAGTTCAAACGCTGGCACAGCAAACAGCAGTTGCCAGTTATCTGGTAGTGGCAAGTGCTCGCACACGTAGGTGATGTCGGTTATGTCGGTTGTTTCGCTACTATCTTGGCCGATGGGATGATGCCCTGCAGATACAGTAAAACCGCCAAAGACCGCCGGAGCGACGTTGTCGGGGTGGCCTTCTAAACGGGCTGCCAACTGAAATACGCCCTCGCGCCCGAGGGGTTCGCCGAGGTGTTTATCGGCTAGTGCTGCGCCAGCGACGAGGGCGGCTGAGGAAGAACCCAGCCCTCGAGCCAACGGGATGGCGTTATTCACCGCAAACGTGACCGCTGGCGGCGTCTTGCCGAGGGCAGCAAACACGCTGCGAAAGCCTTCGTGCACTAAGTTGGCAGGGGTATCGGGAACGCTTCCTTCACCTTGATACACAAAATGATTGTCGGCACTCAGCGACATTTCAACCTGGCAATAGCGCGACACCGCCACACCCAACGCATCAAAACCAGGCCCTAAGTTGGCGCTTGTTGCCGGAACGCGAACAGAAAGACTCATGCAATGGCTAGCCTATCACGGCGTTAGCGTCATGCGCACCGTCGGCAGAGCTTCGATGAGATCGTGGGGTAGGAGGCCGACACCCTTGCTCGAGGCGACCCTCTCCCCTGCTACACCATGCCAGTAAACGGCGGCACACACACGTTCAAAAAGCCCTTCACGGTCATCACGGTGATTGGCTGCCAGCACCGCCCCAATCACGCCCGCGAGCACATCCCCCGAACCCCCTGTGGCCATGCCCAGATGACCTGCTGTGCTGATGGCCGTGTGCGTTTGGCTGGCAATCACCGTCGTTGCACCTTTGAGGACAGTCATTGCCCCACTGCGTGCAGCAAGTTTTTGGGCAGCGGACACCATATCGGCTAAAACATCTTTGCTGCCAACACCGAGTAATCTAGCGGCTTCGCCAATGTGCGGCGTGATGACGACGTGACGATGCTTTTTGACGGCTGCAAACCACGCGTCACCACCTGCCAAAGCACTGGCATCAAGGACGGTGGGCACAGTGAAATGTTGCAACATTGGCTCGAGATAGGCGGCTGCAGCCATATCTAAACCAGGCCCCACCACCAACGCTTGCGCCCGTTTTAGGTCAATGTTGCGCAAGACAGTCATCGGCTCAGCCTGCCAGTCGAGGGGTTCGGTGATGATTTCTGGCCACGACGACGGGTGACGGCTATCTGCAGCCAACGTCACCAAGCCCGCGCCACTGCGCAGTGCCCCCCGACAAGCCAACTCAGCGGCACCAGCGTAACGCGGCGAACCCGCCACGACCAACACCGTACCAGCGTTGTATTTATGGGTGTCTGCTGCTGATGTTGGTAGTGCTCGAGCCAGCGTCGCATCATCGAGCAACGTGATATCCGCTTGGGCAGCCAATATCGTTGCGGGGATGCCAATAGCCACCACGACTTGCTCACCAAAGGCACTACGCGCTGGTTCTAAGGCGCTGGCTAACTTCGCCCCAGCGAGTTGCACGGTGATGTCTGCCTGAATCGCTTCACCCAAAAGCTGACCACTGTCCGCACTGAGTCCGGTAGGCACGTCCACACTTAACACCCGCGCAGGCGAGGCATTGACAAGGCGCACCACCTCCAAAAGTGAACCCGCCAACGCTCGGTTGAGACCGCTACCGAGTAATGCATCAATCACTAGGGTATTAGGTTGCAAGTGAGGCTCGAGCGTCTCATGTTCAAGCGGGTCGATGGGTACGGTCACAGCACAAGCTTGACGCATCATTTGGCTGTCACTGCCGAGCTTAGCAGGGTCACGGCTGTGCTCGAGCACCCTCACCTCAACACCAGCTGCTGCCAAATGCCGCGCTGCTGCGTAACCATCGCCACCGTTGTTGCCCTTGCCACACAACACCACCATCTTTTGACAGCAGTAACGCTCACAAACGTTGAGAGCATGTTGGGCAATCTGCCTCGAGGCGGCTTCCATCAACAAAATTGAGGCGATACCTGCATCCATTGCCGCTTGGTCTGCTGCGCGCATTTGCGCTGCTCGAAAAAGTTTGGCCATGTGCTTAGCCTACGCGTTTGCTGGCTCGAGTCCCAAGAACGCCTCACAGAAAAACACAGAAACTGACTTTCCGCACCCTTGAATAAGCTATTCACTGATTATGAAAAGTGGCGTCTAGCAAGGGGTTTTTCGTTTGGCGAAGTGTAAAAAGTTTCGTTATGCAGTATAAACGCACTGGGTTACTGTATGTATTTGAAATCTTATACAGTGCGTTTTTCCTCCTAGACGCACTTCTCCCAAAGAACACTGGAATTTTCTACGGGGGGTGCGGAATGTCGGCAGAAAAAAAACACAGAAAAAGGCAACCTCACATGAGATTGCCCTAGTCGTGTTATCTATCAGCTTAGGACGCCAAAATCTCGTCAATCTGGGTGATGTGGGCATCGGTCAGTTCAACGTCAGCAGCAAGCATGTTGTCTTCAATTTGTGACACTTTGGTAGCACCAGTAATGACGCTGCTCACACCCGGTTGGCGCAACACCCACGCAAGAGCGAGTTGGGCGCGGGTGATGCCAAGCTCATCGGCGATGGTTTTGAGGGCTTTGACACGACGTACGTTAGCTTCGGTGAAGAAATTGTCTTTGAAGTGCTCGAGGTTGGCAAAACGGCTACCTTCGGGAATACCGTCATCGTATTTCCCTGTGAGCATGCCCATCGCCAAAGGACTCCACACCACGAGGCCAATACCTTTGGGGTGGGTAACGGGCAAAATCTGTTCTTCAACCCGCTCACGGTGCAACATAGAATACTGCGGTTGTTCGGTCACCGGAGCCACTAACCCGTTGGCTTTAGCGTAGGTGTGGGCTTCAGCAATTTGCGCGGCACTCCATTCGCTTGTGCCCCAATACAAGGCTTTGCCACTGCGCACAATGTCACTAAAGGCTTCAACGATTTCGTCCATGGGCACGTCAGGGTCGTAGCGGTGGGCAAAATACACGTCAACATAGTCAGTTTGCATGCGCTCGAGTGACATATCAATGGATTCCAACACATGCTTGCGAGAAAGCCCCCGGTCGTTAACATCCTCGGTCATGGGCCAAAAGACTTTGCTCGAGAGCACCAAGTGATGGCGCGGATAATCTTTGAGAATTTCCCCCAAGTAGGTTTCCGCTTTGCCCTTAGCGTACATATCGGCGTTATCAAAAAAATTCACGCCACCTTCAATGGCTTTTTCGATGATGGTAGCAATGAGTTTTTTGTCTTCGACGCTGCCGCCGTAGGTCGTCCATGCGCCTAGGCTTACGGTGCTGACTTTGATGCCGCTGTTACCAAGTTTGCGATATTGCATGAGAACCTCCGCGTTGAGCCTATCTCATCAGTTGACAAAATGGCGTCACACGGATGCAAACCCGTGCTAAACCAACACAACCGCGCTACGTATAACCATCGTCAAGTAACCTCATACACACCTGATTTGACATACTAGAAAGTTTGACAGGCCATGTACGTGTATTGATTTTCTTGGCTGCTGCTATACCTGCTAGCATTGCCACGATTGACGTTTACATAGTTAAACGCGCACATCGTTGAACGCGATTGATGTTGGTGTGACATTTTATGTTGCTGTGGCATGGGTAAAAATCAGTAACTAACGACATGTGGAATTGATGCTGCCTAGCTACGCAGCGCAATCATACAGACGTCGTTACACAGGTATTTCGCTTGGATAATTTTACTGGATAATTTTACTGGATAATTTTACTCGGATAATCAGCAATCGTTTGCGCAAAAAAAGCCTTTCCAAGTAACCTTTTGCCCTGTGTGTTGCCCTGTAACTTGTCTTGTGTATCTTCTGTTGACAGTTGACATTTGCAGTAGCACAGTAAAGACTGTGGTTAAGCGCATATCCAAACCCCTTGGGAATAAGGAAATTTATGACAACCATGCCGCAAGCACCTGACGCACAACCCACCTATCGTTTTGGCTTTGATATTGGTGGCACGTTTACTGATTTTGTACTTATCAATACCAGTACAGGAGAAATCCAAACATATAAAGTGTTAACAACAACCACAGCGCCTAGTGATGCTGTGATGGCAGGCTGGCACGAGCTTCTTTCGCGGGTTGGCGCAAGCGGCGCAGATGTCGCTACGGCCATTCATGGTACTACCCTCATCACCAACGCGTTTATTGAGCGCAAAGGTGCGATTACTTTGTTGGTTACCACGAAAGGGTTTGCAGATGTTTTGGATACCCAACGCGAAATGCGTTATGACATCTATGATTTGCACAGCCAACCCGTCACCCACTTGGTGCCACGGTTTTTGCGCTTTGAAGTAGCAGAACGCCTCGATACGTTTGGGGACGTGATAACCCCGCTGGCGCTCTCAGACCTCGAGGCCATGGTTACAGAGCTCGAGGCAGCTGGCATTCGTGATGACGTTCAAGCCGTAGCCGTGTCGTTTATGAATGCGTTTGCCAATTCTCAACATGAACACGCCGTTCGCACGTGGCTCAAGCAACATCTACCCAACGTGAGCGTGTCACTCTCGAGCGACGTTGCCCCGCAAATTCGGGAATACGAACGGATGAGCACCACCGTGGCCAATGCGTATGTGCAACCCTTGACAGAACGCTATCTCGAGCGCCTCGACCAAGACCTCACATCAGCAGGCTATCAGCACGACCTTTACATCATGCTGTCTAGTGGTGGCATTACCAACTTAGACACTGCCGCCAAGTTCCCTGTGCGCCTCACTGAATCTGGCCCGGCTGCGGGGGCGTTGGCTGCGGTTTACCTTGGCAAACTCACGGGCAATCACGACCTGGTTTCGTTTGATATGGGGGGCACAACCGCCAAAATGTGCCTCATCCGCGAAGGTAAACCGTCTATGGCGGACATGTTTGAAATTGCTAGGGTGCGGCGTTTTAAGCGGGGTAGCGGCCTGCCTGTGCGCATTCCTACCATTGAACTTATCGAGATTGGCGCAGGTGGGGGGAGCATTGCTCGAGTTGACGAACTTGGTCTTCTCAAAGTAGGCCCTGATAGTGCTAGTGCCACACCTGGCCCGGCTTGCTATGGTCAAGGGGGAAAACAGCCTACCGTGACGGATGCAGACGTCGTACTGGGCTATCTTAATCCTGACTTTTTCTTAGGTGGTCGCATGTCACTCGATAGTGACGCCGCCACAGAAGCCATCCGTCAGCATGTCGCCGTGCCTATGGGGCTTGATGTCACCGAAGCTGCTTACGGTATCTACCGTGTCGTCAATGAAAATATGGTGTCAGCGACCCGGGTGCACATCGCAGAACAAGGTGCTGACCCACGCCGTTTGCGGTTAATTGCGTTTGGTGGGGCTGGTCCGGTGCACGCGCACGCCATCGCCAAAGCCCTCAAGATGCGTGGTTATATCTGTCCTGCTAGTGCGGGCGTAGCCAGTGCGCTGGGGTTTTTAACCGCGCCCACGGGGTTTCAATTTGCCCGCACTTACATCACCCAGATGACCGAAGAAGCCCTCGGCGAGCTTGAAACCATTTACGCGGGTTTGGAAGCAGAAGGTAAACAAACCCTCGCAGCAGCTGGCGTAAGCCCCGCAGAGATGCACTTTGTGTATCAAGCGGATATGCGGCACGTAGGTCAAGGGCATGAAATTATGGTTACGTTTCCATCAAACGACTTACGCACGATGACCGCTCAGACGATGCGAGAGCACTTTTTTGCGGCTTACGAAGATATCTACGGTCACAGTCATACCCATCTTGCGCTCGAGGTCACCACCTGCCGTCTTACCGCCAGTGGCCCTACACCTACCATCACCTTGCAAGAACTGGCCAGCCAACAAACCGACCCCAAAGACGCCATCAAGGGCTTTCGGCAAGCCTATTTTGCAGACATTGGTCACTATGTTGATACCCCCTGTTATGACCGCAGCAAACTGTCTCCCGGTAGCACCTTTACCGGGCCTGCCATCGTCGAAGACATCGACTCGACCACAGTCATTGGGGCAGATACCCATGTTGAAGTTGATGTGTATGCCAACCTAATCATGACCTTTCAGTAATACTCGTTACCAGCCCAAACCAGTGACGCCGTTCATGACACTAAACGTTCACTCGAGGCCAATTCTTTGAGGCCAATTCTTTGAGGCCAATTCTTTGAGGTCAATTCTTCGGGGCTAATTTCAAGGTCAATTCTTCAAGGCTAGTTTTCATTTTCTTCGACATCAAGTCCGTCCAAACATCAAGCCAATCAATGCCGGGATAAGTCATGGGGGAGCACAAATGATAGAACAAAAAACAATCGACGCCATCAGTCTTGAAGTCATGTGGCAGCGGCTTGTCGCCATTGCTGACGAAATCGATACGGCCACCATTCGCACGTCATTTTCGACGATTGTGGGTGAAAGCCATGACTTTGGTTGTATTCTCATGGACGCAGACGGACGGGGCATTGCTCAAGCGCAGTGGAGTCCGCCGCAATTTTGCACCATGCTGCCACGAACCACCCGCAGTATGCTGCAAAAATTCCCCAAAGACACCCTCAAACCCGGGGACGTCCTTGCGACGAACGACCCGTGGATTGGTAGCACCCACTTACCAGATTACAACCTCGTCTCGCCTATCTTTCACCGAGGCCGTTTGGTGGCGTTTTTGGGGACAGTTGCGCATGTGTCTGATGTGGGCGGTCATCTTGGCGATTTAGAAGCCACTGATATGTTTATTGAAGGCACGCGCCTTATGCCCAACAAGTTTTATGAAGCAGGTGAAGTCAGCCCCATCATTGAGGAGTTTATTGCTGCCAACTGCCGCGTACCAGAAATGGTACTCGGTGACTTACACGCCATTGTTGGCACGCACCGCGTGGGCGCACGTCGCATTCAAGAGTTTATGGATGATTATGACCTTGATGATATTACAGCGCTATCCAATGCCATTCAAGACAAGTCAGAGCGGGCACTAAGAGATGCTATTGGCGCACTGCCTGATGGCATCACCCACTATGAAATTCAAGCCGATGGGTATTTAGAACCGTTTACGCTCAAAGTGGCGCTCGAGATTCGTGATACACAGCTCATAATGGACTTTGCAGGGACATCCCCACAACAAGACCACTCAGCCATCAACGCCGCTTTCAATATCAGTTATGCCACCGCTGTGTATCCCATCAAGTGCATGCTCGCTGCTAGCGTTCCCAACAACGATGGCCTCGTGCGCCCCATCACCATTACCGCCCCTGAAGGCTCCATTGTCAATTGCACCTTTCCTGCACCCGTAAAAGCCCGTGCCAAAGTGATTAAGCACATCCCACCGCTTATTTTTGGGGCGTTTGAGAAGCTGCTGACTGATGAGACTATTGCCGCAGCAGGGGGGATTTTTCCATTTCATTTTGTGGGTACAGACGCCCGCTTTGGCCGTTTTGCGGTGCATATGTTGCCTCATGGTGGTTTGGGAGCTACCCAAGACAACGACGGTTGGTTGCCGGCTGCCTATCCTCACAACAGCACAGTGACGCCCACAGAAATCATTGAGCGGCAATGTCCGGCGGTGATGACCGAAAAAACGATGTTGGTTGATTCCGGTGGTGCAGGTAGACGCCGTGGTGGCCCGGGGCAACGCATCACCTTGCGCTGCACGGCACAAAAACCCGTCCTTCTTACCATCAGGCCAGATTTGCTTAAGTTTCCTGCACCAGGCTTGGAAGGTGGACAGAATGGCATGCGCGGGTTAGTGCAACACAACGGTGAAACACTTACCCAGTTTCGACCGATACCGTGGCACCCTGGCGACGAAATTACTCTGACGGTGCCGGGGGGGGGTGGTTTTGGCAATCCTCGAGAAAGAGAACGGGAACGCGTTCTTGCAGACGTAGCAGCAGGGTTGGTTTCAAGCGAAGCAGCTCGAGCCATATACGGACAAAACGACCTGCCAGACACCGTAACGTTGCGGCACGAAGCCATGCGCGCCTATGTACAACAAGCCAAACGTCGGGCAAACAGCGACACAGCCTGATGATAGGAACACCAACCAACACGAATGTGATAACAAGTCGTTGCAAAGAATTTTCATTGACTTTGCACCACATAGCAATTCCACGTGCTGTTTCTACAGTTGCTGATGTTTATCTTGATGTTTATCCTGATGTTTATCAACGTCACATCGATATCCATCGCGTTCAACTGCGCAGACGTCAATCATGGCAACACTAACAATAGGGCAACGACAATAGGCGTTTGACATTGCAATGACAGTAGGCGCGACAATAAGCGTGACAACGGGCGTGATGAACCTAGTTTCCGGCCAGTACGTCGGTGAGTAACAAAGGCCGACCACGCACAGGCAAACCGCTAATATTCAAGGGACTACCTTGTTCGGTGTTGGCACTGACATTGGTTAGCACGAAACGGGCTTCGCTCGAGGTAGGTAAAGGGGGTTCAACCACACACCCCGATAGCAACGTCAAGCAAGCAATACTTGCCACTCGAGCAGGCTTACTCACCCGCCCTTGCCGCCACAAACGCCAAGGTAACAGTGCTGCGAGCGCCCACGGCAACCAGTTAAGCCAGCGGCTTTGACGGTTGCGCTGATAGACCACCAACAGCGACAAAGACGCCCCAGACGGCACTTGTAAGGGCACGAAACGCACCGTCATGGTAGGACTTCCTGCCCCCAATATCATCGATATCGAGGTTCGGGCGGCCCGGGAGCGGGTGACCGCCACCATCGAGACC
>CAZKAZ010000051.1:0-22281 GCA_964550765.1 uncultured bacterium | reverse complement strand
GTAGGTGCTAAAGGGGCAAACGCCAAGGTGCTTTCGTCAGCATCAACTTGGCCGTTTTGGTTGCTGTCGAGCACCACACTGATAATGCCTTCACGCAAAAGGGGCTGCATAAAGTCAAGCCGCGTGCCCGTAGCACCTGTGACCCGAAAGCTCAATCCACTCACAAAGGCATCAGGGAGTAAAGGGGGTACTTGCAATACCAGTTGCATGGCTGCAGGGTTAGCCGCATTGGTAGTCGGGTTGATGACTAGGGGGTTACGGTTGGCAGCCACCCTATCGACCACACTCAAGACATTACCGAGCACCCGTTCGGCTTGTAACAAACCGTAGCCAGTCGCCGTATCGAAACCCACGTCAAAACCGGGGGTACTGTCGTCGTCCATGTCCAACGCAGTTTGCTGCATGATGGTACGAATGGCTTCGGGGGTGAGGTTGGGGCGTTGCTCGAGCATCAACGCAGCGACTGCCGCCGCATGAGGGGCAGCAGCAGACGTACCTGAAAAATTGGGCAACCCGTCGCCATCACTGTCACTGCCAAAAAAGGTAGTATTCACGCCCGTAGGTGCTAAGATATCAGGTTTAGGACGCACCACTGGAGCCACAAAGCGCGTACCATTTACGGCAAATAAAATCGGAACGCCGCCTGTACTCGAGAAGATACTGCGCACAGGCGGACGGTCAAACGCCGGCGTATTAAAATATGCCACCGCCCCCACTGCTATCGCCCCCGCCGCCGCCGCATGACCGTAGACAGTCGGACTGTTGGTAGCAAAACTGAGAATGCGCACGTCATCACCGCTGATGACGTGTTTGACCAAGTTGGGTGCAGGACCAGCCACATGTTCAATGGCCAAATAAAAACGCGTGTCGGGTTGGCCGTCGCTGTTTGTGTCGATGTCCCCTCGGTTGCGGTAGTCAAACCACTCGATGGGATCACCACGCAAAATATTATCTTCAATACCGGCTCGTAAAATATTGGCGTTGCTGTCTAGCAGATAAAAATCGACGTCGTTTTGCGCCCCCAGATTGCCAATTTGTGCCGACGCAAAAGGTTCATCCCACTGCAAAATAAAGCGGCCATATTGCCCTAAGGGAATCTCAATTTCTTGAAAGACGACCCCATCAGCAAACGCGTGGTACTCACCACCGCGCAAACCACCAAAACCAGAAGGCACAAAGGGCGCTTCGTAAGACTTTCTGCCTTGGTTGCCTGCTGCAGAAAAATACGCCACACCACGCGCGGCAGCTTTGTCAATGGCTTGGGCGATAATGCCATCTTGAAACATGGGTTGTAGCGGGTACACCACGTCATCAACCATGATGTCTACCCCTTGCTCCGCCAAGGCTTCGATACTAGCAGCAAAACGGGCTTGCCCCATAAACGCACTGTGGAAAATCTGTTGGGCATTTGGGGCAATATCAGCGATGATTTGCATCATGGCACGGCCTTCGTCGATGGTAGCACTAGGCGCAAGCAAGCTCTCGAGCACTACCTCGACATCAACAGGCAATTCACCTCGAGCAATATCTGTGGCCGCATCGGTAGCATAGCGCACCAACGTGCGATCAAAACTATCCGAAAAAGTTACCACCGACACGCCTGCGCCCGTCACACCAAACAACGACCGAGCACGATCCGCTCCCAACGCTCGGTCACCTTGCGTACGCACCGCCCCACGTTGCGCCTCTACGACAGTAGGGCTTACTGACAGCAGGTTCGGTATGTCCACCAAGCGGATAATGGCGGCTTTGGGTAAGCGCCCCGACACAATGCGGCCATAGACAATGCCATCGAGCAAACCGATACCTTGCAAGTCCTCGAGCAACCCCTGCGGGTCATCGACTGCTACTGCGTCAATGAGTACATATTCGTTGATAAAGTTTTCTTGCAACATATTGGTCGAACGCGGCCCTGCTTCGGCTTCACGTGCCATCTCAGCTAGACGCAAACCCAAACGCGCCAATTCACCGTCTTTACCTTGCATGTCCTCACCGAAAATACCGATGACGGCTTCACGGGTCGCTACGGGGTTATCAGACGCGTTGCTCAAGTCTTCCATCAGGGCGTTGTTTTGTTCTGGTGTTTGCGCCCACGCCACAGACCATCCCACAGACCACGCCACAGGCCACCCCACAGTCGTATCTAAAACAGTCGTGTCTAAAAAGGACATACCAGCTAAGGGCGTGCCCGCAAGGGTGCTCAACAACACCAGCATCATCAGCCTAAACGTCGACCTTGCCAAGACACGGCTGAGGTAAGTCGTTATTATCGTTGTGTGGTTCATAACGACCTCCTTTCTAACCATACTTTTCATAGTAGACCACAACAGCCCCAAGTGCTATAGATTCATCATCAGCATGTTTCACACTGATTTTATAAGCCCCATTATCATCACAAACCGATAGGCACAAGCGTGCTAGAATTTATTTATGAAACAACGCCCCTATACTTTTATACCTTTAATTTTAATTATCCTTTTTGCGTCAGCGTTTTTGCAATATTTACAGACACCCGCACCAGCAACGCGCGCCACCCAAGATACTTCTGTTAACACCCCAGCTACTTCCGTTGACACGTCAACAGGTGACGTCAGCCGTGATGACGTCACCATGGCCACATCCAACTCTGACACTCGCCCCGACACTCGTGATGCAACCATCATGAACGCTAGCTTTCAAGGGCCATTGCGCGTGTTTGAACCCAACCCCATCTGGCTCACCGACGACAGTAACGAGGCGATGTTAGTCAGCGGCGTGCACACGTGGAACGCGTTGCGCGATATTGGCCCTACCAACCCACCGCCTGCGTTTGACTTCATCACCTTTGTCGACATGATGGCGAGCTACAACCACAATTTTTTGCGGCTTTGGGTCTGGGACATGTTGCAAGGGGTTGATGCCAACGTCTATGGCAGAGAACCCAACTGGGTTGCCCCCATGCCCTGGCAGCGCATCAGCGAGGAAGCCATGCTCGAGCAAGACTTAGCACCCGCTGCAGACGGTAACCCCCCTTTCGATGTAAGCCAACTTGACGACAGCTATTTCGAACGCCTGCGCGAACGGGTCATTGCCGCCGGTGAACGTGGGCTATATGTCAGCATCATGCTCTTTGAAGGCTTTGGGCCACACTTTCACGATGATGGTAGTCACCCTTTCCAAGGGGGTAACAACATCAACGGCATCGATGTGGGTAGGGCACTTGATTTTTATAACGACGAAGCCTTAAATAACCCTGAAGTGTGGGATAAACAAATCGCTTACGTCAATCGCGTTATCGACACCGTCAATGACCTCGAGAACGTCCTGTACGAAATCTCCAACGAAACCCCCAACGAGTCCGTCAACTGGCAATACGCCATGATTGACCACATCAACGCCTATCAAGCCGACAAACCCCAACAGCACCTGGTCGGCATCACCTTCATGCCTGGTGAAACGTTCAGTTCCGAAGACACCCGCAACGAACTGCTCTACGATTCTCCGGCTGATTGGGTTTCCCCTCGACAACGTGACGGCGAAGATTGGCGTAACAATCCCCCCGTAGCAGGCACTGTCACTGACCAAATTGTGATTTTAGACACTGATCATATCGATCCCGGTTGGGCGTGGGACAATCCCAACTGGGTATGGCGCACATTTTTGCGCGGTCACCATCCCATCGTCATGGACGCGTGGCGCACCCCAGAACTGCTTGACGTGTATACCGAAGAACAAGAATTGGTGTTGCGACGCGCTTTGGGGCAAGCACGAGCTTACGCCCAACGGGTTGACTTGGGAGCAATGCGCCCTTCGCAGGAGGTGGCCTCGAGTCGCTACGCCCTCGCTGGTGACCGCGAGTATTTGGCGCTTGCTATTGGCGGCACCAGTCTCATCGTCGACCTATCAGATACCCCAGGTACGCTGAACTACGAATGGTTCGACTGGCGCAATGACCAAGTTGCAGCCAAAGGCCAAGTTGAAGGCGGCGACGTGCGCACCATCGACAAACCCCTTGATGGGTCTGCGCTGCTCTATCTGTGGGCAGAACAAGAGTAAGCTACCCCGCATTAATCCATCCTCACAAAAGGATGATTGTGCTTGTCCTGTAGGGGTTTTTTTACGGCCAACACGCCCACATCGTTTTGTAAAATAGACCACAAAAGACTTGACAAGCTTTTCATGAAGGCGTAAGCTAACGCGGTATTACTGAGGTTACAAAATAACCTCAATATTTCGATTTCAGAAGACCTCATAGGAGTCATTGATGGAACGCTTCTTACGTAACTTACACCTCACCAACACCATGCGCATCCGCACTGCCGTGTTCGGTGCTGGCGTCAGTGCGCTACGCGTTTCAAGTGCCATCAGGGCTATCAGCAATGCCGTCGCTGGTACTAACGTCGCTGGTACTAACGTCACTGTCGCTAACGTCGCTGGCGCTAACACTGCTGCTAGTGCCATTCGTGGCTTCCTGACTGCTGTGCCAATGGTTTGGGGGACTTCTGTGTCGAGATATGTCATGACGTAATACGTTACTCACGAGACATTCGTCGCAGATGCCCAACCAAGGTGTCTGCGATTTTTTGTGGCGTTGTGCCCGGGCTGATCACAGACACGCATTCGCTAGCCCAAAGAAAGCGAGCTTTTGTGTCTGCTCCTTCATATTTATCTTCACAATCTGCTAGTACCACCCCTCGCCTTGTGAACTGGCGTCGCTACATGCTACTGCTAGGGCATTACTTGCGTCCTCAACGCACCAAAGCCATCATCATGGCCGTGCTACTACTCACAGGCATTGGCTTACAACTCGCGGTTCCGCAACTGCTTAGGCGTTTTATTGACGCCATTGCTGCAGGTGCTGACCGAGATACGCTCACAGTTGTAGCGGTGATTTTCTTGGCAGTAGCCTTGGGTAATCAAGCCATCACTGCTTTTGCTACTTACCTGAGTGCCGACGTTGGCTGGACGGCGACAAACGCCATCCGCCTTGACCTGCTCGAGCACTGCTACAACCTTGATATGCGCTTTCACAACGAGCGCCGTCCAGGTGAACTTATCGAACGCATTGACGGCGACGTTACGGCGTTGTCTAATTTCTTTTCCCAGTTTTCGGTGCAAGTGCTCGGCGGTATCTTGTTGATGGTCGGCATTCTCGTCACCTTGTGGCTTGAAAGCCCCTTGATGGGTGCGGCGCTCACCGCCTTCACCATTGTGGTTACGTTGCTATTGCATCACTTGCAACACTACGCCGTGCCTGCTAGCGAGTTGGAGCGTGAAGCTAGCGCCCAACTGTACGGTTTTGTCGAAGAACGCCTCGCAGGTTTGGATGACCTGCGTGCCAACGGCGCAGGCCACTATGCCCTAGAGGGTTTACACCGCAGTTTACGGCGCTACTACCAAGACACCACCCGAGCGTGGTTACTGCGTTCACACATCTGGATTGGCATGGTAGGTTTGTCGTCGTTGGGTTACATCTTAGTGATTGCGTTGAGTGTGTTGCTCTATCAACAAGGTCACATTCGCCTCAGCACAGGCTTGTTGTTTTTGCAGTACATGGGCATGCTCGAGCAACCCCTCGAGCAACTCACCATGCAATTACAAGACCTGCAAAAAGCCGCCGCGAGCATTGGTCGCATTGACGCCCTTTTTGCTGAACGCAGCCAGCTACCTACCTCTCATAGCCCACGGACATTACCTCGAGGGGCACTTCAGGTTGACATTGACCAGGTGCACTTTGCCTATCACGACGCTATGGTGCTTGATGATGTCAGCTTGCATGTATCTGCTGGTCGCACGTTGGGCTTACTTGGCCGTACAGGCAGCGGTAAAACCAGCTTGACCAAACTCCTCTTTCGTCTTTATGACCCCACTGCAGGCAGTGTGCGCCTTGGCGGCCATGATCTACGCCAAGTTGATGTGCAGCAGTTACGGCAGTCCGTAGGGATGGTCACCCAAGACGTACAGCTTTTTCACGGTTCGGTGCGCGACAACGTGCGTTTTTTTGATACCAGCATTGCTGATACCCAAATCCGTGCTGTCCTTGACGAAATTGGCTTAATACCGTGGCTTGACAGTTTGCCTGCAGGCCTTGACAGTCAACTCGAACCAGGTGGTAAAGGGTTATCGGCAGGACAAGCACAGCTCTTGGCGTTTGCTCGAGTATTCCTCAAAGACCCCGGATTAGTGATTTTGGATGAGCCTTCATCACGTCTTGACCCTGCGACGGAAGCTTTGCTCGAGCGGGCTGTTGAACGCTTGTTGCAAGGTCGCACCGCCATCATCATTGCTCATCGTTTGGACACCATTGCTCGAGCCGATGACATTGCTATTTTAGCTGATGGCAAAGTCCTTGAATATGGCGAACGCAGAACGCTCGAAGCTCGAGCAGATAGCCACTTCGCTCGCTTATTGGCAAGTCATCGTGCACTAGCGTTTGCTGAGGAAATCGCTGTTGCTCGTTCGCAACAGCAAATCTAAACACGATAACGACGCTCACAACAACGACACTTACAGCAACTTACAGCAATGACCTTTTTAGACATGATAACGCTACTCTTATTACCAAAATTGCTAACAGCCTTGTTGCTAACAGCCTTGTTGCTAGCACCCGTATTAGCAATACGTTTGTCCTTCACACCACCGTTCATAAGGAAGACACCATGACTACCCAATCCGCTGGCACAGCGAAAAAACACCAACCCACGTTTCACGTGAAACATATGACCTACACCACGTTAAGCTACCTGTGGGCGCTGTTTCGTTATCAACCTGTGCGCCTTGCGTTTAATGTGTTCATCTGGACACTTTTTCACAGCTCCCCTGTTTTGTTTGGTTTACTTATGAAAGCGCTATTTGATGCTTTAGCAGGTGACACAAGTGCAGGTGGCTTGGCTCACTGGTCTCCCCTAGCCTTAGTCGTTGCCATTGCTGCAGTTGATGCTAGCCGACTTGGTACGTTTGCCCTTGGGTTACACATGTGGATTCGTTATTGGCTCGAAATTGAAACCCTGCTTAGGCGCAACATCGTGCGCTACTTGCTTATCGCTAAAGGCTCGAGGCACTTACCCGAGTCTTCTGGTGAAGCGGTGAGCCGCATCCGCGATGAGCCCGTTGAGGTGATTGAATACATCGAACGTTGGGTCGATGGTGCAGGGGTTGCCCTATTTAGCATTACTGCATTTATCGTCATGGTACGCATTGACCCCCTCATCACAGCTGTAATGGCTGTGCCTTTGGTTGTCATGGTGATTATTACCCAGCGACTTACTCCCCGTATTCGCCGCTATCGACAACACTTTCGGCAAGATACCGAAGCCGTGACCGACTTTATTTCGGAAAGCATCACTGCTATGTTGGCGGTCAAAGCCTCAGGACGTGAAGCCGCCATGGTCAAGCATTTTGCTCTTCTTAACCGCACCCGCCGCCGCAGTGCATTACGTGATAGTTTGCTGCGAGAGTTGCTACGCTTGGGCAATGCCAACATGGGGGTATTGAGTCTAGGGTTGATTTTGCTACTGACAGCTCGAGCCCTATCACAAGAGGCTTTCAGCGTGGGTGATTTTGCCCTTTTCACCGATTACCTCGGCAGGTTGAGTTGGAACATGGCGTTTTTTGGTGATGCTTTGAGTCAGCACAAACGTGCTGGGGTTGCTTTTGAGCGTATGCATGCTCTCTTACAAGACGCCCCAGCTGATGAAACCGTCAGGGGTGACACTCTACCCCTACAAGAAAACCAATCCCAAGAAAACCAATCCCAAGAAAACCAATCCCAAGAAAACCAATCCCAAGAAAACCAATCCATCTCGTCAAGCACAACAAACGTCAATGTTTCACGTGAAACACTCAAGCATCTCACGGTGACCGACTTGTGCTACATCTACCCCAATGGTAACCCAGGCATCGAGAATGTATCGTTTACGCTCGAGCGTGGTTCTTTCACCGTCATTACAGGACGCATCGGTGCGGGCAAAACAACCCTGTTGCGTGCCTTATTGGGATTATTGCCAAAAACTGCAGGTGACATTGCTTGGAATGACCAATTGGTACACGACCCAGCTAGCTTTTTCACGCCACCGCGAAGTGCCTACACAGCGCAAGTACCAAGATTATTCAGTGGTACCTTGCAAGACAACATTTTGCTCGAGCACGACCATCATGATGCCACTCATCGCTTGACAACAGCGAGCCGCTTGGCTGTACTCGAACACGATGTGACGCGCCTCGAGCGTGGCTATCACACGATGGTAGGCAGCCGTGGCGTCAAGTTGTCAGGTGGCCAAATCCAACGCAGTGCTGCCGCCCGCATGTTTGCCCGCAATAGTAATTTGCTTGTGTTTGATGATGTATCAAGTGCTCTGGATGTGGCTACTGAGAACCGTTTGTGGCAAGCACTCTTTGCAGAACATCAGCAACGTGGGGCACGTGATGTAACCTGTTTGGTGGTGTCTCACCGCAAAGCGGCGCTCGAGCGTGCTGATAACATTCTAGTAATGCAGGCAGGGCAGGTGATTGCCTCAGGTGAGCTTGAAGATTTACTCAAAACCTGTCAAGAGATGCAATATCTCTGGTCTAGCCAGACATAACGGGCATTACTACTCTGTCTATGAAAGTCCATAAAAACTAAAACGAGGGCGCACCAACGCCCTCGTTCTTGATATTTCAGATGATGCCGAGTTTGAAACTGATACTTAGCACTGATACTTAGCATTGAGCTTCAGAGCATACTTGCTACAGCTTCACGCTCCTCGAGCAACTCCGCTTCGCTGGCTTTCATCTTCTCTTGGATGAAAGCATTGTTGTCTAAGCCTTGAACGATACTTACCGTACCATCTTGAATAGTAACAGGATATGAATAGATGATATCTTGGGAAATGCCGTAACTGCCATCACCAGGAATAGCCATGCTGACCCAGTCGCCATCTGGCGTGCCCATAAACCAATCGCGCATGTGATCAACAGCTGCCGAAGCTGCCGAAGCTGCACTTGAAGCACCACGAGCATTGATGATAGCAGCACCACGTTTTTGCACGGTGGGAATGAACGTCTCCTGATACCAACTGCCATCAAGCAAGTCAGTCACAGCTTTACCAGCTACCGTGGCGTGGTGAATATCGGGCACTTGGGTGCTCGAGTGATTGCCCCAGATAATCATCTTATTGATGTCAGCTACTGCACTGCCTGTTTTAGTCGCTAACTGGCTAATAGCACGGTTATGATCCAAACGGGTCATGGCGCTAAACTGCTCCCGTTTGAGGTCGGGGGCATTGTTCATGGCAATCATGGCGTTGGTATTGGCAGGATTACCTACAACAAGCACTCGCACATCGCGAGCTGCATGGTCGTTTAAGGCTTGACCCTGACCTGTGAAAATCGCGCCGTTGGCCTCGAGCAAATCTTTGCGTTCCATGCCCTTGCCGCGAGGCCTCGAGCCTACCAACAACGCCACGTTTGCCCCTTCAAAGGCAACAGCTGCATCGTCTGACGCTTCGATACCATGCAGTAACGGGAAAGCTCCATCGTTTAACTCCATGATGACACCCTCTAGAGCTTGCATAGCTGGGGTGATTTCCAGTAGTTGCAAGATGACCGATTGATCTTGGCCGAGCATGTCACCTGCAGCAATGCGAAAGAGCAGTGCGTAGCCAATTTGCCCCGCAGCGCCCGTTACGGCAACACGAATGGGTTCTTTCATGATATCCTCCTTGTTTCTTGATTGCCTTATCTTGACGTTTATACTTACACTTAAATCAGTACTTATGCTTAGACCAGTACTTATGCTTGACGACCAGCCCTCACTGCTGCCTACAAGCAACCTATTACAATGGCACTATCGTAACACCTATAACGTTTCATGGTAGCCCATTTGAAGCAAAACACACCTCGACAACACGCGCTGTTGACGATGTTTGCTGTTTACAATGTTTGTTGTTGACAATGTTTCACGTGAAACACGCGCTTCTACGCTTGGTAGCCAAAAAACTCGAGCAAACGCTGCAGTTCTTCCAACGAGTGAAACCGCACTTCAATTTTGCCTTGGTCATAACCTTGAATGGTCACTTTAGCACCGAAAAAGCGGCTGAGGTCTTCAGCAATCTCACGATGTGAAGCGGGGGAGACGTTGGTTTGTTGCGTCTCAGCGGCATTATCAGACTTATCAGCGGCATCATCAGACTCAGTAACATCAGACTTAGTAGCTAGAGCTTTTGAGGTGATGGCGTTCTCGGTATTGGCGAAAACTGGTTCAACCGCAGGTAGACCAAGTCTTTCTGCCTGACGCACCGATAGGCCTTGCATAGTAATTTGCTCGAGTGCCCATTGCTGCCATGGTTCGGGTTTGGCTAAGATGGCTCGAGCATGCCCCGCACTAATAGCACCTTTTGCCAACGCTCGTTGCGCTTCGGTAGGTAACCGCAACAGGCGCAAACTATTGGCGATAGCACTACGGCTTTTACCAACACTTGCAGCAACTTCTTCTTGATTCATACCAAAGTCCATCAGTTGCTTAAACGCTTGAGCCTCCTCGAGGGCATTGAGGTTTTCGCGTTGCAAGTTTTCAATGATAGCAATCTCGAGGGTCTCTTGATCATCAAGTTGCCGCGATACTACAGGCACGGTACTCAAACCCGCTTGGGTAGCCGCACGAAAACGCCGTTCGCCCGCGACGATTTCATAACGCATTTGACCGTCCACATCTTCTTGGAGTGGTCGTACCAAAAGTGGCTGCAACACGCCCTTATTAGCAATAGAACGTGTTAATTCAGCAAGGGCTTCAGGATCCATAGTTTTGCGTGGTTGATAGGGCGACACCTGCAGTTGCTCGAGTGCTACCCTTTGCACTTCACGGTCGTCAACTTTGGGTAGCAAAGCATCAAGCCCCCGCCCTAACCCTGTACGTTTAGTTTTTTTGCCACGCAAAAGAGGGTTATCTGCTAAGGCACTGCGACTGCTTTGGTTACGTTGCTGAGTTGTTTCATTATGTTCAGCATTGTTGCCATTATGGATATCATTTTTATCAGCATCGTTATTGGCTGACACGTTGCAACACCTCCTCGGCAAGACGGCGATAGGCGAGTGCACCTTGGGATGTCGGCGCATACGCAAAGATAGGCTGACCATACGAGGGTGCCTCAGCAAGGCGCACATTGCGCGGAATAACCGACCAAAAGACCTTCGAAGCAAAATGGTGGCGCACGTTATCTTCGACTTCTTGGGATAACTTGGTGCGACCATCAAACATTGTCAAGACAATACCGAGCATGCTCAAGGTAGGGTTGAGGCCACTTTGTACCCGTTCAATCGTATCCATCATGCTCGCCATGCCCTCGAGGGCATAATATTCTGTTTGCAGTGGCACAATAAGCTGATCTGCTGCCACCAAGGCGTTGAGGGTGAGCGCCCCTAACGAAGGTGGCGAATCAATCAGCACCAGTTCAAAATTGGCACGTACCCCCATCAATGCTTTTTTGAGCACATTCAAATCTTCACTGGTTGCATCAAGGTCTACAGCAGCAGCAGCTAAGTCGGCTGACGCTGGCAATACACTTAAGTTTTCGATGGCTGTCTCGAGCACTGCCCGACGCGCTGGCACATCACCTGTGAGCACGTCATACATGCTGTAATCTGGGTCACGCACGCTCAGACCACTGCTCGCGTTGGCTTGCGGGTCTAAGTCAATCAGTAGCACCCTGCGCTTTTCTGCTAGTGCTGCCGCCAAGTTGACAGCTGTTGTCGTTTTCCCCACACCACCTTTTTGATTGATGATACTTATGATGGGCACGGAATACCTCCTGTCAACGTCAACGCCACCAGAGTTGCTTGCCCATCTAATGACATTTCATGGATAATTGGTGGTTCTATCACGCCTGTAGCCAAGGCCAAAATCTCTTGTAAGGTAGCAACTTCACTGCGATAGGCATTGCCCTTACGCGACAACAACGTCACCTGTTCACTGTGCAAATGCTGAGTCATACAGTAGCTATCCAAGAAGTGTCCAACGGCTTGGGCTGTGACGCAGCGTACCGTCTCACCTTGAAAGTTACGCACGTCTTCAGCCACTAAAACTGCGTTGGGCAAAGCTAGCTTTGAGAGCACAATCTGCAAAAATGTAGCACGTTTGCGCCTTCTCTCGACCAAAAACACCGTCACATCAGGACAGGCAATGGCAATAGGAATACCTGGCAAACCTACCCCTGAACCAAGGTCCAGTAAGCTAGGGTTGGTGTTGTCTTCCGTTGCACGCGTCATGGACGTGTGTAAGAGATTATGTTGGCGTATCATCTCGGCGTAGCGCAAGCTTTCACCCAACTTGGCATCAAGGTTGGCTACCGCTCGAGCTGACATCAAATCAAGACTACGGTGATACATCGTAATAAGCTCACGGTAGCGCTCGAGCTGGGGAAGTGCTGAGAAATCATCTTTCACCTTGAGCCGATTGTTTCACGTGAAACACAAGACCCTTGTTAGCTGGCTTGATACCCAAGCAACCAGAAAGCAAAAAAACAACACCCTCACCATGTATGCAACAGGGGAGGGTATGCAACAGAGGAGGGTACGGGAGGATGTATTCAAGCAGTGAATACTATTAGTAGAATACTTATAGCATTTCGGGTCGTCAGAGTTGCACTGTTTGCGTCTTCTTGTTTTTGCTACCACGATTACCTCGAGTTCGGTTACCTCGAGCTTTGACATGCACTAACAGTGCCGTTACATCACTATCGCGCACGCCCCGTAGCCGGCTTGCCGCCCCTAAATTGGCAGGTTGGTGGTGCTCGAGAGCACTGCGACCTTCAAAAGACAAACTAGGCACGGCTGCATAATCAATGTTACTGAGGGCAAGTTGCTCATAATCGCGGCGGGCTTCTAGGTCTTTTTGCGCTCGGTTGATGTAAGCTTCGTACTTAATTAAGATTTCAACTCGCTTGCGTTCGTCATCCTGCAGAAGCGTTGCTGCTTGACCAATGTGTGCTTCAATATCGGCATAGTGCGATTCCGGGCGGCACAGTACCTTGCTAGCCAAAGTGCCATCAATACGGGTAGTTTTAAGACGTTCGGCTTCTGCCAAAACACGCCCTTCACTATCATGCATGGCTTGCAAACGTTCATCGCTGACGAGTCCCCAAGCATGTCCGAGTGCCATTAAACGGGTGTCAGCGTTGTCTTGACGGTGCAACAACCGATACTCATTGCGCGAGGTAAGCATGCGGTAAGGTTCATCGATGCCCCAACGTACAATGTCATCAAACAACACCCCCATGTACCCCTGATCGCGGCCAATGCTGACGGGTTCTTGCTGGCTGGCAAACCGCGCCGCATTCACACCAGCTATAAATCCTTGCGCGGCGGCTTCTTCGTAACCACTCGTGCCATTAATTTGTCCAGCACTAAATAAACCAGGCAACTTTTTGGACATAAGCGTAATGTCGAGTTGAGTGGGATCAAGGGCATCGTATTCGACGGCATAAGCGTAGCGTTGAATGACAGCCTTTTCAAAACCCGGCAAGGTGCGCACCATGTCGTCTTGCAAGATAGGGGGCATGGAGCTCGAGAAACCCTGCAAATACACTTCACTGGTTTCGATGCCATCGGGTTCGACAAAAAGCAAATGCCTGTCTTTATCGGCAAAACGCACCACTTTGTCTTCAATAGAAGGGCAGTAGCGTGGCCCTTGGCCTTCGATGACGCCACCGTACATAGCAGAATGCTCGAGGTTAGCTTCAATCAAGGCGTGGGTGTCTGGGGTGGTGTGCGTTAACCAGGTGGGGCAGCTGTTCATTTTGGGGCCTGGTTGCCCTGTGAACGAACTGACCGGGTTGTCGGCTGGCACGACCTCGAGCCTAGCAAAGTCTACCGAGTCCGAACGGATGCGCGGGGGCGTCCCCGTTTTAAACCGCCGCAAATCGTGCCCCGTTGCCCGCAAACTGCCAGACAAATGCCGCGCAGGCGCTTCACCTTGTCTGCCGGCTGCACGTTGTTGTTTGCCATACCAGACGACCCCCGCCAAAAATGTCCCTGTGCACAGCACCACACTCGCTGCCGTTAAACGCCTACCATCGCTGAGCGTGACCCCTGTAAGCACTTGACCGCTTGAGCTCGGTTCGGTCTCGAGCGCTGCTACTTCTGCTCGCACAATGGTGATACCAGCAGTTGCCTCGATCAAATCTCGAGCGGCACTCGCGTAACCGTCGCGTTCATTTTGCACCCGCAATGACTGCACCGCAGGGCCTTTGCTAGCATTCAACGTGCGGGCGTGAATGGCAGTTTGGTCTGCCAGTTGCCCCATCACCCCGCCTAGTGCAACCAGTTCAAATACCAGTTGTGACTTGCCCGGACCACCAATGGCCGGATTACAGGGCATGACCCCGATTTTGTCGGGATTGGGTAACGTCAGGGCAACGTTTGCCCCTAACTTGGCAGCAGCATGGGCTGCTTCAATCCCCGCGTGACCACCACCTACGACGATGACATCAAATGTTGTTTGCATTTAATCAACCTCATACTCGTTTTTGTATATTTTTGGTGTAAAATTTACGTATTAACATACACTAGTTACGGAATGTGTAGATGATACGCATGGATAACCCAACGACACACCAGCCATCAAGCAGCAACCATCTACTAACCATCAAAGTATCATAGCGAAAAGGCCAACCCCGCCGCAGCATAGCAGCACACGTTACTAGCACCCAACATCACTAGCACCCAACATCCCCCTTGGCTTGGGCAATTTCATGTCGTGTCTGTGCGTCGCCCCAAACTACGCCAGAGCTACGCTATGACGTTTCTTTTATTCAGCTAGTGTTGTTTTATTTACTAAAACCGTACCATTAAACAATAAGCGTTCAAGTATCTATTACAAATTTTTTATCACGAAAAGTACGACCCACATCACGTGCCTTCACGCACTCATCTGTTCACCATCATCCTCAAGAAAAGTTTGTGATAATCATGCTATCGCCGATGATGGCATAATTAGACATGATTGATGATGACATCGTCATTGATGTCACCGTCGTTGATGTCACTGTCGTTTTTGGGTTCATAGGGTGATGTTTGGGTTTATAGGGTGATGGCATGATTCGTGGCGTATATCCTGTTATAGCGTTTGTGGTTATAACGTTTTAACGTACGCGGTGACAAAGGTAGTGACAAGCGCAATACCACACCCAATAGTGACACACCACATCATGGGTGTTTGACGTTTGCTGCTGTTGCAAGATACGTTCCGGTGAATTCGGGTAACATGGAGCGTCCCTTGCTGCTTATGACCCGCTGCACCATGAGTTATCACATACCATGAGCCATCACGTGACGTGACGCGGGTAACGGCAACACCATATTGTTTTTTGTGATGATTTGTCGGGGCAACACGATCAAGGTGACATGAGCTGTCACGATACACAAGATGCAAGGGTGGGGCATCACATCAGGGCAAGGCAACGCTTAGTAGAAACACCGCCTAACTTGGCAACACCGTGGCGTATAATCATCGTCCTGATAAACACAAGAAGTCTGACGCACGCTTGTGTACGCAACCACCGCATCAACCACCACATGACGACACACGTCATATAGCTACACGCCCCACAGAAGTTACCCACCGTCGAACCGCCTTTGTCACAAGACGGTCACAACAAAATGGTCACCAGAACAAGCACGCGTACCATCAGTCGTATCGCGCCGTAGAAACACACGAGGTCAGTAGAGGTAGTGAGCATGCAGCAACGCGACGAAGCCATCTGGGAAGATTTACTGGAATTTGTCAAAGACAAAATTCCAGAGTTTGAGTTTCAAACGTGGTTCAAACAAGTGCGTCCACTTGGCGTGCAAGATGGTTGTTTTATGATTGGCGTCGCCCATTCATTTGCTCGAGATTGGCTCAAAAATAATTACAGTGAGGTGCTCGAGCAAGCCCTGCGTGACCTAGGTGCGTCTTCACCCAAAGTGGGTTTTCAGGTCGTTCCCTTTCAGCAGGTCGAACAGCAAGATATCTTCAGTAAACCTCACACGCCACAATTACCTGAAGAACCTGATACACACCGCAAAGCAGTGCTCAACCCCAAATATGTCTTTGCCAATTTTGTGGTAGGTCCCAACAACAACTTAGCGCACGCTGCCGCATTAGCCATCGGCGAAGCCCCTGGTAGGGCGTACAATCCGCTGTTTATCTACGGCGATTCGGGTTTGGGCAAAACCCACTTGATGCACGCCGTAGGTCACGCTATCGCCCAACGGTTTCCGCATTTGCACATTGACTATGTCACCACCGAAACGTTTACCAATGAACTCATCAACGCCATTCGAGAAGACAAGATGATGGCATTTCGCGATCGCTACCGCAGCATTGACCTCCTGCTCATTGACGATGTGCAGTTTATTGCCGGCAAAGAACGCACCCAAGAAGAGTTTTTTCACACCTTTAACGCCTTATACGAATCGGGCAAACAGATTATCTTGTCGTCTGATAGGCCACCTCGAGACATTCCCACGCTCGAGAACCGCTTGCGCAGCCGCTTTGAGTGGGGCTTAATCACTGATATTCAAGCCCCCGAATTTGAAACCCGTTTGGCCATTTTGCGCTTAAACGCTGAATACCGTGGGGTTGAAATTGCCCCTGATGTCATTGAATACATCGCCATGCAAGTGACCTCTAACATTCGCGAGCTAGAAGGTGCGTTGGTGCGCTTGATTATCTACGCCAGTATGAACCAAACCAACATCGACAGGCGCACCGCTGTCAAAGCCCTTTCTGACGTGTTTGCTCCTAGCGATTTGGAACTGAGCATGGAGGATATCCTGCGGGCGACGGCGCGGTATTTTGAAGTAGATACCAGCGACCTACTAGGTAAAGGACGCAGACACGAACTGGTCGTCCCACGACAAGTAGCCATGTATCTGATGCGCGACTTAACCGAGCACTCGTTTCCAGAAATTGGCCAGTTTTTTTCTGGCCGAGACCACTCCACGGTGATGTACGCCGTGCAAAAGGTCGGCGAACAGGTCGAAAGTAACGATGAACTGCGCTCGAGCATCCGCCACATTAAAGAAAGCCTTTTTTAAGTTATGCTACGTAATATAGAGAATGTAAAAATTATTTACTTGACGCCAAAGTCGCCTCCAATCCTCTCTCATAAACGATGTTTTTTCTCATGATTTACATAAAATACTCATGTCACCCTGTGGATAACCCTGTGGATAACCTGTGGATAACCTGTGGATAACCTGTGGATAACTCGAGACTTATCCACAAGTGCCACCCCCCTGTGGATAGCTGTGGATAACTTGGGGGGTTTATCCACAGGGAAAGCCGAGTTATCCACATTTTTATCCACAGGCAGTTTGTGTCCTAGACGAGGAAGAACCTAGTTATCCACATTTTCCACAGCCCCTACTATAGAGACTTTTCCCCACACACAATGATGAGGTTTTTTTCTCCCCCTCTTAAAGAAAGCGAGTCAAGATGAGAATTCACCTTCCTAAGAAACACCTAGCTGATGTCTTGAGCCAAGTTGAAAGGGTTGTGCCTACCCGCAGCAGTACCCCGGGGTTACACTTAGTACACCTTTACAACCGAGACAATCAACAACTGGTTTTTCAAGGCAGCAACATGGACATTGATATTGAAGCTATTTTGAATGCTGACATCGAAAGCAGTGAAGTCAATCATTTTGCTGTACCAGCACACGTGTTTGGTCAGATTGTACGGGCACTTCCTGGCGAATTGGTTGAGTTGTCACTCAATGACCGTGAATTGAAAATCAGTTCAGGCAGTTTTGCCACCAGTTTGCAATTGGCTGATGACTCTAATGCATCAAATTTGCATTTTCCTGAAGAATATCAAGGCACAATTAGTAGTAGTACCCTCGCGAGTGCGTTTAGCCACGTGCGTTACGCGACAGCGATAGCCGAGTACCAAGCCATTTTTCGTGGGGTGAAGTTAGAACTGTCCGATAACCACACCAGAGCCATTGCTACCGATGGTTTTCGCTTGGCGTATTACCACATCGAAACGAGTAGCGGCATGGATGCCAACGTGGTGATTCCCGCCAAAGCTGTCGATGAAATTACCCGCCTCCTCGACGAAGGTGATACCCAAGTGCAGGTCACTGATAACCAACTGTCTTTGGCAACAGGTGCTTACAAACTCAACGTCAAACTGATGGAAGGGACGTTCCCCGACTACGAACGGGTGATTCCAGCAGATTTTATTGTCAGTATGCTCATTGATAGCAAGCAACTGACCGAAACCGTCAAACGGGTTGCCCTTATGGCCGACCAGAACGCCAACAACCGAGTGGACTTGTTTCTCAAAGATGGCACGCTACAAATTACTGCTGAAGGGGGCTACGGGCACTCCCAAGAAGCCCTCGAGGTATCCCAAGAAGGCAGCGAGTCACAAATTGCCCTTGCCTACAACGCTGCCTACCTCATTGACGCGTTGGCAACGGTGTCAGGCGATATGCGTATCTCATTTTCTGGTACGACCAGCCCCAGTTTGCTCACCAGTTTGCAAGACCCCAGTTACTTGGCGATGGTGGTGCCACTGCGCACTAGCTAGCGCTTGGGGTGGTTAGAAACCATGACGCAAATAAGGTATACCTAAAGAACATGGACGAAGGACGCGCCTGCGCCTGCGTCCTTATAACAGTACTCAGCAATAACAGTACTCAGCAGATACTTAAGCGGACTTAACGCTGTGTGATGGTTTGTAGCGTAGTCACGGCATCATGGAGGTAGATTGTGACGTTAATTGAGACGATTACTGGTTTGGAAATTTTGGATTCACGGGGTAATCCCACTGTCAGCGCTACCGTGCGCTTAGAAAGTGGCGTAGAAGCTAGCGCGGCTGTTCCCTCGGGGGCGTCAACGGGTATGCATGAAGCGGTAGAACTGCGTGATGGTGGCGAGCGGTATATGGGCAAAGGGGTGCAAAACGCCGTTGCCAACCTCAACGAGAAAATTGCCCCCGCTTTAGAAGGTATGGACGCCCTCGAGCAAGTAGCCATCGACCGCGCCATGATTGACCTCGATGGCAGTGACAACAAAGGTAACTTGGGCGCAAACGCCATGTTGGCAGTATCACTCGCGACGGCGCGTGCGGCTGCGCTGGCTTTGGACATTCCCTTGTATCGCTACTTGGGTGGCAGCAACGGCGTGACCTTGCCTGTGCCGATGATGAACGTCATCAACGGTGGCGAACACGCAGACAACAACGTAGACATGCAAGAGTTTATGCTTGCGCCCGTGGGGTTTGACAGTTTCAAAGAAGCCCTACGCGCCGGCGTTGAGACCTTTCATCACCTCAAAAAGGTGCTGGCCAAGCGTGGTTACAACACGGCAGTAGGCGACGAAGGTGGTTTTGCGCCGGATTTGAAATCCAACCAAGAAGCCATTGAAGTGTTGCTCGAGGCCATGAGTAACGCAGGCTACACCCCGGGTGAAGACATTTGCATTGCGTTAGATCCAGCGTCAACAGAGTTTTTTGCAGACGGCAAGTATCACCTCAAAGCCGAGAATAAGGTGCTTAGCTCGAGCGAGATGATCGACTACTGGCGTGAATGGGTCGATAATTACCCGATCATTTCTATCGAAGACGGTCTTGCCGAAGATGACTGGGCGGCGTGGGCAGAGTTGACTAGTGCCGTAGGTGCCAAGTGTCAACTCGTTGGTGATGATCTGTTTGTGACCAACACCAAACGCTTGCAGCGCGGTATCGATGAACATGTTGGGAACGCTATTCTTGTTAAGGTCAACCAAATCGGTACCCTCTCAGAGGCCATGGACGCCATCGAACTGGCTAAAAGTGCCGGCTATCGCAACATGATTAGTCACCGCAGTGGTGAAACCGAAGATAGCTTTATTGCTGACTTGGCAGTCGCGACCAACGCGGGGCAAATCAAAACCGGTTCGGCGAGCCGCAGTGACCGTCTAGCCAAGTACAACCGCTTGCTTACTATCGAAGCCCAACTTGGCCTAGGCGCCAGATTTTTAGGGAAGCAGGCGTTTGCGAGTCGCCCATCGTGAAAAGGCTGCGGCGTACCAAGATCGTCGCGACCTTAGGGCCAGCGAGTAGCAGTCCAGAGATGATTGAAACGTTGATTCATGCAGGTGTCAACGTCTTTCGGCTCAATTTTTCGCATGGTAGTCGCGACGACCACCGCAACAACGTCAGCAAAATTCGCGAAATCAGCGCTAAGCTCAACTTGCCAATTGCCATCTTGCAGGACTTGCAAGGGCCCAAAATTCGCACGGCCACGTTTGCTGAGGGCAAAATTACCCTCGAAGAGGGGCAGACCTTCCGACTTACCTGTGATGACGATAGCCCAGGGGATGAAACCCGCGTGGGAGTGACCTATACAAACTTGTGTAACGACGTTGCCGAAGGCGATAGTCTGCTCCTAGACGACGGGCGTTTGGCACTGAAGGTAAGCTCAATTCAAGATGACACCATTGTCACTACCGTAACGTTGGGGGGGGTACTTTCTAATAACAAGGGCATCAACATTCCCGAAGCCGAGTTGAGCATTCCAGCACTTACCGACAAAGACGTAGAGGACTTGCGTTTTGGGGTTGAACTTGATGTGGATTGGGTGGCCATGAGTTTCGTGCGCAGCCGCGATGACATCTTGATTGCCCGTCATCACCTTGCCCAAGCAGGTTCTAGCGCCAAATTGATGGCCAAGATTGAAAAACCTAGCGCTGTCGAACGCTTTGAAGAAGTCCTGCGGGAAGTTGACGGCATCATGGTGGCTAGGGGAGATCTAGGTGTCGAAATGCCCCCCGAGCGCGTCCCCATCATCCAAAAACGCCTCATTAACGCCTGTATCGAAGCGGGTAAACCAGTCGTGACGGCCACGCAGATGTTGGAATCGATGATTACTAACCCGCGTCCTACCCGAGCAGAAGCTAGTGACGTTGCCAACGCCATTTACGACGGTACTGACGCGGTGATGTTATCAGCAGAAACCGCTGTAGGTGAATACCCTGAAGAAGCTGTCAAGATTATGGCGCGTATTGCCCTGTCGGTAGAAGGTGACCCGCAGTACCGCGATGATATTCAGCAGCGTTTTCCCAAACCGGATGAAACCATCGCCGATTCGGTGTCGTTGGGGGCATGCCAGATGGCACACAGTTTGGCAGCGCCGATTATTGTGTGTTTTAGCTCGAGCGGTGCTACTGCCCTGCGCGTTTCCCGCAACCGCCCGGATGCGTTGGTGCTTACGATTACCCCCAACCGCCGTTCTTATCGCCAGTTGAGTGTGGCGTGGGGGGTGCTGACCTACATGAGCGACGAGATTTCGTCAGTAGAAGAGATGGTTGACCACGCTAACCGTGCCATTCGCGTAGTAGGCAAGCGTACAGGCGCTGACGCCATGGGTGAACGCTATGTGATTACCGCAGGGGTGCCCTTCGGTAGACGGGGTTCAACTAATCTTATTCGCGTTGAAAGGGCTATGTAGGTTGCAATATGGTAAAATATCCACTCGGATGGAATGCATCGTTCTAATGTGCGTGGCTGGCGAGATTTCTCTGGCACTAGACGGAGTGAAAGCATCATATTGTGCCTTACAAGCAATGCAAAAGCTTGCAACTGTGTCCTTCTTATGCGTGAACGTTTGACATTGAGGCGGTAGCGGGCAGCTCAGAGTACTTATGCTTGATTTCATCGTCTGTGCGTGAAGCAGAGAAAAGAGGAAAGTGATGACAACACCAGGGCGACAGTTTTTTGATGAGCACATGGAGTACATTGCTAAGCAAGACATGGCTGGCATGATCAAGGATACCTACACGGAAGATGCTATTTTATACAACGCATTTCCTTTTCTTGACACACCTCCACCTAACGTGGTTCAAGGGCAAGAAAGTTTAATCAAGGTTTTTAAACAGTATCTTGATTATCAAGGTGAGATTAAAGTAGATAATCTCTATAATTTTTTGGAAACGGATGATGTCATTTCTTTCCAAGCGGTTATCACTTCTCCAAAAACAGGCCAATGGGTGGTCGGGGATACTTGGTTACTCAGAGACGGGAAAATTGCCCGTCATTTCGGCTTTGCTCATCAATTGGGCAATATATAGGCAATTGGTATCTTGGCATAATGATTAGGTTTACTGCGAAAATGCTTTGAACCACCTGATAAAACGCCCGTGCCAACATGGAAGGTGCGTTTTTTGTATCATTAGCAAAGCATGAATCCATGTACCTGCCAACGATTCATACTGCTAGACCAAGGTGGATATCAAACAAAGGCATTGCGTCCTCGAGCTGATGATGTTGCCTGAAACACAACTGCAACACAATACGCA
>CAZKAZ010000050.1:23532-34838 GCA_964550765.1 uncultured bacterium | reverse complement strand
CCCGCAGAATATATCGATGCGCTCATGACGAATCTCGAGCACTTCCTCCACGACCAACCCGAACGCACCCCTACATTGATAAAAGCCGCACTGGCACACGCTCAATTTGAAACCATTCACCCTTTTTTAGATGGTAATGGCCGCGTGGGGCGCTTGCTCATTACGTTGCTCCTCTGTGCTGAAGGGGTGCTGGCTGAACCTATGTTGTATCTCAGTTTGTATTTTAAGACCAACCGCCAAGACTATTACCAAGCCTTGCAGCGGGTGCGTAGTCATGGCGATTGGGAAGGCTGGTTGCTGTTCTTTTTGCAAGGTGTGTTTGAAACTGCCCAGCAGGCTTTCGAACTTGCCCAACAACTCACTGACATGTTTGAACGTGACCGTAATCGGGTACAAATCTTAGGTGCAAGAGGAGGCACGATGTTACAAGTGTTGCGATTTGCCAGAGAACAGGTCATTTTTGCAGCACCTGAAGCAGCTAATGCGTTAGCTATTTCGGTGCCATCTATTCGTAAGGCAATCACCAGTTTAGAAGAATTTGGTATTCTCGTTGAAATTACCAATAAAAAGAAAAATCGCTTGTGGTGTTATCAAGAGTATGTACAGCGCCTCAACGAAGGCACGTAAGTTGTTGAGTCATCTGTGAGGTCATGTGTGTTTGTGGTTATAATCCGAGCAAACGCAAATTAAAGCCAGATTACAATCTAGCTTTAGAGGAGGAAACATGAGTTACCGCACTGAAAAAGACTCCATGGGGGAATTTCAGGTTCCCAGTGATGCCCTGTATGGGGCGCAAACAGCCAGAGCCATCGCCAATTTTCCGGTGTCACACCAAGGCATTGGTCGCGAGATGATTCGGGCAATGGGTTTGATTAAGTATGCTGCCTCGCAAGTCAACAAAGACCTCGGCAACGTCGAAGACCACATCGTAGACGCCATCTCCCAAGCCGCCCAAGAGGTCATCGACGGCAAGCACGACGACAACTTTTTGGTGGATGTCTTTCAAACTGGGTCGGGTACGAGCAGCAACATGAACACCAACGAAGTGATTTCTAACCGTGCCATTCAGATTCTCGGTGGTGTCGTCGGTAGCAAAGACCCCGTGCACCCCAATGACCATGTAAATTTTGGGCAGTCTAGTAATGACGTGTTTCCCACCGCCATTCACGTAGCCGCCCTGACGTTAATTGAAAACAAGTTAATCCCTGCGCTAGAAACGCTCAAAAGTGGCTTAGAAGCCAAAGCTGATGAATTTGACGACATCGTGAAAATTGGTCGTACCCACTTGCAAGACGCCACCCCGGTGCGTTTGGGGCAGGAGTTTTCTGGTTACGCGTCGCAAGTTGCTCACGGCATTACGCACCTCAAAAATGCCAGCGAACACCTGCGTGAACTTGCTCAAGGCGGAACAGCCGTAGGTACGGGCATCAACACCCACCCCGAATTTGGGCAGCGCATTGCCGCCAAATTGAGTGAACTGACCGGCACGACCTTTGTGGAAGCGCCCAATCACTTTGAAGCCCAAGCTGCCCAAGACGCCTCGGTGGCAGTGAGCGGTGCTCTCAAGACACTAGCAGCTAGTCTCATGAAAATTGCTAACGATATTCGCTTTTTGGGTTCGGGGCCGCGTTTGGGGTTGGGTGAATTAGAGATTCCTGCGGTGCAACCGGGTTCGTCGATTATGCCCGGCAAGGTCAACCCGGTTATTTGTGAGTCGATGATTATGGTGTGTGCGCAAGTGATTGGCAATGATTCTGCGATTACCTTGGGGGGCTTGTACGGTAATTTTGAACTGAACGTGATGTTACCGGTGATTGCTAGGAATTTGCTCGAGCAAATCACCCTCATTGCCAACGCCAGTGTGATGTTCGAAGAAAAACTGCTCCGCGACCTCAAAGCCAACACCGAACGCATTGCTGCTATGAACGAAAATTCGCTGTCACTGGCGACCTCACTGGCACCCCTAATTGGCTACGATGCCGCCGCCAAAATTGCCAAAGCGTCGTTTGCTACTGGCAAAACTGTCCGTGAAATTGCTTTTGAGCAAGAAGTGTTGCCCAAAGAGCAACTCGAAGCCGCCCTGGATTTACGTCGTCAGACGGAACCGGGGATTGCTGAGTAAGGTTTTGTAGCGAAATAGCGCTAACGAAACAGCTCGAGCCATCAGTTGCCTGTCTCCGTGAGTGAAACAAGGTGCTGATGGCTTTTTCGATGAGGTACTTACGCCGACGGTGATTGTTGTTTTGTAGGCTGTAGCTCGAGCAACCCTGTTAGTCTTGACTGTAGTTAAACGTACAAAAATGTGGTTGGTTGGCTCGAGTTACGTTATAATCCCCATAAGGTTACACTCAGCGTCTATGTTACTGCTACTACTCGTACTGTAGTGATGTCCGTCTAGCAGGGCAAAAGCTGACATGACTCACGAAAGATGCCCGCCTGCTTGTGGTAAATTAAAATCACGAACTAGCACGAACTATGGGAGGTTCGCGTATGTACAAAGGCAGAGAAGGTCAATGGGCCTTCGTGTTACACCGGATTTCTGGGGTAGCGCTCGCACTCTACTTACTACTACATGTCTTGGATATCAGCTTGGTCATGTATGGGCCACGCGTGTTTAACGCGTTTTTGGGATTTTATCACCAGTGGCCGTTTCGTATTGGACTGATTTTGGTCATGGCTGCCGTGGTTTACCACGCGTTTAATGGCTTGCGAATTATCTTGATGGACTTTACAGGCTGGGGAACACGTCACCAACGTGCCTTGTGGTACGGCGTACTCGCCATGACCACAGCGATTGGTATTCCCGTGCTTATCAAAGTTGTGCCAGAAATTTTGCGAGGCGCTTAGATGGCCGTTCAACCTAAAACCCTCAAAGAAGCCAAAGCTGTTTACAGCACTAACCCCGAATTGGCGTGGTGGGTGTTCATGCGCGTGTCTGGCCTGTTATTGGTATTTTTGGTGTTTGGGCACGTCTACATGAACAACATCGCCATCAACGTGGCCGAAGTGGACTACGCTTATGTCGCTGAGCGCATCTCTAAACCGTGGGTCAAAGTATATGACAGCTTTTTGCTGGTGTTTGCCATGCTGCACGGTATGAACGGCTTGCGCTACAGCATTGAAGACTACACCCACCACCCCGGTAAGCGTTTTTGGCTCAAGGTGCTTTTGTTTACGGTGGCTGGCATCATGATGGTCATCGGCGTGATTACCTTGTGGGCGTTTAGTTTTGAAGAAATGGGCGACGCCATCCGGGCATTACCGGAGCTTTAAGGAGAACTATGGCACGTGCACACAAATATGATGTTTTAGTGGTAGGCGCAGGCGGTGCTGGTCTAATGGCCGCCCGTTACGCTGCCCAACAACCGGGCGTTTCGGTAGCCGTCGTCAGCAAACTTTACCCGACTCGTTCGCACACAGGCGCTGCTCAAGGAGGCGTTGGTGCGGCACTGGGCAATATCACCGAAGACCGTCCCGAATGGCACGCATTCGATACGATTAAAGGCGGTGACTATCTCACCGACCAAGACGTGGCGGAGATGTTCGCTAGTGACGTAATCGAAGCGGTGTATGAGTTAGAACACATGGGGTTGCCCTTCTCGCGCACCCCCGAAGGCAAAATCGCCCAACGTAAGTTCGGTGGCCACACCCGCGAGTTCGGTAAGAGTGCTGTCGAAAGGGCTTGTTACGCTGCTGACCGCACTGGTCACATGATTTTGCAAACCCTTTATCAACAATCCATTCGCAACAATGTCACCTTTTTTAATGAATTTCACGTCTTAGACGTAATCATGCACGAAGGTGAGTGCCGTGGTGTGGTGGCTTACGAACTGGCAACTGGCGAAATTCACACCTTCCATGCCAAGTCCACCATCATTGCCACGGGTGGCAACGGGCGCATGTTTAAAGTGACCTCGAACGCCCACGCACTCACAGGCGATTTGATGAGCATTGTCTACCGCCGGGGTATTCCCATTGAAGATCCGGAGTTTTATCAGTTCCACCCCACCGGGCTTTACAAAATCGGCGTGCTACTCACTGAAGGTGCTAGGGGTGAAGGCGGCATCTTGCGCAACAGCGAAGGCGAACGCTTCATGGAACGCTACGCACCCACCATTAAAGACTTAGCCCCACGTGACATGGTGTCGCGCTCGATGTATTTAGAAGTGCGCGACGGACGCGGCTGTGGCCCTGATGGTGATTACATCATGTTGGATCTCACCCACATCGACGCGGAAATTATCGAGTCGCGCCTCCCTGATATCACCGAGTTTGCCCGCATCTACTTGGGCGTTGACCCCATTAAAGAACCGGTACCGGTGCAACCAACTGCCCACTACGCCATGGGCGGGATTCCCACGACGATCAATACCGAAGTTATCTGGGATGGTAACAACACTATCGTGCCAGGGCTTTATGCCGCTGGGGAAGTGGCTTGCGCGTCATTGCACGGTGCCAACCGCCTTGGTACTAACTCACTTGGTGACTTAATTGTGTTTGGCCGCCGCGCCGGTATCTATGCGGCTGAGTATGCCGCTAGTGAAACCTATGGTGAGCTTCCCAAAGATGTCACTGACTTCTCGCGCAACCTCGTCGATGGTGCTTTGAACGGTTCTGGTAAAGAACGCGTGGCCACCTTGCGCAAAGAAATGCAAGACACCATGCAAGACAACGCTAGTGTGTTCCGCACCGATGAAACCTTGGGCAAACAAGTCGATATCTTGCGCGAATTGCAAGGGCGCTACAAAGACATTGGCGTAGAAGACAAAGGCACACAGTTCAACACCGAACTGATGGAAGCCATTGAACTTGGTTTTTTGCTTGACAACGCTGAACAGCTTGTACACGCGGCATATAACCGCAAAGAGTCACGAGGGGCGCACTCGAGAGAAGACTTCCGCGACCGCAACGACGACAATTGGCTCAAGCACACCTTGGTCTACAAAGACGGCGACAACGTGCGCATTGACTATAAAGAAGTCACACTGGGTATCTACGAACCCAAGCCTCGAGTTTACTAAGGGGTCACTATGTCAGACACGATGAACATTACGATGAAGGTCAAACGCTTTGACCCCGAAGGCGACAAACGCCCCTATTGGGCGGAATATCACGTCGAAGCCCGCCCCACGGATCGGGTGCTCGACATCTTGCACGACATCAAGTGGCATATTGACGGCACGCTTACCTTCCGCCGTTCTTGTGCGCACGGCATCTGCGGCAGTGACGCTATGGTCATTAATGGCGTCAACCGCTTGGCTTGCAAGATTCTTGCTCAAGACCTGGGCAACACCATCAACATCGAACCCATTCGTGGTTTGCCTGTGCTCAAAGATTTAGTTGTCGATATGGAACCGTTTTTTGATTCTTACAAAGCGGTACTGCCGTATTTTATCAACGACGACCCCGAACCGACAGGCGAACGCTATCAAAGCCCTGAAGACCGGGAAATCTTTGATGCGAGCACCAAGTGTATTTTGTGTGCTGCGTGCACCACGAGTTGCCCGGTGTTTTGGAGCAATGGTCGTTACATTGGCCCGGCTGCCATCGTCAACGCTCACCGCTTCATCTTTGATAGCCGCGACCAAGGCACTGCCCAACGTTTGGACGTGCTCAACCAATCCAACGGTTTGTGGCGCTGCCGCACGGCGTACAACTGCACCGAAGCCTGCCCACGCGGTATTCCGGTTACCCAAGCCATCGAAGAAGTCAAACGCGAACTGCTCTGGCGTCGCGCTTAAAAAGTCGTCCTCACAACTCGCACCTACAGCACGCTCTTTCGGGGGCGTGTTTTTTTGGTTGTCTAGTTGATGTCGTTTTCGGTAACCCCTCTGCATATAGCAGTCGCTAGTGCAACAGGACGCCCCTTTTTGACATACTTTAGGTCGTCATCTTAGGTTGTTATCAAGGTGTTGTGTTACGTGATGGTCATTGAGGGTACATATTCGCTAGCGATAACGAACTCGAGCAACGTGAGTAGCCAAAGCTGCAGATATTGGTAAAGCAAAACCCGCACAAAGTGCCTTCGCAATCTGCATACATCAAGCTGTTGAAGCTTGTGAGTACCTGCGGTATCATCCTGCAAAGGAGTTCTTGTGATCATTAACATCGCCCTCATTTGTCTGGCTGTGGCTACCGTGTTAACCATCATCCGCTTGGCGCTCGGCCCCAACTGGGGTGACCGCATCACTGCGTATGACTTTTTGAGTGTCAACTTTGCGCTGTTGATTGTGGTGTTTACAATTAAAACTGGTTTTGTGGCCTTTTTGGACATCGCGCTGTTGGTGTCTATCTTGGGCTTTTTGAGTACCGTCGCCCTCACCCGCCACCTGTTGAACGGCAAGGTGCTATAAGTGCGTCTTTTGTTCGTGATGTTGCTGCTGTCGTGGGGCGTCGCCCAGCATCCCGATTTGCCTGCCCTACCGACTGACGCACCAGCGACTCACAGTGAAACTCAATCAGAAGCTCAATCAAGTGACGCCCAATCCGTCGAATCAAGCGAAGGTACTAATGCTATCTCTGACGCGTCACCAGCACCTGAAGGTACGGCGGAAACGGAGAATGGCACGGGCGAAGGTCATAGTGAGGGTGCGTCTCATACCCAAGCCAGTAGTGAAAACAGTGAACGGATTGGCCCTCCAGTGGTCAACACCAACCTCGCCGAAGAGTTACTGATTTTGTTCGGTAGTTTTTTTGTTTTGGCAGCAGCCATTGGTATGTTGCGGTTTCCGGACTTTTACACCCGTTTGCACGCATCTACCAAGCTCGTGACCCTCGGGGGTATCGGCATTTTGATTGGGGCAGCCTTCGGGTTTAATGACGTGCAAGTGAGTCTGCGGGTCATTCTAATCATCGTCTTTTTCTTTTTAACCGCGCCTCTTTCGGGTTATATGATCGGCAGGGCGGGCTACTTGCGGGGGCTACCTTTTTATAAAGAATGGGGCAGCATCGACGAGTGGCAAGCCCTCGGCTCGGGTAGTACAGAACCAGAAGCGACGGATTGAGCAGCGGACATATCACGGGCTAACCTAACCAACACGTCTACCTGACCATCGGTTAGGGTGTATCTTGATGCTCGAGCAACCAAAACCCCCGCACAAAACTCATAAATTGATAACCGTAACTAAGTAAATCAGCGCAGCCATGCCTCATGTGTGTTCGTTTGATGCGCTTAATGTTTATCGCCTCGTATATGTTTACTTGACAGGGGTACGCTTACCTCTGATAGGGGCATGCTCACGTCGGCACGCTAACGCCCGTTCGTGGTTACAAGCGTCATGATGTTGGCGTGGCCTTTTTTGATGTTTCTGAAAACGGACAAATCATCGGCGTCAGTACTGAAGGTCTGGCGCAATTCAATCAATTTGTAACTGAACTGCCCGATACGCGCTTACTTGATATTGGCAGCGAACCGCGTCGGGTGATGCTGGCTGCAGGCAATCAAGAAGAAGCCATGATCGAACTTGGCGTGCTCAAAGCGTCCATGAAACGAGCCAATAACCCCAATGTGATGGTGATGGCGGCCAAAGACTATCCGTTTTCGCCAGAAGCGGTGCGGCAGTTGCTCGAGCTAGACGCTGACATCGAACGTTTCAAAATCTCCCAAGAACCCCTTTAGAAAGTAGCAAAGGGTTATGCTGTGGCCATGATGTTTGCTTATGAAATCGCCGACGCCGTACGCCGCAAAGAACGCAGTGTGCGCTCGGTAGTGGAAGAATCACTGGCTCGAGCCGAACAGGTACAAGCCAAACACAACGCGTTTATTACCATCGCCCACGACTATGCCCTTGCTAAAGCGGATACCCTCGATGCGGCCATTGCCGCTGGCGAAGACATTGGGGCGCTCGCAGGTGTGCCTGTGGTCATCAAAGACAACATTTGCACCAAAGGCGTGCGCACGACAGCAGGTTCTAACAGTTTGGCAGGGTTTATTCCGCCTTATAGTGCCACTGTGGTGAAAAGGCTCGAGGCAGCCGGAGCGGTCATCGTTGCCAAAGCCAACTTAGACGAATTTGGTATGGGCGGTAGCAACGAACACTCGCTCATTGGCGCGTGTACCAACGCTTGGGACGATAGCCGCATTGCTGGCGGGTCTTCGGGTGGGTCGGCGGTGGCAGTAGCGACGGGGGTTGCCCCCATTGCGTTGGGTACTGATACAGGCGGTTCGGTGCGGCGGCCAGCGGCACTCAATGGTGTGTTGGGCTATAAACCTACCTACGGTGTGCTATCGCGTTACGGGGTGATTGCGTTTGCTAGTTCTCTCGATCAAGTAGGGGTGCTTGCCCGCAGCAACCGTGATGTGGCACTTGCTATGCAAGTGATGGCCGGACACGACCTCAACGATTCTACGAGCATTGCTGAACAAGACGTGGATTTTGTGGCTGCCTTAGCAGATGTTGACCTTTCGGGCGTGCGCATTGGCGTGGTGCAGGAGATGCTCGGTGAAGGCAACAGTGGTGGCGTGCGCACTGCGTTCAATCAGTTGATGGACAAATTACGCGACCTTGGTGCAACGGTCAAAGATGTATCACTACCGCACAGCCGCTATGGCGTCGCCGCCTATTACCTCGTTGCCCCTGCCGAAGCCAGCAGTAACCTCGCCCGCTACGACGGCATGATTTACAGTAGCCGCCAAGGGGAAAACGCCCTTGGACAAGCGGAAGTGATGATGCGCTCGAGGGGACAAAGTTTTGGCGAAGAAGTGCGCCGCCGGGTGCTCATTGGTACGTACGCCCTGTCTGCGGGCTACTATGATGCCTACTACGGTAAAGCCCTCAAAGTGCGCCGGTTGATTGCAGAGGATTTCACCCAAGCTTTTGCAGACGTTGACGTCATCGCTACACCCACGGCTACTGCTGTGGCCTACAAAGTAGGTGCCAAAGACGACAATCCCCTTTCGGCGTATCTTGATGACATCAGCACGGTGCTAGCGAACTTAGCAGGCATTGGGGCAATGTCGGTACCTGCGGGTCGGGCGGAACACGAACTTCCTTGTGGGGTGCAGTTTCACGCGCCTGCCTTAGAAGATAGCCGTTTGTTCAAACTCAGTTATGCCTTAGAGCAACACAGCCAACAGGATGCCTTTGCGCCCCTTGCACCCGCGTAAGGATAGGTAACAGGTCATTGGCTCGAGCAGTCCTTCGGACGCTTGCGTGACGGTAGCACCTTAGACTAAAACCATGATGCAGGCTTCAGCCCAAGGTGTGATAGTGACGATGTCTTTGTTAACGATGTCTTTGTTAATCGCTCACGTGCTGGCGTATGCCCTTACGTGCGTGATGATGGTCTTATTCGTATTTCAGCGTTCGGTGTTTGAGCAAAGGAGCGAACATGTCTGAGTTTGTGGCGGTGATTATGGCAGGGGGAACGGGGCAGCGTTTTTGGCCGCTGTCCACAGCCGATCATCCCAAGCAGTTTTTGGATCTCGAGAACACCGGGCGCAGCATGATTCAGGCGACGTGCGACAGGCTCGAGCCCATCACGGGTGGATTTGACAGTATCTATGTGGTCACCGGAGAACGTTACGCCAAATTGGTGCGGCAGCACTTGCCTGATTTACCCCCTGAAAATTTGATCCTCGAGCCACAAGGCCGTGACACCGCCCCTGCTGTGGCACTCGCTGCTTTGACCCTCAAAAAACATGCTGACAAACACGGTGACAACCCCGTGATGGGGTTATTTGCCTCTGATCATCGCGTGCAAGACGTGTCGGGGTTTCACAAGACGTTAGGGCGCAGCATCACATTAGCCGAACACACTAGCGGCATTGTCACGTTGGGGATTGTGCCAACGTTTGCTTCGACGGGCTACGGTTATATCCAACGGGGTGAACCCCTTGCAGACGTTGCTGATATTGCTGGGGCGTATTTTGTAACCCGTTTCGTAGAAAAACCCAACAAGGTCATTGCTGAGCAGTATTTCGACTCGGGTGATTACTATTGGAACTCAGGCAATTTCGTCTGTCACGTGGATGCTATTGTGGGCGAACTGAACAAGTATGCCCCCAAGATGATGCAAGCCCTAACCCGGGCGGTTGACCGTGGGCGGGTTGATGAAGTGTTTCCGAGTTTGCAAAAAATTAGCATTGACTACACGGTGATGGAAAAAACCCAAAACGCCTATGTGCTAGCCGCCGATTTTGATTGGGATGACGTGGGTGATTGGGTGGCGCTCGAGCGCCTGTTGCGTGATGACGGTGACATCAACACGGTGGTCGGCAAGCACATCGGCTTTGAAGCGTCCAACAACATCATCTACACCACCGACGAGCAAGACGTGGTGGTGACACTGGGTATTGACAATGTGGTGGTGGTTAAGCGCGGCAATACGGTGTTTGTGGTGGCCAAAGACCGGGTGCAGGAGATTAAAAAATTGCTTGAAGATGACCGCATGAGCGCGTTACCGCTCGAGTAACTTAAGTGTAGCGGGCGTTCACCTCGCTGATGAGTTGCAGTAAGCTGTCGCCGTCAATGGTGAGGCTCGAGGTTGCTAAGTGAATCGGGCTCTTAAAAAAAAGGTAGTTTAGCGCCGCCATAGCACGCCGCAGCGGGTTGGCAGCACGGTAGTGTTCATAAGCACCTTGACGCAACTGCACGCTCAAAAACGTCTGACCGTAGTAGCGGTGAAGCTCGAGTTGTGTGATGTCTTCCCACGGAATGCGCCCGCTGCGGTTGACGCTGCCGTTATCAATTACGCCTATGGCATCAATGCTGAGCGCCGGACGATTGTCGCGCAATTTGCCTAAAGCATCGAGGGCAACCGCCCCAAAAAAACCCACGCTCAGTAGTCCCCAGATGACCCCAAAGACAGTATTGGCCGCCGAGTTCGGGTCGGGTGTCAAAATAAGCCCCAAACCAATGAGCACAAAGATAATCGCTCCGGCGGTTATCAAGCGCAGATAGCCCTTGTCGTAATGAATGTCGTAATCAATATCGTAATCAATATCGTTGCGAAGGTGATGCGTGTCCGCTTCCGTCATGCACTACCGTCCAAAGATGTCGGGCAATTCGTGAAATTCTACTAATATTTCTCGAGCTTTACTGCCCCGACTGCCCCCCACGATGCCCATGGCTTCTAGTGAATCCATCAACTTCCCTGCTCTAGCATGCCCCACAGATAACCTCCTTTGAAAGCGCGATACGCTGGCTTGCCCTTCAGACACGGCCAATTCTGCCGCTTCACGCAGTTTGTCGTCGTCCCAGTCAATGAGCCCGGACGCGGTGGAATCGTCTGCCGGAATGGTATCGTCTGCCGGAATGGTACCGGCCAGTTCGAGCCCGTCGCCATCGAGTTCGTCGACCACCGGC
>CAZKAZ010000050.1:10564-23522 GCA_964550765.1 uncultured bacterium | reverse complement strand
CCCTCAGACACCGCCAACTCGGCGGCTTCGCGCAATTTGTCATCGTCCCAGTCAATGAGTCCCGAGGCGGTGGAGTCATCAGCGGGAATGGGGTCGAAGTCGCTGCCGTAAGCTTCCACAAAGTCATCGTCAAAGTACTGGCGGCGCAAAAAGTCGCTGACGCTACTGATGTCTTCTTCGCTGGTGTAAGGCCCTTGCAAGCGCAGCGGTTTTGCTAGTCCCGGTTGATAAAAAAGCATATCTCCCAAGCCGGTGAGCCGTTCTGCACCCAAACTATCCAAAATAGTACGCGAATCGTGGCCGCTGCTGACAGCAAACGCCAACCGCGCTGGCACGTTGACCTTGATGAGGCTGGTAAGAATATCGACGCTGGGGCGTTGGGTAGCCAGAATCAAGTGCATGCCCGTAGCTCTGGCCATTTGGGCGAGGCGCATGATGGCACTTTCGACTTCTTTGGGGCTGGTAATCATTAAATCGGCTAGCTCGTCGATGATGATGACGATGGTGGGCATTTCTGGCATGTCGAGGTCTCGAGCTTTGGCGTTGTATTGCGCTAACGTCTTGGCACCAATTTTGCTCATCATCTTGTAACGCCGTTCCATGTGGGCGACCGCCCCCAGTAACACGCCAGCAGCATCGTTCGGGTTAGTCACTACTGGGCGAATCAAGTGGGGGATGCGTTCATAGGGGGTCAGTTCGACCATTTTGGGGTCAATCATGAGAAGCCGCAAGTCGGTGGGCAAAAAGCGAAACACCATCGAACCAATCAAGGTGTTGATGGCTACCGACTTACCCGAACCGGTTGAACCGGCAATCAACACGTGCGGCATCGAACTCAAGTCACCAACCACAAATTCTCCTTCGATGCTCTTACCAAGTACCAAGGGAATGCGGGCTTTGCTGCGCTGAAAGGCAGGTGATTCGATGGCCTCACGGAAACGTACCAAGTCGCGGGTGGCGTTGGGCACTTCTAAACCAATGACGCTTTTACCCGGAATGGGCGCTTCGATGCGAACGCTACCTACTGCCATGGCCAAGGCTAGGTCGTTACTGAGGTTGGCGTAGCGGCTGATTTTTTCGCCGGGGGCGGGTTTGATTTCAAAGCGGGTGACGCTAGGGCCGCGCACGGGTTCTTGTAAGGTACCTTCTAACTTAAAGTGCCGCAGAGTTTCTTCAATTTTGTCTTTTGTATAATCAAAGCATTCTATATGAAGATTTTTACATGGAAGAAGATAAGTGTGAGGGAATTGGTTGTTCATCTTGATCATTGTCCTCTTCTTCTTTAAAAACTTCAACTTTGTGTTTGGCTTGTTGTTCTTCAATTTTGTCTTTGCGCCGCACGAGTTCTTGCATCACATCGGGTGTGTCAGCTACGGCTACCCCTAGGGCATCGAGCAAATTACTGCGCGGATGTTGCAAGGGTAATGCCCCATCTGCAGGAATGGCGTCTTCTTCTGGTGTGCCGTAAACGCTTTCGACATCATCGTTGGTATCGGTTGTGGTGTCAGCAGCAGGTGTGGTGTCAGCAGGGTCATCTTCAGCCAGTAAGTCTTGTGGGTCGTCTACATCGAACAGGTCTTCTAGGGGAATGCCCAAGGTACTACCAAAAACCGTGTCGGTGTCGTCTTTTGTGTCTGGTTGGTCGTTGTGACTGACTGCGGCTTCTTGGACGTGCTGAATAACAGTTTCGTCAGCAGGGAGGTTGTTGATGAGTTGCTCGAGCGACTGCTGCCAATTGTCTAACTCGATTAAGCCTTCGCGTTTGCAGGTGCGCAGCATGTCCGCCAAATTATCGCTGTAGCCAGTAATGGCGTCGTTTTGTGGCAGGGCGTCGTGCAGGGTTTGTAGTTTTTTGGCGAGTGGACGCCACTGCTCGAGCAAGTAACTGGCCTGCGCGACCGCTTCGCACGCATCGGCAATTTGCTGATAGTAACGGCTGCGTTCGTGGTGTTGGTCGTAAAGTTTGACCAGTAACCCCGGGGTGACGTCACTCAAAGCTTGTTCGGCCAGGTCGCGTTCGCGGGTCAACTTGCGGTAACGCGTGCCCAGTGCTGTTAAATCAAGGTCAAGGCTGTGCCGCAAGGTGTCGAGTTGCGTAATGGCAGCGAGTGGCACATCGGCTTTGTCGTCGGTTGGTTGCCGAAACGCCACCGCGAGTTGCTCACGCAAAGGCGTTAAGCTTTCAGCAAAGTGCACAATACCTTCGGCTTGAATATACGGCCGCAGTTCGCCCGCCCGTTCGCCACTAAACCCGCGCACGGCGTCTTGCCACACGCGAATGTCTTCTTGAATATGTAATAGGTCATCTTCACTGGGGCGTTTTTCCAGTTTGCGTAAGGTATTTTTCACCGCTGTGCGCCAACTGTCGAGTTCGACGCTGCCGTTATACAGTTCACGCAGGGCGTTGAGATCAAATTCTAGTTGCTTGAGTGACTTTTGCGCTAGCACCTTATCGGCATAAAACGCCGCTTGCAGTTTGGCGCGGTTGCGCAAACGCCAAAACGCCTGCAGGCCGTTGTGCACGCTGGTAACTACATAACGACTGCCACGCCGCACCAGACTGGTAGCTGGTAACTTCATGAGCCGCTCCATACCCAGCGTTAGCACCAAAAGCGCCAAAATATACGCCAACCACCCCGCGCTCCCACTGAGGTTTTGTGCCAACGTGACCCCCCAGCGGCCACTAGCAGCTATGCGGTTCAGGAACATGACTCGAGGACTAACGAGCACGAGTAATAACCACAACCCCAACATCACCACGCCGTAACCCAATAAGATGCGCCCCCACCAGCCTTTGGGTTTTTGCCGTAACAACAACAAACCCCCCGCAGCAAAAAGCGGCGGCAACAGGGTGTATGCACCCCAACCGACCCGACCCGCGAGAGAACCGCGCAGGACGTTACCGAGTTCGCCTGTTTCAAATAGGGGCACGAGGCTTGCGCCCAAAAACACCCCTAAACCGAGCAGTACCAAACCAAGGGCTTCGTAGTCGATGGGGTCGCGCTGCTTTTTGCGGCTGCGTTTGCTGGTTTTTTTCTTGCCAAATGCCACGCTTTAGTTTAGCGTGAACCTGCCGCAAAGCGCGTGTGCGGTTTCGCTTGTGTGGCTTGGCGGGAGATGTTGATGAAGCTTTAGAGATAAATCCTCGAGGAAGTCAAACGAACGTGCTTTTTTGTTGCGTTATTGCTATAGAATAAATTATTCAAAAAAAGTTTTTCGCTTTCTGCACGACTGTGTTACCTTAGCGTAAGTCTCCCTAGTGCTGTGATACTAGTGCTGTGATAACTGCACGGCTGCTTACGGTGCGTAGCACAAAGGGTAAGCATATCCTAGGTATCATGAATGAGGTTTCATCTGCGTGGGTAGGTTGTTTGTAGCTGCCTCGAGGTATGCCGTCTTGTCAGAAAGGTAAACGATTGATTAGTGTTGAGAATTTATACAAGATTTTTGGTGAAGACCCGCACAGTGTCTTGCCATTATTAGCACAAGGCCGTGACAAAGACGACATTCGGGCGGAAACAGGGCATACGGTTGGGGTGAATGATGTCAGTTTTCAGCTCGAGCCAGGCGAATTTTTTGTGATTATGGGGCTTTCGGGCAGTGGCAAGTCGACATTACTGCGCTGCATCAACCGTCTCATTGACCCGACTGCGGGTAGTGTCACCCTCGAGACAGATGACGGCACGATTAACCTGACTGAGTTAACGGGCAAGCAACTGCGCGAGGTGCGCCGCAAGCACATCAGTATGGTGTTTCAGCGGTTTGGCTTGTTTCCACACCGCACGGTGCGTGCCAACGCTGCTTACGGTCTAGAAGTGCAAGGTCGCGCCAAAAAAGCCCGCCTAGAGGCTGCCCAGAAGACGCTCGAGATGGTGGGTTTAGGTGATTGGGGTGACGCCTACCCGGATGAACTGTCTGGTGGCATGCAGCAGCGGGTAGGCTTAGCGCGGGCACTCGCCACAGACGCCCCTGTGTTGTTGATGGATGAACCGTTTAGCGCCCTCGACCCGCTCATCAAGGTCAACATGCAACAAGAACTTTTGAGCATCGAACGCGAACTGCACCGCACCATTTTGTTTATTACCCACGACCTCGACGAAGCCCTCAAGTTGGGTCACCGCATCGCCATTATGGAAGGCGGTCGGGTGGTGCAAATTGGTACACCCGAAGAAATCATCGTTAACCCCAAGACCGATTACGTGGCGGACTTTGTCGAATACGCTGACCCCACGGGGGTAATCACCGCCTACACGGTGGCAGTACCACTAACTAGTGACAAGTTGTTGACGCGGGGCGGGGCGGCGTCGCGTCATTACCAGCACCCGGGTGTACCTGATGTTGAATTTGTTATTGGCGATGATGGGGCGCTGCAAAAGGTCATCAGTGATGGTGCGCCCATTGTGCCGCAACGTTTAGAAGATGTGCTCGAGCGTGACCCACCCGCAGTGAGGGTGCGTGATTTGGTGCTCACCGTGCCGCAAGATGCCACCTTGCGTGACATTCTCAAAGGCCGCAATTACTCGAGCCTGCCCATGGTCATTCGTCAAGATGACGGCAGCGTGCACGGGCTAGTCAGCGAACGAGAATTGATTCAAGGCATCTTGAATAAAAACGGTTATGCAGATACCGAACGACCGCTGGAGGTGAGCCGTTAATGTGGCAGACGTTATTTAGTGATGAGATTTTCCGCTACACCATTCCGTTAGATGATTGGATTGATGCCGCCGTTGACTATCTGCAAGGTCACCGTGATGTGTTTATGGCCATTCGGCAGCCAGTAGCGTGGTTGCTCGAGGGCATCCAAGACTTTTTGCTGTGGATGCCGCCCCTTGTTTTGCTTATTGCCGTGTTCGTCATCGCGTGGCGGGTGGCCAGTTGGCGGCTGGGCGTGTTTAGTGTGTCGGCACTGGCGTTCGTGGGCTTTTTAGGGTTGTGGTCAGAGATGATGACGACCTTGGCGATGGTGATGAGTTCAGTGCTGTTTTGTGTGCTTATTGGCTTGCCCCTAGGTATCTGGGCGTCGCGCAGTGACCGTTTTTCATCTGTTTTGCGTCCTGTACTTGACATTGCTCAGACCACGCCCACGTTTGTATATCTCATTCCGGTGGTGATGCTCTTTTCCATTGGCACGGTGCCTGGCGTGATTGCGACGATTATTTTTGCCATGCCGCCGATGATTCGCCTCACCGAACTGGGCATCCGCCAAGTGCAAGCGGATGCCATCGAAGCCGCTGAAGCCTTTGGTTCGTCGCCGGGGCAGATTCTTTGGAAGGTGCAAGTACCCTTAGCCATGCCCACCATTATGGCGGGGCTAAACCAGACCATTTTGCTGTCACTGTCGATGGTGGTGATTGCGGCGTTTATTGGTGCAGGTGGCCTCGGCAAGCCCGTGTTTGAAGGCTTGAACGCGTTGCGAGTGGGTTTTGCTGGTATCGGTGGGGTGGGTATTGTCCTACTAGCGATGGTGCTCGACCGCATCACCCAAGCGCTCGGTGAACCCAAACGGCGCAAGTCTCGAGCTTAGACTCACTGCCAACATAACTGCCAACATAAGCGTCCTGTGCATAAATCCTGTAGATAAACCCTGTACCTTAACAGGGTGCATGTTGGTGAGTAGGTTAACGTTTTTTCGCGGGTTGCGTCGGGTAAACTAACGAAACCTATGACCTTGTTATTACATATGTTGCTAGTTGGCGTGTTACGAAATTGCTTTGAGTAAGTTTGCTTTGCGCGAGGTGGCTCGAGCCACCCAAAACCCCAACACATGCCCCAACACACACAAGGTCAGCCGTATTCTCCCCAACGTGGTTAGTTGTTAGTAGATGCCTGTCGGTGATGGTACGCGTCACGCGGTTGCTCGGGCAGGTCTGTGAAGGTTCAGGGTGAGGGCAACCCACCCGATGGAGGTTTAGATGAAACGTATTTTGATACTACTGCTCGCACTCGGTGTGCTTTCCGGTGCGCTTGCTCAAGACATGCCCGGTGAAGGCGTGACCGTGCGCCCAGCCATTGCCAACTGGGAATCGGCGCGGCCTATTGCCCAATTGGTCGTCACGCTCCTCGAAGAACTCGGCTATGACGTCGAAGACCCGAGCACGCTCGCCAATCCGATTTTTTATCAGTCGCTTGTTAATGGCGACATTGATTACTGGGCGCACAGTTGGATGCCCAACCAAAACAATCAGCTACCTAGCAACTTCGATGAAGAAGCCGCTTTTGCTGGTACGGTGCTCGAGCAAGGTGCGTTGCAAGGTTACATGATAGACCGTGCGACTGCCGAAGCATTTGGCATCACCTCACTAGCAGACTTTCAGCGCGAAGAAGTGCGTGCCGCGTTTGATGCTGATGGTGATGGTCGGGCTGACTTAGTGGGTTGCGAAGCTGGCTGGGCATGTGCAGAAATCGTGCAAGGCCACATTGAAGCCAACGGTTTAGAAGATGCCATCAATGTCCTAGACGCCAGTTATAACGCTATGTTTGCTGATGTCTTGGCACGTTTCAACAATGGTGAATCGGTGCTTTACTACACCTGGACACCTTACTTCACGGTTTATGAGATTCCGCCCGGTGAAGATGCTGTGTGGATCAACGTGCCAGAAATGGGCGAAACTGATGACCCTGAACTGATGGAAAGTATGACTGTCAGTGGTATTCCTGGTATCGCTACCGATCCTTTGGTGATGGGATTTCCAGCCAATGATATCCGTATTGCAGCCAATCAAGACTTCTTGGATGAAAATCCGGCTGCTACTGCCCTATTTGGTGAAGTGAAGATGGACATGGCGACGGTCTCGGAAATGACCGTGCGCATCAACAACGGCGAAAGTAGCCCCGAAGAGGTCGCTGCTATGGTTGATGAGTGGATTGCTGCCAACCGTGACATGATCGATGGCTGGCTGGAAACGGCTCGAGCTGCCGCCCAATAATCCCCATACATTAACGACAGGGCTGTCTTCGGGCAGTCCTTTTTTATTTCCCAAGTTGGTAACCAGATTAACCTTCATGAAGACCTATATCGGTTATGGTAAACAGGCTTTCAGCATTTTCTTGGTCATCTGTGCTTTTTGTGAAGCTAGCTGAGGTAGTTTGAGGCTACCAAGAACTGCCCAAACGCTGGTTAGGGCTAGCCGACACCCCATCGGTGATGGGTGCATTGTGGAATTTCTCAAAAAGCAACGTATTCTTGCATGTGAATTTTTGCATGTGAAGGCAACCCAACGATACGGAGGTTTTCATGAAACACACTGTGGTTCTACTGCTTGCTCTAGGTCTGTTTGCGAGTGCACTTGCTCAAGACATGCCAGGTACGGGTGTAATGGTGCGCCCCGCTGTAGCAAACGACGAACAAGCCCGTCCCATTGCTTTGGTGATGGTGACGTTGTTAGAAGAACTTGGTTACGAGGTCGAAGATCCGGTTACGCTAGCTAACCCAATTTTTTATCAGTCACTCGTCAATGGTGACATCGACTATTGGGCGCATAGTTGGATGCCCAACCAAAACAATCAGATTCCTAGCAACTTCGACGAAGAAGCCGCGTTTGCCGGGACAATTATGCCTAATGGCTCGATACAAGGCTACCTCGTCGATCAAGCATCAGCTGAAGCGTTTGGCATCACGTCCATTACAGATTTTCAGCGTGAAGAAGTCAAAGCCGCGTTTGATGTTGATGGTGATGGTCGTGCTGACCTCGTAGGTTGCGAAGCGGGTTGGGGCTGCGCCGATATCGTCCGAGGGCATATCGAAGCCAACGACTTAGAAGAACACGTCAATATTTTAGATGCAGGTTATAACGCCATGTTTGCTGACGTTCTGGCGCGTTTTAACAACGGCGAACCAGTGTTTTACTTCACCTGGACGCCTTACTTCACCGTGAACGAAATTCCCCCCGGTGACGGTGCCATCTGGATTAATGTGCCAGAATTGGGCGAAACCGATGACCCAGAACTGATGGAAAGCATGACGGTGAGTGATATTCCGGGGCTGGCCACCGATCCTTTGGTGATGGGTTTTCCTGCCAACGACCTGCGCATTGCTGCCAACCAAGACTTTTTGGATGAAAACCCAGCAGCAGCAGCGCTTTTTGCCGAAGTGAAGATTGATCCCGCTACCGTAACAGCCATGACGGTGCGCATCAATAACGGCGAAGATAGCCCTGAAGAGGTTATGGCTATGGTTGACGAGTGGATTGCCGCCAACCGCGATGCCATTGATGGTTGGTTAGAAACGGCTCGAGCTGCCGCCCAATAATCCCAGCAGATTGACCAAAGGGCTGTCTTCGGGCAGTCCTTTTTTTGGTTCAGCTTGTGTCTACTCGTTTCTACAACAAGATGCTGTTTCTACAAATCCCGCACAAATTCATCCACAAGGGCATTAAACGCCTGTGCATGCTCCCAAAACATCATGTGACCGCCAAGCACTTTGGTGGGTGTGTTGGGCATGTGCGTGGCTAAAAAGGCTGTGGCGGTATCTGCCCAGTGTTCAGCCAAGACGTATAACGTGGGGCGTTGGCTATCAATTTCAGCGGCTTCTTTGAGGTAGTTGCTGAGCATGGCGCTCCCCCAAAGCGATTCGGCTACCCAGGTAGGCGTTTGTAACGAGTCGCCTGCAATCCACGCCAAGTCGTCGGCGCTTGCTTCACGTTGAATCATGACTTCTTGGGCATAAAACTCGATAAACCCCTTTTGCCCTTCGCTGCTGCCCAAGAGGTCGGTGGCGACTTCGGCAATTTCTTCGATACTGCCTTCAACCCAGTCGGTAGGGGTGCTCGAGAGCGCCTTGGGTGACATGTCAATGCCAATAAACCCTTTAATTCTCGAGAGTCCATGCGCCCGCACGGTGGCGTATGCTTCCAAGCAACCCGTTGACCAACCGATGAGCACTGCGTCGCGTACGTCTAGTTTTTCCAAAAGCACGCCCATGTCACGCCCATGCACACCGTAGGTATTGCCCACAGCGGTCTTGGTAGAACGCCCTTGCGAACGCGGGTCAATGGCAATCACCCGGTAACGGTCAGCCAATCCTGCAAACTGTTCAACGAATATTTCTGACGAAAACGTCCAACCCGGAATGAACACCAACGGCGTGCCTGTACCTTTTTCCTGATAAAAAAGCTCAACGCCGGGTGCAACCTCGACAAAACCTGTCTTGGTGTCTTGCATGTTGTACCTCCTGTATTGACGTGAGGCATTCTACCAAGCTAGCGCCTGAGCATCACGAAAAAAGCCGCCAGTTGTTGCGCCATCCTCGAGCATCGCTGCCCACACCACCCCCTTGGCACTTTCAGCAATAGGCCTACCGCCCCCGCCCATGTCCGTTGCTGTCCATCCTGGATCCACCGCGTTTACCAGCATGCCCTCGAGCTGGCTTGCTAGCATTTGGGTGAGACCATTGAGCGCCAACTTACTGAGGCTGTAACCGGGCGTGCTGCCCGTCATGCTAGCAAGTGCGCCGGATTCGCTCGAGACATTCACCACGCGGGGGTGCGCACTGTTCCGAAGGAGCGGGATAAACGCTTGTGTAAGCCGCCAGAGTGCAAACACATTGGTTGCAAAGATGTGTTCAACGCGGTCAACGTTTGCTGTCAGTACGTTTTGGTCGGTGTCGTAGTCAATCGCCGCGTTATTGATGAGTACATCCAGATGACCGTACTTGTCCTCGAGCCACCCTGCTAGTGCATCTATGTCAGCGTGTGAAGTGACATCGAGCTGTTTGGGGATGACGCTATCCCCGAGCGACTGCGCAGCCGTTTCACCTTTGGCGAGATTTCTTGCGCCTAAAATCACCGTGTAGTCTTTATCAGCAAGTTGGCGGCACACCTCAAAACCAATGCCGCGATTGCCGCCTGTGACGAGTGCAATAGGGGTTGTCATAGGTAATTGTATGCTTTGCAACCAAGCATTGACCAAGTATTGACCAAGTATTGACCAAGCATTGACCAGCATTGACCAGCATTGACCAGCATTGACCAGCATTGACCAGCAAGACAGTTGGCTGTTTACTGTTGACAATGTTGTCTCTACCCACAAACTGTGCCCTAACACACTGATACAATGCCTGTGCATAAACATTCAAAAAGCACACTTGAAAGGGGTGTAACATGAAACAAATGCCAATTTTGCTCAAGGTTGTACGTGTTTTGGCTATCAGTCTGCTCGTGTTGGTGAGTTATGGCGCAGCACAAGATGAACCCGTTTACGGGGGGACGTTGACGATTGCTTACACGTCGACCTCACCGCATATTGACATTCAAGGCACCAACCAAGGGTCACTGTCAGAGTCGGCGCACTATATGTATGAAACCCTGTTTGACCGCAACCCAGAAGGTGAAATTGAAGGTTTGTTGGTGCGGGATTATAGCGTCAGTGACGATGGTTTGGTTTACACCTTTGAACTGCAACCCGATGTGCTCTTTCACGACGGTACCCCGTTTGACGCCGAAGCGGTCAAGTACAACTTTGAACGCAAAATCAACTTGCAACTGCCCAACTGGGATTCCATTCCTTGGGACAGCATCGACGTGATTGACCCACTGACCATTCAAGTGACCCTCACCAATCCTGCGCCGCATATTCTTAACGTGCTAGCCGCCAAAACCTGGTCGATGTATTCACCTACCCACGTAGAAGCCGTCGGGCCTGATGGGGTGTTGAGTGAAGGCGTGGGTACGGGACCGTTTATGCAAGAAAACTTTGAACCCAACAACGTCTTGCACTTGGTGCGCAACCCCAACTACTGGCAAGAAGGTCTGCCGTATTTAGATGAAGTGATTTTCCGGGTGATTCCCGATGCCAACACCAGAGCGGCGTTGCTCGAGGCAGGTGACGTGGACATGGCGCTCAATTTGCCTGTGCCCGTGACTGAGCGGCTCAAGTTTGATGATCGTTTTAACGTGCTCAGTGCGCTTGGCTCGAGGCAGTATTACATCACCATGAACAACCTCAACCCACCCCTCGATGATGTTCTAGTGCGCCGCGCCATTAACTACGCTGTCGACAAAGAAGGCATTTTGCAAGCGGTGTTTTTGGGTGTCGGTGGCGAAGTGGCCAACGCAGTCTATCTAAACCCTACCGTGACGGGTTACACGCCAGCTGGAAACTACGCTTACGACCCCGAACAAGCCGAAGCCTTACTTGAAGAAGCTGGCTGGGTCATGGGTGATGACGGCGTACGGGTTAAAGACGGCGAACGTTTGTCGATCACTTTGCACACGCGGCGCGGTTCGACTACGGGTGACTTTGAAACCGCTGAACTGGTGCAGGGCATGCTAGCAGATGTGGGCGTCGAAGTTGAGTTAGTTGTTTTAGAATCAGCATCTTTTGTTTCTGCTGTGACCATGCCATCTGACGAAGCTGAATACTACTTGGTCAACCTCACGGTCGGTACGATTACGGGCGATGCTGAATACATTATGACCTCTTTTTATCACAGTGATTCGGCGGCACCGCGTCTTTACAACCGTGCGTATTATGGCAATCCTGAAGTGGACGCGTTGATTGAAGAATCGCGTTTGGTGGGCTCTCGAGAAGAACGCGACGCCATCTACGAAGACATCATTCAGATGGTGTTCGAAGACGCCCCTATCATCCAACTGTTCGACACGGTGGCATTTTTGGCGGTCAACGCTGACGTGCAGGGTATCTACTTTGAACCCGCTTACAGCAACTGGCCAGCAAAATACGCTTGGAAAGCTGAGTAAGGAACTGAGTAAGTCGTCTTGAGTGGTGTAGGGGCGGTCAGGTATCGCCTCTACCTGTTTTGCTACCCAACCCGCGAGTCGCTAATAACGCTAATAACCACTGAACGACACCCTTTGCCGTCAAGGAGTCCATCATCACCCGTTATATTACCAACCGCATCCTCATCGCCGTACCAATTTTGTTTTTGGTCGTGACGGTGGTGTTTTTTGTGTTTCAGCTCATCCCCGGCGATCCTGCACGCATCTTTGCTGGCGAAGAAGCCCCCCAAGAACGGGTTGATCAAATTCGCCGTGACCTTGGTTTAGACCAACCCATCTTGGTGCAATATGGGCGCTATTTGAACAGACTGTTACGGGGTGACTTGGGGCAGTCGATTTCGTCGCGGCGACCTGTCGGAAATTCGCAACCGCTTTAGTAACACCTTTAGCCTGGCGCTCGCAGCCATTACCTTGGCAACCATCGTCGGTATCTTTTTGGGTGTTATTTCGGCGCTTTTTCGGGGGCAACCGCTAGATTATTTGGTGACCATCTTGGCACTACTAGGTATTTCGGTGCCGGTGTTTTGGCTGGGACTACTGTTAATGCAGCTTTTTTCAGTAGAACTCGGCTGGCTACCAGCAGCAGGCTATGGCACCTGGCGGCACTACGTGATGCCAACGATTACCCTGTCGGTGTTTTCGATTGCGTTTATTACCCGGATGACGCGCTCGTCGTTGCTCGAGACTATCCAGCAAGACTATGTGCGCACTGCTCGAGCCAAAGGTGTACGCGAGCGGTTGGTGCTCCTCCTTCACTCGTTGCGCAATGCGCTTTTGCCCATCACCATCGTGGTGGGGTTGCGTTTTGGTTACATGGTCGGGGGGGCGGTCATCACCGAAGAAGTGTTTGCGTGGCCGGGGATGGGGAGGCTTCTCATTTTGGCAGTTGCTCAGCGGGATATTCCGTTGGTGCAGGGGTTGCTGCTGGTATTTGCGACCTCGTTTGTATTGGTGAATTTATTAGTAGATATTTTGTATGCGTTTTTAGACCCGCGAATCCGTCACCGCTAACCTCATCAATATCGCTAGGAGCCCTCGTGAACGTGTTACGCCAGATTCGTTATTTTGCAGTTCACTATAAGTTGGCCGCTTTTGGCGGGCTTATTGTGATTCTTTTTATGTTGACGGGTATTTTTGCACCTTGGCTTGCGCCCGCTGATCCTAATCAGGTGTCCCCTCGAGATTCCCTCACCCCCCCTGGGGCAGAATTTTGGCTAGGTGCC
>CAZKAZ010000050.1:0-10537 GCA_964550765.1 uncultured bacterium | reverse complement strand
TCCTCAGCCGCATCGTGTTTGGGGCGCGGGTGTCACTGTATATTTCACTGGCGAGTGTCTCCGTTGCCACTGTCGTCGGGGTGGGTTTGGGGATTATTGCCGCGTGGTACCGCTGGGCGCGGGCGCTGATTATGCGGCTCATGGACGTGCTGTTGGCGTTTCCCGGTATCGTCGTGGCACTCACCATTATTGCCATTTTGGGGCAGGGTATCGGCAACGTCATCGTCGCCATTGCCATCTTTCAGATTCCTCAGTTTGCCCGGCTATCGCACGGTTTGGCGCTGTCTGCCCAAGAGGAAAGTTACGTTGAAGCCGCTTTAGCTAGTGGCGAATCCGCGTGGGCAATCCTGACCCGTTATGTACTCCCCAACATCCTTGCGCCCATTATCGTGCAGATGAGTTTGTTGATTCCTAGTGCCATCATGACCGCTGCAGGGCTTAGTTTTATTGGCTTAGGCGTGCAACCCCCGACGCCCGAGTGGGGGGCGATGTTGCAACTCAGCCTCACGTGGGGGCGTTTGGCACCACATATCACCATTTTTCCAGGCTTGGCACTGATGTTGGTGGTGTTTGGGTTTAACGTCCTTGGTGACGGACTGCGTGACGCGTTAGATCCTCGTTTGGCAGGTAAATAATGGCGCTTTTGGAAGTTAGTCATCTCAAAACCCACTTTTTCACCGAACGCGGTGTGGTACGGGCTGTGGACGACGTGTCGTTTCAGGTTAGTGAAGGCGAGATTTTAGGCATTGTCGGTGAGAGTGGTTCGGGTAAGTCGATTACTTCGCTGTCGCTACTTAGGCTCATTGACAAGCCGGGCAAAATTGTCTCGGGGGAAGTGTTTTTTGAAGGCCGCGACCTGCTCAAACTACCCAGAGAACAATTACGTCAGGTGCGGGGTGCAGGTATCTCAATGATTTTTCAAGAACCGGCGAGTTCTATGAACCCTGTGCTGACGGTAGGTTTTCAAATTAGCGAAGCCATCCGCAGCCACGAACCTGTCGGTCAGCAGAAGGCAAAAACTCGAGCCCTTGACCTCATGCACGCTGTCGGCATCCCCGACCCCAAACGCCGTTTTGACCAATACCCGCATCAGTTTAGTGGTGGCATGTTGCAACGCCTCATGATTGCTATGGGACTCGCCCTATCACCCGCGCTCATCATCGCTGACGAACCTGTCACGGCTTTAGACGTCACCATTCAAGCGCAAATTTTAGACCTGTTGCGCGATTTACGCGCACAAACCAACGCCGCCATCTTGCTCATTACCCACGACATGGGGGTGATTGCTGAAGTGTGTGACCGGGTGTTGGTGATGTATTTGGGCAAAATTGTCGAAGACGCGCCTGTGTTTGAGCTGTTCGATAATCCCAAGCACCCTTATACCCAAGGACTACTTGGCGCAATGCCCAAAATTGACGTGCAACAAGACTGGCTCACCACCATTGCCGGCAGTGTGCCTAGTCCACTAGAAGCCCCTGCGGGTTGTTCGTTTTCCAACCGCTGCCCCAAAGTGATGCCCGTGTGTCACGAACGCGTCCCGCCGTTAACGCCCACGCCTAGTCACCGCGTAGCGTGCCATTTGTTTGATGAAACAGGGTCACCCCGTGAGTGACGTGATGACGCCACCGACGCAGCAGGTGATGCTCGAGGTACAAAACCTCAGTAAACGCTTCACCATGGCAGGGTCAAACGACCATGTTCATGCTGTTTCAGACGTCAATTTCTGTTTGCAAGAAGGGAAGACGTTAAGCCTCGTAGGCGAGTCCGGTTGCGGCAAAACCACCCTCGGGCGCTTGGTGTTGCGCTTGCTCGAGCCAAGCCAAGGCAGCGTCCATTTACAGGGTCAAGATTTGTCTACGCTTACGCCTGCCCAACTCAGAAGCGCCCGGGCACGTATGCAAGTGGTCTTTCAAAACCCCTTTGCCTCACTTAATCCGCGCATGAAAGTGGAAACCATTTTGGCGCGACCCATGCGCATTCATCTGAATTTGAGTGCTCGAGCACGCCGTGAGCGAGTGGGGCAGTTGCTCGAGCAAGTTGGCCTCCGTGACGAACACCGCGACCGCTACCCGCACGAGTTTTCTGGGGGTCAGCGGCAGCGTATTGCTATTGCTAGGGCTCTTGCTGCCAATGCCCGCTTACTGGTGTTTGACGAACCTACCTCCGCGCTCGATGTGTCGGTACAAGCGCAAATTCTCAATCTCATCAAGCGTTTGCAGCAAGAATTGAACCTAACCTACCTGTTCATCTCCCACGATTTGTCCACCGTGCGCCACATCAGCGACCGCGTGGCGGTGATGTATTTGGGACGCATCGTGGAACTTGCCGATACTGAAGCCCTTTTTAGTACGCCCAAACACCCCTACAGCAAAGCGTTACTATCAGCCATTCCCGTCAGTCACCCGCGTTTGCGCCGCGAACGGATTCGCCTTTCGGGAGATATTCCTAGCCCCATCAACGTGCCTTCAGGCTGTGCGTTTCGCAGCCGTTGCCCGTGGGCAGAAGACGTGTGTCAGCAGGAAAGACCCCTGTTGCGTGAGGTTGACGGGCAGCAGGTTGCCTGTCACTTGGCGGAGTCGCTCGAGCCACAATAAATCCAGTAATCACCTAATGATCACAACATCATCTGGCAAGGTCTCCTCATATCCTGTTTCATGCTGCGAATATGCGAGGTTAGACCGAGTATTGGTTGACGTCGGATAGTTAGACGTTAAACGCCAACGCAAATACCAATGCTTTAACTAAGTTTTTCAAGGTCGATAAGCGTTTTATGCCGCTTCACCCAACGCCGACACAATCAACGGACAGTCAAAACAAGGATGCCGCGTCACCATCACAGGTGTGTCAAAGGTACGGCACAAGGTGTCGGTGGTGAGCACGGTTTCTGGCTGACCGACGGCGACGACCTGTCCTTGACAGAGAATCAGTACCCGATCAGCGTATTGAGCGGCCAAGTTGAGGTCGTGCAACACCGCAAGCACCCCCGCCCCTTGTCGGGATATGCCTTTGGCGACGTGCAAACAGTGATGCTGATGCGCCAAGTCGAGGTTGTTGGTGGGTTCATCGAGCAAGAGATAGCGGTTGCCAGAGGTGGGTGCGTCCCAGATTTGACTGAGCACTCGAGCCAACTGCACCCGCTGTTGTTCACCGCCCGATAGCGTAGGGTATTCCCGCTCAGCTAGGTGAGACACGCCGCTTTGCTCGAGCGCCGCGAAGCTCACCCGTTCATCGTAGGCAGCACCCGTGTCGTGGGGGTTTCGTCCCATGAGGGCGACTTCAAACGCACGAAAAGGAAACGTCAAACTAGAAGACTGCGGCAAAATGGCTCGGCGCCGCGCTTGTTGCAAGGGTGACCAACTGTCCAAAGTGACGCCATCTAAGCTAATCGTTCCGGCAGCAGGGGTGAGGTCGCCCACGAGGGTTTTGAGTAAGGTAGACTTGCCAGCCCCGTTAGGGCCCACAATAGCAAGCAGTTCGCCGGGTTGCAGAGCAAAGTCCACTTCACGCAACAAAGCACGTCCCCCGCTTAGGTACGAAACGCCATTGACTGAAAGCACAAAAGACCTCTTTTCTCTGGGTTTGCGTTTTAGGCTGCCTCGAGGCGTTTTTGTCCCCGCAACAGCAACCACAAAAAGAACGGTGCGCCAGCAAGTGCTGTGACGATGCCGATGGGCAGTTCTGCAGGAATGACCACCGTGCGAGCAAACAGATCAGCCAGTAAGAGCAAACTCGCTCCCAGCAGGACGGACGCTGGCAACAGCAAACGGTGATCGGGGCCTGCTGCCAAGCGAATCAGATGCGGGACGACCAAACCCACAAACCCGATAATGCCTGCTACCGACACAGCCGCACCCACAGCAGCCGCACTCAAAAACACCACCAGACGTTTGACGCGTTGGGTGTTGACGCCTAAGTGTCTGGCTTCAGATTCGCCCAACAAAAACGCATTCAAATCGTTGGCGCTGCGCGGCAGTAGGAAAATGGCGGCGAGCATAAAAGGACTCACCGCCGTAAGGCTGCGCCAGGTGACGCCGCCGAGACTGCCTAAGTTCCAAAAGGTGATGTCGCGCAGTTGGTTGTCGTCGGCTAAAAAGACGAGTAAGCCCGTGCCTGCCCCCGCTAGGGCGTTAATGGCGACGCCTGCTAGCAGCATAGTAGCAACCTCTGTGCGTCCTGCTCGAGTGGCCACCGTGTACACAAACCACGTCACCAACAAACCACCTGCAAACGCCGCTAGTGGTAACAACCACGCTCCTAGCAGCGTTTGCAACCAAGGCAGCGAACCGCCCAAAACGATGACGCTCACGGCGGCTAGTGCTGCGCCACTCGAGACACCCAACAAACCCGGGTCAGCAAGGGGGTTGCGAAAAAGCCCTTGCATGGTCGCCCCAGATACCGCCAATGCTGCCCCAACAAGCACGCCAAGCAGCACTCGAGGCAAACGAATCGCCATCAGGACCGCCGTTTGCTGCGGCGTGACAGTGACACCCGTATCGACACCTACGCGGGCGAGCAAAATGCTGGCGACTTCCGGTGGTTGAATGCGCACCGCGCCCAAGCCGATGTTGAGTAAGACACTCACCGTCAGCAAAACCGTCAGCATAGTTAGCAGCGTGAACGTGCGGCGGCGCTGGTAATAGTAGCGGTGCTGAGTGTGTGCGGTCGGGCGGGAAGCAGACACGGACATGGTGGGGTTATTGCGCCGCGAGGGTGGCGTTGGGGTAGAGCTCGAGCGTCAAATCTTTAATGGCCTGCCCCACGCGTGGCCCAAAACCGAGCAGATACAAGTCATCGAGGGCGACGATGCGCTGGTTTTGATAAGCCGGGGTGAGCGCCAATCCGGGTAAGTCAGCTAAACCTTCGTAACCACCGACGCTATCAAGTCCTCGAGTCATGAATAGCAGCACGTCTGGCGCAGCGGTGACAGCGGCTTCTGCGGTGAGGGGTTTGTAGCCTTCGTATTCGGTGATGGCGTTTTCTGCGCCTGTCAGTTCAATCATGGCGTGAGCGGCGGTGTCGGTGCCCGATACTGACAACGCGCCTGCGCCGCGGGCATAAATAAACATCACCTTCGGGGCGGTGCTCGCCCGAGCGGCGTCGGTATAGAGGCGGGCTTCACTGATGTCTAGGTCGATGTTGCGGTTAATCGCTTGAGCTTGTTCAGAGGCACCAAAGATATCTGCCACGGTGTTGATTTTGGTTTTGGCACCCGCCACGGTGTCTTCAGCGGGGACGATAAAAATGGGCACACCCGCTTGCTGGATTTGCGCGAGCACTTCAGGCGGGCCCACGTCGGGGTTGGCGATAATTAAACTTGGTGCCAGTGATAGCACCCCTTCGGCAGCCAAACGGCGCACATACCCCACGTGTGGCAGGTCATTGACAGCAGCAGGGTAGACGCTCGAGCTGTCCACCGCTACTAAGTGATCACGTTGCCCCAAGGCATACACAATTTCGGTGATGTCACCCCCCAAAGCAATCACCCGCGAGGTATCGGAGACATCCACTGCCGTACCTGTCGCATCAGTCAGGGTGCGGGCGTGGGTACTTACAGCCAAGAGTAACAGCAAGCAAACAACCAGTTTCTTAGCCATGTGCCATCTCCACGTCGATGGGGTCTTCGGCGATTAGCTCGGGATCGCGGGAGTCTTGGATGACTTGGTGCAGCTCGAGTTTGTTTTTCTGGGTAAACGCTTCACGCGGTAGCGACCCACTTTTGGCGTGCCCTTGCTTAAACGCATCAGACGCCACCCACGCTTGAAAATCTGCCATGCTTTCCCAAAAGGTCAGCACCACATAGGGGTCACCCGCTTTGGTCGGGCGCAGCACTTGGTTGAACAAAAATCCCGGCATGGTATCGACTAAGCCTGCTCGCTCGCGAAAGCGCGTTTCAAAAGCGTCAGCATAGTCAGGATGAACATAAATCCGATTGGCAGCGGTAATCATGGTTTCTCCTTTGAGGAACGCCCATCTGACACCGCTGTGACACGACGCAGTAGCCCGAGCAACAACCATACGCTCAGCGCCAAGCTCAACGCCACAGCGTAAGCGAGGGAGGCTGAAAGTTGGCTGAAAAAGGCCAGTGCAAACAAACTCAACACCAGCACTAAGCCACTGACAAGTAACCGCATGTCACCTTTCTGAGTGTCACGCACACTGTGGGTATTTTTGTGCGTGTTTTGTGGGCGTTCCTGTTGTGAGTTTAATCCTGAGTAAAACGCTCAGGATTTCTGCTATCTTTTCAAATCTAATCCCGACTGTCAAGGTCAAGATTAAAAAACTGGGTCAGACGCCGCCGTCATTGAGGCTTACGGTTGGCAGTGGCTGCTAGGAAAGAGGCGATTTTGGAGGGGTGTTGGCAGTGAGGCTCGAGCAGGATGCTTAGTTGTTCTTGAAAAGGTCTGCGTGTGTTCCTGTTTGCTCGAGATATACCGTGTCATCAGTCACGTGATACACAAGAATCCAGTCAGGGGCGATGTGTAAATCCCATGATGGTTTCCAATCACCTTTTAGCGGGTGTGGCTTGTGTCTTGGTTCTAAGGGGTGTCCGTTCTAAGCCGCTTGATGACGTCGGCTAGCTTGCCTACATCACAGCCGCGTTTGGCGATGCGCTTTAGGTCTTTATCAAACTTTTTACGGGTAACAACGTCACGCAAGGCTAGCTGTCAATAATCGCCTGCAAAAATGCCTCAACGGAATCATGGTCACTGAGCCTATGGCTTTCTTGGGTATCTTGCAAGGCTTTGACGGTTGCGTCATTGGGGATGTGACGTGCTAACGCTGGGGTAGGTGCACCGCACACCACCTCAGAATCTGTGGTATCAGTAGCCTTTTTGGTGTTTTTGTCTTTTGCTTTGAGCATCATATGACCTCATATACAGCATAGGGGGGTGGCTCGAGCACGTCAACCAGAAAAAGCTTATGGCTGGGTGCAGTTATTGACCAGAGCAACCCTCGTAGAGGGGGACGAGTCACTTCACCCTGTAGACGAAACCTGTAGACGAGATGTTTGTTTTAAGACTCAGGTGTTTTAAGACTCAGGTGTTTAGCGTCTCAAGACAACGAGCGCACAGCTTGGGGGGTGGTGTCACTTTGGGGTGGTGCTGGCATGTCAGTTTCGGCGATGACGACGTTGGTACTGCCCATGTAAGCAGGGCGCGTCAGCAAGTAGTCTTCCAAAATCACCTTGGTGAGTGACACGACCGGTACGGCAATCAATGCACCAATCAGCCCTAACATACCCGCGCCTGCCAAAATGGAAAGCAACACGGTGACGGGGTGCAAGTTGGTGGAGCGCGACAAAATCATCGGTGAAAGGATGTTGCCTTCAAACTGGTTGGCAATGAAAAACACCAAAATGGCCAAAAGCGCCGTCAGAGGACTTTCAGTGAGGCCAAGTAGCGCCGCTGGAATAGTGCCGATAATGGGGCCCAAGTAGGGAATCACGTTAAAGACTGCCGCCAAAAAGCTGATGGCCAAAGCTAGCGGCACGCCGACGATCGTCAGGCCAATCCACACCATGATGCCAAGCAAGACAGCAATGAGCAACTGCCCCCGCAAGTAGCCGCCGATGGTGCGGTCGGCTTTGCTGATGATATCGCGGTACAGCGGGCGGTAGTGAAGCGGCACATAACGCTTAAACGAGGTGGTGATTTTGCGGTAGTCGAAGAGAAAGTAAGCGCTAGCAACCAAAATCAAAAACACTTGCAAGGTAGTAGCGAGCACGTTGGCAACGCCAGACAACAGGGCAGTGCCACCACTGCTTAAGAAGTTTTGCAAGGTGGTGTTGATGGCTTCGGCAATTTGTTGCAAAAACGAGCCTACAGTGCTGCGGGCAAGTTCGGCGATGTCAACGCCTTCTTCGCTTTGTGCGGGAATGAACCGCTCGAGAATAAAATCTGGCAAGTTCGTTAGCAAGCCCTCAAACCAGACGTTGCCCCGTTCTAGTAGCGTCACCAACGCTGCAACGGCATCGGGAATGAGCCTGACAAAGCGTTCAGTTTCTGTGACGACTTGGGTGATGAGCAGCGAGCCGAGAAAGATCACGATAATCAAAATAATGTAGACCATCACCACAGCAAACGAACGGCGAATGTGCCATCGTCCGAGCAGTTCAACAAGTGGATTGAGGATGTAAGCAAGGGTGAAACCGATAATGGCCACTTGCATGGCAAACGCATAACCTTGTCGCAAGCGCCACAGCGCAAGCACCCCCAAGACAATCAGGGCAATGTAGGCTAGCGCCCGCACCCAAGGGCTGTGCCAGATGAGCTCGAGCGCCGTCTTTTGCCGAGTCTGCGTGCTGTCTGTGGCCATGTTAAGGACCTACAAACAGCGAGGCTGCTCGCACCCGCAGTTCTTCGCTGTCCATCTCTTGGCCGAAAAACTGCTCATCTTGCCAGATTTCAAAGTGTAAACGCGCCCCGCCACTGGTCCCGCGCACGCCGTCATCGGTGCCAGAATTACCCACAAAGCCAATTACCTGCCCGCGATATACCCGCTGTCCTTCTTCGATGCCGGGTCTAATGCGCGAGAGGTGCGCGTAGCGCAAGGTGCGCCCGTCGTCGGTGGTGAGCCAAATTTGCCTGCCACGCAAGCGGTCAAGTTGTTCTTCAGTCGCACCGTTCACTTCAACTTCTTCAAGTAGGGCGTCCCACGCGGCTTGGTCGAGCTCGCTGTAGTTATTGTCAGCTCGAGAAATCACCCCACCCGCCGAAGCAACAACAGGCGTACCGTAAGGGATGGGAATACCGGCATCGTTACTGTAAAAATCAAACCCCTGATTGACCCCGTTGCGATACACCCTCGGTGCGCCTGGCAAGTAAGCCTCACTGCGCGGGACGCTAGCACCTGCAATTGGAAACCACAAACCCGCAGGCGCATTGGCCGTAGGAGTAGCGTTGTCAGAGACGTCACCTTCGCCCGTGGTGGCCGCAAGCATGGAGGCGTTGCGGCGCAGTTGTGTGAGCGTGCTGCTGCGCTGCTGAAAGGCCACCGTCATAATGACGCTGTAGATGAGCAACACAATGAGCACATACCAACCAGGTTTGATTTTTCGCCAGTTCACGCTACTAGTTTAACACGGCAACTTCATGAGCGCATGGTGGTTTTATGAGAATGTGTGAATGTTGTTGCAGATGTGACGTGGCTGGGTTCAGGCTAAGGACGCTCGAGCCGATACACTCGCGGATAGTGCCCCCCGTGAAACACCCGCACTTCCGCTGTCTTTTGCCAAGGACTCGCTGCTAAATCGCGCTCAAAGCGTTTGATGTCGTGAGTAATCATGACCAGACGTCCTTGTGGGGTAATGACTCGAGCCATTTCTGCCAAAAAACGCGGATACAAGTCGCGGTTATGCTCAACGCTCCCCAACGCATCCCCCCAAGGGGGGTCACAGACCACTACATCCACACAAGCATCTTCATAAGGCAGGGCGGTAACGTCGGCGTGCTCGAGGCGTATGTGTTGGTTAATGTCCCGTTTGGCTGCTCGCAGATTTTCATGGGCACACGTTAAAGCGTCTTCGCTCATGTCTACCCCCCACAGTTCCTTAATCCGCTGTTTGTGGGCTTGTTCAATGAGTAACGTCCCCGAGCCGCACATGGCGTTCAGCATCCGTTCAAAAGGGCGCACGTGGGCTACTTCCAACATAGCCGCCGCCACACAGGCATTCAAACCACCGGGTAAGTTGCACACCCGCCAAGCTCTGGCTGATAGGGGTCTGGGGGTGGTGCGAACGAGCACATGCCAACCGTCTTTGTTGGGACTGGGGCGAATGCGGAGCAGCAAATCGCCGTCTTCGGGGTCGTGGGATAGCTCGAGCTGCTTTGCTAACGCACCCACAAGCCGCTGAAACACTGGCGAATCACTACCAGCGGCGTCAACGCGAAAACTGCCAAACGTCTGCTGCGCTCGCACGCGGTCAATGCCTTTAACGAGCACTTGCAACTCGCTGTTACCCAGCAGAGCTTTGGGACGAGGAATAGTGAACTCGAGCCGTGAATAGAGCGCCGTCACCGTGCGCAAATCAGGGGGCAAGCTGGCACAGGTCAAGCTGATGTCGGTGTCGCTGGTTTGTTTGGCGTCGATGTTTTTTTGCCGCAGTTCGGCCAAAGCAAAAGGGGCAAGCCCGGGTAGCACCTCGGCTTCAAGTGTCCACGGGATGGTTTTGGGTTTGTTGGGGTGTCGTTTGGGTTTGGGGCGCTTTTTCTTGGGCACGTGTTTAGGGTAGCTCGAGCCAGTACCCGCTACTGGCTTTTTCTCGTTGCCAGTTTCGCCTTCCCCACCCCAAAACCCCGCTGTAAGAGTTCTGTAAGAGTTTTATCAGTATACTCCTTTCTGAGGATTGGCAAAAAGCATTTCCCTTGCACCACTGTTCCTGTCATGTTTTACCCGCATATTGTCTTAATCTTGTTTTTTTATCTCTTTTAAGGAGTTATACGTGTCTAAGGAGTTACCCATGCAAAAAAGATACTTGCTCAGTGCTGTCGTCTTGCTGCTCTTAGCCGCTTGCAGCACCAGCCCCCGTCCCGATACT
>CAZKAZ010000049.1:2592-37045 GCA_964550765.1 uncultured bacterium | reverse complement strand
ATGTACGTAAACGAGTGGATGTACGTAAACGAGTGGATGTACGTAAACGAGTGGTATAGCCTGCGAAAAAACAGTCAACACTAAGCTGAAACGCCTTCGGTACGGTGAAGGCGTTTTTCAATACTTGTGCAACCTGACAGCGCCCTGAGAAACCCTCTATACTGCCCTTAAGCATGGTTTGCGACTTCGTTACCACCCTCTCTGAGCGAGCTACCACGGAGGTATCGCTGAGAGTACGAAATTTATCCTGCGTGTCGCAAAATACCGTGCTAATCTAACCCCATGATTGAGAGGGGGCGCTATGGCAAGCTTTTTATCGCGCTTACTCAACCCTAAAATTGAAGCCGCTGGGCTAGAAATTGGCACGAGCGCACTCAAGGTAGTCGAGTTGCGACCGGGAAATCCTCCCGGCTTGGTGTCGTTTGGCAATCGCCCGATGCCGCCGGGGTTGGTACAAGAAGACCAAGTTGTCGATCCAGATGGGCTGGCTGAAGAAATCAAAGCCCTTTACAAAGACGCTGAAATCAACAAGCGTTTCGTAGTCACAGCCGTGAGTAACCGCTTGGCTATCGTGCGCAATATTCAAGTGCCCAAAATGGGTGAAAAAGAACTTGACGAAGCCATCAAGTGGGAAGCAGAACGTTATATCCCGTTTCCTATTGACGAAGTGACCCTCGATTACTATGTGCTTGATAACCCCGATGATGTCGAAGAAGAAAGTGGGCAGCTCGAGGTAGTCATTGCCGCAGCACGGCTCGATATGGTGTCACAACAGATGGAATACCTCAAACGCGCCGGACTTGAACCAGTCGTGATTGATATCAAGTCGTTTGCCTTGATGCGCTCACTGCGCGCAGGTCTGCTCGGTGACTCACTGAGTAAAACCTCGCTCACAGGGGAGTCCTACCAAGATGACGAAGACGTCAACGTGATTTTAGAAATTGCTGCAGCCAATACGTCGATTACCTTGCTTCGCAATGATCGCTTGCTCATGAACCGCAACATTGGTGTTTCGGGTGATGATTTTACCGCAGCCATTCAGCGGGCGTTTGGGCTTGATTTTGACACCGCTGAAGAAGTCAAACTAGATTACGGTACGGCGGTAATTCCCGATGAAGTTGACGATGAAGAAGAACTGCTCAACTTTGACGCTCGTCGTGAGCAATATAGCCCCGGTAAGGTCTATGAAGCCTTGCGCCCGGTGCTTGTGGACTTAACCACGGAAATCCGCCGCAGTTTGGAGTTTTTTCGGGTGCAAGCAGGTGACGTGGAAATTGGCCGCATGCTGCTTACCGGCGGCGGTTCTAAACTGCCCGGACTGGCTGAAGCCATTGCTGACACCTTGGAATTTCGGGTGGAAGTTGCCGATCCTTGGTTGGCGTTGAGTGTCGATAACGATAAGTTCGACATGTCGTACTTGCAGAGTATCGGTGGTGAATTTAGTGTACCCCTCGGGCTAGCATTGCGAGGTGTCCAGCTTGATTAATGTCAACCTATTACCAAAGAATTTACGCCGCAAGCGTGAATCGGGTATTTGGAAGTTGTTGTATGTTGCCATTCCTCTTATCACCTTAATTGTCATTGCTACCATTCAAATTGCTGCTAACAACCGTGAACGCTCCCTCATTCAAACCCGCGATGGGTTAGAAATTGATTTGGTGCGTTTGCAACCTTTTGTCGATGAGCAGCAAGCTTTGCAAGCCCGTCAGCAAGCCCTCAACGAACTTATCTCCGTTGACCAAAGTGTGCGTGAAGGGCGGGTGGTGTGGTCGAGTGAGTTGTTTAGTTTGTTAGAAACCTTACCCCCTCAAGGTAATACCCTAGAGCCAAGTATCGTTTTTGACAGCCTGAATATGACCAAAGACGAGCAAGACTTTACGAATTTCACCGCCAACTTGGTCGCCGAAATTTCAGGTAGGGCGCGGGATTCAGCGTCACTGCTTACCTACTTGCGTATTTTGGAGGCCACCGACATGTATGACTTTGAGTTTGGTGGTGCTACCCAAGAACCCAACCAACAAGAAACCGTGACAGAAATCGACCCGACGGCACCGTTCAATTTTACTTTAACGGTAGGCACCATTGTAGAAAGTGCCAACGAAGAAGACAGCGCCGACGCGACACCGTGAGACACAACAGCGCGGGGAGATACAACAGCGTTGCAACGTCCATCTTTGGTATTCATTAGGTAGTGAAGTTAGGTAGTAATCATTAGGTAGTGACATCGTTAGGTATGAAGTAATAATCGAATGACATTGTCGATGATAAGAACATCAGTGGGTATCTGCCTGTGAGATGTGATGCTAGTAAAACAAGCTGATGGTGAAACAAGTTGATGGTAAGACGAGACGTGATAGGGGAGTATGTAACCAGTTATGGCAGAGAGACTTCGTAACCTAAGACAGCGTGATTGGGCGATTATCGCGATTATTCTCACCGTCGCAGCGGGAGCGGCGTGGTGGTACTTTATGTATCAACCTACCCAAGACCGCATCGCGGTGCTAGAAGTGGAAATCGACGAACTTGAAGCCGAAGTAGCTAGGGGTGAAGCTGCCCGTCGCAACTTGCCGGACTTGCGTGAAGCGGTTGCCCGTTTAGAAGTAGATCGGCGTAGGTTTTTATCAGAAATTCCTAACGAACGTGAGTTAGCGTCGTTGTTTGCATCGTTGCGAGAAACTGCCGTGCAAACCGGCGTGACCTTTGATGCCTACAACGCGCCCAATGTCGATGATGGCAATATTGATGATGTGACTGAACTTACGTTTGATTTTACCACCCAAGGAACTTACCCTGAGACGGTGGCGTTTTTGCGGGCGCTCGAGAATTTACAGCGGTTTACCCAAATTGAAAGTGTTGAGCTGACCCTTGATGACGAAGCTAATCCGGGCGATCCTACGATTGGCGCAAGTTACGAATTTCGTGTGTTTGTGTACACAGGTGATGACCCCGGGGAAGGTGACAACCTATGAACGTTTCCAGAGAAGCACGCATCTTGTTTTCGGTCTTCTCGGTGGCGCTGGCGAGTTATGTGTGGGTGAACTTTTTTGCTCAATTTGGTTTTCAAGCACCCTTTTCCACGCCTGCTAGCCAAAATCAGCCTGCGCCCGTCACGCAAGCGCCCCCTGAGGCGACCCCCGCGCCTAGTCCCACAACGCCTGCGGCTACCACACCAGAAGCAACCCCTGAAGCAACCCCTGAAGCAACCCCTGCAACGGATTCACAAGTGGCCGATACGCCTGCAGTTGCGCCTGTCGCGCCTCTAGCAGATGCGCCTGCGACGGTACCGGTGACGGTGGCTCGAGACATTGAAGTCATCACAGTACCCATCTTGCCTGCTTCGCTCACCGGCGAACTAGCCGAGCAGGTCGGTGAAGAGATTGACTTGTTTGGCGCGAACGCAGACGCCGACACGATTGCGCGTTTGCTCGAGGGCATCGAAGGTGAAACCATCAACCCCTTTGCCGCCTTTGCTGAAGTCACCGTCCCGCAAGAAGGCGGTGGTGTTTCGCCTGATAGCAGCATCGTGGTGTCGTTTTCTGAACCGATGCTCGAGGCCAGTACCGTTGCTGCATTTCAGACTGAACCAGCAGTCACCTGTGAATTTGAACTGCTCAATGGCGGTACTACCCTTGCGTGCGATCCAACGACTCCTTTGGCCGAAAACCAAACCTACGTCGTTACCATCGCGGCAACAGCCACCGACGCCGAAGGCAACCCCTTAGACAGCCCGCAACAGTTTTCGTTTACGACAGGCACCGCCACTGATGTACAACCACCGAGCATCGTCAACCGAGAAATCCTTGATGAAGAAGGCTTTTTTGCCCTCGTAGAATCGCAGCGGGCAGCAGTTGATGTATCGCCTGATAGCAGTATCGCGGTGCAGTTCTCCGAAGCTATGTCTCCTGAGACCACTACAGCCGCGTTTCAAGCTAGCCCGCCCATCAACTGTAGTTTTGAGTTTTTTGATGAAGACAGCACCTTGGTGTGTAACCCCACTACCCCACTTGCTGAAAACCAAACGTATGTTGTCACCATTGCCGCCTCGGCAACCGATGTACAAGGCAATCCGTTGGGTAGTCCGCAAGAATTTTCGTTCAACACCACAGCCGCTGGCGACGTTGAACCGCCTACTTTCGTCTCGGGTGAGTTCTTGAACGAAGAAGAAGTTTTGGCACTCGCTGAATCCGAAGTTGCCAACCAAGCCATCCTCAACGGTGCGCCTGTCGTGGGTATTCCGCCCATCACTGATTTGGGACAAGTGACCGACCCAGGGTCGATTCCACCAGAAGCTTTGCCAACCCCACCTACGCCCATGCCAGTAACCCCCCCTGCGCCAGAACCGCAGGTGAGCCAGTTACCTTTGGCACTACCGAGTGAAACCCTCCCGAGCACGCCAGATGTGTTGCGCCGTTCGGTGCAGCAAGCCAGCCCCAGTACAATTCCTGGGCGGGTAGCAGTACGTGTGCCTTCGGCTGCTCCCACCTTACCGACAATACCTACCGCAGCACCCACGACCCCCTTGCGCCGCAGTGTGCCGGTGCCAGCACCCGCCTTGCCCTCGAGCACCCCTACGCCTACCCCCGCGCCCATTGTGCAAGCCCCCGTGCCCGAACCGCGCACGTTTAGCCCGCCTGCAGGTGACAGCGTTGACATCGGTTTACCTGGTCAGGTGAGCGGCGGTCAATTAGCGACCTTTGTACAAAGTAACGGCATTGCCTTCACAGGTGCTGTGCGTGGGCCTGTCAGTGTGGGTGTATTTCGTTCTAATCAAGGGTCATTCAGCGTGGTGCTTGGGCGTACCTTGCCTAACAGCAACGTGGTATTGACTGACATCACCGCCAATGAAGCCATTCTCAGTCAGGACGGGGAAACCCTGGCCCTGCCGCTCAGTCCGTAAACCAATTTGGTCTTAACCTAACTTGGTATTGATAACGCTTGCTCGAGGCGATGTGCGCTAGATGTAATCTGGTTCACTCGCCTTTTTTTTCGCTCTGAGACGGCAGCACAATGCCCTTGAGGTGAAAATTTTGATGGTTGTACTACCTTGTAACCACCTATGCTAGGAGGCAAGATGATGACGCTACGAGTGTTTTTAATCACGCTGCTGTGTTTGCAATTTGCGAGCGCACAAAGACTGACGCCCCTCCCGCAAGATGACCGTTTTGATACGCCCATTAGCTTATCTACCGCAGTAGGTGGCGAGTCGCTATCAGCCATTATCACTGCCATTGCCAGTTCAGTAGGGCTCACGCCAGTACTAGAAGGTGTCCCCGAAGAACTGGTCAGCTACGACATCGCTGACCCCAAACCCTTTAGACAAATTTGGAATTTGGTGCTGTCTCTAAACGGGCTTGATTACCGCTTACTCGATAACGATATCGTGGTTATCGGTACGCCCGAGGCCATTACCAACGTGCGTCAGCGCAGTTTTGTTGATGGCGAAAACGTTACGGTGGTAACGCGTTTTTATTTCACCACGTTTGTGAATCCTGAACAGATTGCTGCCCGTTTGAATACGATTCTCGAGAACGTAGACACCGACGACTTGCAAGTACTTGAAGACTTCTTGCGGGCAACGGCTGACGCCAACCCACAATTGCAAAGTCAACCCGCCAACAACCCCATGCCACAACCCCAACCCGATCCAGCAGACCCAGCAACTGACCCACAAGGTAATTGGCAAGATGACAGCGAACCCGTGGTGCTCTTAGCCGATGCTAGCGGCATGTTTTTCGCCCAAGCACCCCAGCAAGCTGAAGAAGCAATGCGTTTGGTCGAGCAGCTTGTTGATATTCGGGTAGACAACGACGTGTTGGTTGTGAGCGCCCCCGAAGGCATTATTGACCAGCTCGAGCGCATCATTACCGCCCTTGATTCGCCCTCGCAGCGTCCAGCAACGCCTGATCCGATTGTGCGGCGCAGTTATCAACTTGCCAACGCCAACGTTGCTGACCTTGCAGTGGTCTTGCGTGAAGCCCTTACGGGTGTTTCGCCACCCGAAGAAGCACAAACCACCCAAGTTGTGCAAGCTGACGATGAGGAAAATAACGGCAACGTTATTGTGGTTAATGATAATCAGCAGCCCACGGTAGAAGCTGCTGCTTTGGTGGGTAGTGAACAGATTGCCATTGCTGCTGACGCCCGCACCAACCGCATTATTGTGACCGCGCCTTTGTCGGTACAAGAAGAAATTGAAGCTTTGGTTGAAGAACTTGATGTGCCGCAGTTGCAGGTGAGTGTGCAAGTGCGCATTCAACAGGTATCGCGTAGTTTCACCCAAAGCTTGGGACTGAATGTCAATGGTGGTGTGGGTAATTTGACGGCACAGTTGCTCGAGAATACAGGCTTGTCTTTTGTTTTCGACGCACAAAGAGCCATTTCTGGTGCTAACTTTGGGGCTACTTTAGACGCGTTGGAACAACAAGGTTTGTCCCGCAGTATCGACGATTCAACGTTGACGGTGCTTAGCAACGAAACGGCTAGTTTTAACTCAGGCGGACGCATTGAAGTAATCGTTGATGGCGGTGGCGGTCAGCCTGATGAAATTGTCGAGACACAATTCGGTTCTAATATCCAAGTCAGCCCGCGTATTGGTAGCGACGGTAGGCTTATTTTGAACGTCACCGCTGAAGTCAGTGAACTGATAACACCTGACTCACAACGTGACCCAAGGGTATTTACGGAAAACACGATTACTTCGACTGTAACGCTCGAGCCAGGCCAAACCGTATTGCTTGGTGGCTTGTTTGAAAACAGCTTGACCGATAGCGTCGTCAGTGTGCCAATCTTAGGTAGTATTCCGATACTAGGCGAACTTTTCCGGTCGCGTGTTTATGAAGAAGACAACTCTGAACTATTGCTTGTAGTTACCGCTGATATCATTGAGTAACGTTAACTCACATAACACTAGATTGGTTACGTCTAAAGATACGGCTGTGTAATTGGCTGTGTAATTGGCAACGTAAAATCGCTTAGCAGCAGCGTGTGCCCCGCCTTGTGCGGGGTTTTCCTTTTTGCTAATGCGCCTGCGTGCTAAACTCGTAGCAATGTTACGGTATCTTTCCGCTGGCGAATCACACGGACCAGCACTCACGATTATTCTAGACGGCGTACCAGCAGGCTTAGAGCTGGTGGCAAGCGAACACATCGACCCTTGGTTGCGCAAACGCCAAGGTGGCTACGGACGCGGTAGGCGGCAGGTCATCGAACAAGACTGCGTTCAGATTATGGGTGGCGTCCGCGCTGGCCGCACGACAGGCGCACCAGTAGCCATGCAAATCGAAAACCGCGATTGGCGTAACTGGACGCACATCATGGGGCCAGAACCGGGGGGTGAACCTCGCAAAAAAGCCCTCACCGCTGCCCGCCCCGGACATGTTGACTTAGCTGGGGGCATCAAGTACGGGCATAAAGACTTGCGTGATGTTTTGGAAAGGGCATCGGCAAGGGAAACCGCTAGTCGGGTGGCTGCGGGGTCTATTGCCTTGCGTCTGCTGGAGACGGCAGGTATTCAAGGCTGTGCCCGCGTGGTTAGCTTGGCTGGGGTGGCTTGTGATGGCGGTTTTGATTGGGATAATTTAGATGCCCTAGATGATAGCCCCATCCGCAGTTTCGACAAAGACGCCGAAGCTAACGTCATTGCTGCTATTGATGACGCCAAGAAAAACGGTGACACCTTGGGCGGCATCATTGAAGCCCGTTTTCGGGGGTTGCCCGTAGGTCTTGGTAGTCATACCCAGTGGGATCGCAAACTCGATGGGCGGTTAGCCCAAGCCGCCATGAGCATTCAAGCCATTAAAGGCGTAGAAATCGGTGACGGTTGGCGCAACGCCGTGGTTAAGGGCAGCGAAGTGCACGACGCCATCTTTCACAACGATAAACAAGGCTATCACCGTCAAACCAACCGCTCAGGGGGTCTTGAAGCAGGCATCACCACGGGCGAAGAGTTGGTGGTGCGCGCCGCCATGAAACCCATTGCTACGTTGATGAAGCCCTTGCCTACGGTTGATGTGGTTACCAAAGAAGCTGCTGATGCTGCCCGTGAACGCTCCGATACCACCGCCGTGCCTGCTGCGTCCATTGTGCTCTTGTCGATGACGGCGATGGTGCTTGCAGATGCTTTGCTGGAAAAGTTCGGTGCTGACACGGTGCGCGAAGTGCAGCAAAACCTGAAAGCCCACCAGAATTATGTCGAAGCATATTAATGCCCGCCGTATTAGTGCTCGCCGGGTGCGCCTCAACGTGCGCGAAATGCGCCGTGACTACCGTTCTGCGCTTGTTTGTGTAGACACGCGGCAACCTAGTAAGCGACTGTCGCCTGAGCGGCGTCCGCGCAGTGAGACACCTGCTAGCCAGTCACAGGCTAGCCAGTCACAGGGTCGGGTGTTTGATATTGAACGCCCGGTGACGTGGGTGGTGCTTGCTGGGTTTATGGGGGCAGGCAAAAGCCGCATTGGTTGGGAACTATCGCGCCATTTGGGGTTGCACTTTGTCGATACTGACAAGGTTATTGAGCGGGTGAGTTGTCTTTCTGTCCCCGATATCTTTGAGCACTACGGCGAAAAGGTCTTCCGCGACTACGAAACCGAAGTGGTGCGGCGCTGCTTGCGGCTCGATTATGTGGTGGTGTCAACCGGGGGCGGCACGGTGGTGCGTGACGTTAACCGTGCCATGCTCAAAAGCCGCGGACCGGTGGTGCTACTGAGTGCTAGCCCAGAAACAACCTACCAACGCACCCGTCGGCACAAGCGCCCTTTACTCGAGTGCGACGATCCGGTAGGGCGCATTCGTGAGTTGATGGCGGCGCGCAAAGACGCCTATGAAGACGCGGCGACCATTCACGTGTCGACGGATGGGCGTCCCTCGAGCGATGTCGTGGAAGAAATCGTTCACAAGTTGTGGTTGTGGTTTGAGGGTCATACCTTAGAAGATATTCCCGATGAGTTGCGTCCTCCGCGAGGTAACGGGTGAGCGTGCGTTCAGTGTTACGGCTCGAGCTACCCACCACGAGCTACGACATTGTGCTCGAGCCACACTTGCGCCTTAAGCTCGCAGAATATATTCCTGAAACCACCGTCGCCCTCATCAGTGACAACCATATCAACCAGTTTTATGGCGATGAAGTAGCCCGTGCGCTTACGCAAGCGGGCAAAACCGTCCACCACCACGTGATTCCTGCCGGAGAAACTAGCAAGTCGCTCGAGGTCTATGGCGATTTACTACGCGTGCTTATTCGTGATGGCATCGATAGGGGCAGCGCCGTGCTTGCTTTGGGTGGGGGCGTAGTCGGTGATTTGGCGGGCTTTGTGGCTGCGAGTCTTTTGCGTGGGGTGGCGTTTTATCAATGTCCCACGAGTTTACTGGCCATGGTGGACTCGAGCATCGGCGGCAAAACCGGTATCAACGTTCCGGAAGGTAAAAATTTAGTGGGTGCTTTTTGGCAACCCAACGCGGTGCTCGTCGATGTCGAGGTGCTGCGCACCCTCCCGGAAAAGACCTTCCGCGAAGGGGCAGTGGAACTGTTTAAGCACGGGCTACTAACAGATGAAGCCCTAGCGGATGCGTTTCGTGACCCCCGTTTTGCACCCGAGGGCGGCAGTGACTATTGGCTCGAGCAACTCCCCCGTGCCATGCAGGTTAAAGCCGATATCGTCAGCCAAGACGAAACCGAACGGGGTGTGCGCGCCTACTTAAACCTCGGTCACACCTTGGGTCATGCCCTTGAAGCCCACAGCCACGCCCACGCAGGTGCGGGCAATGTGCCCCTCAGTCATGGGGAAGCGGTGGGGTATGGGCTTTTGTTTATGGCCAAACTGTCTGCCCAACGGGGCTATGCCGATGAAACGGGGCGGGTGCTCGAGTTTCTGGCGTGGCTCAACCCGAAACCATTACACGACAGCCTCACGGTGGATAATTTTGCGGTGTTGCAGGCGTATCTGCAAAAGGATAAAAAAGTGATGTCGCAAAAAATCCGTTGGGTATTGCTCGAGCACATTGGCGCGCCTGTACTCGCGGGCGACGTGCAAGACGCCGAACTAGAAAGCGCTTGGCGTTATCTCCTCAACTACGCTCGAGGCATCCCCGTATGATTCTGGTTCTTAATGGTCCTAACCTTAACCTATTAGGCCAACGCGAACCTGAGGTGTACGGCAGTGCCACGTTGGACGACCTGCACGCGGCGTGTCATGCTTGGGGTGACGCGTTAGGTACGCCTGTGACATGCAAACAGAGCAATCACGAAGGGCAACTCATCGACTGGCTACACGCGGCTACCAGTGAAGGCGCGCACGCTGTGGTCATTAATCCCGGCGGTTTAACGCACACCTCGGTGGCTTTGCGCGATGCCATTGCTGGCGTGGCACTGCCGACCATCGAAGTGCATATTTCCAACGTGCACGCCCGAGAATCCTTTCGCCACCACAGTTACATTTCGGCGGTGTGCGTGGGTAGCATCATTGGGTTGGGTTTTGATGGTTATGAAATGGCCATTCGCACGCTGCACAAACGCCTAGCCAGTTAACGCAGATAGGTTCGATTAGCTGCGTACGAAGTCGCTGGGGGCGTCGTCTAGTGGTGGTAAGTCAGCGAGGCTTTTGAGGCCAAATTCCAACAAAAAACGCTGCGTTGTGCCGTACAAACGCGGTTTACCCAAAGCGTCTTTGTGACCGACCACACGAATAAGTTCGCGTTCTTGCAAAGTCTCTAAGGTGGACGTACAAGAACTGCCGCGGCTAGCTTCAAGTTCCCCCCTGGTAATCGGTTGCTTGTAGGCAATTAATGCCAGTGTCTCGAGGGCAGCATTGGACAGAGGAGGCAAAGGTGGTGGCGACAAGAGCGTGGATAGGGCAGGTGTTAAGTGCGGGGCAACGACCATCCGAAAGCCCCCGGCGACTTCTTCGATGATGAGTCCCAGGTCTTGTTCGCGCAAGGTGGTTTGTAAATCTTCTAAGGCGGTTAAGACGTTGACATCAGGGGTGCTCGAGCTACCTGCTAGCACCTTGGCAAGTTCGCGTTCACTCAGCGGTCTACCCGCTGCCAGGAGTGCTGCGCACAAAAGCGCCCGCTGTTCTCGAGTGTCTTCCTGAGACATATCTCCTGAATGCTGCTCATTCGAATGCTGCCCATCAGCAGCGTCTTGCAGGCCGTCGGTCATAATTATCAGTCTACCGAGCTTCGCGCTGAGAACCCCATAGACATGTCACACCTTACTGGCATCACGTTGACAAAGCATATTGACAGAGTACGCTTATAAAGTATATTGACTAGTAATTCCACATATTGTTTCCACAGTCGCTAATGTTTATCAACATCATACCGATATAAAACGTGTTTAACTGTGTGGACGTCAATCATAGAAGTGTTAGACAAAGTATGTTCACAAAGCATGTTGACACATGCGTGACGCAGAACGTTGCTGGGCAACATGGATATTGTGCGCTTGCCTCGTCCCTTCACAGTGCCACACAGGTGAACGCGATAAGGTGACAACCATGAACTTGAAGCAGAAGATTGTCATTACTTTCTTATTTGGAATGTTGTCAGCGCCCGCGTTTGCCCAGCTTGATGCCGAACCGTTGCGCGTAGGCATCAAAGATACGCCGCCGTTTGTGATGTTTGACTGTCCAGAAAGTGACTACTGCGGTATTAGCACGGATTTGTGGTTGCGCATTGCTGAACAGCTCGAGTTCAATTACACCTTCGTGCCTTATGGTCAAGACCAACTCACCGACATGCTAGACGCCATTGCCACAGGCAATATCGATGTGGCTGTTGGTGCACTCACCATCACCGCGAGCCGCGAAGCGTTGTTTGATTTTAGCCATTCGTTTTACACAACTGGTCTCGGTATTGCCGTACCTCGTCGGGGTGGTTGGGTGTGGTTGAGCGTGGTGCGCAGATTGTTTAGCATCGAATTCGCTATCGCGATTGCCTCACTGTGCGCCCTGTTGCTGCTGGTCAGTTTGCTCATTTGGCTGTTTGAACGCCGTCACAACAGTGAACACTTCAGTAACGACGCGCGCGGTATTGGGTCTGGGTTTTGGTGGTCAGCCGTGACCATGACCACGGTGGGTTACGGCGACAAAGCCCCCAAGACCCTCGGCGGGCGCATCGTGGCGTTCATTTGGATGTTTGCGTCACTGATTATGATTTCAGGGTTTACAGCAGCTATTGCCACTGCTCTTACGGTAGATAGACTAGAAACGAATATTCGCACGGTGAACGACCTTGATGGTTTGCGGGTTGGGGTCGTAGGTGGCTCGAGTGCCAGTGAAACCTTGCGCCGCGAACGCCTCGGTTTTCGCCGCAACTATGATGACATCGGTGGTGCCCTGCTTGCGCTAGAAGCCGGACAACTCGATGCCGTGGTGCACGACCAACCGCTGTTGCAATATCTGATTTCGCAAGGGGTCGTAGAACAAGTTGACGTTTTGCCAGAGACCTTCGAGCGACAAGATTACGGGCTGGGGTTACTGGAAAACAGTGCCCTGCGTGAAGACATCAACCGCGAACTGCTGGCTATTACAGGCAGTGAAGCATGGCAACGTATTCGCCGTGATTACCTTGGGGATATCGCAGACTAAACTGACCCACAGACGCGCTAGACAAAGCAGGTGTACACTGGCGTATGTCTCAAGAGCTACCCCCTGATACTCTGAACGAGCAAATTGGTGTGTTTACCCGCCGCGAGGTTGAAGCCCGCATTTTACGTCCTTTGATTGACGCGTTGAGCGAACGTTTTGGACGCGAGGCGGTGCTCGAGGTACTGCGTAGTACCGTCATTGCCGAAGCGCACAAAGTCGGCGCGACCATGCGCGAACGCCAAGAAGATGACAGCATAGAAGCCTTTTCCCAAGGCTGGGAACCGTGGTTTCGGGGAGGGGCGCTCGAGACCACCGAACTCAAACGCGACGAAAACGAATGGCGTTTTAACGTCACCCGCTGCCGCTATGCAGAACTTTACCGTGAATTAGGCATGGCAGACTTGGGTAGTACCTTATCGTGCAACCGCGACGGGGCGCTCGTTGATGGTTTTGCTGATGACATTGAATTCGAACGCTCCCAGACAATTATGCAAGGTGCGAGTCACTGTGATTTTCACTACCGCAAAAAAACGGCTGAGGACGCAGCAGACAAAAGCTAAGACGCATCCTCAGCTTCTCGTTGACCGTCAACATACAAACAACGTGGTGTGAAATTACTGTGAGGTGTAGCCCCCGTCAAGAACGAGGTTTGTCCCCGTACAATAACTTGCCCCATCAGAGGCGAGATATAACACGGCGTTGGCAACATCCGTTGGTTCACCTAGTTTGCCCATCGGCGTGAGGCTAAGCCAGCGTTCACCCCAACCTTGGGTGTTCATGCCCAGTTTGGTCATATCGGTACCGATGTAACCAGGGGAGACGCTGTTAATCCGTACGCCCCGCGCTGACCACTCGCTAGCTAGTGAGCGCGTCAGCAGAATCACCCCTGCTTTGGAGGCGTTGTAGGCACTTTGCGGTTGAGGAGTGTTGGCAACCATACCCGACATAGAGGCGATGTTGACGATGCTGCCATACTTTTGCTCGAGCATTACCTGCCCTGCTGCCCGACAACACCAAAACACGCCGTTGAGATTCACGTTGATGACCTCGAGCCACTCCTCGTCCACTACATCTTCTGAAGGGGTGTTGCGGCAGATGCCCGCGTTATTGACCATCACGTCAATCGTCCCAAAGTGATTTTTGAAGGCGTTTACCATGTCGGTAACGTTGGCTGAATCGCGCACGTCGGTTTGGATGAAGTGCGCTTTAACGCCCAACGTCTCAAGTTCATTCACGGCGTCGTGACCGCTGCTGTCATCAAATTCTGCCACGCCAATATTCGCACCAGCACTCGCTAGCGTGCGGGCAATGGCTCTGCCGATACCGCGTCCTGCGCCTGTGACGATGGCGGTTTTGTTAGTGAGTGCAAAAGGTGTGCTGGTATTTGGATTCTTGGTACTTGAATTCATGGTTCAAGGGTCACTTTCACTGAGGTGAGGCCGGAATGCACCATATCGATGCCGGTTTGAAACGCTTCTAACGGTAAGCGGTGAGTAACGATGTCTTCCATAGGTAGTAACCCTTGTGCCAACATGCGAATGGCCACCGGATAGCAATAAGGGCCTAAGTGCGCCCCGTTGATAGTAAGTTCTTTGCTGTCGCCAATAATCGTCCAGTCCACCGTGACGGGTTCGCGCATGACGCTAAATTCTACAAATGTACCCAGTTTGCGAATCATGTGTAAACCCTGTTCGACGGCGCTAGGGTGGCCAGTGGCTTCGATGTAGACGTCGCAACCGTAGCCTTCGGTTAGCTCGAGCACTTCCTTCACCGCATCTTGCGTGCGCGGGTTAATACCGATATCCGCCCCACACCGTTTGGCCACTTCTAGCCTGTCATCACGCAAATCCAACGCAATAATCCGCTCAGGACCTTTGAGCTTGGCAGCGGCCACCATTCCCAAACCAAGTGGCCCACAGCCCGCAATCACCACTGTGTCTTGATACTGAATGTTACCGCGCTCAACGGCGTGAATAGCGCAAGCTAGCGGTTCGATAAACACTGCGTGATGCAGTGGGATGTTCTTAGGAACACGGTAGTTGAGGGCATTGGCGGGAAACACCATGTACTCTGCCCACGAGCCAAACGCCTTTTGCCGAAATCCGTAGATGTCGTTTACTTGGCACATCCAGTAGTAGCCGCGTTTGCAATAGCGGCACTGCCAGCAGGGGGTAATCTGTTCGCTGATAGCGTGATCGCCTAGCTTAAGGTCGTATTTTTCGCTTGCACCATCACCGAGCGCCACCACTTCACCGACGAACTCGTGACCGGGAGTGACCGGTGCTTGGCAGTAGCCTTGACGGTTTTCGTCGCCCCAAAAAAGTGCTGCCCCGCTATAGCACTTGATGTCGCTGGCGCAAATGCCCGTAGACTTCACCCGGATGACCACTTCGCCAGGCTTGGGTATAGGGACAGGGCGTTCCTCGAGCCGATAATCTTCTGGCCCATGACAGATTACGGCGGGCATGGTTTTGGGCAACTGTGTTTTGGGCAAATGTTCCATGATGCTCCTAAAGAGTGAGGGCTTGCTGGCAATAGCTGACACTCTGGGTGATGTCGTCGTAGACAGCTTGGTCGGCGAGTTCAAAAGGATAGAAGACCTCGAGAATCAGTGGCACGTTCACCCCTGCTTGCTGCATCTGTTGAGCAACGTGGGCTGGGTCAACGATGCCTTCACGGGTAAAGCCCCAGTGCGAGTCACTTTGACCGTCGGTTTGTTGCAAATGCACCAGGCCGATGTGGTTAGTTAGCTCGAGCCACGGTTCAAACGCTGCCTCATCACCATACAAAGGTTCGTAAAGGGCATGACCCAAATCAACAGTGTACTTAACAGGTACAGCACTGCCAGCAAGGTCATCCATGAGTTTGTGGGCTTGCGCGATTGTCCAAGGTATTTCCCGTGCTAGCGGCGTCGGTTCGATGTGATAGCTTTCTAAGCCGCACCGCTTAGCGTGTTCACACAAGTGACCAAGAGTGTCTAGCAATCTGTCGTAATGTGGTGTCATGTCTTTTGTGTCCGCACTGACCGCTCCCACAGGTCCTCCTACAGCAGGTGCGCCCATCTCAGCTGCCCGTTCAATGGCACGTTCAAACCAGCGAATGCCTGCTTGCCGCGCTTCGTCTACTGGATGAAGTAGTGCGTTATACGTATAAGCAGCCAAACCAACAAACGCACTGTGAATCGTCAAGTTGTGGTCGTTAGCGGCTTGTTTGACCCGTTTGGCTAGGGGCGTCCCTAGGCTTTCATCCCACCAAGGATCGAGCAGGTCAAACGAGAATTGCACCAAATCTAGGTTCATATCCTCAGCGACAATGCGCGCCCAGGCTTCGGGTTCGACCCAGCGTTTGACCGCAAACGACAAGTTGATGCCAAATTCCATAACAAACTCCGTGTGTTGAATGCTGATGATATCGAGAAACGTGTCTGACGGGCTGTTGGTAGTGTGTGGTGATCAGCTAAGTAGACGCGCTCAAAGCGAATGTACTTGCAGCAAGATAATCACGTCAGGGTCATACATAATGCAGTGTAATGGCTGTTTACTTCACCGCCCCCATCGTCAAGCCGCGTACCAGTTGCTTGGAAACGAGCAAGGCGAAAATGGTCACTGGCAAAACAATGAGCGTACCCGTCGCCATGATTTCGCCCCAAGGGAGGTCGTAACCGCTCATAAAGGATGTCGCAGCGACGGGAGCCGTGCGGGTGTTGTTGCGGGTGAGTACTAACGGGTACAGCAGTTCGTTCCAAGAAAAAATAAACGACAAGATGGCGGCTACTACCACCCCAGGGGTCGCTAGCGGCAGGCTAATGCGGAAAAAGCTGTACCACAAGCTAGCACCATCGACCATGGCGGCTTCGTCGAGTTCTTTGGGGACAGTGCGAAACTGGTCACTACAAATCCACACCACAATGGGAATAGTGAACGTCAAATAGACCAAAATCAGCACCCAATAGGTGTCAATGAGGTTGAAATTGCGCGCTAGCAAGAAAAACGGCAGCGCCATGACGATGGGTGAAATCATCCGGTTACTGATAAACCAAAACCACAAGTCGCGTTTGCCGCGAAATTCAAAGCGGGCGATGGCATAAGCCGCAGGTGTACCGAGTAACACGGCAATGAACGTGGTTGCTAATGACACGATGATTGAGTTAATCAGGGTGCGTCCAACGTTGTACTCGGTCAAGGCACTGATGTAGTGCCGGAAGGTGGGTGTGAACGTCCATACGGGTGGGTAAGCGAAGGTCTGCTCGGTGGTTTTGAGTGAGGTGCTGACCATCCAATAAAACGGAAACAGCGTGCCAAACAGCACCAGAATAATTGCCACAGTTTGCCCAATGCGTGACCATAGTTGGCGGTTTTTTGTGCGGCGTTTGCGCTCACTTTGGGTTTGGGCGAGGGGTCTCGTCGCTTGCATTAGGCGTTTACCTCCCGGTAGAACACACGAATGTAAATTCTGGCCAAAATAATGGTGATAATCAACATAAGTACTGCTTGCGCGGAGGCTACCCCTTGGTTGAAAACGCGAAACCCGATGCGTTGCACGTAGATGCTAATCAGCTCAGTCGCGGTACCGGGGCCGCCTCTGGTCATCACAAAAACCATGTCAAAAAGCTTCAAAATATCGGCGGTACGCAAAATCAAAATAGCCGTCAAACCAGGGAGCAAATAGGGCATTTGAATGTGGCGCAAGATGAGATACCAACGGTCGGTTTCTAATTTGGCTGCTTCTTCAATGTCGGTAGGTACATTAGAAAGCCCCGCCAAAAAGATAAGCGCCACAAAAGGCGTCCACTGCCAGATGTCCATAGCAGCAATAGACAAAAACGCCGTGTTAGGACGTCCCAACCACGCCACTGCGTCAACACCCAAGACATACTCTAAAAACCAGTTCAGCACGCCAAAATCCGAGTTGAAGATAAGCCGCCCCATCAACCCCACAACGGCGTATGTGGTCGCCAAGGGCACTACCAGGGCGACTCGAGTAATGGTTTTGAGCACGCGTAAGCCGGGTAGGTTGAGTAGCAACGCAATGAGCAGTCCTAAAAGAATCTGTGCCGGTAAGACGGTTGCCAAAAACGCAAACGTGCGCCCGAGTGAAGCCCAAAAGGTGTTGTCGCTAAAGACTTGGGCGTAGTTGCTAAAACCAGTAAAGCCAAAGCCTAAGTTGGGTTTGGTAAGTTCATACTGCCGAAACGAGATACTTACTGCGAAAAGGAGCGGATAGATACCAACCGCCAGCAAGGTGATGACGGCAGGCAGCAAAAACGTCCACGTTGTCCAGCGGGTGCGCCACATAGGTCTGTCCTTCCGTGAGAAGTCCGCAAATGACTGGCTTCAACACGCTAGTCAATATCGACTTCAATGAATCTGTACACTGTGTTCTGTGCAGTGTGTAATGAACAAGCCTCACGGCAAAAACCATGAGGTTAGCTGTTTGAATGTGATTGATTATACCGTGATTTTGTGCTCACTCGAGGTTGGTGTGTCGCTCGCGCATGTCCTCAGCGCTTTGGCCACTGCGCTCGCGCAATTTGATAACGATGAACTCAAAAAAGAGCAATTGGGCGGCTTCGTAGACGGTGCCCATCGGCAAAATGCCCTGACTGCCACGGTCATCTGCCATTGTCTGGGCGGGTAAGTGCACCACCGCATCAGCTTGCTTAGCGGCAGCACCATCAGGTTGGGCGGTAACCACGACGGTGCGTGCGCCAGCGTTTTTCGCCACCCCTATGAGTCCCATCACGGTAGAAAATTCCCCCGGGCCAGCACTGACAATGAGCGCATCACCGCTAGCAACCGGGGGCGTCGTCATGTCACCAACGACGTGAACATCGCGTCCTAAGTGAAACAAACGCATGGCAAACGCCCGCATCATCAACCCTTCGCGCCCTACCCCATAAAGGCAAATGCGCTTGGCGGTTTCAATTTCGGCAATGAGGGTGTCAGATGCAGTGGAACTGAGCGCGTCAAACACCGCGCCCAGTTCATTAAAAGCTTGGCTTGCCATGATTTGCATATTGGTTTGCATATCGCTAGGCATGGCCTGATCGCTCACTGCAATCTGTCTTTCTCACCGCTGTAGTAACCAGCATCCTCGAGCACACTGCGCACTTGCTCGTTAAGTTGCGCTGCACCTTCTTCAACACCAATTTGCCCCAGCATCATACGGGTGCCATAATCTGCCACGATTTCTGAGAGTTCTGGCCATTCTGGGAAACGCGGACGGAAGAAGGGAACGCCTTCTTGCCAAGATTCCACCAAAGGCGGCACATACGCAAATTGCTCGGCGATTTCAGGGTCTTCGTAAACGCTGGTGCGTCCGCTCACGCCACCTGCGAGCACGTAGTCATCAGCCAATTCTTCAGAGGTAATCCACTGAATAAAGAGCCATGCGGCAGCTTGTTCAGCTTCACCAGAAAAAGCATTCACGCCCAAACTAAAACCACCAAGGGCAGGCTTGCGACCATCAGGACCGGCGGGTTCGGTAGCGACGGCCAAGCAATCGGTGATGGTCGAGCTGTCGGGGTCGTTGAGGGTAGCAAAAAACGACGACCACTCAGTAATCATGGCGACGTTACCTTGTGCTAGCGCCTGCACGGCTTCGTTGTGGTCATAATCCACAATGCCTTCAGGCATGTAGGCCATCAAGTCTTGGCGGAATTGCAAACCCTGTTGGGATGCCTCTGCAAGCAAGTTGGGTTCAAAGGTCTCTTCGTCAATCAGCGAGCCGCCAAACGGCCACAGCACCCGCATAAACGAGTCTGCGCTTTGGGTTTCGCCGCGTCGTGATTGCAAAGCGAACGCGTACTGACCGTCACCGGTAAGAGCAGGGCCGTATTCTTCTAACAGTTCTGTCCAGGTTTCAGGTGGTCCGTCGAAGCCTGCTTCTTCTAGCATGCATTCGTTGTAAAAGAGCAAACCCGAGTAGTTATCAAAAGGCAAGCCGTAAATCTCACCATCCCACGTACCAAACGAGTCAAGTAGGAGCGGAAAGAAACCCTCGAGGTTCAGTTCAGGATCAGCCAGTTCAGGGTCGTTGATAAACGTCGCCATGGGCGTAACCCAGCCCGCTTCGGCAAACTCACCAATCCACACGACGTCAATCAGCACCACATCAAACTCCGCTGCCATGGTGGCAAAGTCAAGCACCTGACGTTCGCGGGAATTTTCGTAAGGCAGGATTTCCCACTCGATGTCGATGCCGGTTTGCTCTTCAAATTGGGGGATGAGGTCGATGGCGGCAGCGTAGCCAGGACGGTCTAAAAAGAGGGCTTTGATAGTTGTACCTGCGTAGGGTTCAGCGGCTTCTTCAATGCTCCAATCTTGCGCGTGAGCGCTAACAAAGCTGAATAAAAGCGCCAATACCATAAACTTTTTCATGTTGCTCCTTTCGGGGCTCGAGCCGTGCGACTGAGCGTGCAACTGTTAACACTGATGGGCGGCTGCCTGAAAGTGTTGGGCGAGACAAAACGAATCGTGTTCAACAAATCCTAGCGAACCCCAGAATAACTATGGCAACAGCCGACATTGCGCCCTTGGCACAAGCAACGAGCAAATTGGTTTGATGCCACTATTCTCACTCAGGAAGGGGGCAAAAATTGAACTCTCGATTACATTGGTCTGTGCCAAGTGGGTGTGTTTGACACTATCGGTAACACGAGTGTTTGGCGCATAGATGTGCCAATTGCGTCTGTGACAGTTTTTGTCGAGGCTTTTTGCTCACTTGTGGAAGATGGTTGGGTGTCTAGTAGGGAGAAGCAGAAATCGTTTGTAGCGTGCAGAATCAGTGTCACTCGTGGGTTACCCAGCCTTCATTTGAGGGCAATCCCCTGCCTTGTTCAAGTTCCTTTTTGGTGCAAAATCTCAGTAAGCCTATTACTAGACCAATTACTGCTAGACCAATTACTGCTAGACAAGGTGGACATCAAAACACCTCTTGCAAAAATCGCTTTGTCGCTGATGGCAAAGGGCTATTCCATAGTTCGGTTGATACTTTCGCAAGAAGTCTAAAAAAAGTGTTGCGTACTCAAGTCGATGATGTTGCCTTAAACACAATACGCAATTAGTTGGCGCATAAGTTTGGTGATGCATTACGCAAAGGATTTACTGCGTGGCAAAACTTTTTACATTCTGCCACACAAGAAATCCCGTACTAGACGTGATTTTCTATAATTAGTGAATATCTTATTTAGATGCGAAAAGTAAGCAAATAAGCTTAGTGATGTAATGTCGAATATTGGCCATTGTGGTCATCATTTGCTAAGTGAGTAAGCGTCAGCGCACAGTGATGGTGATTTCGTCGGTGCGGTTGGGGTCAAAGTTGCTGCGAGCAACCAGACGGTACTGCCCTGGCTCAGGTGGGCTCACGAAGGTGACGGTGTTGTTATTGCCCTCGAGCAGTGACCCACCATCGGGTGCGTCCCACAAGATGCTTTCATCGTCTGTACCCGTGACTACCGCGCCAAACTCTTGTTCTGCACCGATGCCAATGGCTAAGTCCCCCGGCACGATGCGCACACTAACCGCTTCACCCACAACAATGGTTGCCGTCACCCTGTTACTGGGGTCGATGTCGCTGATGGCAACCAAGCGGTAGGTACCGGGGCGTTCTGGGGCAACAAACGAAACAATCCGTCCCCGCCCAATAATGTCGCCCCCGTCGGGGCTTTCCCAGCGTAAGGTAACACCGCTCGGTGCCATGGCCTCAAATGCCCGGATTTGACCGGGCACGAGGCGTACGTTGATAGGCTGCAAGCGGAGGCTCGAGCTTGATGATGTTGATGATGCTGTAGGTGTTGCTGTAGTCGGTGTGGCAACGGGTGTTGAGGTCGTTGTGGTTGGTGTTGCTGCAGGCGTTGTGGTTGTTGCAGGCGTTGTAGTGGTAGAGGTAGGTGTTGTAGTGGTAGAGGTAGGTGTTGTGGTAGGTGCTGCTGGGCTGACGCTACCGCGTGCATCTCTCACCGTCACCGTGGCAGCGGCGGCTTTGCTGCTGTCGAAGTTGCTGCGAGCAACCACCCGATAGTTGCCAGGGGTGTTGGGTGGGGTGAATGTCACCGTGTTGCCCGTGCCAGATATGGTGCCGCCATCGGGGGCTTCCCAGCGTACGCTGCTGTCGATGCTGTCGTTCACGACGGCGTTAAATTGCTGGCTTTCACCCAAGTTCAAAATGACACTGCCGGGGTTGATGTTGACACTCGGTTCAACCACGCTGATGGTGGCCGTAGCAAACTTGCTGGTGTCAACGGTGCTAGTCGCCGTCACTGTGTAGCGTCCAACTTGGTTAGGTGGGATAAACGTGATGCTATTGCCCGAACCAGCAATTGTGCCGCCTGCTGGTGCGTCCCAAGTGACGTTGCTGTTGGCTGCACCACTCACCAAAGCACTCAAAGTAGCGTCTAAACCGCGTGGCAAGATGAGGCTACCGGGGCTGATGTCCACTTGCACTTCGCGCACTTCAATGGTGGCACTGGCACTGCGGTTGGGGTCGCGGCTGCTAGTCACGGTCACCCGATAGCGACCAACGGCGTCTGGGGCGACAAAACGCACTTGTTCGCCACTGCCTTCGATGGTGCCACCACTAGGGGCGCTCCAGGTGACGTTGTCAGCACCGTTACCGTCTACGAGGGCGCGGAACGTTTGTACTTCACCTGCAGCCAGCGTCACTATATCCGGGCTGATGCTGAGGTTCACGGGCGCAACGACGGTGACCGTCGCACTGACGCGGCGGCTCGAGCTACTCGCACTAATCGTGTACGACCCAGGGGTGAGGGGTGCAGTGTATGTGACTTGTTGCCCCGAACCACTGATCTGACCTTCGCTAGCGCTCCAGATAATATTCTCTGCGCCAGCAACTGCAAACGCTTGGCTGTCGCCTGCAAACATGGTGATGTCGCCGGGGGATAGCTCGAGCGCTACAGGTTCTTCGGTGCTTACTGCTTCGTCGTCTGCGAGCGGATTAACCGGCAAGTTGCGCCCAATATTGACGGGCAGACCATTAGAACGCACTCCATCGACTACCACAAACACATAGCCGTAACCCACGCCATCAGGTACGCCCATGACGATGCGGTTAGGTGCCCAGTCTTCGGGGCGTGGTTCTACGCGAAAACCTCCGCTGCCGTTGGCTCTCGCGCCCAAAATGACATAACTGTTTCTGTTTTCACCCGCAACGCCATCGCCGAAGTAACGTCCTTGTAACACCAGCGCGTCACCTTCGTTTTGCGGGGTCGTTGCAGAAATGAGCGTCGGTAACACGTTGTTTGCAACCCGATTAGTAAGCCCAGTTGAGGGCTGACAGGCACTGAGCAGCACCAGTCCGATACAAGATGCCCAAATTCGTTTCAAGGTAGCCTCCACACTGTTGACTTTACGAAATGTCATGCTCTGTCTCAATGGCATGTTTCATAGTCAGAAGGGGCTTTTTTGCCCGCTGACAGGCGATATTTTGCGGTTGGAATATGGCATTTTGCACATGTTTTGTCCATGGGTTGTTCGGTTAATGCCTCGTTCAACACTACGTTAACCTGAAATATTGAGATTACGCTGGCCAGAAAAGGCTGCTCGAGCTGCTACATTAACGCGTTATGAATACGTTGATTGAGGGTTAGGGCAGTATTGACGGAGGCGTTGTACATGATTAACGGAGGCATTATACATGGCGTTACATGGCGTTGAACGAGGGGTGAGAAGGGGTATGGAGCGGTCACAGGGAAACACTGCTACTGTTACCTTCAACAACTGCTACTACCTTACACGTGCATGTTTGACACGCGCATGTTTGCCCCATAGTGAGCTGCCCCATACCCCATTGTGACAGTCATACTTGTGACGGTCATAATCTGCAAAAGCCTGTGAACATTTGTGTTAGCACTTAACGAATTATGAATCGCTTTGTCGCCTAGTTTGCCCTGAGTATGCTCGAGTGTGTTAAGGGCAACAAACGCCAACATCGTAACGTGTGCTTTGGTCGTTTGGCGTCAGTTTGCGTAGAGTTTGAATAGTGATTGTCCAAGGTTGTGTTTTGTGCACCCAATCACATACGAAAGGAGGGTAGTGCATGAATAACGCAGTACAGTCAAACAATTACGCGGACATTTTGACGTTTATTCCTGGTGAAGTCGTGTTGTTTCCGGGCAAGCCAGATAATATCTACCGCGTGAGCGAAGGGCTTATTCGCATCCACACCGTTGACGATGAAGGCAATGGTCTGACGTTGCGCTATGTAAAACCAGGAGGATATTTCGGCGAAGAAGCAATTTGTGGCATTCAAAGGCGGTATTTTGCCGAAGCAGTAACCTCGAGCAGCGTAGAAGTCATCAGCCCGGTGACACTCAGCGCCGAAGAAAACCTCGACGTAACTGCCCACCTTGTCGAAGCCATGGAACGCATGTATCGTTCCCTATACCGCTTATCCGGTAAGCGTCTCAAAGCGCGCATTGCCGCCGAACTCCTCGACTTACAAGATAGCGCCCTAGCAACGACGGGCGCACGAGAAGAACCCGTCGTCCATATTACGCATGACGACCTTGCCGCCGCAGTAGGTTCTGTACGTGAAACGGTGACTAAAGTCGTAGGCGAACTTGGCCGTGAAGGAGCGATTAGCGCCGGTTACGGCAAAATCGCCCTTGCTGATATTAACCTACTGAAAGAAATCGCAGGCGAATAAGCCTACAACACATTAAAAAAAGAAGCGTACCACGCAAATAGGTACGCTTTTTATTTTTCTTTAGTATGTCCGTGATTGACGTCTGTACATCTGCACATCTGCACTGTTGAACGCGGTTGATATCGATGTGACGTTGGTATAAATCGGCAACCTTAGTACAAATCGGCAATCTTAGCGACAACACATGCAAGTGCCATAAAATTCGGGAATTAAAACTCGCTCGAGAATCTTGAGAATCGGTAGGCAGCTTAGCTGACGTTGGGGTTGAAAAACGCTTTAGACATGCGTTGTGCTGACACTCACCAAGACAGTTACCCCGCAACAATTACGCAACAATTATCCTTAATTATCCTTTGTAGGGGCGGTTGTAGTATTCCTCGAGGGCATTGACTACCAGTGCGGCTACATTGCTCAACACCAAGTAAATAATCGCGATAGCAATATAGACCGGAAAGGGTTGAAAGGTGCGACTGACGACGTTGCGTCCTGCGAGTAGCAACTCGGTTACGGTGATGACCGATGCTAGCGTTGAATCTTTAATGAGTGAGATAAACTGGTTGCCTAAAGCAGGCACAGCGTTGCGAATCGCTTGGGGAATAAGCACATATTGATACGTCTGTGTGATGCGCAAACCAAGGGTGCGGGCGGCTTCAGTTTGACCCTTGGGAATCGCGTTGAACGCACCGCGAATGATTTCAGCGTAGTATGCGCCTACGTACAAACTCAAACCGATGACCGCTGCCCAAAACGCTGGAATGGGTTCGACCAGTGGCAGTGCGGGCAAGCCAAAATAGATAATAAACAGTTGTACCAGTAGGGGCGTACCGCGAAAAAACTCAATGTATGCCCCTGCGATGAGACGGATGGCTCGAGCAGGCGCCATACGACCAAGGGCAGCAATGAGGCCTAGCAGTAGACCAATGCCCCCTGATAACAAGGTGAGAAAAATCGTGGTTTGCGTGCCGCGCCACAAGGCAACCAACGTGCGCGGTGTGAAAATAGTCTGTAAAGATTCAATCATTATTTTCTTTCAAATAAAACAAAGCTAAAGATATCAAAAAGACCTGACCTCACGATAAAAAAAGAATGTCCTCCCGTAGGAGGACAAAACGCAAATCACCGCTCGCTAGGGGGGGTGACGATATCGCCGCCAATCCAGCGTTGGCTGATTTCTAATAGAGTGCCATCAGCGCGCATTTCATCGAGGGCGTCGTTAAGGGCTGCTTGCAACTCGGGTTGGTCAAACGCAATGGTAACCCAGGCAGTTTCCTCAAACACTAACCCGCCTATGCCTTTGAGGTCTTGACCTTCTTGAATGGCCAAATTACCAACGATAGGCGAGGTAAAAATACCATCAGCGCGGCCAGAAGCTACCGCGAGCAGTGAATCTTGCACGCCTGAGTACGTTGCGATGTTGGGGTAGTCGATACTTTCTAGGTATTGCTGATTTGTACCACCCAAGTCAACAGCCAAGGTTGCGCCCGCTTCGGCCATGGCTTCGATGTCTGTAAATTCCGAATCGCTTGGTACAAACACCTGTGCGCCGGAGTAGTAGTAGGGTTCGTCCATGAACTGCACTGCTTGTTCGCGTTCTTCGGTGCGGGCGTGTGAAGCGACGGTAATGTCGAACGCGCCTGCTTGGATACCTGCGATTATGGAGGAGAACTCAGCTTGCTGTAAGACGGGTTCAACGCCCAAACGTGCGGCGAGTTCAGTGGCAACGTCAGCATCAAAACCAATCATGTTGCCGTCTTCATCGGGCATGGAAAAGGGTGGATATTCACCAGACATAACAAAGGTGGCTTCGCCTTCAGCTAGGATGTCCTCGAGGTTAGCCAAACCAACTGAGCCGAACGCCAACACGGCGGTGAGGGCAATCGTAAATAAACGAATGGGGTGTTTCACAAAAATCCTCCTTGAAAAGTTTTGGACAGCACATGAATACGTGTCCTGTGCGTCTCCTGTGCGTCACTGCAAGCATTGTGTGAGTTTTTGGATTTACCGTTTAGCTTGGCGACACGGTCTTTAAGACGTACGCGCCCCTTGAGACTCAGCACTCTTAAGACCAAGCACCCCTAAAACAAGGAAAATGCCAAAACACGACATGTCAGATGCACTATTCATATGCTACGGCGGATGCACGACGGCATCACTGTCAAAACGTTAGCTTTTTGGACACGAAAAATACGCGATACACGCGTCCTTAACCTAACACTAGCGCCATGAACTGTCAAATATCAGCCTGCAGACGCGAGATAGGTATAGCAGGGCATACCTCGAGCTATTCAAATTCCTGATGAATCGTGATTTCTCAACCCAACCCAAAATAGTTTATAAATCGCACATGTGGCACTGCTAAAGACCAAACGCACCTTTGCGCCATAAAAACAAGTCGCAAAAGCCCAATTTATCTGAAGTGTACACGTAAAGACATTGCTTAAAAAGACATTGCTCAACTTGCCAAGTTTTGACAGGTCAAGCTGTGAATAGGTTCATAGGGTTTTATCGTGTCACTTCATCGCGTTATAGGGTGGACACACACGGAATACACGACGTACAGTAGACATGCACTAATGGACATTCACTAATGGACATACACAAGATTGGCATCGCACACCATACAGAGCAATAATCTACTGGGCAATAATCTACTGGGCAATAATCTACCGGCATCGGCTAGGGTCAATGGTCACCAACAGTAGCATCTATTCGTCACCATTAGAACAACGTTGGCAGAGATTTGAAACACAGACCCCAAGGATTTCAGGGATTTGAAGCACGGATTAGTGAAGGTGATGAGGCTTTTGAACACCACAACAACCAACCCCTTGTTTTACACCAGCCGCGATGATTTGCCGCTAGTGAGTCATGCTGAGGGCATTTATATTTGGGATGATCAAGGTAAACGTTATATTGACGCGTGTTCGGGGGCGATTACCTGCAACATTGGCCACAACCATCCCACCGTCAAACAGGCCATGATGAAGCAGCTCGAGCAAGTCGCATTCAGTTACCGCACCCAGTTTGAGAGCCAAGCTGCCCTCGATTTGGCGACGCGGCTAGTGGCTTTGAGTGAAGGAGCGCTCGAGAAAGTCTTTTTCGTCAGTGGCGGGTCGGAAGCCGTCGAAAGTGCCATCAAATTGGCGCGGCAGTATTTTGTGGCACGCGGGCAAAGTCGGCGCCGTTATTTTGTGTCATTGCGGCCTTCGTATCATGGCAGCACTTTGGGGGCGCTCGGCTTAACGGGGTATGCACCGCTCGAGACACCCTACGCCCCTATCACCTTGGCATCAGTCAAAGTCCCTTCGCCAGACTTTTATCGATTTACCGAAAGCGATGAAGATGCCCATGTGGACGCGGTCTTAGCACAAACTGAAAAGACGTTATTGGAAGTTGGCTTTGAGAACATCGCCGCTATTGTGGTGGAGCCAGTCGGCGGGGCGAGCACAGGTGCACGCATGGTGAACGGGCGTTACTTGCAGGGTTTGCGGGCGCTGTGTGAGCGCAGCGGGTGTTTGCTGATTATGGACGAAGTGCTCTGCGGCATGGGGCGCACGGGGGCGTGGTTTGCTTATCAACACTGGGGCGTGACGCCTGATATTTTGACGCTCGCTAAGGGCTTGGGGGCGGGGTATTACCCGGTAGCGGCGGTGTTGGCTCGAGCTGACATCGTTGACGCGGTGCTTGAAGGTGGCGGGTTTATGCACGGTCACACCTACGCAGGTAATCCGCTCGCTTGTGCGACAGGTGTGGCGGTGCTCGAGGTGATGGACGAAGAAAATTTACTTGCCAATGCCCGCGAACAGGGGAGATACTTGCGCGAAAAGCTCGAGGCACTTGCTACCCAGTGCCCTTACATCGGCAACGTGCGCGGCATCGGTTTGTTGCAAGGGGTGGAATTTGTTCAAGACAAAGCCAGCAAAACCCCCTTTGCAGCGGTTGCTAACGTCTTTGACCGCATCACCAGACTTGCCAAACAGCATGGCTTGCTGATTTATCCGCGCCGCAGTTTGAATGGTTTACGCGGCGATCACGTGTTGATTGCGCCACCTTTGACGGTCACTCAGCGGGATGTTGATGAGATTGTGGCGCTTTTTGCAGAGACGATGGGGGCGTTTGCGGAGGTGGTGCTCGAGCAAGGTCTAGCTGAAATATCTCAGGATGTGCTACAAGACGCCGACCATATCACCCGAACTGGCAACGAAAAGACCGCCAAAGAAAAGACCACCAAAGACGTGAGCAAAAAAGATATTGCAGAACGGCGGGTGTAGGCCTTCATGGACAAAACTGCCACCATAGAAGACGCTATTGCTGCCATTCCCAACGGAGCGACGGTCATGATTGGCGGCTTTGGCAATCCCGGTACGCCCTTTAGCCTCATCGACGAACTGGTGCGCCAAGGGCAACGCAACTTAACGGTCATTAAAAATGACGCCAACGAAGCCGGACACGGCGTCAGTCGTTTAATTGAAAACGGTCAAGTGCGTAAACTCATTACCACCCACATCGGCCTCAACAAAACCGTTATTGCCATGATGAACCAACAGGACATTGAGGTGACGTTTCACCCGCAAGGCATGTTGGCGGAAAAAATTCGCACGGCTGGCGCAGGCAGTTTTGGGTTCTTAACAGATATTGGCATCGACGCGGACATCACCCAACCCGAAGACTTACTCACCTGGCGCGGTCAGCGTTACAAAGTCGAGATGGCGCTCTATGCCGACGTTGCCCTCGTGCATGCTGCTAAGGCTGATAGCGTGGGCAATTTGCTGTATCAGGGGTCAGCCATTAACTTCAATCCCCTCATGGCGATGGCAGCAGATTATGTCATTGCTGAAACCGTTGACTTAGTAGACACAGGCAGCATCCCGCCTGCGCAGGTGCACACGCCAAGTGCGTTTGTCAGTCGTGTCGTGCCGCTTGCGTCGCTCACTCCTGCTTATGGGATTCTCGAGCACCATGTCCACTAACCCAAATCCCACGAACATTACGCCAATAGAACGCATCTTGCGCCGCGCCGTACAAGAAATCACCCCTGGCAGCATCGTCAACTTGGGTATCGGCCTACCCAGTCAAGTGTTGCGCTATTTGCCCGATGATTTTGAGGTGCAAATTCACGCTGAGAACGGGCTACTTGGCGCGTGGAAACAAGCTGAAGTGAGCAACATGGATCCTTTTTTGATTGACGCGTCGGGGGCGTATGTCAGTTTGCGAGCGGGGAGCAGTCTTTTTGACAGTGCGGTGTCGTTTGCGATGATTCGGCGGGGGCGCTTGGACTTGACCATGATGGGGGCGTTTGAAGTTGACACCGCCGGTAACCTCGCCAACTGGAAAATTCCCGGCAAGTTTTCGCCTGGTATCGGCGGGGCGATGGAACTTGCCCAAAAGACGCCGCGTGTTGTCGTTTTGACGACGCATACCGACAAACGCGGGCAGCCCAAAATTCTCAAAACCTGCCGTTTGCCGCTTACCGCCAAAGCTTGCGTGAACCGCATCATCTCAGACGTGGCGGTGATGGACATCTCTCCAGCGGGCGTGGTGGTGCGGGAAAAACTGCTTGATATAAGCGATGGCGACTTGCAAGCCATCACCGAAGCGCCGTTACTATTTGAGGAGGATACTCGTGAGTGAGAGACCGGTAATGAATGAACTCGGGCACCACCTACTCAAATGTGCCGACGCCGTTTTTGATGATGTGCTTGCCTTTACCAAAGACATGGTCAAACAATACGCCGTGCGCGGACAAGAGCAAGGGGTGCTTTCTTGCGTAGAAGAACGCTTGCAGGCGTTAGATTTGCCAGTGACGCGGGTAGGGATGAAGAAGGAGGTGCTCGAGCAAACCCCCCACTATGCCCCCGTCGCTTGGGATCACGAAAACAAATACAACCTCGTCTCGCAACTCAACCCCGGCGCAAAGGGCAAAACCTTGGTGCTGAACGGTCACGTGGATGTGGTCAGTGCTGAACCGTTTGATATGTGGACGCGCCCGCCCTTTGAACCTTGGGAGCGCGACGGTTGGCTCTACGGACGCGGGGCAGGCGATATGCAAAGTGGGGTAGCCGCCATGATTTACGCGCTGCATGCCGTGCGTGAAGCAGGCTACCGCATCACCTCACCGCTGACGTTGCAAGTTGTGGTTGAAGAAGAATGCTCGGGCAACGGTGCACTGGCTTGTGTGCAGCAAGGTTTTGATGGCGATTTTGTGTTGATTCCTGAGCCGTTTGATGCCACCATCTACGCGGGGCAAGTGGGCACGCTGTGGTTTAAGTTGGCCGTGCGGGGTAAGCCTGTGCATGTGCAAGCTGCTGGTACGGGTATCAATGCGATTGCTAAAGTGCAGCGGTTTGTGCCGTACTTGCAAGAACTCGAGCACGAACTCAACGAACACCACCGCGAGGGGGCATACCTCGAGCTTGACCACCCGTTCAACCTCAACATCGGCACGATTTCTGGGGGAAATTGGCCCTCGAGCGTTCCTGCCCACGCTGAACTCGAAGGTCGCATCGGCTTTCCCCCTGGCATGAGCCGCGACACCATCATGCAGCTTGTTCGTGACGCCATTGCCAAAGCCATTGCCAGTGACCCTGCGCTTGCCGATGATGCGCCTATGGTGGCGTTTCACGGCTTCCGTTCTGAAGGGCATATCGTCGACATCAGTCACCCTGGCATTGAGGTGCTGTCACAGTGCCATCAAAGTTTGCGAGGGAGTGAACCCAAGTTGCATTGGTCAACCTGTACCACCGACCTGCGGGCGTTTCACGTCTACAATCGCACTGCTGGCACGTGTTATGGACCTATTGCCAAAAACATTCACGGCGTCGATGAGTGCGTAGATATTGAATCCGTGCGCCACACCCTCAAAGCCTTTACGTTGTTTATTAGCCGTTGGTGTGAGTTGGCACCGCTATGAGCCAAACACGTAAGAGCAAGACACTCAATTCATCTTTGCCGCCTGTTTATGTGACGCACTACCAACGCACCGCCTTCAGTCGGGCGCATCCCAAGAAAAAAGCAGTAGACGCCCTTGAAGATTGGCGGGCAGATCAGTTGTTTGCCCGTCTCATTGACAACTGCTTAGACGCTACGGGTGTGACTGCAGCGCAGGTCGATGACGTCAGTGTGGGGTGTGCACTGCCCGTTAAAGAACAGTGGAGTTTTGGCGGGCGCTATGCCCTGTGGCAAAGCCGTCTCGGTGACCAAGCGGCTAGTCGCATGATTGACCAACAGTGTGGCTCGAGCTTAGCTGCTTTGCGTTTTGGCATGATGGCGATTACTTGCGGGGCGGTTGAGATTGCCTTAGCTGGCGGCTATGAACAGATGACTCGAGTACCCATGGGCCCCAGTCTTTTCCAGCAAGGGGTGCTCACCGTACCCGACATCCCTGAAAGTAACGGCAAAAACTACGACCTGAACGTGGCGCTCAACATGGGTTTAACCGCTGAAGGTCTTGCCAAAAAAGGTGACATTGGCCGCGAGGCTATGGACGCGTTTGCCTACCGTTCACACCAACGTGCCCACCAAGCGCAGCAAGCAGGCTTTTTTGTTGATGAAATCTTACCTATCAGCCAAGACGGTATTACATTTGCCGAAGACGCCAACATCCGCCCAGACACTGACTTGCAAAAACTCGCCCAGTTAGCGCCTGCGTTTCGTGAAGATGGCATCATCACCGCTGGCAACAGTTCGCCGTTTACCAGTGGGGCGTCGTTGTTGATGTTGATGTCAGAAGCCGCCATGAAACAAACCGCTGCCACACCGTTAGCGCGAATCGTGGCTTGTGCTGATAGGGGCACGCAACCAGAACTGATGGGGCAAGGGGTCGTGCCTGCGGTGGAACGTTTGTTGGCTCAAGTGGGTTTGAAGGTAGCGGATATTGACCTGTGGGAAATCAACGAAGCCTTTAGTGTGGTGCCGCTTTATGCCATGCAAACCCTTGGCTTGGACGAAGACCGCGTCAACATTCACGGCGGCGCTTTGGCGCTTGGGCATCCCCTTGGGGCGACGGGGGCGCGGTTGGTAGGGACGTTGGCTCGAGCACTTGCCCAGCAAAACGGACGTTATGGCGTGGCGGCGGCGTGTATCGGCGGCGGACAAGGGATTGCGGTGTTGCTCGAGAACCCCACGATATAGCTTGTTCAACGCACTCACTCACCTGTTGTGAGCATTCTGTAAGACTTCCCCTGCTACCCCGTCAGCCACGCCCAACACACACAACAACGCACGCATTTCTGTGAGTATTGCATGAGAAACACCAATGTTAACCCCGAAACATTCGCATTCACATCAATTGTCTAAAGTATACCGTGAAAGGAGACACCACAAACACTGTGTATCCTTGTGGCGCTATGACGCTATTAGGCAAGTTTTCAAGATGTCAATATCTAGTTTTATCCGCTTTTGACCCGACACCGGCTTTGTTAGTTGTGTGTTGGAGGTGTTGCTTGGTTTAGCTGCTTCATGTGTTGTTTGCTGTCGTTTTGATGTGTTTTGTCCTATTCGTTTTCTTGCTTCGTTTGTTAGGAGTGATACATGCAACAACGTTTATCGTGGCAGCTTTGGCTGCTCAATGGACTCATCCTTTTTTTCTTATCAGCTTGCAGCACCAGCCCCCGTCCCAGTGATGCGGTGGTGGTTGATACTAACTTATTAGGCATAGCAGAATTCAGTGATACCGTCTCGGTACAAGCCTTAGTACCGGGGCTTTCGTTTGCTGTGGTTGACCGTTCTGTGGTCGATGGTGACGGCGTTCGCGTGCAAGAAGTGGTCTACGAAATCAACAACACCAGTGACCGTGACCTCAGTAACTTGACGTTGTATGCCGTCGATACGCCTGACACCTTGGCAGGTACCAACGTCAGTGGTTTGCGTGATGCTTTGGGTAGTGAGATTACTGACCCCGACATGGCACCGTCGATTGTGTCTGTGCATGGGTCAGATGCTGACAACAAAGACATGCAAGCGTTTACGGAAGCAGACAAAGTGCGGGTCAAAGGCTTGCTTGATGAGATGTACCCAGATAACAGCTTTGCCGTGCTCAGTAGGGGCTTTGTGGCGAGCAACATCTCAGGCCAAGCAGACAGAGCCATCGCCGCAGGCGAACAAGGCGTCATCACCATCGCCGTGCAATACCCCTACGACACGAACAACCCCGCAGGCTACCCCGACACCTTCACCTTGTCGTTTGCGTTCGTCGATGAACCCACCACCCGCTTTACCCAAGGTGACAACGAAAGCAATGAAGCCTTCCTTGACCGCTTAGAAAGCTATGGCGGCGTGCCTACAGGCAGCGAAATCGTCCCCGCTGACCCTGACAATGCCCCCAACCCCAGCGACGTGCCTACCCAAAACCCCAACCCTACGCCCAATGACGAACCCACTATCATCACCCCTGCACCGTTCGACCCGCCTATCAGTCAAGCGCCCACTACCCCCAACGAACCAACAGACCCCGCCCTACCAGACAGCTTTACGTTAGGGGTTGCCAGTCTGATTGTCTCGGCAGAAGTAGAGGTGACGGTTAGTGTTGCCCCAGCGGTGGATAGAACGTTGGTGTGGGAGTAAGCCCATGAACACGACCAACCCAGTTCACGCCACAACCCAAGCCACGCAACGAGCAACAGGCTCACACACTTGTGGAGGAATCATGCGCACATTCACTGTTTTACTTTTGCTGTCAGTTTCTTGGGGGATGGCGCAAGTAGTCACCACAAACGCCGACGCGGGTCCAGGCAGCTTGCGCGAAGCCATTGCCAACGCCACAAATGGCGACATCATCACCTTCGATGCCAGCCTTTCAGGACAGACCATCACCCTCACCGCGGGCGAATTGAGCACAACCCTTGCCAACCTCACCATCGACGCTAGCGCCCTTGCCAACCCTGTCACGATTGATGCCGACAATGCTTCTCGCGTCTTCAACCACACAGGCTTTGGTACGTTTGAAGTCAACAACTTGGTAGTGACGGGGGGTAACACTGATGGTACTGGCAACGGCGGCGGGATTCGCAGCAGTGGCGATGTCACTATCACCAACAGCACCATCTCGGGGAATTCGGCAGGCGGCTTCGGCGGCGGGATTCACAGCAATAACACCGTCACGGTCACCAACAGCACCATCTCTGGGAATACGGCAAACTTCGGCGGCGGGATTTTTAGCAATGGCAACGCCACGGTTACCAACAGCACCATCGCAGGTAATTCAACACTCA
>CAZKAZ010000049.1:0-2548 GCA_964550765.1 uncultured bacterium | reverse complement strand
CCTTGTGCTAGGTAACGTAGCATCTACTAATCCACAAATTCGTGCTGGTGGCGGTATCACCCTCAACACCAGCGCCTATGGCTTCGCGGCAGGTGAGTCCACAGGCGACAGCTTCGTCGGCTTCACCCTCGCCGATGTCTTCACCGCCCCAGAACCCGCAGCCAACGCCCCTACCACCGCAGGCGACTACACCCTCGCAGCCTGCTCCCCCGCCATCAACGCAGGCACCAACGCCTCAGCCCCCACAGGTGCAGACCTCGCAGGCAACCCTCGCATTCAAGTTGCTACTGTGGACATGGGCGCATTTGAATCCAACTTGCAAGTCTGTCAAACCACTAACACGGGCAGTGGCTCGAGCATCAACCCCAATCAAGACATTCAAGTGCGTAATGGGGCAACCACTGCCGCTGAGACTATCACCTCACGCACCATCGAACCGCTGCGCTATGGCACGTACAAACGCGGTGAGGCTGTTGTCCTTGACTTCTTGGTGAGAAACCCGGGTGCGAAGGTACTCGAACTTGGTGAGCTTCGTTTGCCTGCTTTCTTTAGCAACGCAGGCGAAGCGCTTCCTGAGACGCTCGCTAGTTTTGAAAGCGCGCTACTCACCGTCGAGGTTGATACCAGCAGCGCAGGGACGTTCACAGGGCAAGTAAGCCTTGCTAGCAACGACCCAGACGCTTTTGAAAACCCGTTTGTCTTCGATGTGGTCGTGACCGTAAGTGACACCCCTGCCAATGCCATCAACGTGCTTCCGGGTGTGGACTTGGGTGTGGGTACTATCAGTGCAGGCCAGCAAGACGTGGTGCTCTTGAGCTTCAAAGTCGACGTGCCTGCGGGGTCTGTGCCTGTGGACTTAGAGGGTATCGTCTTATCGACCGACAGCGTGCCAAGTGTTGAGCAAGCAGATACCCTTAAGCTTTACATCGATGGGGGCACACGTGGCGTACTTGATAACCGTGACGTGTTCGTGGCTGAACTCGCAGGTGGTGACCTGAGTACGCTTACCTTTACCTTCCCAACCAGAACCTTCCAGCCAGAGCTTCCTATGTGGTTTATTGTGGTGGGGGATTTCTAAGCCAGTCAATATAAGCAAGTCAACAATGTCATCTTGGGGCAGTCCGTGTGGCTGCCCTTTTTGTGGCTGCATGTTGTGTTGTTGTGTTTGTTCGGACGTTGTCGTTGGGATGATGTTGCCACGTCAATCGCGTACAGTTTTTACACATCTTTGCGGTCAAACGCCAGCACAGCGGCGGTGATAAACACCAGCATGTGCATGGCCACATACAGCATACTCGTCAGCAAACTGCGGCTTTCGCGCACGTAGGCGTCAAGTTGACTGGTGAGCAAGTAGGGTTCGAGGTTGGGGAAAACAATCAACAAGCGCATCACGATGATGGCAGCCAAGGCCGCGAGCGCCCCCGCACTGGCACGCATTAACAGTACCGAGGCAAGCAGTGCTAGCAGGCTAATCGGTAACAGGCTGTAGGCGGCGATGGTGTAGGCGCGTACTAGCTCGAGCAAAGCAGCTCGAGGCGTCATCAGTCCCATACCCACGAGGCCACTTGTCCCGACGCCCGTACCCCCTTGAAAAGCATCAAACCCAAAAAACGCCCCTGCCGCTAGCGACATAAGCAGTAGCGCATAAAGTAGCACAAACGGGTATAAACACGACGCCATCACCTTCGCCATGAGCCACTGACCCCGTGCCACAGAGCGGAGCAAGATGGTGCTGAGGGTGCCGTGTTGCACTTCTAGTCCGAAGAGTTCGGCGCTAGCTACTGCCACCAGTAACGGAAGTAAGAATTCCATGCTCGAGCGCAACACCAACCCCGGCACTTGAAACCCCGACACCACAAAAAACCCATACACATCAAAAATACCCGGCGCATATGCCCACAGCAGCGGAAACACCGCAAACAGTAACAAACTCACGCGCAAACTTTTCAAATAAAACAACTTGCTGATTTCAAAGCGCAATAGTTGCATTAGGCGCTGTCCTTTGGCGGTTCTTTTTGTGCATCTTTTGGCTCATTTTGGGGCGTGCCCTCGAGCATTTCAGCGTCGCGTTCTTGACGGTAACGCTCGAGCAGTGCCGCCAAATCAAGTCGGTAAGGGCGCAAATCAAACAAAGCCACGCGGGCTCGAGCCAACACATACGCTACTCGCCCTAATTGCCGCCTCTGCGGTACCTCAACGCGTAACTGACTGCCTTGCACCTCCTGCACGGTAATGCCCGCTTGCTGCAAAGCGTCTTTGGCTCTAGCAACATGTGACACGTGGGCGAGATAACTATTTCGGAAGGCCTCGAGCGTCAGGTGTGTAGCAAGCACACCCCCATCAAGCACCGACACTTCGTCGCAGTAGTAACTGACATCATCAAGTTGATGCGTAGACAAAAGCACCGCACACCCCTTGTCAGCCGCCTCGCGCAAGACGCGGTAGATGGTACGCACGCTCAACGGGTCGATGCTGCTCGCGGGTTCGTCCAAGATGAGCATGTTGGGTTCGCCTAGTAAAGCCGCCGCGAGGCCGAGGCGTTGTTTCA
>CAZKAZ010000048.1:19276-37085 GCA_964550765.1 uncultured bacterium | reverse complement strand
AACATGCCAACAAAGCGCTAGTGCTTTCGTACGTTACCACATGCGCATGACGGTGTGAGGGACATTCGAACATCGCCCATCACACCGCTAAAGCACTTCCACCCATCAAGCACTTCCACCGATTGAGAGGGTATGCTTACTCTTTATCTTTGCTAGTAATCACCACCGGATTACGGAAAGTGCCTATTTTACGCGGCGCTCGCATGCGGAAGTTGAGCATCTCCACAAAAATCGAAAAGCCGATGGCAAAGTACAAATAACCCTTGGGAATGTCGTGCCCAAAAGCCTCAGCGACAAGCGACACCCCAATCAACAACAAGAAACTGAGCGCCAACATCTTCAAAGACGGGTGGGTATTCACAAAGTCAGCGACGGGATTGATAGCAAACATCATGATGAACACCGCAATAATCACGGCGATAATCATCACCGGTAGGTCATCGGCCATACCCACAGCGGTAATGACCGAGTCGAGCGAAAAGACGATATCAAGTAGGACAATTTGCACGATGATGCTAAAAAACATCGCTTGCTTTTTGCCCGTCGTGCTTCCTTCAGAATCTTCTTCAGGATGTTCGACTTTTTCGTAGATTTCGACAGTGGCTTTATACATCAAAAACAGACCGCCTGCAATCACAATCAAATCGTGCGCTGAAAACCCGCGTCCGGCTAGCTCGAAAAGTTCGCGTTCTAGCCCCATTAACCAACTGATGGACGCCAGCAGAGCGACTCGAGTAAACATCGCCAAAAACAGCCCCACGGTGCGGGCTCGAGCTTGCTGCCCTGCTGGTAACCTATCCGACAAGATACTAATGAAAATAATGTTGTCAATTCCTAAAACAATCTCCAAAATCGTCAACGTCACCAGTGCCACGTAGGCTTCGGGGTTCATTAACCAATCCATATATCTCCTTTTTGCCATGCTTTTATCTGTATTTGCGCTTTTATCTGTATTTGCGCTTTTATCTGTATTTGATTGGTATTTGTCGTATTAGCACAGGTTACAAACATCCACACCAATCGTATACAACCGTGTGAACAGCAAACCGTGTGAACAGCAACACGTCAGGCTATGCTAACGCGTGCGCGCTTTTCGCAGTAAATTACACCTTGCCAAGTGTCTTTGTGCATACACTAAGGCAACATGATCAAGACCCTTTCTAACCCCACGGCTGCTATCACGCGGCGCAAAACGCCTACTGCTTGGATTGGCAACGTGCCCATGGGTAGTGACCACCCCATCGTGGTGCAGTCGATGACGAATACTGACACGGCTGACCCGGCGGCTACCGCTGACCAAGTTGCCGAACTGGCGCGTGCTGGCAGTGAGATTGTACGCATCACCGTCAACAACAAAACAGCAGCCAAGGCCGTTCCCGAAATCAAAACCCGCTTAGCCGATATGGGCTTAGATGTGCCTTTGGTAGGTGACTTTCACTACAACGGGCATATTCTGCTCAAGGAATTTCCTGAGACTGCCCACGCCCTAGCTAAGTACCGCATTAACCCCGGTAACGTGGGCGTCGGTAAGTATCAAGATCAAAACTTTCGCACCATGATCGAGGTGGCGCTCGAGCACAACAAACCCGTGCGTATCGGCGTCAACTGGGGTTCACTTGACCAAGCCCTATTAACCCGGCTGATGGACGAAAACGCTGCCAAAACCGAACCGCAAGACGCCCACTTGGTACTGATGGAGGCCATGGTGCAGTCCGCCCTCTTTTCGGCTGAAGCCGCTGAGAACTGGGGTTTAGGACGCGACAAAATCGTTATCAGCGCCAAAGTGTCCACCCCACGCGACCTGTGGCATGTATATCGGGCGCTCGCCGCTCGTTCGGATTATGTTTTGCACTTAGGTCTCACCGAAGCAGGTATGGGCACCAAAGGGGCAGTATCGAGTGCTGCTGGCTTGGTACCGCTTCTAGCTGAAGGCATCGGCGACACCATCCGCGTGTCCCTCACACCCGACCCAGGGGCTGCTCGCACTAAAGAAGTAGAAATTGCCCAAGAGATTTTGCAGTCATTGGGCGTGCGCAGTTTTGCACCCACCGTCACCGCTTGCCCTGGTTGTGGCCGCACCACCAGCAGTCTCTTTCAGGAGATGGCCAAAGACATTCAAGCCTACTTAAAAGCCCAAATGCCCCTCTGGCGCGAGCAATATCCAGGGGTTGAGAGCATGAAAGTTGCCGTGATGGGCTGCATTGTCAATGGCCCTGGTGAGTCCAAACACGCTAATATTGGGATTTCGTTGCCCGGTACAGGCGAAGACCCCAAAGCGCCTGTGTATCGCGATGGCAAATTAGTCACCACCTTGCAAGGCCCTACGCTAGTAGATGACTTCAACGCCATGATCGATGAATATGTCAAAACCCACTACGGCAAAGAACCCGTCAGCTAAAGGTGAAAAGTCTTACTTTTGGTTGCCCTTGAGCCAAAAATCTTAGGGTTTCCTTAAGGGGTGCTCGAGCAATCGTGTGATAGCAACTATTGTTTAATAGGCATTGCAGCATTGAATGAGTGCAAACGTCGTCACAATCACAACCCGCTCACAGGGTCAACTCACAGGGTTGGTGCTCACAAATCAGGTGAGCGTGTCACGACAGTCTATCTAAATGCCCAATAGCTAAATGCCCAAATCAATAGCTGAGTCAGTAGCTGAGTCAGTAGCTGAGTCGATAGCTGGGTCAATAACTGAAACTGAGTCAATAACTGAGTCAATTGGGCAAGTGCCAAAGGAGTGGGGTATGACGCACGTCGCAAACGCACCAGCAGAACCAGTACAGGTCACCGCTGCCATTCAGTGCTGTAAACGCCTCACCAAAGCGCACTCGAGCACCTTCTACTTGGGTTCGCGGCTCTTTCCCAAAACCAAACGTGACGCTGTGCATGTGGTCTATGCAGTGTGCCGCAGTGGTGATGATGCTGTTGATGAAGCCCCCGACGTGCAGGCTGCCGCCGCCAACTTAGCAGCTTGGTGGCAGTCTATCGAACGGGCATATGCAGGCACGCCCGACCCCGCCAACGACTTGGAAGTGGGTTTGACGTGGGCGCTGTCGCGTTTTGACGTTCCCAAGGACGCCTTTTACGAGTTGTACTTAGGGTTCGATAGTGATTTGCGTGGCGACGTGTGTTTTGAAACCTTAGATGAGCTTATGCTCTACTGCCGCCGCGTAGCTGGGGTGGTGGGGTTTTTGATTGCCCCTGTTGCCGGTTATCGCGGCGGGGAGGACACCTTAGAGCAAGCTCTAGCCTTAGGACAAGCCATGCAACTGACGAACATCTTGCGCGACGTAGGCGAAGACTTGCGCCGGGGGCGTTGTTATTTACCACAAACACTAGTGAACAAGCACAACGTGTCACTCGAGCGCCTGCAAGAAGGTCATATTGACGCCAATTATGTGGCGTTACTCGAGGAACTGTGCGACCTTACGCATAATTTGTACCGTCAAGGCTGGCAGGGCATTCCTAAGCTCGAGGGCATCGCTTCAGTGGCTGTAGGCGTGGCCGCCCTTAACTATGAAAGCATCTTGCGCAAACTGCGCCAAAATCACTTTGACAACTTGAGTCGTCGGGCGTATTTACGCACCTACGAACGGCTTGTGCTTATTCCCAGGGCGGTGTACAGCATTTTGAGTGGTTGGTAAAAGGTTCGTACGGGCGTGACCCATTGACTATCACCGGGTCAATCACCGGGTCAATGTGCTCGAGCTGTATTGCGCAAAAGTCTCATAGCTCTTATCGCAGAGCGACACCCTAAACATCAAATGGTAAAACGTCAACATCACCTCAAATTAGTGCTAACACGCACCCTTACTTGCGCGTAACACGGTAAGCTAGATGGCGTGCCAGATTTTGATGTGATTACCATCGGCGCGGGACACAACGCGTTGATTGCCAGCGCCTACTTGGCGCAAGCCGGTTACAAAGTAGGGGTGTTTGAACGCCGCGATATGGTCGGTGGGGCGGTTTCGACTAAGACGATGTTTGACGGTTACCGCATCGACCTCGGCGGCAGCGCCCACATCCTCATTCGCCTTACGCCCATTGTCGAAGAATTGGGTTTAGAGCAATACGGGCTAACGTATATTGACGTTGACCCGCTGTTTTTTGCGCCCTTTGAAGACGGTGACAGCGTGACGATTTACCGCGACGCTGCCAAGACCATTGACGCACTAGAAAACAAGTTTCCTGGTGAAGGGGAAGCCTACAAACGCTTTTTGGACGATTGGCGGCCTTTCTCGAGAGTCGTCAAAGACCTGTTTCTCACCACACCAAGCCCGTTTAACTTGGGCAAAAAGATGATGTTTGGTAAAGCCGTCCCCGGTGACTGGAAAGTGGGTTTGCAAAAAATCTTCAAGCCCTACGGCGACATCGTTGACGATTACTTCAAAGAAGAAAAAATTAAAGCCCCCCTCACCTGGATGGCGGCGCAATCCGGGCCACCTCCTACTGAACCGATGACCGCACCCTTTTTGTTGTGGCATCCCCTTTACCACGAAGGCGGCATGGCACGCCCTAAAGGCGGTTCGGGGATGCTTACCCAAGCCCTCAAAAACCACATCGAAGCCCACGGTGGCGAGGTGCATGTGAGTGCGCCTGTTAGCAGCATCACAGTAGAAGGGTCTAAGACCACAGGCATCGTGGTGGACGGACAACATTACAGCGCCAGAGCGGTGCTCGCAGGCACACATGCGCTAGAAACGTTCGGCAAGTTACTCCCAGAAGACAAACGCCCCGACACCGCCAAAAACATGCGCGTGGGTAATGGCTTTGGTGCGGTGGTGCGCTTAGCTTTGAACGACAAAATTCGCTACAGCGCCGACCCCAGTGACGACGCCCGCACCGCTTTGCAACTTATCTGCCGTGACCGTTTGCAGATTCAGCGGGCATATGGTGATTATCTGGCAGGCGAACCCGCCAAAGACCCGCCCATTGTGGCCATGAGTTTTAGTGCGGTTGATGACACGCTTGCACCAGCAGGCGGCGAAGTGCTGTGGTTATGGGCGCAGTATTTTCCTTATGAATTGGCGCACGGTCAGCACTGGGATGACATTGCCGAGCGGGTGTCTGAATCCATCATTGATGCGTTTGAAGTGTATGCCCCAGGGACAAAAGACAAGATTGTAGGTGAGTTGTTTCAGCATCCGCTGTGGCTCGAGCGCGAACTTGGCTTGTTCCGAGGCAACGTCATGCACTTAGAGATGAGCGTCGAGCAGATGTTTGCCATGCGTCCTTTTTTGGGCATGGCCGAATATAAAACGCATCTTAAGTCCCTGTACCTAACAGGTGCTAGCACCCACCCAGGTGGCGGCATCATGGGTGCATCAGGAAGAAATGCTGCCCGGGTGTTATTGGGTGACCTTGAGCGAGGCAAAGTGTGAGCAACGACATGGACGAGGCGCACCTAGCGCACACATCAGCACATCACACGAATTTTAATGATGTGGTGGTTTTTAATGATGTGGTGGTGAATCGGACATACGGGTCGAGGTCAACATGACCTACTTGCAATATCACGGTCTGTTTATTCTGCCGCCCTTGCTGGCCTTGATTGCGTGGAGCGTGCTAGACGTTCAGCGCGGGTTGCCCCTAGCAGGTCATCCGCACCGGCGGGCGCTCATGATGTTGGGGTTACACGTTGGCATTGCTGTCATTTACACCACCCCTTGGGATAACTATTTAGTAGCAAGGGGCATCTGGTACTACGGTGCAGACCGGGTGATTGGCACCTGGGGATACGTACCCATTGAAGAGTATTTTTTCTTTGTCTTGCAAACGCTGATGACGGGGTTGTGGTTACTGGCACTCAGGCGGCGTTATCCGGAACCGCTACTGACAGAGCACGACACTAAAGCAGCAGGAGTGGTAACAAGAGCCATCGGTGCGAGCTTGTTCCTATTTATTAGCGCTAGCGGCGTACTTGCTCGGCTGGTTCCTGCAGGCACGTATTACGGCCTCATCACCATGTGGGCTACCCCTATTTTGGCGCTCATGTGGGCGCTCGGGGGGGATTTACTGTGGCACAAACGCACGCAAGTGACGTTGGCGTTTTTGCTGCCCACGGTCTACTTGGCACTCACTGACCGCATCGCCCTCGCCCAAGGCATTTGGGAAATTAGCCCCGCTTGGCGCTTGCCGTTTGAGCTGTTGGGGTTACCGTTTGAAGAAGCGCTATTTTTTTTGCTGACCAACATGCTCGTGGCTTTTGGCATGACACTCGCGCTCGAGCCAGCCACGTTTGCCCGCTTGAAAGCCATCAAAACCCGCGTGCAAGCAGGCGGTTGGTGGCGAGCGGCGTTGGTGCTCTGGGCTCTGAGCATGATTCCTACCCCACTTGTACCTAGTGCATTCGACTGGCTCAGTTTGGGCAGTACTGCGCTACTGGCAACGGGGGTGTTTGGTTATGCTTGGGACAATTACCGCGAAAACGCGTTTACCCTGTTCGCAGTGGCGTTTGGCTTTGGGGTGGTGATTGAATTTATTGGCTATCAGACGGGATTTCCCTTTGGTGGCTACAGCTACACCACGGGCGTACCCAACTTGCTGGGGGTGCCGCTCATTGTGCCTTTGGGCTGGTTTGCGTTCACCCTTATCGCCCTCAACATTAGCCCGATTCAAGGGCGTTTGTGGTTGGCACCGTGGGCGTTAGTAGCGTGGGATATTGGCTTGGATCCTTTGATGGTCAATCGGGGTATTTGGACGTTCTCGAGCGGTTGGTACTACGGCGTGCCACTGAGTAATTTTGTTGGTTGGTACTTTGCAGGCGTCTTGCTGGTGTGGGGTTTGCTGCGTTTAGAACCGCGCCTAAAAAAAGCACGCAGCCTCAGTTTGCAAGTGACGTTTGTGGCACAGGTGTTTTTGCTCAGCGTTGGCCTCGTGTGGTTTGGGGTACCGTTTGCAGCACTGGCGTTTTTGCTGGCGATGGGCTCAGTGGTATACCTCAGTGGTTTGCCACAAGCACTGCAAGCGCAGCGGGAAAGCTTCACGCCTTACCTCGAGCCTTGGACAAACACCTTAGCAGCCCTAAAAATACGTTTGCAACGCGAACTTGACATGTGGATTGGGCGCAGCGTGCCGCTGGTGATTCGCCACAGTTTGCACAGCGGTCTGCAAGGGGTGTGGGTGCGCGGTGACGTGCAAGCCCTCACAGATGTCCGTCCGCTGATTGTAGCCGCCAATCATCACAGTTGGTGGGATGGTTATGCCATTTGGCTCTTGCGGCAGCGTTTGGGGTCGCCTACCAAGCTGATGATGGCCGACTGGCAGCTCGAGCGCTTCAGCTTTTTTCGGCAGCAAGGTGTTATCTCGCAGCGCGAACTGCGCCGTGCTATTCGCTTTGTAAACGCAAGCGAAGCGTTGGTGATTTTCCCTGAAGGCGAGCTGCGCCCAGCAGGACAAGTAGGCAATGTTGCTGACGGGATGGCGTTTTTAGCACGGCACACAAATGCTAAGGCATTACCGCTAGCACTGCGCACGGTGCTGCGCGGTGGGCAGTATCCGGAAATGTATATTGATATCGGTAACCCAACCGAGGTCGCCCACTGGCACGCCGCCATCAACGCACAACTCACTGCCCTTGACACGTGTATTGCCAACAGCGACCCGGAAACGCCCGTAGCAGGTTTCTCGAGGTGGTTTGGCGGACGCAGCAGTTTCCACGAACAGGTGGGCTGGTTTACTAAACTCAGGCAACGACTCGGCAAACAAGGTACAATAGCCCCTACGACCCATGACACCCGTGACACTTCCACAACGAACGGATAGACCCGTGACGGATAAACCATGAACACCTTCTTAACTGTGCTCTTCTGGTTGACAATGGCGTTTTTGCTGGTGCAAGTGTTAACGCTACTGGCAAACTTGCTGTTTTTCCCAGTGCTTAAAGTTTCACCACGACATCTGCGCCATTTAGACAAAATCTGGCCGCTCAATGACGCTCAAGCATACGAAGTTTACGACGACGATCGGCAGCTTACAATTCCTAAAGTGTCGATTTTGATGCCCGCTCGCAACGAAGCAAATAACCTACCCAAGACGTTACCGCCTATTTTGGCACAACCAAGGGCTTTTGAAATCCTCGTGTTAGATGATCATTCTGACGATGACACCGGGCGCATCTTGGCAGATTTCGCAGAGCGCGATGACCGCTTGCGGGTGCTTGCCAGTGAACCGCTGCCGGCAGGGTGGACAGGTAAAAACTGGGCGTGTCAACAACTCGCCAACGCCGCCGAGGGCGATATTCTCATCTTTACTGATGCTGATGTGTTGTGGGAAGCGCACACTTTAGACGTGCTATTGAGTTTTCAAGCCGAACGGCAAGCTGAGTACTTGAGCGTGTGGCCGCGCCAAGTAACGCCTACCTGGTTTGAACGCATCGCTATTCCTGCTATTGACATGATTTTGCTCGGCTGGTTGCCCTATTTGGCAGTCAAAGTGATTCCGCTGGCAGCGTTTTCGGCGGGTAACGGGCAGTTGATGTTGTGGTTACGTGAAACCTACGACGCCATCGGCGGGCACGATTCGGTACGCGGCGAAGTGCTTGAAGATGTGCGCTTGGGGCAACGTGCCAAGGGACTTGGTGCCAACGTTGAACTGGCGCTCGGTGGTCAGGTGATCAGCACCCGCATGTACGATAGTAGCTCAGCACTGCTCGAGGGCTTCAGCAAAAATATCCTCGCTGCTCACAGCCAAAGCCGTCCTTTTTTGATTGTCAGCGTCTTGCTCACTACCTTGGCGTACACCCTCGTGTGGGTTTTGGCGCTCTTTAACCCTTGGTGGCTTGTGCCTGCTGGTTTGGGACTTTTGCAACGGGCGCTCACCTGCCTTAAAGCGCGGCGGGCGTGGTGGGAATTTCCTCTGCAACCGTTGGTGGTCTATCCGCTGTGGCAAATTGCGTGGCGGGCACTTAAGCGCAACGGTTACCGGTGGAAAGGGCGCAGCTATTCAAGCTAACCGCTTACCCAAGTAGCTTAAATCATCTTGCTCAACCACAACACACATCGCATACAAACACACATCGCATCCATCGGTAGGTTTTTGGTGTTCAGCTTACGAAATACATTACAACCGTGAAAGCTGTCGTTTTAGGCGGAGGCTTTGCTGGTTTAGCAGCAGCAGCAGAACTAGCACGGCAGGGTATCGAGGTTACCTTGCTCGAGCAACAACCCCACCTCGGCGGCAAAGCCAGCGAGTACCGCGTACGCGGCTACCGTTTTGACACTGGTCCGCACCTGTTTACCTTGCCGGATATTTACCACAGTTTGTTTACCGCAGATGACGCTGTAAAGCCTGTTGAGATGTTGCCCCTTACGCCACTCACCCGTTATTTTTTCCCGCCCAAGCGCACGTGGGACGTCTACTTTGAAACAGGAGACGCCTCCAAAACGACACAGGGGTTAACTGAAAAAGAAACCACCGCGTATTTGGCATTGCGCGATGAGGCCAAAAAACTGTTTGAAGGTGCTGCGCCGACGTTTCTTTATGGCAGTGCGCCTAACTTGTGGGATTTGTTCTTGTACGGCTTGCGTGAAGGCCTGCGGGCGCATCCGCTGAAAACCTTGCCGCAACTCATACGGGCGCATGGCGCGAGTGAAGACCTCGAGCAATTCTTTTTGCGTTTTGCCACCTATTTTGGTGCTGACCCCTACCGTGCGCCTGCCATTTTGCACAATATTGCCTGGGTAGAGTTAGGGCAGGGGGCGTTTCATCCGGTAGGTGGCATTGCGGCGGTCATTGGCTCGCTGAAAGCGTTGGCGGAAGCTCGAGGGGTAGACGTTCGCTGCCATAGCCAAGTAACACGTCTGCACACGAACAACAAACACGTTACCCGCGTCGAAACCGACCAAGACGACATTGAAGCAGATATAGTGGTGTCTACGCTTGACATTATCAGAACGTCGAAGCTGCTCGGCAGAACCAGCCCCATCGCCAACGTAGAGCCTTCTCTATCGGGCTTTGTGATGCTGTTGGGGGTGCGCGGCGAAAGCGCTGAACTTAAACATCACAACATCAGTTTTGCGCCCGATTATCGCCGCGAATTCACCGATATTGCTGCGGGTCAGTTGCCACAAGACCCAACTATCTACATTTCCATCAGCAGCAAAAGCACCCCCGAAGATGCCCCCGAGGGCTGTGAAAACTGGTTTATTTTGGTCAATGCGCCCCCGCAGCAAGACCCGCACGAACCCTTTACCCAAGCCAACAACCGCGAACAGATGTATGCCAGTCATATCGTTGACGTACTAGAAAGACGCGGGTTTGATGTCAAGGGTAGGCTCGAGCACCAACACATCTTGCCCCCGCGCTACTTAACCCGCTTTGCCCACTTCGGTAGCATTTACGGCGTCGCCCCGCACTCACTCTTGCGCACCATCCGCCCCAAGCCGCGCTTAGCAGGTATCAAAAACTTGTGGCTCGCAGGTGGCACCGTGCACCCAGGTGGTGGGATGCCTTTGGCGATGCAATCGGGTAAAAACGCTGCCGCTGCCGTGTGCCATCGTTATCAGCTAGATACCACCACCAAAAGCTAACCTCGTTATCCCCGAATTACGACGGGATTACGACGGGATTACGACGGGATTACGACGGGGTTATAACGGGATTACAACGTACCGGCCTCGAGCTGCGCTAACACTTCTTTTGCCCGTTCCCGCAGGGCTTGCTGGCTTTCTGGTTTGCGCTTGTGCCAATTGGCCATTACCAAATTCATGCGCGGGTTATTATCAAACGCTTCTTCGTGACGGGCAAGAAAATCCCAATAGAGACTGTTAAATGGGCAAGCATTATCGCCCGTTTTTTTGCTGTGGCTGTAGTGACACGAACCGCAGTAGTCGCTCATTTTGTTGATGTAATTGGCACTCGAGACATAGGGTTTACTGGTAAAGGTGCTGTCGGCATATTGGCTCATACCGATGACGTTGGGTACCATCACCCACTCGAGCGCGTCTACGTAACACGCCGTAAACCACTCGAGCAATTCTTGCGGTTTTACCCCCACCAAAAGCGCAAAATTTCCTAGCACCATGAGCCTTTGAATGTGATGGTTGTGCGCCGTCTTTTTCAGTTGGGAAATCACCTGATGCAAACAGTTCATCTTGGTCTCCCCTGTCCAAAACAGCTCGGGAAGGCCACGTTCATGACCCAAAGCATTGGCCTGCTTAAAGTCCGGCATCTTGTAGCGGTACACCCGAAACATAAACTCACGCCAACCGATGACTTGGCGGATGAAGCCTTCGATGCTGTTTAAGGGAATCTTGCGGCGACCATCAGACGCATAAGCGAGCGCCGTTTCACACACCTCACGCGGGCTGAGCAGACCTGTATTTAAGGGGGCGCTAAGGAGGCTGTGATAAAGCCGAGATTCACCTTGTACCATGGCGTCTTCGTAAGGGCCAAAGTCGCGCAAACGGGTCGCGCAAAAGTGATCTAGGGCGTGTAAGGCTTGTTCGCGGGTAACGGGGTAGTTAAACCCGTCTGTCTCGCCAAAGTGCTCGGCAAAGGTGGCTTCAACGTCTTCAATGACGTCGCGGGTGATGTCGGTGCGGTCAAAAACGAGCGGCTCGGGAAACGTGTGCCCCGCTTGGGGCGTTTTGCGGTTGGCGGCGTCATAATTCCACTTACCGCCAGCAGGCGCGTCACCATCCATCAAAAAGTCTAAACGTTTGCGCATGTCGCGATAAAAATACTCCATACGCAGTTCTTTTTTACCGTCTGCCCAGTCGCGAAAGCCTTCGTCGTCACTGAGCCAAAGGGGATTGGGATACAGTTCGCAGGTGCCACCCGCGTCCTCCACAGCGTTCGTAATAAGTTCGTCGTAGCCCCAGTCGTTGGGTTGCATGACGTGCAGGGTGATGCTGGGGTGCTGCTCGAGATACTTCTCAATACCCGCTGTAAAACTCTCTGCCCTTGTGTACACCACTGTAAAACCGTCTTGCTCGAGCGCTTGCGCAAAGTGCCGCATGGCCGCAAAGGTCATGACCAGTTTTTGCTTGTGATGAGGCAGTTCATGAGCAAGCGCCAACGACTCAATCATCAGTACCGAGGTATTTTTCGGTTCACAATCAGTCAGTATCCCTTGCCGCGTCAGTTGATCGCCCAACACCAGCACGTGGGTCACAGCATCATCTGTCATGGTAGTAATGTCGTGGTGTTAATGTCATGGTGTTAATGTCATGGTGTTAACACGTTTACGAACAGGGTCACGGTCTTTGGGGTTGGCAAGAAACGCAGTAGCATTGTTTTGAGTCTAAAAAATAGCCGCCCAACTTTCTGCGAAGCAGCCCATAAACGACCTTGAATCAAACCCGCTTCATGGTGTGACAGCGCAAATGCAAATGATGACATGTTATGTCAACAACAGGGAAAGACCCGCACTAGACCTCATACTGACTTATACTGATGGGAGTGAAAAACGTCCGCTCGAGATACAAGGCCAGCGTAATCCTCGAGCGGACGCAAAAAAAAGCTTGCAAGCCTTGCAAAGCGTCGTGCTACAACACGACAAATTTGACAATTGCACAAGCATTGCAAGACAATCGCAATCCGAACTACAATTTTGACAAACACTGTTTTGTCAATCAGCTTTGTAAATAATCTCTGTCAACCACCAGCAACCGACAAGGCCAGCAATACCACGTGAAAGGTGTTATTGCATGTCAACACTCAGCAGTTCGCAATTAGACGGGCAAAACCCGAAACCAACGGTTCTCTTGATAGATACTAACCTCATTGTTGCCGAAGTAACCTGTATGGTTTTACAAAACAACAACTACGATTGTATCAACGTCGGTACAGTCGACGAAGCTTTACAACAACAACGTTTTGATGTCATCATTAGCGCTTTGCACATTGAGGGTGACTTTGATGCGGTTGAACTAATCAAACAACTCCACAACCGCCAAAGCTGTCCAGTGATTTTTCTGACGGGTGAATTGCCTGCTCGAGCTCAAGAGTATGTGCAAGACCTGCAACCCGTTGCTATTATCGGCAAACCCTACGACGACGACACCCTGTTAAGCGCTTTAGCAGCGGCCACATCCGAACCAAACAACACACCGCTGCAACGTCCCTCACAACCACAGTAGAGGCTGCTCAAACGTTAATACCCACGAGTTACACGTGAGGATACATCTGCTTGGCATAGCGATGAAGGCAAGGCGACGATGAAGGCAAGGCGTGTTCGTGCCTCTGGTGTTGTGGTGCGTTTAATGCCACACTAAGGTAATGAGCTTATGGCAACCGACGGCAGCAACCCAGCACCGGCAGCAACGCTGGGTTATGTCTATGCAATGGCACAACTTACTTTTTGTTCACTACCCTATTCCGGGTAACTTGCTACGTCCGCATATTCCAGCAGGACTGAGTATTGATACGTTTCATGGTAATGCTTATGTGGCGGTCGTGCCCTTCGTGATGCGTCACGTGCGTCCGCGCAGTGTACCGAGTTTGCCGTGGATATCGTTTTTTCCTGAAATCAACTTGCGCACGTATGTGACTGCGTTAGATAAAGACCGCAAACCGGGAGTGTGGTTTTTTAGCTTGGACGCCCACAACCCTCTAGCCGTGCGACTTGCACGCAGTTTGTTTCATCTGCCTTACTTTGATGCTGCGATGCATGCCAAAGTCCCGAGTGAACCCAGCACGCCCACAAAAGAGAGCGACGAACGCTGGATTTACTACCAGAGCGTGCGCCAACAACGCGGCCATAAGGTGGCATTTGAAGGGTCGTATCGTCCGACGGGGCAGCCTTTTACCGCTCGAGCAGGTAGCCTCGAGCACTTCTTGGTGGAACGTTATTGCTTTTATAGTTGCGACAACGACGGCAGAATTTATCGCGGCGACATTCAACACCAACCGTGGGCGCTGCAAACGGCAGAACTCGAGCTAACACACAACAGCCTCCACGAACCTTGGGACATACCCTTATCAGGTGAACCCTTGCTTCACTATGGGCGTTTTTTGGACGTACACGCCTACTTACCCCGTCTAGTGCGTGACAGCGTAGACTAGCGGATTATTTCCGTCAACTGGACTACGGTTATACAAACCTTGTACAAGTACCCTTGATGTCTGATTGCACGCAGCGACGATACACGCTTTGAAAATCGGTGTACGTGCTGCTAACGCGTTGTTGCGTGCCGACCATCGTCCTGCGGCACTACGGTTAAGTCCAGAAAGGACAATTCATGGATTCTATGTTTAATGTCGATATCAACACTAATGGTGCTAGTACCAATGGTGTCAGTACCAATGGTGTTAGTACCAATGGTGTCAGTACCAATGAGGTCAACGCACAAGGCACACCTGCTGTTGACGGCGTACACCACACCGCTGCAGACCTCGAGCCTCTCGTGGCTCACCTCATCACCGGACTCGGTGAAGACATCAGTCGTGAAGGTTTGCTCAAGACCCCCGCTCGAGTCGAAAAAGCCCTGCGCGACCTCACTGCGGGCTACCATACCGATTTGCACACCGTCATCAATGACGCCCTCTTTGCAGCCGAGGGGTCTGATCTGGTAGTCGTGAAAGACATTGAGTTTTACTCGTTGTGTGAACACCACATGTTGCCCTTTTTCGGCAAAGCTCACATCGCTTACATTCCTGACCAAACCATTTTGGGGCTGTCCAAATTCGCCCGCGTGCTCGATGTGTTTGCCCGCCGTTTGCAAGTACAAGAACGCCTCACCAGCCAAGTTGCTGACGCCCTTATGGAGGTGCTTTCCGCCCAAGGGGTTGCGGTTGTTACTGAAGCCAGCCACATGTGCATGATGATGCGCGGGGTACAAAAACAGCACTCAACTACCCGCTCGAGCGCCATGCGCGGTATTTTTGCAAGCGATCGCGACTTGCGGCAAGAATTTTTAGACGCCATCGGCTGACTTTTTAAGACCACAACATTCAAGACACTCCCTACTTTGGGGGTGTTTTTTTGTTTATCTGCCTCGTGCTTGTAAAACCCTAGGTTATTGCTTGGAGATTAGCTCGAGCACCTTGCGCACAATGAACGAGCTTAACTACCGAGCGTTTGAGAGCACCCGTAGATGTACAGCAGTAAGATGTACAGCAGTAACCAAGGTAACCCGTCAATCAATTGCATCTGCTAGGTTGTACAACCCAACCTGTACGAAGACGCCCGGAGGTGCATGCATTCACGGGTTCAGTTGATGGCGTTACTTACTGAACTTACTGGGCAAAACCCAAACGCGGTTCGGGGTCGACCCACGCGGCACCACCACCTGCTTGGGACAGGCCGATAAAAAACTTCAGCGTATCTGCCGGGATGAGCGTGCCACCACCTAAGTAGCCAATAATGTCACCTTGGTTAACCCAATCGCCAATTTCTAGTTGGGGCGCTTGCAGGTTTTGATAGGCACTGAGCAGTTCGCTGTCGTGGGCAATCACCACTAGGTAACCTGTGTTGGCTTGTACCGGCTGAACGATTTGCACCACACCCGACTTGACGGCGCGCACAGCCGTGTAGTCTTGTTCGGCACGCAAAAAGACGTAAGGGCCTTCTTCGCCGTAGCGCTTGGACAGTTGCGGATTAGGAAATGGCAAGGCGTAACCGTCTTCTAAGGGGCGGGTTGGCACGGCCAAAGCGGCGGCAGCGGCTTCAGTTTGTTCGGCTTCGTCAAAGAGTTGGCGGCTTTCGGCTTCACGTTCGGCGGCGGCGGCTTCGCGGGCGCGGCGGCGGGCTTCGGCGGCTTGGCGAGCGAGGCGTTCGCGTTCGCTAGCTAGGGCACTGCGGGCACTACTGATGGTGGCTTCGAGGCTATTTTGTTGTTGGATGATGTCTTGGCGCAAAGCTAGCTGCCCAGCTTGACTGGCTTCTAGGTCGCCGATGACTTGCTCGAGCTGCCCTTGGCTGGCTGCTAAGCGGGTTTCGGTGGCTTGCAATTCCGCTAGCGTGGCACTTCTGGCGTTCACCTGCTCAGCCAGTTGGGTTTGGGTGTCAGCAAGTTGCCGTACGGTGCTGCGAATGTCTTCTAAGATGCTGACGTCCTGATTAGCCAGTTCTGACAAATAGTGATTGCGCACCCGCAACTCAAAAAAACTATCAGCGTCGGCCAAGGCTTGAGCGTAACGGTTGCTGCGCTGTTTGTGAAGGGCGATAAGCAACGCTTGTAAACGGGTTTCGAGTTGCTCGAGCTGCCCTTCGAGTTCCCCAATACGGGCTTCGTTGGCGGCCACTTGACGCTCGAGCGCCGCCAGTTCACCTTCTAGGGCTTGCTGATCGCGGCGCAAATCCACCAGTTCAGTGCTTATGCGGTCACGTTCGGCAATTTGTGCGGCCAATTCATCAGCTAGTTCGCCCAGAGCCGCTTCAATCTCAGCTTGTTCGCGTTCACGTTCCGCCAGATTTTCTTGATACACCGCAATGTCGCGCTCGAGTTCTTGCGTAGTGGCATTGCTTTGCGCCATCACAGCTTGACCCAGAACGACAAGACTCACAATCAAACAACACGTTATCAAGCGACGTATGTTGTGGGAGATAGCTCGAGCAGGCTTGCCCACCCCCACTCGACATTTATTTTGATTATAAGCACTTTTTTTCATTACACTTTCAACATTAGCGACACCATACGCTTGCCCTACAACTTGCCGCATAGCGTCACATCGTTTTTCATGCGGTTTCAGCATAGGTTCTATGATGGCGCACTACACACTTTCCCGCAAGTAGCGGGACACCGATATGGCACTTCCCACAAGCCCCACCAAAATCGCTAGTGCCGCTAGTAGAATTGCCACTTGCGCAATGAGGCCGACGTTGCGCACAAACGGTAAAAATAACAGTTGTTCACTGAGGCGAGCCACCACAAAATTATAGGTCGGCAGGGTCAGCGCCAACGTCACCGACGCACTTAACAAACCCAACAAAAACCCTTCAATGAGAAAGGGCGCACGGATGAAGCCACGCGTGGCGCCCACTAAACGCATGACTTCAATTTCTTCTTTGCGCGCCGTAATGGCCGCTCGAATGGAGTTGACGATGGCAAACAGCGCACTTGCGAGGAGCACCACAATGAGAATGGCCCCGCCTACCCGCAGAGCATCGTTGATGGCCAAAAAGGTCTCGACAGCATCAGAACCGTCTTCTACGTCTTCTACACCGGGTAATTGCCGCAAACGCTGGGCAATAAAGGGCGTCTGAGCGGGGTCGATGAGGCGCAATTCCAAGGTAGGTGGCAAAGGGTTGGTGATGAGTTGGGTGGTGTCCTCGAGATAATCAAACTGGGTCACCAAGTCATCCAAGGCGGCTTCTGGTGTGGTCAAGCTAACGTTTACTACTTCTGTCCAAGTACGAATTTCTTGCAGTAGACGGTCAGCGTCAGCCTCGTCGGCAAGATAAGCGGCAATCTCCAATTCGCTTTGCAAGTCATCCAAAAACAAATTGAGATTTAAACTCACCAAACTGAACCCCGCCAAAATCGTGAGCGACAAGGTCATGGTGGTAATCGTCGATACACTCGCAATCCAGTTGCTGCGGATGGCAAGTAGGGCTTGTTGCCAAGCGTACACGCTAACCCCCTCGCCACTGGCGCTGAAACCACTGGTGCTGGAAGCACTGGTGCTGAAAAAGGCAAACCTTCATATGGTGTTAGAGTTTACCAGAGTCACCCCGGCTTCGTTGGGGGTTGCCTAAACTTAGCTCGAAACTTAGCTAGGCTGGGGACGGCTAGATTGACGCGCAACTAACGCCCTGACTCGTAAATTCACGTGTCGTTTCTACCGTTGTAGAAGTTACCCACTTGGATATGCTGTGTACTTGGATAGGGCGTTCTAAAAATGCGTGGACGGCGAGACTTACCTC
>CAZKAZ010000048.1:17739-19176 GCA_964550765.1 uncultured bacterium | reverse complement strand
AATTTCAACCACGCAAGTCTTAAGTTGCTAATTTTGACCCACCTCACATCGACATCAACCGCGTTCAACTGTGTAGCCGCCAATGATGGAAATGCTACACCTAACTCAGATTAGACAAATCTTAAGACAATTTCATGTCATGTAACCAAGTAGCATATTGCTCGCCCTGAGACAGCGTCAACGGTGCTATGATGAGTGAAGTGCATGATGGCAACTTTCAGTGCGGCGTATGTTAGAGCCTGCTACATGCAAGCTTGCTGGGTAACAAGTCGCCTATCGAGTTACTGCATACGCATACTGCATGCACAACTGTAATACCTAATAGCAATACTAAGCCACAATAGTAAATACTAAGTCATAATAGTAATACTAAGCTACATACACATCGAGCTATCGTTCAAAAAAAAGCGTTCGCCCACACCACATCCCTCACAAGTGGGGACATTTCAAAGCCCACGAAAAAATTCGGTGCAAAAAAAACGCCTTAAAGAAAGCCTTATTTAATATAACTTTCACGGTTTTACAATAAAAACAAACGATATATTTCAATCGCACACGAGACGACACACTTGAAGGAGACGTTGTGGCGAAACATCGCTTGACAGACTACATCGCGCTAGACCGCCGTTGGGCGTTGGCTCGAGGTGACCAACTCGCCGAGCAAAGCGAGGGCAGTGCGCTGTTTGCTGATGTGTCTGGTTTTACGCCGCTGACAGAAGCATTGGTCAAAAGCTTGGGCGAACGGCGCGGCACGGAAACCTTGCCGCACTACCTCAACATGGTCTATGACGCCCTCATTAACGACGTCAATCGCTTTTATGGCAGCGTGATTGGTTTTGCAGGTGATGCCATCACTTGTTGGTTTGACCGCGACGATGGCTATCGAGCGCTGGTGTGTGCCCTTAGCATGCAACAAAGCATGGAACAATTTCAGGATATGGAAGTCGCCCCGGGTATGGTGGTGTCACTGGCCATGAAAGTAGCCATTGCCCACGGCCCCGTGCGGCGTTTTGCGGTAGGTAGCCCAGAGGTACAACTGATTGACGTGTTGGCGGGTGAGACGCTTACGCGCATGGCTCGAGCTGAGCACCACGCCGAACGCGGCGACATCGTGTTGGACGCCCACACCGCCACCCGCTTGGCTGAACGCATTCACGTGCTCGAGTGGCGCAAAGCAACTGACATTCCTGAGATTCCTACTAGCAATCCACATCTAACCAACAACGATGTAACCAATAACGATGTAACCAATAAAGAAGTCCATGAGAACGGTATCACTGACGGCGTTACTGAAGACGGCGTTACTGAAGACGGCGTCACTAAAGACGGCGTTACTAAAGATGAGGTTTCTACAAACATAGCGGCTACTGAACGCTTAGCTATTCCACACGCTTCAACTGAGCCTTCGACTGAACCTTTGACTGATACTTCGACTGA
>CAZKAZ010000048.1:16367-17639 GCA_964550765.1 uncultured bacterium | reverse complement strand
TTCCACACGCTTCAACTGAGCCTTCGACTGAACCTTTGACTGATACTTCGACTGATGCATCAACCAAACCACCAACCAGCAACCTGACCAACACAGGTACCGACACAGGTACTGACACATTTGCAGTCATCGACAAAGTAGCGATGGGTTTAACGGTCTACGCTCATGCGCCAGAAAGCCCTGTTGAAAGCGATATCAACCCGCGCCTACCCGAAGATGACTATCAAGCGCTGCGTAACTGGATTTTGCCACCTGTGTACGACCGCCTCAAAGCAGGTCAAGGGGAGTTTTTGACCGAACTTCGCCCCACGACGGCGTTGTTTTTGCGCTTTGGCGGTTTGGATTACGACGACGACCCTGAAGCAGGCACGTCCTTAAATCGGTTTATCCGCTGGGTGCAGGGTATTTTACACGATTACGACGGCACACTGATTCAACTTACCGTAGGCGACAAAGGTAGCTATTTGTACGCGTCGTTTGGTGCGCCGACCGCCCACGAAGACGACACCCGTCGGGCGTTACAAGTCGCGTTACAACTGCGTCAACCGCCTGCTGAGTTGGGCATTGTCGATGTGTCTATTGGCCTTGCTCAGGGCACCATGCGCACGGGGGCGTACGGCGGTAGCACCCGGCGGACGTATGGCGTGTTGGGAGATGACGTTAACTTGGCGGCGCGACTCATGGGCAAAGCCGCCCCCGGACAAGTGCTCGTGAGTGAACGCGTCTATCAGCTCGAGGCAAGTCACTTTCAGTGGCAAGACCTGCCCCGCATGAAGGTCAAAGGCAAAAGCGAACCCATCGCTGTGTATGCACTTGTTGATGTCACCCGCAACCAAGGTTATATTCCCTCGAGCAGTAAGTTGCCGCTCATTGGCAGACAGCACGAGCTAGAGCAACTCACCGCCTGCTTAGCACGCGTGCAACAAGGCCAAGGGCAGTTTGCTTTGGTACAAGGCGAAGCAGGCATGGGCAAATCGCGTTTGATTGCTGCTGTGCTCGAGCAGGCTCGCAACACCGATGGGCTGTGCCGCATTCACACCGGTGAGTGTCAGTCGTATGGTCGCAACAGCGCTTACTTGGTGTGGCAAAACATCTGGCGCGACCTGCTAGAACTCGACAGCAGCGCGCCCGCACAAACACAAATCAGCCACCTACAGCAAACCATCAGCGACCTAAGCGAAGAACTGTTACCCCGCTTGCCGCTGCTCGCGCCACTGCTAGCGTTACCTATCAGCGACAACGCCCTAACGGCGTCGCTCGAGCCGCAAGTGC
>CAZKAZ010000048.1:15935-16357 GCA_964550765.1 uncultured bacterium | reverse complement strand
ACCTCTTTTTTATCCCTAATTTGTACCTTATTTTGAACTAAATTTAAACGCATAAGCTTTAACTTTTTAGCTGCAAGCCTCAAAACCCTAATCCTCAAAACTTCAAGCAAGGTCATTTCATCGTGTTGGTACTCGAAGACACCCAATGGATTGATGCGTTGTCAGCTGATGTATTGAGCGTGCTCGTTCGTGCGGTACGCAATCTGCCCGTGTTGTTTATTGCCACTGAACGTCCGAGCAGTGAAGGCAGCAGCGTCAGTCAACTTACCGCCGACTTACAAAACGCCCCTGAAGGGGCAACGGCGGTGCTCGAGGTAGAACTTGCTGAATTGTCCAAAGCTGACATGGAACGCCTCATTTATAGCAAACTTCGCTCCTTTGATGATGCCGATGCCCAGACAAACCATACCGGGACAAACCAT
>CAZKAZ010000048.1:3498-15925 GCA_964550765.1 uncultured bacterium | reverse complement strand
CGCCCCTACCAGCACCGACACAGTCGACATCACCAGCACCGACACGGCAGTCAACCCGGTCGAGACGACCCTACCAGAAGTCACCTTGCACCGCCTCACCGAACGGGCGCAAGGCAACCCTTTTTATATCGAAGAGCTGCTCAACGTGGCTCGTGCCAAAGGTTTGGACTTGCACGACCCTGGCGTGTGGGCAACGCTCGAGCTGCCCAACAGTTTGCACAGTTTGATCCTCACTCGTATCGACCAACTCGACGAACGCTTGCAAATCACCCTTAAAGTCGCTAGCGTCATCGGGCGCAGCCTCTATGCCCACTGGCTCACAGGATACTTTCCAGAGCTAGGTGCGCCCACATCCGTGCGTGAACGGCTCGAGAGCCTTTGTGCGCTGTTACTACTTAGCAAAGAAAGCCACCTGCGCAACGTTGCACCTGACACAGCCAGCGACGATATGTTCGCTTATGTCTTTCGACAAGTCATCACCCGCGACGTGGCGTATGAGAGTTTGGCTTACCAAAAACGCGCCGAGTTGCACGAACGCTTTGCACACTACCTCGAGCAACAAACCCAGCAAGACACCAGCACCTCCCCAAACACAGCAGACACGCCCGATGTTGATACCTACTTAGACTTGTTGGCCTATCACTTTGATCAAAGCGACAACGCCAGCAAAGCCCGCGACTACTTAAGCCGCGCAGGTAGTGCCGCCCAAGCGCGTTACGACAACCAAACCGCCATCGGCTACTACCAAAAGGTGCTCGCCTACTTAGAACGCGAACAACAGCAGCTCAAAAATCAAGATAACCGTATCGAAAATGCCCGCCAGCGGGTCGATATTTTGCTTGACCTCGGGCGGGTACTGCAACTTGTTGGCGAGTGGGACTTAGCGCAAACCTACTTTGAAGAAGCCCTACGCTGCGGGCAAAACGACTGCCAGCAAGCTAGCGCCGAAGCCAAAAGCGCCATGGCACTCGGCAACCTGCTCCTTAAGCGCAACCAGTATGATGACGCCATTCACTGGCTCGAGCACGCCAAGCAACTCTGGGAAGCCCAAGCGAGCAGTCCAGAAACGCGCTCGAGCATCAGCCATATCTTCAGTGAACTCGGTAACATCGCTTGGCGGCAAGGCGACCATGACCACGCTCGCACTTTGCTCAATACTGGCTTGAATATTGCCCGCGCTCAAGATGACAAACTCAACATGTCACACGCGCTGCGCATCCTTGGTGGCATCGCTTATGTCGAAAACGACTATGACAACGCCCGCAGCCAATTTGAAGACGCTTTGGCACTCATGCGCGAACTTGACAACCAGAGTGAAATTATCAAGTACCAAAGTAACTTAGGCGCAATTGCCATTGGTCTACACGATTACGACGAAGCTATCAAACGCTATGAAGAAAGCTTGCAACTCGCTGAGGCCATCGGGGCCAAAGAACAAATTGCCGGGATTTTGGTCAACGTGGGGGTAGCGCACAGTGAACGCCAAGACTACCCCAAAGCCAAAGCCCTCTACGAACGCGCCCTCAAGCTCTATCACGACATGGGCAACCCTAGCGGCGCTGCTGACGCCCTGCTGAGTCTCGGGGTCATTGCCAATGCTGCTGATGATCTCGACGAAGCCGAACAGCTCTACCGCGAAAGTTTGCGCCTCAGTAGCAACCACAAAGACCGCGTGGTTATTTTGACGTTTAACTTAGCTATCGTGCTCGAAAAACGTGCCGACTTGACCAGCAGCCAACGTTACTTTGCTAAAAGCGTGCAAGTCGCCCAGCAAATCGGCGATACCCTCGGCGTCGCGTATGGCATTACCGGCATTGCCCGTACTCGCTTGCACTTGGCAGCACACCTTGACACGCCCCCTGCTGACATAGCCCCCGCTGACATACCCACTGAAAGTGGTAATTCTCACAGAACTGCCACATTTCACGACACAGACGCAGAAACATCGCTCATATTATGCGCTGCCACGTCTGCTATCTTAGAACAGCATGGTTTGGCGCTCAATCAGGACGAGCACGATAAATTACATGCCTTAATCACAGACTTGCGCCAACACTTCGCCGAGCGTGCCGAGACCCTGTGGCAACGTGGAATACAGTTATCAACTGACCAAGCCGTGACGCTAGCGTTGTCCTCCTATGACGGTAACCAAGACAGTAACCAAGGCAGTGATTCCGACAATCATTACAGCAGTAACGAAAACGCCAAAGATACAAACCCGATTAGCGACAGTGCTAACAGCGAAGACAAAGACACACCATCAGCAGACGCTGCACCAGACCACACGCAGCAGATTGGGGGGTGAGGATGAACCCAACGCGCCGAGACTCAAAACCGTTCGCCCAGGTTGATACTGCACCCGATACCAATCGTGATGCCAGCCTACCTACTTACCATAGCGACCCTGCTAGCGACCCTGCTGAAGAACACCGTGACCTAGCTGGTGCCAAACACTACGCGCTTCGCCGCCTCGAGCAACACCTGCCTGAGCGCTTCGTCTATCACTCGCTCGAGCACACCCGCGACAACGTCTACCCCATTGCCATGCACATTGCTTCCCTCGAGGGCATTTCAGGACGAGCACTGTGCTTGCTCAAAACCGCAGCGTATTTTCATGACCTTGGTTTTAGTGAACCCCCGCACATTGCCCACGACCACGAAGTGCGCGGGTCAGCCATTGCGCAACAGATATTACCCCAGTTCGGCTACGATAATGACGACATCAAGCTCATTAAGGGGATGATTTTGGCCACCAAGTTGCCACAAAAACCTCACACGTTGCTCGAGCGCATCATTGCTGACGCCGACTTGAGCGTGTTAGGTCAACGTGACTTCCTCAAGCAAAACCGCGCTTTGCGCGCAGAACTTGAAAGTGGTGGTTTAGATACTGATGACCGCCGCTGGCTCACGGGGCAATACAACTTTTTGAGCGGCCACCGCTATTTCACCCGTGCCGCCCGGCAACTGTTGAGCGCCCAAAAAGCCGTTAATTTGGCCAGCTTGCGCACGCTTATCAGCGAATTACCTGAGGCCAGCTAACGACTTCATCGCACACCATCGTTTTGTGTATAATTTTGACACTTCTATGATTGACATCTACGTAGTTCAACGTGGTTGAACATGATGGATACCGATACGACGTTGGTACACATCAGCAAGTGCAGAAACAACATGTTAAATTTTTATACATATTTCATATAACTTGATAGCTTGTCAACCCGCTCGAGCCACTCACATCCATACTATCCGTGCTTTGGGGTTACGTTTGAGTAGGCAAACTTGGTACACTTACTCGTGTGTGATAGCCATCGCTGGCGCATGTCTATAAACATGGTTTGAGCGTGATGTAACGTGTCGGTCAGTAGCGTCAGTAGCATACGTGCGGCCATCACTGGCTGCCTTGCGATTGTTATGACCCAGCAACTTGACCCAGCAACTTGACCCAGCAACCCGACCCAGCAACCTGACGCAACTAACGGATAGACTAAGTAATATATAAAAGAACAAAACACGTAAACATAAAACACCTAGTACATTCAGACGTGTAGGCGTCGATAGGCGTCGAAGTATGTTTTTATGACGAGTGCCCACCCATGACCAACGCTATTAACGTTGCTAGCGCCCTTGATGACTTTTACAAAGCCCGTAGGCGCGCCCAATTACAAGATATCGCTGCTGCGTTGCGGGGCGAGTCGAGTCGGTTGTTGTCGTATGAAGACGTACGCACCCGCTTGCAAGCCGTAGAAAGCTCACGCCGCTATTTGGCAGATATTCTCTTGGAGAGCATTGTCGGCAGCGTCGGGCGCTATAACGACTTTACCCGCACCTTTTTGCCCAAAAACAACAGCGCCAAACAGCGTTGGGTGAACGTTGAAGTGCAGATGACTGGCCTCGAGGGACTGCCCCCCATCGACGTCTATCAACTCGGTGATGTTTATTTTGTTAAAGACGGCAATCACCGCGTGTCGGTAGCGCGCCAGTTGGGGTTTGCTTACATTCAAGCCTATGTCACCCCAGTACAAAGCCGCGTCCCGCTCGACGCCTCGTTAACGGCTGAAACGCTCATCGTCAAAGAAGAATATGTGCGTTTTTTAGAGCTGACCCAACTCGACAAAACCCGCCCACAAGCTGATTTGAGCGAACTGAACGTGACCGCCGCAGGCAGGTATGATGAACTGCTCACCCATATCCGCGCTCACCGCTACTTCATGGCGCTCGAGCGCCGCCAGCCCGACGACCCCGAAGGGCATGTTCCCCTCGAGCGCATTAGCCTCGCAGACGCCGCCGCCGACTGGTACGACTGCGTGTTCACACCCACCAGCCGCATCATCACCGACAGGCTGCTCGAGCACTTTGACAACCGCACCAAAGCCGACTTGTATCTGTGGCTCAGCAACCATCACCGCGCCCTCGAAGAACACCTCGGCTGGCACGTGCCACAAGACGTTGCCGCGAGCGACTTGCTCAGTCACTTCAGCAAACGCACCCAACAACCCCAGCGGCCTGCGTTTGCCAATCAGCACGCACCCCGCAACCGCGACCGCCTCATTCAACGGGTGATGGTGCCCCTATCGGGTACGGCAGCCAGTTGGCGGGCATTAGAACAGGGGTTAATCGTAGCAGCGCGGGAAAAAGCCACCCTCTACGGGTTGCATGTCCTCACGCCAGACGCTTCTGCAGGCGACAAGGAACACGTCAGCACCATTCAAAGACGCTTTTTTGAACGCTGCCGCGCCAGCGGGATAGAAGGCCAATTTGCCAGCCTTGAGGGTTACGTGGTCGATGCCATCTGTGAACGCTCGAGGCACATGGACGTAGTCATTGCTGCCATTCCACCCGGTAAAAACACCGCCCCCAACGACGCTTTAAGTGGCAGCCAAGCATTGTTACGCTGTAGTCATGTGCCGCTACTGACCATGCGCGGTTCGCCGTATCGCATCAAACGAGCGTTGCTCGCTTATGACGGCAGCCCCCAAGCCGATACTGCCCTTTATGCTGCGGCTTACTTAGCTGACCGCTGGGACGTCAAAGTCGTGGTGATGACCGTGCTCGAGGCCAACCTCACCAAAAGTACCAGCGACGCCCTCGACCAAGCCAAAAGCTACCTCGAGCAACAAGGCATAAACGCCACTTTTTGGCAAGCTCGAGGCAAAGTCAGTGACGGCATCTTGCACGCGGCTCAAGTGCATCAAAGTGACCTTATTTTGCTGGGCAACTACCGCTACAATCCCCTCGTAGAACCCCTACTTGGGGGCGTATTGGATCAACTTTTGCGGCGTAGCACTGTGCCGCTGTTGGTATGCAAGTAACCAACTAAGTACATGTAGGTTTTTCGGTGATTTTGCATATTGTTGCCAAAGTTGGCAATTTTCACCAACACCCTGTCAACATCAAGGGCGTTCACCTTCTTGTAGACGTTATCGCGATTGCACATACACTTAACCTCAGTTCGCAGTTAATTTGGTTAATTTGCGTCAGGAACGGATGTTGCGTGGCTGTAAAGGGAATGACGTTCTCACAAGAGGCTTTAACGCCTGCAAAAGACTTTTTGACAGGCTAACAGTTTTGATGATTATATCGCAAACGGTGTTAGAGACGCATTTTCGCCGATATTAAAACCTCGAACTCAGGTACACTTAGCAATTCTGCGTGTCGTTTCTACAGTTGCCGATCTACAGTTGCTGATGTTTACCAACGTCACGTCGGCATCCATCACGTCGACATCCATCGCGTTCAACTGTGTAGACGTCAATGTGTAGACGTCAATCAGGCATCAGGAAACTACGCCGTCAATGTTGCTTGACGATGAGCAAAGTGATGTCATCTTCGACGTTTTGGTCGTGCAATATGCGAACCACATCAACAGGAACATCCGTCGTGTCGTTGATAAAGCGATACACATCACCCAACACTGCGTCACGGATTGACCTAGCGGGCGCGTGCCAGTGTTGGCTAATGACCTCGGCTAAGCGGCTAAGTCCATAGAGTGTTCCCTGTGGATTGGGGGCTTCGGTGATGCCATCACTAAACACAGCCACCCCAGCACCTGGCTCGAGCAGTAACGTCATCTGCGCCAAAAACGGGCGAATGTCTTCTTCTAGGGCCAGGGGAAATCCTAGCTCGAGCGTATCCACATACGACAACGTGCCATCAGCCCCAAAAAGCAGTAACGTTTCGTGTTGCCCGCTCACCGTCAGCTTTCCGGTGGCTTGGCTAGCATCATAGTGATAGCTCAGCAGCGCCAACGACAAACTTTTGTGGGCTTGCATGCGCATGACGTTTTTGTACAAACTGCGGTTGAGAATGCTCAAAATGTCCACTGGATTGTGGTGATTAGCCTCGAGCAAGGTGCGCACCCCCATCTGGGTCATCAGCATAACCATGCCACTCTCGAGGCCATGCCCGGTGACATCGCCAATGCCGATGAGTAACTTGTCTGCAAACGGCAGCACGTCGTAGTAGTCACCCCCTACTTCACTAGCAGGCAAACTAATAGCGGCGATGTCTAGGGGGACAAGCTCGTGGCGTACTTGCTGCAGTTCGCTGGCAGTAGGTAGTAGCAATTCTTGCAAACGACGGGTCACACTCAGTTCGCTACCCATGCGGGCGTTTTCGGCTTCGAGGCGGCGGTTAAGACTGCGGATACGTTCGCTGGCGTGCTCGAGCTCGATGGTGCGGTCTTTGACCCTGGCTTCTAGTTGACTATTGGCCGCTTCGAGTTCGTAGCTAAGGGCTTCAAACCGTTCGTATGCCCGCACGCTGCGCCGCGATAGTAGTAGCGCTTGCGCGGCAATAAACCCCAAAAACCCGAGGTTTAAAAAACCCCCAACGGGGGTGAAATCAAAAAGAAACAACACATCTAGCGACACCCCCGCTGCAATTGACAGCACCCCCAACACCACGTAGAGGATGCCATCTCGCCGTCGCCACAGTGCCACAACCACAAACCCCACAACGTATAGCAACGTCACCAAGACTACGGGCAAAAACGCGGGCAACGCGGCAATAAAAAACCTTGCAGGGAGCACAACAACCAGCACGATGAACGGCACAAAGGCTAGCACCACACTGCGAAACAACCAACCGCGCAGTTCTTGCGGAAAGAGCGAACGCAAATACAGCAGCAGCGATGGTCCAATGGCAAACGCACAACCATAATCGAGCGCCATCTGCCACTCGAAGGGTAGCGGTACGAGCGTGTTCAGAAGCACTTCGCCGTTGACGCTATCACGCAAAAGTAACAACAAGCAAAACACTGCAAAGTACAAAAATGCCATCATCTGCCGCCGTTGCAAATAGATGAGCAAGTGATACCCCGCCATCGCCGCCAAAATGCCCGATAACAGCAAAGCGCCGCGGGTGCGCCTGTTGGTGTCTTGGGTGAGTTGAGTGAGCGTCCCCAAATGCATTTTGGCACTTGCTACGCCGTCGCTCGAGCGTAACAGTGCCGTCGGATAGTGATAGTTGGCCACTTGCATGACGATTTCAGTTACATCTTCGCCATAAAAGGCAATCACCTGCGGGTCGTAGTAAGGTTGTACGTCAGCTCGAGACATGCCTACGCGACCCACTTCAGTTTGCAGTTCACCATCAATCCACAGCCTGTAGGCAGTGTCAATTTCAGCAAGGCGCAACCCGTACAAACCTGCTCTAGGTAGTTGCACCAGCAAGCGATACGTGCCGTAACCATAAGGCGTTCCGGGAAAGCCCCCTTGCCACGCACCGATGCGGGTTTGCCATGTTTGACTGGTATTTTGCAGGTCTATTGTTTGCGGCTCAAAGAACTCGAGCCACGCAAACTGCCATTCACCCAGCACTGCAATCACCTCGCGGGTGTCCCACGTGCGTACATCCAAGACGCCTGCTCGAGCTTCCCAGGGCGCTTGCGCACTTGCCACACCAGACAACCCCAACCACAACAGCACGAGCCAACACAAGCGTGTGAGACCATCACCCAAAACACGCGTCACGCGTCGAAGCTGGTGACGTCGCGCCTCGTGCGCTACTTGACACGACGTTTGACACAACATTGAGCGTATTGTTGACAGCGCTGGGTTCATCATGAAAGTTTACCTGATAACGAAAAACACAGCAGCAGTGATTAAGCATAAAAAAAGGGGGTGACGTGCACCCCCAAAGTCAGTGGAGTTGGTTTTATTCGCGAGTGGGTGCCATTTGCCCGTAGGCTGGCTCGAGCATCTCACCAAAAAGCGTCGCGTACATAAGGCGGTACACGTCGGTGCTGTCAAATTGGCTGGCGAACTCGGTGCGGAGCATCTCAGCGTTCAAGCCTTGCGCCCGCGAGATGATGCCACCTGCTACGTCGTTGCGGCCTGGGTAGCCGATAGCAAAGTCGTGACTGTTACCAAACGCATCGGGTTCAGCCATGAACGGGGCTGTTTGGCGGCCATAGCGACCATCGAGCGGGAAACCAAAGTCCAGTACATTCAAAAGACCCGTGGGGTTACCACCCGAAACCGACACATTGCCGTCGTCGTCGGTAGGTGCAGGTGAAAACACTTGTGGGCCACCGCCGTCACTGTCGGCTGCGGTGATGATGAGGGTATCGGGATTGTCAGCTTGGAAAGCGCGGGTCACGCCAATCATGTCATCAGCGCGCTGAGTTGCCCGCAAAAAGCCGATGGTGTTGGCGTTGTTGGGCAGATTGTCGGTGCTCTCGATTTCGGCCACTAAGAAAAAGGGCATACCGACGTCTTGACTACGGCGCTCGAGAATCATCAGCGCCATCTCGGTCATTTCGGCTACCGTCGGCGGGTTGTAGGTAAAGGTATCCGGCATGCCGCCCCAGATAATCAAGTTAGTTTCTTTGGCGTCTTCAGGCACGTTAGGATCCACAAGACCCAAGTCGAGCAGGGTTTCTTCGGGTTCGTCGTTGAAGATATCATCAGACGCAAACAAACCCAACACGTTGGGCGCTAAGCTCTCATCGGCCTCGAGTTCAGCCATGAGCGCTTCAAACTCGTCGCGGGTGCGGATGACTTCGTAACCGAGGTCGATAGCTTCTTGAATAAGGTTGCGACCGTCTTCTCGAGCTGGACCACGGCCGTTTACTGCATCTAAGTGCACATGGCAATCCGGCGCGATGTTGCCCAGGTCGCACATAGGGGTGCCTTCGGGCAAAAAGAAACGCTCACCGCCACCGAGCATAACCGCAGGTAAGGGTTCACCTTCAAAACCGGGGCGACCATCGAGAAGCTGGCGGGCAATTTCGGTGCTGTTGCCGCGATTGTCAACCTCAGCCAAAAACACAGCCGTACCCGGTTCGGGCAAGTCGCCGTCGTTCACCAGACCCACAGGGTGACCTGCTTGGGCGGCTTCGCGCATGATGCTGCCTTCAAAGCCCGAAAGGCCATTGATAAAACGGGCATCACCGTCAGGCGAACCGTCTTTACCGAAAGAATCTTCGTAAACTTTATAACCAAACGCGTGCACGGTAGCACCCCCGTGCGAAGTACCCGTCAAGCGGCTAGCCATGTGACCGCGGTAGACGGCCATTTCCGGCAGTTGATCCCACTCGAGCAGCCCATCGGGGCCTTGCCAATACATACGGGCGGCGTTCCAGTGGTTGAGACCGGTACCATCTGGGTGAAGGAAAATTACGTTGCCGACCTCTTGAGCCAGTGCCGCTGAAGCGAGCAGTGCGGCAGTTGCGCCAATACGCAAAAAACGTTGCATGATGCACTCCTTAGACAAAAAATCGCTTTGCAAGTGATACTGAGAAGTTTTTCTCGCAAAACCCGAATGTCAATCTATGCTTTGTGCGTCAGGAAATTGTATTTTTTGCGTCATGAAGGTGTCAGCACGATGCTGTCGTATCTTCATATCACCTTCATGTTTTATGATGTTGTCTGCACGTCTACCTTGGTGCTCTTACCTTAGTACTTTGTGCCGCTGGCCAAGGTTGATAACTAGCTTTAACAAAGTACAACCCGTGCGGCGGTACGTTCATGCCCGCTTGGGCGCGGTCTTTACTGTTGAGTATCTCGAGCACCCGCTCCGGCGCTAGCTTCCCCTCGCCTACTAGTAAAAGCGTACCGACCATCGCTCGCACCATGTTGCGCAAAAAACCAGTCGCTGCCACGTGATAACGCAGTTCGTGCCTGTCATGCTCGAGCTGACTCAAAAACACTTCCCGAGTGGTGGCTCGAGTTTCTTGCGTCGCCAAGGCGGCAAAGTCATGTTCACCTACAAACAAGGGCGCAGCAACTTGCATGGCGGCAATGTCAAGTGTTTGCTGTAAATGCAGGGCAAAGTGTCTTTCTAGCGCTGTTCCTGTTAGGTCACCACGCACCAGACGCATTTGGTAAACATACTGCCGAAAGTGACAGTCGTATTGAGCGTGAAAGTCGTCGGCTACTTGGTCGACCTCGAGCACCCGCACATCCGGCGGCAAATGCGCGTTCAACGCCCGTTGCAATTTGTCTGGCGCAAAACGCCCGTCACCATCGCAGTGCGCCACCATCGCTAGTGCGTGCACGCCCCTGTCTGTGCGCCCTGCCGCCCACGCGGTTGGGGTCATACCGGGGAGTTTCTCGAGGGCGGTTTCTAAGCAACCTTGCACGGTGCGTTCGCCAGTTTTGCGTTGCACTTGCCAACCGAAAAAATACGTGCCATCAAACTCGAGCGTCAGTTTATAGCGCACTACAACCCCGCAGTAGAAGTGTTGACGTCTGGCTGCAACCACCCTAAGCGCTGAAACACCAGCGGGGTGATGACGATACCTGTACTGCCAATGACGAAATAGCGTATGAAGGCAATGAAAGCATCCCGTTTGAAGGCTTCGGGGAGCAGCAGGCTCGAGCCAAGCAACACCGCAAACGTCAGCACCAAACCAAGCCCTGCTACCGCCACGCGTTTACCGAATGCGTCAGGTACGCGGTAGGGCACGAGCAAAGGCGCAACAGCAAGCGCCGCCAAACCACCCATAATCACTTCAGAATCCGCCACGCCTAGTAGCAGGTGCAGCAGTAACGGTAGGAGAACAGCCAAAGCAATCTGCACGGGTTTAGCAGACATCACAAGGTAGGCATACCAAGTAGGCACGTCTTCGCGAATAATCAGCTGATAGACGCGCAAACCTAACCAGACCACGCCCGCGCCAATGACCCAACCACCCAACAAATCAAGGGGAATGTGCAGACCAAGGTAGACTCGAGTCACCGAAATCAAGCCAATAAGCCCTACGCTCAGCACCCAAAACCAAGTTTTACGCACATAACTGGCCACCATCCCCCAAAACATCACGCTGGCTTGGGCGTGTCCACTAGGAAAGGCTGCCCCTGTCCCGGTTGCTACCGCTTCTGGGGTGAGGCCGACGCTGGCGTCGAGTGCATAGGGGCGGGGGGTGTCGATAATGCCTTTGAGGTGAAAGTTGAAAAAATAGCCCAGCAAAAAGGTCATTCCCAAGTACCTGCCAAAACGGGCATCTACTGCCAAGTAAACGACCAACAAAAAGGCAATATACGCCTGTTTTGAACCCAAATTAGTCAAAAACAGCGCCATCTCGGTTAGAGCAGGTGAGGCGAATTGCTGCAAAAAATACACCGCGTCCATGCAGCTATCTTAACGGGGCAAGTACCATTCACGCTGTAGGCATCACGTCACACCCGCTAAACTCAGGCTTGAAACCATGAACGTAGCCACATAAGCCCCAACACTTGTGACTCGAGCACGTAAGCTATGTCCTTGTGAAGCCGTGCGGGTCGTGAAACTATGCAATTATGACGCAATCTACCCAAATTTCCCAAAAACTTTTTGCCCGTGCCAGTGAGCTTATCCCCGGTGGGGTCAACTCGCCCGTGCGTGCGTTTGGCAGTGTCGGCGGCACCCCCCGTTTTATCACACGTGCCCAAGGGGCGTATTTGTGGGATGCTGACGGCAATCAGTACATCGACGGCATCGGTTCGTGGGGGCCGATGATCATGGGACATACCCATCCACATGTCTTAGACGCCATCAACAAAGCCGCCACCACAGGCACCAGCTTCGGTGCACCCACCGAACGCGAAATTACGCTGGCTGAACTGGTGCTCGAGAAATATCCCGGTTGTGAGCGGGTGCGCTTCGTCAATTCTGGCACCGAAGCCACTATGAGTGCTTTGCGCGTAGCAAGGGGGGCAACTGGCCGCGACTACATCGTCAAGTTTGCAGGCAACTACCACGGTCACGGCGATGCCCTGCTAGTAGCAGCGGGTTCTGGAGCGATGACCACCGGGGTGCCATCTAGCGCAGGCGTGCCCGAAGACACCGCCAAAACCACCTTAGTGGCCGAATACAACGACCTTGACAGTGTCAAAGCCCTGTTTGACGCCCACCCTGAGCAAATCGCGGCGGTTATCTTTGAACCTGTTGTGGGCAACATGGGTGTGGTCGTGCCTACTAATGACTTTTTGCAAGGTTTGCGGGA
>CAZKAZ010000048.1:0-3488 GCA_964550765.1 uncultured bacterium | reverse complement strand
TCCTCATTGCCGACGAAGTGATGACGGGCTTTCGCCTCGCCCCAGGTGGCGCAGTTGAACGCTTAGGTATCGATGCGGATTTGGTCTGTTGGGGCAAAATTATTGGCGGCGGGTTACCTGTGGGCGCGTATGGCGGTAAAGCTACCGTGATGGATCACGTGTCGCCTGTGGGTAAGGTGTACCAAGCGGGGACGCTTTCAGGTAATCCCTTGGCGATGGCAGCGGGTATTGCCACCATGGAACTCATCAACAGCACACCGGACTTGTATGACATTTTGGAAGCGCGCACCAAGCAGCTCGAGCACGGTCTCAGCCAAGCCGCTGCAGAAGCTGGTATCACCGTCACCATCAACCGCATCGGCTCGATGATTACGGTGTTTTTCACCGACCATGCTGTTAGCAGTTTCACGACGGCGTCCAAAACGGATACCGAACTGTTCAAACGCTGGTTTCACGGGCTGCTGTCACGCGGGGTGTATTGGCCTGCAAGTAACTACGAAGCGGCGTTCTTTTCGTATGCGCACACCCAGCAAGATATCGACGCCATTATTGGCGCAGCGGCGGCAGCGTTTAAGGATGTGGCTGTGCCTGCGTAATCTGCCTGTGTAATCTGCCTGTGTAGTCAAGGTGAACGCAACACTCGAGCGGCGCTTCGGCGTCGCTTTGTTATTGCCCAATACTCGCTTCTGCCACCCCACAAAAAAAGAGCGGGACATGCCCGCCCTTAGTCAATATTAACTACTTATTCGTTACTGATAGCAATGCGGCGTGCTTTGGCTTCTTCGACTTTGGGCATGGTGAGGATCAACACACCGTTGGCCACTCGAGCATTGACTGCATCCACATTCACATGGCTAGGTAAGGTCAACGTGCGGTTGAAATTACCTGTGGGCATGCTTTGCAACCAGTAGCGACGACCTTCGCTGTCAGCTTGCGGATAGTTGCCTTGCACGGTCAACTGACGCCCTTCGATGGAAATGTCCAAATCATCCACGCGAATACCAGGAACAGCCATTTCAAAGACAAAGTCGCTATCCGTTTCGTACAAGTTAGCGGCAAAGGTGTCTTGGGTACGAGCCGCGAGTGGGGCTGCCATTTCGCTGAATAAGCGGTCAAACTCCGCAAAAGGACGCAAACTCGTCACGTAAGGACGAACACCGTTACCGTTTTGACGCATAAGTTCCATAACAAACTCCTTCCAATGTATCGAGATTTAGCATGTGCCGCATGGGCGGCGAGGTTGGTTGAGTATTACCTCAACCCGATGATCAAAATATAAAACTTGAGTCTAGTTGTGTCAAGTAATCTGTGATACAAGTATCCATAAAGCTAACTTGACACGGGATGATTTCATGCTTGCTGGGTATTTCGTGGGGGATGTGGCTCGAGCATCCTCACTCACTCACAGCTGATGACAGCCACAGATATCTTTTGTTGCTAGCGCTCTGTTAGCATGCAGTAATGAACAAATTGTTTGCCGTGTTGGGTGCGTTGTGCATCTCGTTTTCTGCTATTTTCATCCGTCTTGCTTCGGTATCTCCAAGTACGGCAGCGTTTTTTCGTGCTGCATACGCGTTTCCGGTGCTGCTCATCTTGTGGTTAGCCACCCGCCAAGGGGATACTCGAGACCGCAACACCCGCCTAGCAACCGTCGGCGCAGGTTTGCTCATTGGCATCAGTTTCACCCTGTGGAATTACGCCATCGGCATGATTGGCGCGGGCTTGTCTACGGTTCTGGGTAACACCCAAGTGATGTTTGTGGGCTTACTGGCGTGGGTCTTTTTTGATGAGCGCCCTAGCAATTTGGCGTTTGCAGTGATTCCGTTGGTGTTTGTGGGCGTTGCCCTCAGTTCTGGTTTAGGACGGGCGGACAGTTACGGCGCCAGTCCTATGTTGGGAGCGGGCTTGAGCTTGGTAAATGGCTTGATTTACGGGATTTATCTGATTACCTTTCGCTCACTTAACAAACGGGCAAGCTCACCGATTGGCCCTGTGCTCGAGGCCACCTTCGGGTCGCTGGTCATGATTGCGGTGCTTGGCATCATCTCCGACCCCAATTTCAGCTTGGCGTGGCAGTTTCCCGCCCACATTTGGCTGATGGCAGTCGCCCTCGTCTCGCAGGTGACGGGCTGGTTGCTGATTGCGAGGGCACTTCCCCGCTTGGCATCGTTAGAAACGTCTATTATCCTGCTGTTGCAACCGCTACTGACGGTCTTTTGGAGTTACCTCATCTTCCGCGAAGTGCCGTCACTGGTGCAGTGGGGCGGGGTGGTGTTGGTACTCGCTGGCGTGGGGTTATTGAGTGTGCGGGGTAGCGTCCGCAAAGCTGCGCCTGCTGTCGCTACACGTTAATTGGGGGTTGCTCGAGCAACATCAACCTCCTCGACACGTTATAGCAGTCATCAATCCAATCAGGCTGCCTATGAGATAGTTTTCTTCGACCTTAGATTGTTATCAAGGTATGCGTGATAGTCATTAAGGGGTACAAGTTCACTTGCCGACGGCTAGAGACATCACGCTCTGCTTCGCTCGTCAGTAACATCACCGCAATTTCGTTTTGCTTACAATGAGCTATGCCGCTGACGCTCCCGACCTTTTTGCACGCCCCGAATATTGCCGTTCCGCACGCGTTTACGACCCGCACAGGTGGCATCAGTCCAGACCCTTACAGCAGTCTCAATTTGGGCTTAAGTTCGGGCGATAGTGAAGCCAATGTAGCAGCGAATCGTGCTCGAGCACTCGAGGCTTTCGGCAGTCACAAAGACCACTGTTGCGCGTTTCACCAGGTGCACAGCGCCCGCGTCGTCAGGGCAAAACCCACCTATTTTGAAGAAGAAGCCGACGCCAGCATCACTGATGACCCTGCGTTGACGTTGATTGTGAGCACAGCTGATTGCTTGCCGATTTTGTTTCATGACCCCGTTAAGCGCGTGGTAGCAGCGGCGCACTGCGGTTGGCGGGGGACGGTCAAGGGCATGGTGACTGCGGTTCTCGAGGCGTTTGTAGATTGCGGCAGCCAGCCACAAGACATCCATGCTGCTATTGGGCCGGGTATTTCCCGAGCCAATTATCAAGTGGGCACAGAAGTCATTGAAGCGTTTACCGAAGCGGGCTTTCCCGAAACAGTCTACGAACCCGATGGTACGGGGCGTTATTTGCTAGATGTGGCAGCAGCAAACCGTTATTTACTAGCAAAACACGGTGTCAACAACATCTGGCAAAGTGACGCGTGTACCTATGCTGACCCAACGCAGTTTTATTCGCACCGTCGCGATAAAGGGCGCACGGGTCGGCATTGGGCGCTTATCAAATTGACTTAGTTGCTTAGTGTCATTGTTTGGCTTAGTTGTTTGGTGTCATTGATGGGCTGAGTTAATTAGCTGGCTGGCTCGAGCACCTTGTAATACAACATCGTCGCCACAGGTTGACCATCAGTGCTGAGGGCATACGCGGGGATGCTTCCCGCCTTGACATATCCCGAACGTTGA
>CAZKAZ010000047.1:8488-39193 GCA_964550765.1 uncultured bacterium | reverse complement strand
TACATGACCAGTGTCCCCTTTGGGGAATACTTTATGAGCACCGGGATAGACATCAGCGACCGCAAACGCGCCGAAGATGCGTTGCGCAAAAGTGAAGCGCAGTTGGAATTGTTTTTTAGTCAGTCACTGACGGGTTTTTTCTTCATGATGCTCGACGAACCCATCGCGTGGCACGATGATGTTGATAAGGATGCGTTGCTCGAGTACGTCCTTGACCATGACCGCATCACCAAAGCCAACCAAGCCTTTGCCGACCAATATAAAGGCAACGTGTTGGGGCGTACCTTGCGGGGGTTTTTCCCCCACGACCCCGAAATGGGTAAAGCCCTGTGGCGCGAATTGTTTGACCGAGGGCATTGGCATGTTGAAGTTGAAAACGACGACCTGCGCCCCGACGACACACCGCACATCATCGAAGGTGACTATATTTGCTTGTACGATGACCAAGGTAGAATCACTGGCCACTTTGGGGTGCAACAAGACATCAGCGACCGCAAAAAGGCTGACAGGGCGTTGGCCGAAAGTGAAGCCAAATTCCGTTCGTATGTAGAAAACGCCAGCGACGCCATTTTTACCCTTAGCCCCGAGGGTATGTTGCTTTACACCTCACCACAGTGGGAAACCGTCAAAGGGTTCAGCAGTGAGGGCTTAGTGGGCACGTCGTTTGTGCCGCTCATTCACCCTGATGACATACCTGCGGCGTTTGACGCCCTTCAAACTGTCGTGAAAAGCAAAAAACCCTACAACGGTTTTGTCTATCGCAGCAAACACGGTGATGGCACGTGGCACTGGTTTTCGGCCAACAGTGCGCCCATTTTTGACGAAACAGGTAATGTCAACGCCATTTTGACCACCTCTCGAGATATCACCAGCAACAAACTCGCTGAGCAAGCTATGCACACCACCCTCGAACGCCTCGAGACAACCATCTCCCAAAACAACCTGCTCATGAAAGAAATTCACCACCGTGTCAAAAACAACCTAGCGGTCATCTCGGCGCTACTAGCCTTGCGCGCTAGCGGCCTGCACGACGCTGTGGCCAAAGAAGCCTTGCAAGAAAGTCGCCAGCGCATCAAGGTCATGGCAGAAATTCACGAGTTGATGTACAGCCACGACAGCAACGGCACGATTGCGTTTGATGCCTATTTGCAAGCCTTGACCAACCGCATGCAGCGCTCATTTAGCCGTGATGACCATCACATTCGCGTGACGCTCGAGAGCAGCGGGGTAGAACTGAGCCTCGACCAAGCCATCCCGCTAGGACTCATTATCAACGAACTGCTCAGCAATGCCACCAAGTACGCTTTTCCCCAAGACTATCCTGACCCGCACATTGCCATTGCCGTCAGGGCGGATAGTGAGTTAGTTATTGAGGTAGCTGACAACGGCGTAGGCGTAGAGGATGTGGGGTTGCTCGAGGTGTCTGATTCTCTGGGTATGACCGTGGTTCACTCCCTCACCGAACAACTGCTTGGCGACATCACCTTCACCAACCGTCCGCGCTCCGGCATCGGTTTACAGGTCACCTTGCGCTTACCGCTAGCTGACACACAGTCGATATGACGTTATTACCTCGATAACACACAGCATTACTTCAAGCATTACTTCACCAATAAGCAACCAGGCCAATAAGCAACCAGCTTAATCACCTAGGGTAATGCCCCCTTCCCCACTATCATCATCGCTTTCATCATCCCCGCCCAAACTGCCGCCATCTTGAAACTGAATCTCCCGCTGAATGCGTTCGATGGTGAAGGTGGCTTGGCTGATGTCGTTGGGTGCAACGGTCACAGGGACGCTAGCGGAATCAAGCACATACACATCGGGCAGATTGGGAAATGCCTCGAGCACATAATCCCCTGGGGCAATACCTTCAAACAAAAAACTGCCATCTAAATTGCTGAGTTTGCGCGTTGCCCGCTCACCCTGACGAAGCTGCACTAGCACCCCACCGACCAACCCAGCTTCCACGTCTGGGTCAAGCCCGCCCACAAAGGTAGCGCCTGTGGCTTCCGCTAAGCGAATCTGCCCGCTGACCCTGCCCGCATCGGTGATGGTAATGGTGAGGGTTTGGTCTTCTTGCGGGGTGATGGTGAGGGAATAGGGCAAAGCAGGTAACGCTAGTTGCCCAGGACGCAGGTCGGCGCGGCGCACGTCAAGTTGGTAGCTGCCGCCATCAATGGCCGGAAAAAAGGCTTCACCTGCTGCGTCCGTTGCCAGCGATAAACCCGCTACGTTCACCACAACATTGGCTAGGGGTGCGCCTGCAGGCGTTTGCAAACGCACCAACAGCGAACCCGCCGTACTGCTGCGGCCAAGGGGTAGCTCGAGCGGCATGTCATACGCCAAGGTGAAGCGGCCAAAAACGCGTTTGGTGTCACTACTCAAGCGAGTACGAAGCTCGAGCACCCCCTGCTCAGCTAACCAAGGTGCAGCGATATCGACATCACCGGTTAACGCCAAAAAGTGACGCCTTTGGGGCAGGTACGCAAGTTCAATATCACCGTTTACCCCCAACACATCCCCCTGCCACATGACACCGAGGCTCGTTAGTTGTACGCGTGGCTCGAGGGCAAGGTCTAGCCCGCTGCCAAAGGTGTGACCCAGCGCGACCACCCGACTGTCGAGGGTGTACTGCACTTCATCCTCACGCCCCCCCTGTCGCCGCTGTTGCCAATTCACCTGATGCTCCAACGTCGTGCGGTCAATGCCCCAACTTGCTGGTAGGTGTAACGGCTGGCTGACATCGACCCGAAAACGCGTCAAGGTGCTGTCAAAACGGTCACTTTTGCTGTGCTGCCCAAAGTACGACAGCGCCGGACGCAGCCCCGCCAGAATAGTACGAACATTCACGCTCACACTGCGGTTTGTGCTGGGGCGGTTCGTGCTGGGGCGGTTCGTGCTGGGGTTATCACCTGTACTGTATGAAGCTTGCCAACCGCCACTCACAAACCAACGCACGCCCAGCTGAAAATTGCTATTGCCACTGACGCGGGTGTTCACGCGCCCGGCAGGTTCAGCGCGAAATCCACTCGGCGAGACAAAGTGTGCTGCATTGACCGTCAATCGATCGCTGCGCAAAGTAACATCACCCTGCCACGCCACATCTTCGGCAAAGTCGTAAGCACTGCCCAGTTCGCCTGTGAAGGTAATATCGCCCAGTAGGTCTATGGGAAAACGGCGGGAGGTGGTGATGTTGGCAGCCACAGCGGCGCTGGGTACATCGGCATTGTCCGTGAGCGGGGCAAGCAAGGTAGCCCGCGCCATTACCGAGTCGGGTTCACGCACGTCACGCCCGGTGATGCTAACGCCAACACGTTCTCTGCCAGCCCTACCCTGTTCACCCAAAAGATAACCGTCAAAGGTGACATCACGCAGCCGGTTGACGGTGTTTGTTTCAGTGGTGTTTGTTTCAGTGGTATCTGTTTCGGTGACTTGCACCAAGGTATACCCGCCACCAATTCCTGTAGTGACACCTCGCAAGGGCAATAGTGCCTCACGCGGCAAGGTCTGCCTACCCAACGCCACCCGCCAGATAGGGGTTTCGTAAGCAGCAAAGGTGTCGTAGCGCCCGAGGTTGCTGCTGAGTGAATCTGGCACGGGAGCAAGGGGGGCGGCGAGGCGAAACTCGAGCATCCCCTCGCTATCGTCACGTACATTACCTCGTCCTTCTAGCGATATTGCCGGACTGATAAACCGTTGGCGGTTGTCTAGGGTTTGTTCTACGCGGGCGGTCACAGGCAAAAAGTGAAACCCGCTGCGGCTCGGAAGGCTTTCAGGCAGAAGGGTCACTCGAGCTGCCTGTCCTGTCACTATCTCCTCAGCTTCACGCACTTGCAACCTCACCTGCAGCGCCACGTTGCTGCTCAGTTCGGGCACGTTTACGGTGATGGTGACGGGCACGCTCTGGTTGGGCTCGAGCGCCACCTGTTGCGGCGTCACCGCTACAGCATAGTCAGGGTCACTACTTGCAGCCAGCGTCAGTGCGCGGGCGATGTTGCCGCTGTTCGTCAGGCGGTACTCGAGCACCACATCATCTGCGATCACCACATCAGGCACGGTGAGAGGCTGAAAGTCCAAACGGCGAATTTCTGGGAGTAACACGGTCACTTCCGCCGTCACTGGGTTTGTACCCGCGTTCGCAGTCAAGGTGAGCAGATACGCAGCCGCCACCGCATCTTCAGGAATTTGTACGGTGACAATCACAACACTGTCGCTTTGCGGGGCGAGGGTGACTGGCTCGAGGGCAAACAATAAGCGCCACCCCTGCGGCAGTTGGGCAGCCAAATCCACCACCTGCTTGCTGTCGCTGCGGTTGTTAACAAGGAACACAACATTGACGGTGTTACCAGCGGGTGTTTCTAGAAGGGGCGTGCGGGCGTCAATGCTGATATCAGCGTTAGTGTCGGGAGTTTGGGCAAACGCGACACTAAAAAGCAACAACACGCACCACCCAAAACGTAACAAGCAGTGCGTGTCGCCCTGATCAAAAGGATTAATCGCCGCTGTCTTCACCTGCTGGTGCGTCTTCAGTGCTCTCTTCAGGCGTCTGGGGTGGGTTAATCTCGAGGTTGTAACGCACCCCAAATACACCGTCGCTGCCGCCCGTATCCGCCACAATCGTTGCCACGTAACGACCTGGCTCGAGCCTACCTAAGTTAAAGTTCACCGTATTGGGGTACTCGTAAACCATCGGTATCAGAGCAACTTTAGAAAATTCTACTTGCGCAGCACTTTCGCCAATATCACTTGTCACATCAACAGATACTTCAGCTAACTTGACAGCATCGCTGGGGTTGACCAAGTCAACACTTAAAATGATGGCATCCGTCTGCTGCAAACTGGGATTCGTAAAGGCAATATCCCCCACGCTATCAGCAGCAACATTGGTAGCAATGAGAATACCGTAACGGGTAATCGTCTGAAAGCCAACGCTTGCGCCCTCCCCACCTTCTACGGGTAAATTACCCTGGGCAACGGGGTCATTGGTAATCACGACTTGACTCCAGTAGCTGCCCGGTTCGGCATCTGCAGGTACTGTGACAGCAAACGGTACATCGCGAATTTCTTCGCCTTCAAAGGTAATATCGCCAAGTTGCAGCTCGAGCCAAGCAGCATTGGAACGGACATCGCTATTGACATCAACAAAACTGCGGCCAGTAGCCTCGTAGATGATGTCACGTTGTGACAAGGTTGCGACTCGAGGTTCATCACTAACATTACGCATCCGTAACGTACCTTGATAGGTTTGCCCTGGCATCAAATTGAGTACTTGGGGTGATGCAGCAGTACCAGGGGCAATTTGTGCGTTTGCCCACTGCACAGACATCAGCACCACCAAACCGACGATGAAATACAGCGCTGCGCGGCACATGATTGCGCCCACAAACGCCTTATATTTGTTCATTTTAGCGTCCTCCTCATCACCAGAATGACATCTCTAGACTTAGACAATGCTATCGCTGTAGCTAGGGTAGCGCAAAAGAAAGGGGCGGCTTACGCCGCCACATGAATCGTCAGATAACTCAAGCACCTTGCACACGTTACAGTTTTTTTAGTTCAGGTCGTACACGAGTGTAATGGCTTGGGTAGCCGGAAGGCCAGCAAGGTTTGTCGTTTGCACTTCAAGCTCTACGGTCGCTGTGGCATCAACAACACCATTGGGAATGCTATCGATGGCTGCTTGTGGTGCTGTGGTAAGGACTGTTGCCGGAGGCAAAACGACCGCACCAGTACCTGCAGCAAGCGTGTTAGGAACAGTAGCTCGTATTTGCACGTCGGTACCTGGGGTGGTGGGGTCGATAGAAATTGACACTGTCAACTGACCGCCGCCAGGTGCATTCGTATAAGTGACGACACCCGAAGCTGGCGTGGTAGCCGTCCAGACGTTTTCAGCTACGAGGGTGACAGTTACGTCGGGAGGCGCTGTGATTGCATCAACAGAACCATTGTTGATAGTGACAATTTGGTTATCAGTGTCTTGAGCGAAAACGGCAGTTGCTAAACTAAGGATAATAAGTGCGAGTAGTTTTTTCATGACCTCTCCTTTACTTTCTACTGACTTCCTACTGATTTCTTGGTTGCTAGGTGATTCCTAGCGATGACAAACCGAGTTTAGCGAAGCACTGTGACGTTAACGTGATGTTTTTGTGTCACGTTTGCAAAAAGATAGCTTTCAGGGTTACAGTTCATGTTTAGAAAAACCTTGAACAAGCACGCCTTCACTGTTTTCACCTACCGCTTTGCTAGTCTAGGACTGCATCACTCAAACATGAAATAGCACGTTGTAAGTATTTTGTAAGAAGCTTTGGGTGATGATGGATGCGGTGAAACGTGATGCTTGTTCGTTTTGACAGTCAACGACAAACCAACAGTCAGCAAAAAACCAGTGGTTGGGTGTGGTGCACGTGAGCACAACTGAGCACAACGGGTTTTTGTTGGGTAGCGTCAGGCTGGTTCGTGCCAGTCAAACCCTCAAACTCAACAGCCGCAAAGCCTTGGGGCTGCTAGGCTACCTTGCCCAACAGGGGCGGCCTATCGAACGCGACTGGCTCATCGAATTGCTGTGGTCCGAAGACGATGCTCCGGGTGCCAAGGGCAGCATGCGCACCCTCTTAAAAAACTTACGCAAGCAACTCGGGGAGGCGTTTTATGCCGACAGGCAGGTCGTTGCCCTCGAGCCAGACGCCATCACGTGGGATATTGACCGCTTTTCGCACTTAGCTGCCCAAGATGACATTGCCGCGTGGGTGCAAGCTAGCGCCCTTTATCAGGGTGAGTTTATGCGTGGTTTTCAGCTTGATGCGTCAGTGGAGTTTGAAGATTGGTTAGAAACCACCCGCCACTTTTGGTTTGATGCCGTCAACCGGGTGCTGCGCAATATTAGTGATTATTATTTGCACCACGACCAAGCCGAAAAAGCCCTTGCTTACACGCGCAGGTGGCTCGAGCTAGAGCCTTGGCAAGAAAAAGCCCACCGCCAACAGATGTGGTTACACTGGCAACTTGGCAACTTCGATGATGCGCTTGCCCAGTACGAACGCTGCGCCACGCGGCTCGAGCACGACTTGGGCATCGAACCCAGCCCGCAAACCCATGAACTCTACGAACTCATCCTCAAAGACCAAAGCAGCTACCAGTGGCAAGACGTCCACGAACACGCTCATTCCGAGACCGCTGCCGCGCCCACACCAGAAAACACCCCCAACACCACAACAAGCAACACAGCAAGCAACACAGCAAACCCCACAACAAACAGGGTATCGCCAACACCAGCAACACCGCGAGCCACCACAAACGCAACGGCACCCTCACAAAACAGCGCACCCCCCCCTATCACCCCGACCACCGCCACTACCTCCTCGTCAACCCATTACGAACGGGCGTTTCGACAGCGTTATGCCCTTAGCAGTTTTGTCGGGCGCACCCGCGAGATGACCACCTTGCACCACGCGTTACAACAGCACCGTTTGGTGAGCGTGTTGGGTTTGGCAGGCGTGGGCAAAAGCCGCTTGGCTTACGAACTGCTTTGGGGTGTGGCTAGCCGCCAACAGCCTCAGCCAAAAAATCAGCAACACAGCACCCTGCAAGAAAGTACCCTGCAAGAAAGTACCCTGCAAAGCAACGCAAACACGATCCAAGACAACCATAAGCTCGCAACTGACGCGGCACCTGACGAGAATAAAAACGCCCGCAGCATGCTTGCAGACGCGTTTGCTCATGTGCAGGTGATGGACGGAACGACCCTGACGGCGGCAGCGCTCGAGGACTACTTTGCAAATGACTTTGACAGCAACGTTACCCCCAATATTGCCAGCGACAGCACCCGAGGTGTAGAGAGCAACCCGCAAGAACCCGCTCGAGCTTCGTTACTCTTGATTGACGGCTTGCTTGAACCGTTTGCGCAGGTGCGTGATGTCCTCTGTGAATACCTCGCTACTAGGCCATATTGGCAGGTGCTGATAACAGCCCGCTATCCGCTTGATGTTGCGGGCGAAAAACGGTTGCACTTACGTGGCCTCGAGCCACCCCCCGAAAGTAGCCCCCAGCAAGACACCCCCCAAAGCCAACACACCCTGCAAGATGCCCTGCAAAGTGACGCCGTACGGTTGTTTTATGAGCGGGCGCGTTTGCGCGTAAGCGGGTTTACCCTAGATGCCAACAACACCCCCGCCATTGTCACCTTGTGCCGTTTGGTCAGCGGTTTACCCCGCGCTCTCGAGCAATTGGCTGCGTGGCTCGAGGTCATGCCCGTGCGTTCGCTGCAAAAGCACTTGCTCGAACCAGCCGACCCTACCACCGTGCGCCCCGATTGGCTCACCACGTTGCTCGACGCTTCGTGGCAACCCCTCGATGAAGACCAGCGTTTGCGTTACGCCGCTTGTGCGGTACTTGCCGATGGGTTTGATGCCGAGGCTGCCCACGCGGTGACGGATATGACCATGCCACAGTTGCACACGCTGGTGAAGCGTTCGCTGCTCGAGGTCAAACAAGGACGCTACGCCTTGCCACACGTGTTGCGCCCACTATTGTTGCGATACCTCAACCTGCATTACCGCAACGAACACGCTGCGGCTGACGACCTCACCCCTCATGCTGCCGTTAGCAACAGCACTAACCTGCACACCAGCCCGCACACCAGCCCGCACACCAGCCCGCACACCAAAGCCCAAACGCGTTCCCCAACCAGCGACATCCAGCAACTAACGGCTCGCCACGCGGCGTTTTATGTGAGCTGTTTAACCATTCCCGGCGCACTCAGCACCGCCGACAATAACAACGTGCAACGGGCGTGGCGCTATGTGTGCCATCAGCAAACACAACCAGACAGCCACTTCGCTGACCAAACCACAGACCACCCCACAGACCACCCACTGCACGCTATTGCCGGACGCAACGACCTCGAGCACCCCTACCTCGCCCGTTATGTGCCACTGCTAGTGACGTACTACTGCCGCTACGGGTCACTGCCCACGTTGCAAACCTTGCTCGAGCACACCTGGCAAGCCGTGACTGCCTTACCTGCTACCACGTTGCAACTGCACATTCTCGCGTATTTGGCACGCATCAGCTTGCAACGCGGAGACAGCCTCGTGGCTTATGACTACCTCGAGCAAGCCCACGCCCACAGCAACTTATCGAGCTTGTCGTTGGATTCAGGTGAGTTGTATGAGCCAACCTCGAGCACGCCCGATACATCATTCAACACCACATTATTCGGCACAGACCCAGCAGCAGACCCAGCAGCATCTTCTAGCAACTTGACCACCATCACGCCAAACACGCCACAACCAAACACGCCACAACCAAACACGCCGCAAAATGACCCCTCAAACCAAACCAACATCCTCACACCTGCTCACTACCCTACTGACTACTCTGCTAGTTACAGTGCCAGCCAGCCCACCCACCGACCACAACTCGCAATGCCACAACTCGCAATGCCACAACTCGCAATGCCACAACTCGCGATGATTGAAGCGATGAACGCGGTGCTGTTAGCACGCGGCATCCATGCGCTGTTAACCGGTGATGGCGACGCCGCCGAAGCCCATTTTGAGGGCTTACTCGAGCAACCCAGCTACCAACTACCCGCCCGCTACTACTTGGCATGCCTTGCGTTGCAACAAGGGGACACAACCACCGCAAGGCAGTGGCAACGTGCCCTAGAAACTCGAGCAAACACCCATACCTCGAGCCAGCAAAACACCCACACATACCCACATGAATACGCTCCCAACGATACAAGTACTTATGCAAGTATCTACACAAATACCTATACCGACTACCCTAGTGATGACCCCGACACTGTCAGAAATGATGGTAGCAACGAGGGCAACTTCACTGCCCAACGGTGGCTATTAGCCATGCGCCTCGAGTTAGCCAGTGGACACCTCAGCAACGCCCAACGGCACTTTGTCCGCTTGCGCACCTTGGCTGAACGCACTATGTGGCGCAATGTGGCGTTTCAGGTGGCGTTTTATGGGGCAACCCTGCACGACAACCCCTTACATGCCCTCGAGCAGGCGTTTGATATTGCCCACGCTCGAGCTGATCACTTGGGCGCACTCGCCGCTGCCAACGCTTGGTTGTGGTGTGCCTACGACACAGGTGCTGCCATGCCCCGCCGCTGCGAGGTGCAAAATTATGTGGTGAATGTGCTCGAGCACCCCAATACCCTGCCCACGACCAGCTTGCTCACCGCCCTTTTGGCGTTGGCTGCTCTCAATCTGAACAGCAACGATGAGATGGCTTACATACTGGCAACCCACGTAGCCCAGCATCCGGCGACCCCATTTACCGTGCGTCAGCAAGCGCTTAGGTATCTCGAGACAGACGTGCCTGACGCCCCTGAGCGCGATGTGCTGGCGCTTTTGCCTGCTGCGCTTGATAATTTGACACCCTGCATGTAGCTTTAATTGCAACATTAATTTTAGCTTACATCCAACATTTTTATGTTTTTCACATGCTCAAAATCCTTACGATTGAGCGTCAACAACGGCACATCAAAATATAAGCTCGTTGCCGCTATCCAACCATCTTGCACAGAAATGGGACGCCCATTTGCTTTGGCTTCAGCACGCACTTGTGCCCATTTTTGCGCCAAACCTAATTTAAAATCAAGAATAATGTATTGTGTTTTGATAACATAGGCTAGCTCGTCTTTACGCTGTTCCCCCCAATGGCGCATTTCTGCCCACTGAAACAACTCAGCAACCGACATAAACGACAACATTCGACGTTTATCTCGTAAGCGCGGTAGCAGTTGAACGGCTCGAGTATCACCCTTGAGTAGCACTGAAACAGCATCTGTATCGAGCAAAATTGACTCATGTGTCGTCATCTTGCAAACTTTGCTGACGTTCTGCCTGCAAATACGCCAAAAATTCATCCAAGTCGTCTTCTTGCCACGATGGCAAGGCATACGCTGCAAGTTCTTGAGGTATTTGTTGCTCGAGCTGCTGCAAGTACGCTTCTAACGCTTGCCGAATCAGACCTTCTTGCGATTGTTCCAAAGCAGCTGCCCACGCATCGAGGCGCGCCAATGTCCGTGTATCTGTTTCGATGGTGATTTTATGCATAATACCCTACACCCCTTGATGACCTTTTACGAGTACCGGATTGCTTTGGTCATCTTGTGACCAGATTGTAGCACCAAGATTGTAGCAATAGGATTGTAGCAATAGCCTCAACATACACGCTTGCTAATATGGACTCAGCAAAAACTAGGGCTTTTCGCAGCGATATTCAGTCAGCGATATATCGAACGCTTGATGAAGTGACTTCTTCTATAAATAAAATACCATCTTTCCGTGCTCGAAATCAGTATCAGCATTATCACCTCACCCTACAGCCATGTTGCTTTGGCTGTTGCTTCTAACATATACTAGTGACGTTACATACAATTCTGCCCCAGCACGCAAATGTGTGGCGCGTGCCTCTAACAAGGAGGTGAAACAGACTGACGTGTGTTGGTTATTCGTTTCTTGATTTCGTGCAACTTTAGGAGGTATGCGTGAAACATATTTTGTTGATGTTGGTGCTTGGCTCGAGCTTTGCTTTTGCCCAAATTACCCTATGGACCACCGAGGAACAACCCGAACGGCTAGACGTACAACGGCAAATTGCCGCTGGTTTTGAAGCCGAATCGGGTATCAGCGTAGATGTCGTGCCTGTAACCGAAAACCAACTCGGCGAACGGGTCACAGCGGCGTTTGCAGCCGGCGAACTACCCGATGTAATCTATCACCCGCTGAATTTCACCCTCAGTTGGGCAGAAGCGGGCATCTTGGATACGCTTACCGCCACTGAAGCCATCGACGCCTTAGGCGAAGAAACCTTTGGTGCGGGGGCGCTGGATTTGGTCGAATTTGATGGCGAATACGCGGCTGTTCCCGTAGACGGGTGGACGCAGCTACTGGTGTATCGGGCGGACTTGTTTGAGGAAGCTGGCTTAGAACCGCCAACTACGTACCAAAACATCTTAGCTGCTATCGAGGCGCTGCATAACCCGCCAGAACTGTACGGTTTTGTGGCGGCAACCGACCCCAGTCAGGTGTACATGATGCAAGTCTTTGAGCACATTGCCCTCGCCAATGGGGTGGATATTGTCGATACTGACGGTAACGTCACGGTAGATACGGAGGCGATGATTGAGACGCTCGAGTTCTACGACGCTTTAGCCGAAGCCAGCCCTCCCGGTAACCTCTTCTGGCAACAGTCCCGCGAGCTGTATTTCGGTGGTCAAGCCGCCATGATCGTGTGGTCGCCGTTTATCTTGGACGAATTAGCAGGCTTGCGCGACAGCGTCCCCATTACTGCTTTCGATGACCCCACCACCGCCCAACTCGCTGAGGCCAGTGGTTTTGTTACCAACTTAGCTGGGCCTTCTAACCCCGAGGGCGCAGGCTGGGCAGACGTGCGTTACTTCGGCATCACGGTAGACGCGGATTTTGATGCCGCTAGGGATTTTGTCTTGTACTCTATGAACGAAGGCTACCTTGATACGCTAGGTATCGCCGCTGAAGGCAAGTTTCCGGTGCGCCGTGGTACCGAACCCGGTGACAGCAGCTTTTCTGAAGGTTGGGCAAACTTGGACGTAGGCGTTGACCGCCGTTTGCAACTGGGCGAAATTTACGACGCAAGCGTCATCGAAGACTTGGTGATGGGCTTAGAGACTGGCAGCCGCTGGGGGTTTGCCAATGGTTACGGGGCGCTCACCTCGAGGCTCTATGACACTCGCGTGCTAGCTGAAGCCGTGCGTGAATACATCGACGGCGAACGCAGCGCCGCAGAAACCGCCGCCTTAATCCAACTCGAAGTTGAAGCTTTGCAAGAATAAGGTTTGTGTGGGTGCTCGAGCTCTCTCGGGCATCCGTTTTTTATCTTTTCGGCGTTATTTTTCGTTTGTCACGCCCTCTTATTGAGTCATTTTTTATCAAGGAGACTTCCTATGCCTGCCGCCAAATCCCCCCGCCGCCTAAGTTTGGCGGCTCGAGAAGCCCGGTTGGCGCTGTGGATGCTTGCGCCTGCGTTTATTATTGTCTTCACGATTGTTATTTTTCCGGTGTTTGCCAATTTTTGGATTAGCTTCAAAGACGTGCAACTGAGTGACCTGCGTCCGCCTACTGCCTTTGCTAGGGTGCGGGTGCGCGCGTTTCCCGAGCGTGCGGAGGATGAACTTGAACTGCTTTACCAAGTGCGCAACAGCAGCCGCGATATTGCCCTTACTGATGTGGTGCTCGAGGCCAATTTGCCCGCTGGCCTAGACGCAAGTGAACTCCCTGACGCTTGCACGTTTGCTAGTAGCACGTTGCGCTGTCAGTTTGACGCTTGGGAAGGTGGTTTTCGCGATAATCTCACGGTGCGCTTTACGACCTTACCCGCGTTTACCGCTAGTGAAGATGCTTTTGTTGACCCCGAGATGACCGCGTCTGCCCCCAACGTGCTCACCAATTTTGACTTTACCCTCAACAATTTTCGGGCGGTGCTAGGTGGACGAGAATTTTTGCCGACCTTGTTTACCACCTTGGCGTATACCCTGTTTGGTGCTTGTGGGTCGATATTTTTGGGAATTTGTGCGGCGCAACTTTTGAATGCCAAGTTTCCACTACGTGGTTTGCTGCGGGGACTATTTTTATTTCCCTATGTCGCCCCGGTGATTGCGGTAGCGTTTACGTGGACGTTTTTGTTAGACCCCTTTAGCGGCTCACTGAATGCGTTGGCGCTCGAGCTAGGTGCATTCAACGAAGCCGTGCCCTTTCTCAGTCAGCGCACGTTTACGCTCAGTTTTTTTGGCTTAGATATTCGCTTGCCCTTGGCGCTAACCACGGTGATTTTGTTTGACGCGTGGCGCTATTTTCCGTTTGCGTTTTTGTTTGTGCTTGCCCGCTTGCAAGCCATTCCTAGTGCGCTCTATGAATCTGCCAAAGTGGACGGTGCCGGGCCTTTTGCCCAGTTTCGGTTTATCACCTTGCCACAGTTGGCGCTCGTTCTCTCCACCTTGTTTTTATTGCGGTTTATCTGGACGTTTAACAAATTTGACGATATTTTTCTGCTTACAGGCGGCGCTGCTGGCACGCAGACATTACCGGTGCTGGTCTATGACAACGCCTTTGGGCGTGAAGATATCGGCTTAGGAGCAGCGACAGCAGTGATTTTGTTTGTGATTTTGGCGCTGTTTTTGAGTGTGTATTTTCGGGTTACACCGGAGGGGGAGTAATGGCCACATCCGCACAGTCACTTACCACACAAAGCAAGTGGCCAACGCGCTCGAGCCTGCTCGCGTCTGCCCTCATGGGTGCGCTTAGTTGCCTATTGTGCGTGCTATTTTGGGCGCTACTCGCGGCTATGTTGAGCCAGTTTAATGTGCAGGTGCCACTTGGCGTCGCGCTTTTGCTTGGAGCAGTGTTGGGCATTGTCAGCAGCGTCATTCACACCGTGCAAGCGAATATTGCCAGAATCGTCATGCCGCTCGTGGGTGTGCTTATGGCGCTCGCATGGTTGCAACTCAGCAGCGACGACCCGCTCGGTTTTGGCAGCTACAGCGCCACTTGGGGCGTGTTGGGCGCATGCGTGAGTCTGGGGGCAAGTGGCTTTTTGGCGGCGTATGGCATGCGCGAGCTTAACTTGGCAAGGCCACGCCAAGACACCTTTGAAGTGATGGCTATTCGGGTGCTGCGCGGGTTTGGGTTTGCGTTTTTTTTGACGATTGTGATTTTCCCGTTTTACTTCATGGTGGTGGCTAGCCTCAAATCACGGGCGATATTTTTGCAAGACCCCAGCAACTTGGCGGTGGATTTTTCGCAAGGACTGGCTGAACTTTTTGTGGGTTATGTCGAGGTGTTGGTGCGGTTTAACTTTGGCCGCTACATCCTTAACAGTACTTTTGTGGCACTAGCAACTGTGGTCATTACCTTGGTGATAGCGGTGTTTGGGGCATATGCAGTGACGCGGTTGCGCTTTCCGGGCAGGAAGTTCGTCTCGAGAGCCATCTTACTCATCTACATGTTTCCGGCGATTGTGCTCGTGGTGCCGCTTTACAGCGTGTTTACCCAATTGCGCTTGCGTGACGCCCTGTTGGGGCTGCTTATCGTTTATCCAGCCCAGACCATTCCGGTGGCGCTATACATGTTGCGCAGTTATTTTCAGACCCTCCCCAAAGACCTCGAGGAAGCAGGCATGATTGACGGTTGCAACCGTTTTGAGGTGATTTGGCGCATCACCTTACCGCTCAGCATTCCGGCACTGGCGTCAGTGGGGTTATATGTATTTATGATCGCTTGGAATGAGTTTTTGTTTGCGTTCATGTTCTTAGACAGTCCGCAGATTTTTACCTTGTCAAGGGGTATGGTGGCACTTAACTCGCAAGAAGTCCCACGGCAGTTTTTGATGGCAGGCGCAGTGATTGTTACTGTACCGATTATGGTGCTCTTTTTCTGGTTTGAAAAGTATCTCGTCGGCGGTTTAACTGCAGGTGGTGTTAAAGAGTGAATCACGCAAATGGCAAAGCACGTGAGCATATCCACAACGCAGCACTCACCATCTTGCAAAACAACGACATGGGGACGTTCATTCGCCCTGGCACGTATCAGTATCCGCATCAGTGGAATTGGGATTCAGCGTTAATTGCCTTGGGCTTGGTACACGTCAATATTGACCGAAATATTGACCGAGCAAAACACGAAGTGCGGCAACTACTCGCAGGTCAGTGGCGTGATGGCATGGTGCCACATGTAATCTATCACCCCACAGATGGCAGTTCTGATTACTTTCCAACGGCAGATTTTTGGCAGACACCCGCAAGCATTACTCCCGATGTGCCCACCTCTGGCATCACCCAACCGCCCATCTTGGCAACGTGCTTGTGGCGGATGTACCAACACCAACCAGACGCCATGTTGCCCTTTTTGCAGGAAGTCTATACCAATGTACTCAACTGGCACCGCTGGTTACACCAAGCTCGAGACCCCGAACAGCACGGTTTGGTGAGCATCATTCACCCCTGGGAGTCCGGCACCGATAACGCTGCCCGCTGGGTAAGTCCTCTGGCGCGCATCACCCCGAAAAACGTGCCTACCTATCAACGCCGTGATGCTCAGCATGTTGACGCCAGCGAACGCCCGTTCGCAGCAGAATATCAGCGATTTATCTATCTGATTGACCAGTTTCGCCACGTCCACTACGAACCCGATAAGATATACGCTACGTCACCGTTTTTGGTGGAAGACAGCTTTTTTAATGCCATCACCTACCAAGCTGAAAAGGACTTGCGGCAAATTGCCATGCTGCTCGGTGAACCCACTGAAGAACTTGATAACTGGCTCACCCGAACCCAGCAGGCGTTTCAGGAAAAGTTGTGGCTCGAGCAAGATGCGCTATCGTTTTACACATCGTTTGACGTGCGCCATAATCTGCCCATCTACGAACACGACATTGCCACGTTTGCCCCCCTGTTTGCAGGCTTAGCCAGCCAAACCCAAGCCGAGGCACTGGTGGAAAACACCTTACTGCAAGCGGATTTTTATGCACCAGACGAACACACCCGTTACTTTTTGCCCTCGCTCGCCAAGACCAGTTTGTTCTACGAACCCCGCCGCTATTGGCGCGGCCCGGTGTGGATTGTTACCAATTGGCTCATCATGCAAGGGTTACGGGATTATGGCTACGCTAAACTGGCAGATACCCTAAAAGAACACAGTTTGACGCTTTTAGAGCAAGGCTTTTACGAATACTATGACCCCAGAGACGGCACGCCTGCAGGTGCAAGTGGTTTTTCGTGGAGTGCTGCCCTCGCGCTCGAGCTACTGAATGAATAACGTGTATGAATGACGCGCATGAATGACATCCTCTTAAAAGAAGACTATGCTTTTTTAACCCTCGACCCTGACGGCAACGCTCGTGATAAGGAACAGGGTTTTTACTGCCGCGACACGCGCTTTTTGCGTGAGTATGGCTGGCATTTTTCGGTAAATGGGCAAGGTTTTGACACGCTGTTGAGCCAGAGTCCTCGAGCTGACCATCTTCACGCCCACTACGCCCGCTTGAACCCACCTCGGCAATACGACGAACACGGGCAGATTGTGGGCATCTCGAGAAAACTTAGCATGTTTGCCACAGGTTTTGAAGATAGTCTCACCGTCAGCAATACCAGTCAGCAGCGGCAGGAAGTGGTGCTCGAGCTAACACTTGCCAGCGACTTTGCCGACATCTTCGAGGTGCGCGGTTGGCCTGCTCAGGTGCGAACGATTGACCATCAAGTCAGTGAGAGACAGCAGGTGTTTACGTATAAACATACTGCCGTGACGGTGCGCAGTTCTCAAGCAGGTGAGGTGACGGCTGCGGGGTGGCGGTTTGTGGGGGTGCTCGCGCCAAACGAAACCTACCAACTCACCATCACTGCACACGTCAATGGTCTTCCAACCCAACTAGCCACCATCAACTACGACACTTGGCGAGCACAATTTTCAGACGTAGCAAACAGTTTAGACCAACGCGATCAATCTACTCTGAACCGCGCTGTTGACGACTTGCGCTCACTGTTGCTGTTTACCGAACAGGGCGCAGTACCTGCTGCTGGCATTCCCCGTTTCGTGTCGGTCTTCGGGCGCGACTCGCTACTCACGGCGTTTATGCTTCTCCCCTTTTGTCCGGAGGTTGCCCGTAGCACCTTGCGTTACTTGGCGAGCTTACAAGGGCAAGAGGTAAACACCTTTCGCTCTGAAGCCCCTGGCAAAATCCTCCACGAGGTGCGCCACGGTGAACTGTCGCAACAGGGGGTTGTTCCCTTTGCCCGTTACTACGGCAGCGCCGATGCCACCTCGCTATTTGTGATGCTGCTAGCAGAAACCACCCGCGTTACGCAAGATGACGGGGTGTTGCTCGAGTTACGCCCGCACTGGGAAGCAGCCCTAGCGTGGCTTACCCGCACGGGCGATGCTGGTGCAGACGCCGATGGAGACGGCTTTTTGGAGTTTGCGGGTTCAGCAGGCGAAGGCCTCAAAGTGCAGTCGTGGAAAGATTCGTATGACGCCCTTAGTCACGCTGATGGCTCGTTAGCGACGGGTGCGATTGCCGTCAGTGAGGTGCAAGGGTATGCGTATGCGGCGTTTCGGGCGGCAGCAGATTTTTATGCCATCCTCAATGAACCCAAGCAACAACAAGCGTATGACGAACGGGCTGAGCGTTTGCAACAGGCATTTCACGAAGCGTTTTGGGTAGACGAACTACAAACCTACGCGCTAGCCCTCGATGGTGACAAACGCCCCTTAAAGGTACAAAATTCCGACGCGGGGCAACTGCTGTGGACGGGCATCGTGCCAGAGGACGTCGCACCGCTGTTGGTCGAGACGCTATTCAATGACGCCAACTGGAGTGGGTGGGGCATTCGTACGCTGGGAAAATTTGAAAAACGCTACAACCCACTTTCCTATCACAACGGTTCAGTCTGGGGACATGACAACGCGCTAACTGCAGGAGGACTGGCGCGGTATGGCTTTTTTGATGAAGTACAACGCATTCGTGAAGCTTTGTACGCAGTAGCAGGTCAGCAAAGTGATGTGCGTTTACCAGAACTTTTTGGTGGTTACGCCGAGCAGGTCGTTCCCTATCCGGCGGCGTGTCGGGTGCAAGCGTGGGACGCAGCGGCGCTGGTGTATTTGGCGCATTTGTGCCGTTAGTGGGTTCAACAACATTTTATGCACACTTAACGGCTGATGGTTGCATAGCTCGAGCCACCCCTCCCCTGCTACACGCAATAAAGCCCCTACGCCTTGACAGACTGAGCGAATAAATATAAGCTGCTAACCATAACCATGCCTTGTTGTTTGGCTGCATACAAGTTGCACACAAGCTGTATGCAGGTTGTCTACATGGCTCAGTTACAGTACGCTTTAAGGCCACGCCAGACGTCAGGTCATAAGAAAGTTAGTACTAGAAAGTCAGGTACTAGGAAGTTAGGTGATTGTCCATTTCAGGGTTGCCCACGCCGCCTGTGCTCGCTGACGCAGTGAGTACCCCGCGCCAATTCGATACCATCTACCGCGACTTGCGCGAAGCCATTTGCTTGCTTGACTATGCGCCAGGCAGTGCCTTGAGTGAAAACAGCCTAGCGCGGCACTACGACACCAGCCGCACGGTGATTAAACGGGTGTTGTATCGGCTCGAGTTTGACGGCTTAGTCACCAGCACCCACGGCGTCGGCACCATTGTCACCAGTGTGGATTTGGTCTATTTGCAACAAGTGTATGCACTGCGTTTTAAGCTCATGGAACTGCTTGAAGACATGACTGCCAACCGCGTCACAGAAGGTCATCTTGCCCGCATTGACGCTTTAGCGACCAAAACGCTTGCCTTGCGGGATATCCCCGACTTTCGCGGTTTGCAAAAGTGTTACCAAGACTTTAGCGAAGCTTTCAGTGACGCCCTCGGTAACCGCCCTTTTCGGGAAGTGATGGACAGGCTTTTTTATCAGACGACGCGGGTGTATATGCAAGTCCTGCCCGATATGAACTGGCAACAAGAAATTGACATCGCCGTGAGCGAGATGCGTGACGTACATGACGCCCTCGCTGCCCGGGACATGGCTCGAGTGGCTAGCGTGCGCAAACGCCACATGGTGTGGAATTTAGAACGATTTAACCACTATCTCAGTCAAGCCGTTTTTCAACTCAAAGCGGCAGACATGACCCATTAACCGTATTGTCGTTAACGATATTTAACGACTAGCTAAGGAGATATATGGCCGATAAAAAACCCCGTCACCGCGCCACGCGTAGCGTCTGGGCGGGCGAAGAAACCAATATTATGAAACACGTCACCCAAGTGCCGGTTGTGCACAGTGTGTCATTTGGTTATGACGACGTTGATCACTGGAAAGCGGTTGCCCTTGGGCAAGAACCGGGGCATATTTACGGGCGCAACACCAACCCGACGGTGGAAGTGTTTGAGAATAAAGTGGCGGCGCTCGAGAACGCCCCTGCTGCTACCAGTTTTTCCACCGGTATGGCGGCTATTAGTAACACCTTGATGACGATTTTGAATCCTGGTGACCGCTGCGTCAGCGTCAAAGACACTTACGGCGGTACCAACGTCATTTTTAACGAGTTTTTCCCCAAGTTTGGTATCAACGCCACCTTATGCGATACCAGCGATTTTGAGACAATTGAAGCAGAAATCGCCAAGGGTTGCCAGGTGCTGTACATGGAAAGCCCGACGAATCCGACCTGCAAAATTATGGACATTGCCCGCCTCGCCAAAAAAGCCCACGACGTGGGCGCAACGGTGATTGTGGATAATACTTTTGCGACGCCGATTAACCAGAATCCGCTCGAGCTTGGTGCTGATATTGTCCTCCACAGTGCCACCAAATTTCTAGGCGGTCACGCGGATGCCTTAGGTGGGGTGGTGTGCGGCACACCTGAGATGGTTGAAGCGATTTATCACTTTCGAGAGATTAACGGCGCAACCTTGCATCCCGAAGCGGCGTATTTGTTACTGCGCGGGATGAAGACGTTAGAACTGCGCGTCACGCGGCAAAATGAAAGCGCCCTGACAGTAGCGCAGTTTTTACAAGAACATCCCTTCGTCTCCCAAGTGTTTTACCCAGGACTACCCGAACACCTGCACCACGATGTCGCCAAGCAGCAGATGCGTGGTTTTGGCGGCATGTTGAGTTTTCAGCTTGCCAGCGACGATTTTGACGCCGTGCGGCACTTTTTGCCCTTGCTTCAATACGCCCACCGCGCTGCCAACTTAGGGGCGGTTGAAACCATCGTCGCCCCACCAGCTACGGGATCGCACGTTGAACTTACTGCCGAAGAACGTGCCAGGGCGGGCATTCCCGAAACCTTGATTCGCTACTCGACGGGTATTGAACACGTCGATGACTTAATTGCCGACTTGGATCAAGCATTGAATGCGACCCAAGCGGCGTTTGCAACACCCGCGTAGGCATTCCCGCACCCTTGTTTTACCGTGCGTGATGCAAAAGGAGGAAAGTATGAAAGTTCGTATCATTTTCGCGTTGCTACTTAGTTTGGTCATGGGTGCTCACGCCCAAGACTTGCTCAGCCAAATTCAAGAAGAAGGCGTCATCAACGTGGCTTTTTCCAATGAAGTCCCGTTTGGTTATCTCGATGATGACGGCAACCCCGCTGGCGAAGCCCCCGACACGTTGCGGGCGGTGCTGGCACAAATGGGCTTGGATGACATCGAAGTCAACGCTCAAGTCGTCGAGTGGGGCTCACTCATTCCGGGGCTTAAAGCGGGCCGTTTTGACATGGTCGCTGCTGGTATGTACATCACCCCAACCCGCTGCCAAGAAATCGCTTTTTCTGACCCGAGTTACACCTTGGGTGAAGGTTTGCTCGTCCCTGAAGGCAACCCCGAAGGCCTTACGGGCTACACCGACTTCGTAGAAAACCCCGAATTGCGCATGGCGATTGTGGCGGGTACCGTTGAAGAAGGTTACGCGCTCGCCATGGGCGTAAGCGCAGACAGCATGGTGATTTTCCCCGATATGACTGCCGCTGCCCAAGCGGTGCGCACGGGTCGGGCGGATGCTTTTGCTGGTACAGACCTCACCGTGCAAGAGTTTTCCAACAATATGCCTGGCGTTGTCGCTGCTGACCCTTTTGAAGACCCCGTTGACGCTGACGGTAACGTGGTGCGCGGTTATGGTGGTTTTGGGGTTGCCCAAGAAAACGCAGATTTTTTGGAAGACTTTAACGCCGCACTCGCTGAAATCAAAGGCACACAAGCGCACCTGGCCATTTTAGAAAGTCATGGTTTTGGTGCTGCCAACGTACCTGCTGATGACGCTACCGCTGCAGCCCTTTGCGGCAGCTAGTGTTCGTGGTTAGGGCTTAATGAGTTTTACGGAAATTTTGACGCGCCTGCTCGAGGCAAGCCGCATGACCTTGTGGATTACCTTGTGGGCGGGCGTGTTGGCGCTGTTCATGGCGTTTGTGGGTGGGGTTGCCAAACTCTCCCGCAACGCCGCAGCGCGGTGGCTGGCCATTATTTACATCGAACTGTTTCGGGGTACGTCGGCCATTGTGCAACTTTTTTGGTTGTTTTTCGTGTTGCCATTTTTTGGGATTGAACTGTCTGCTGTACTCGCGGGTATTTTGGCGCTCGGTTTGAACGTGGGTGCGTACGGTGCAGAAGTGGTGCGCGGTGCCATTCTCGCTGTACCCAAAGGTCAATACGAAGCCGCGACTGCCCTTAACTTTACCCCTCGGCAGAGGCTGTGGCGGGTGCTGATTCCGCAAGCGGGGGTGAACATGATTCCGCCTTTTGGCAACCTCGCTATTGAGCTGCTCAAAGCTACCTCACTGGTCTCACTGGTGACAGTGACCGACTTGACCTATCGCGCACAGATTTTAGACCGCAACAGTTTTGGCGTGCAGACATCGAGTATTTATTTTCTTACCCTTATCCTTTATTTTGTTTTCGCAGTTGTCATCACCTTGCTCATTCGCGGCGTGGAAACGCGCCTAGCAACAGGGCGTAACCGGGGGCGGGCATGAACTTTTTTGAACGCATCGACTGGGACTGGTCGTTTGCTGCTGAGATTATGCCGGTGCTGCTGCAAGCGGTGGTCATCAACGTGCAAGCTACCTTGCTGGGCTTTCTTATTGCCGTTACCGTCGGACTTGGTTTTGCCTTGTGGCGGCGACACCCCAACCGCTGGGCGCGTTATCCGGCTGTTTTTATCATCGAGTTTATTCGCAGTACCCCGCTTTTGGTGCAACTTTATTTTCTGTTTTTCGTGTTACCCATTTGGGGTATTCGCTTGCCCGCACTTGCTACCGGCATCGTCGCGTTGGGGTTACACTTCAGCACCTATATGAGCGAAGTGTACCGATCCGGCTTAGACAATGTGCCCCGTGGACAGTGGGAAGCCGCCACTGCCCTTAACTTGACGACCCGCAACACCTACCTCCGCATCATCATCCCTCAAGCCATTCCCATCACTGTACCTGCACTGGGTAACTATTTGGTGGCCATGTTCAAAGAGTCAGCGTTACTATCCGCCATCAGCGTGGTGGAAATTTTGCAACGCGGCAAGATCATCGGCTCGCAGACGTTTCGCTATTTAGAACCCATCACCATTGCAGGAATTGTGTTTTTGGTGCTCACCATTATTTCAGCGTTACTGGTGCAAGCCGTCGAGCGGGCATTGCCACAGCAGGGTGTGCCGCTTAAGTGAGACAGTATACAAGTGATAAGACGGTGCTCGAGCCACCTATCCCTATCAATGCGACCATGACCAATCATCTCGACAGTCAAAGCAGTAACTTATCCTCAGCAGTACCCACAGGAGGCACCCCATGACCCAACCTGCCCCTACCCTGAGCCAAAGCAACAACCCGAGTAGCGACACCATCATTCACTTTGATGACGTCATCAAACGCTTTGGTGATTTAACGGTGCTCAAAAATTTCAACTTCAGCGTCAAACAAGGCGAAACTGTGTCCTTAATTGGCCCTAGTGGTTCGGGCAAAAGCACCGTACTGCGCATTTTGATGACCTTAGAAACCATTCAAGATGGCGTGGTTTGGGTGGATGACCAACCCCTCTGGCACGAACAGCGGGGCGACAAACTCGTGCCTGCTAGCGACAAGCACTTGCATGAGATGCGCAACAAAATCGGCATGGTCTTTCAGCACTTCAATTTGTTTCCGCACATGACAGTGCTGCGCAACATCATCGAAGCACCTATGACAGTGCGGGGGGTGTCACGGGCTGAAGCTGAAAATACGGCTATGGATTTGCTCGAGCAAGTTGGCCTGGCTGACAAAGCCAAAAGCTACCCGGCGCAACTCTCCGGCGGTCAAAAGCAACGCGTTGCTATTGCTCGGGCGCTCGCCATGCACCCCAAAGTGATGCTATTTGATGAGGTAACCAGCGCTTTAGATCCGGAACTAGTTGGCGAAGTACTCAATATCCTTAGGCGTCTTGCCGAAACCACCGACATGACCATGTTGATCGTCACTCATGAAATGCAGTTTGCCAAAGACGTCAGCGATAGGGTGAGTTTTTTTGAAGGGGGCGTCGTCGCTGAAGAAGGCCCCCCAGAAAAGATTTTTGGCAACCCAGATAACCCGCGCACCAGGGCATTTTTGCAAGCGGTGCTCGAGCACTAACCCATCATCAAAATCTACTGATTGAGCCAAGAAATTACCCCTATGACCGACCTCATGACCAACACAACCAGCAAAAGTGCCTTTCCCGTCACGCTGACGGACGTGTATCAGGCCAGAAAACGCATCCGCCACCTCATCTGCCACAGCGAATTGCGCCACGATCCTATCCTCAGCGAGCAAACGGGGCATGACTTGTGGTGCAAGTTAGAAACGCAACAACCCGTGCGGGCGTTTAAGTTGCGCGGGGCTGCCAATAAGATTTTGAGCTTAAGTGACGACCAACGGCAGCGCGGGGTAGTTACGGCGTCAACGGGTAATCACGGGCGAGCAGTGGCGTATGTTGCCAAGCAACTCGGCATACGGGCGGTGGTGTGTTTGTCGAATAACGTGCCACAAAACAAACGCGACGCCTTAGCGCGCCTCGACGCTGAAGTGCGCTTATGTGGGGAAAGTCAAGATGACGCTATGGTAGTGGCGCTGCAGCTCGAGCGCGACCAAGGCCTGTGCTACGTGCCACCTTTTGACGATGCGGCGGTGATTGCTGGGCAAGCAACGATGATGCTAGAGATTCTCGAGGACGCCCCCAATGTCAGCACCGTCGTCGTGCCCCTTTCCGGTGGCGGTTTAATCGCCGGCATCACCAGCGTCGCCAAGCAGGTAAACCCCAATATTCGCGTGATTGGCGTGTCGATGGAAGGTCCGGCGGTGATGTATCACAGCGTGCAAGCGGGCAAACCCGTCACCATGCCAGAAGCGCCCACACTAGCAGACAGTTTGCTTGGCGGCATCGGCGAGGATAACCAGTACACGTTTGCGTTGGTACGTGATTATGTGGATGAGATTGTGCTGGTGAGCGAACGTGCTATTGCTGCAGCCATGCGTTACGCGTTTGGGCAATATGTGATGCTCGAGGGCGGTGCGGCGGCTAGTTTGGCAGCATTGCAGACGGGTCAAGTAACGAATGACGGCAAGACTGTCGCCATTTTGAGCGGCGGCAACGTTGACCCGCACACACTGATTGACATTGTAAAAGGGACACACCCACTACCGTGAACGCCCTGACAATCATGGGCTTAACAGGCTTAATGGGCTTACCTTCACACCACAAAACTCGGAGTCATCATGTCTGAAACTACCCGCAACCCCATCACCTTGGTTAGTGAACGCGAACTGCGGCAGGTGATTGACGTGAGTGAAGGGGCGCTCGAGCAAGTCGCCCAAGCCTTCGTGAAACTGGCTCGAGGTAACGTCACCCAACCGCCCATTATGCGCATCGATGTGCCTGCCCAAACGGGCGAACTCGACATCAAAAGCGCCTTTATTGAGGGTTTAGACAGTTTTGCCGTCAAGATGTCAAGTGGTTTTTTTGCCAACACCGCCAAGGGTTTACCTAGCATGGGCGGGTTGATGATTCTCTTTAGCAGCAAAACGGGTTTCGTACAAGCGTTATTACTCGATAATGGCTATTTGACCGATATTCGCACCGCCCTCGCAGGCGCACTGGCCGCCAAGCACCTCGCCAACGAACAGGTGAACACGGTTGGCATCATCGGTACAGGCGGGCAAGCCCGTTACCAACTGCGCGCCCTTAAACTGGTGCGGGATTTTCAGCAGGTGATGGTGTGGGGACGTAACCACGACAAAGCCGTCAGCTACGCCGATGACATGACCCGCGAGTTGGGGCTGCCCGTGACGCCTTGTGACGTTAGCGAAGACGGCAGAGCCAGCTTGGTGCAGCAAAGTGACGTGGTGATTACGACTACCCCCAGCACCACTCCCTTGATTCGGGCTGATTGGTTGCACGAAGGACTGCACATCACCGCGATGGGCAGTGACGCTGAACACAAACAAGAGCTCGAGCCAACCGTCCTCGCTCACTCAACCGTCTTTTGCTGCGATACCGTCGAACAGTCCAAACGTTTAGGCGAACTGCACCACGCCCTAGCGGATTTTCCTGAGTTGGCGGCAAAAGCCATCACCCTCGGTGATTTGATTGCAGGTAACGCCCAAGGACGCACACACCAAAACGACATCACCGTCTGCGACTTAACAGGCACGGGCGTACAAGACACCGCCATTGCCCGTTATGCGTTTGAACACATTCGCGCCAGTGGTGCAGGCACACTATTTGAGACGTAAACACCCGCGTGACGTGCATTTCACAACCAACAAAATCAGCATCAAACCTCACCCGTCAAAAACCTGATCCAGCAAAAACATCACCAGCAAAAAATCCAGCAAAGAGGACATCTATGACCCAGACCACACCAGTCAGCCCACCACTTCGTTTTAGCCTTGAGGAATACGCTACCCGCCTCAGCAAAACCCGCCACGCCATGCAAGCTCAAGATATCGACTTACTCATTGTCAGTGACCCATCAAATATGGCTTGGCTCACAGGGTACGACGGTTGGTCGTTTTATGTGCATCAAGCGGTTATCGTGCCGTTAGACGGTGAACCTGTGTGGTTTGGGCGCATTCAAGACGGCAACGGTGCCAAACGCACGGTCTACATGCAGCACGACAACATCATTCCCTACCCCGACGACTACGTGCAGGCCACCGACCGCCACCCGATGGATTACTTGGTGCAGCAGCTCGAGGCACGTGGGCTTGTGACTAAACACATCGGTGTGGAGATGGATAACTATTACTTCAGTGCGGCGGCGTTTCGGCAGTTGCAAAAACACTTGCCAGACGCTACCTTTCATGACGCCACGGCGCTGGTGAATTGGCAACGGGCGCAGAAGAGTGAACAGGAGCTCGAGTACATGCGCCGCGCTGCCCGCATTGTCGAAAAAGTTCACGCACGCATTTTGGAAAAGGTCGAACCGGGCATTCGCAAAAATGACTTGGTTGCCGAGATTTTTGCTGCCATCATTCGCGGTACTGACGAATATGGTGGCGACTATCCTGCCATTGTGCCCCTCTTACCCACAGGCGTTGATGCCAGTGCGCCGCATCTCACCTGGGATGACAAACCGATGGAAACAGGCGCGGGTACGTTTTTTGAAGTAGCCGGATGTTACCACCGCTACCACACCCCCTTGTCGCGCACCGTCTTTTTGGGTACGCCAGACGCCAAGTGGTTTGAAGGCGAAAAAGCCTTGCAAGAAGGCATTGCGGCGGCCATGGACACTGCCAAACCGGGAAACACCTGCGGCGAAGTGGCTAAAGCCTTTTTTGATGTACTTGCCAAATACGGCATCGAAAAAGACAGCCGTTGCGGCTACCCCATTGGGTTGAGTTATCCGCCTGATTGGGGCGAACGCACCATGAGTTTTCGCACCTCGGATACGACTGTGCTAAAACCGAACATGACCTTTCATTTGATGCCGGGGTTGTGGTTTGACGATTGGGGTTTGGAAATCAGCGAGAGCATCGTGATCACCGAAAACGGTGCAGAAGCTTTTTGTGATGTGCCGCGCAAGTTGTTTGTGAAAGACTAAGGCGCTTGTAAAATACTGACGCCATTCAGGGAATGTTCAGGGAACGTTGACAAGCTCGAGCCATCCTTCACTGTGTGTTGGATAACACGCAACACCCAAGGAGCTCAGCCTATGAAAGCCATGACCTATCACGCCTACGGTTCACCCGAGGTGCTGACCCTAGAAGACGTTCCTACGCCCGAACCCAGTGACGACGAATTGCGCATCCGCATTCACGCTACTGCCGTTAATTCTGCCGACTGGCGGCTGCGCAAAGCAGACCCTTGGTTGGTGCGGCTCGCTTTTGGCCTACAAAAACCCAACAAAGCCATCCTCGGTGCGTCGCTTTCCGGCGTGGTTGATAAGGTCGGCAGCAACGTCGGCACCTTTCAGGTTGGCGATGCAGTTTTTGGGTTGAGTGATACGAACACATTGGGCGCGTACGCCGAATACGTGTGCGTGCCCGCTGATGCACCTATTGCCCTTAAACCAAGCAATATCAGTGATGAAGAAGCGGCGGCCATTCCTTTTGGGGCGCATACGGCGTGGCATTTTTTGCGCAAAGCAGGCGTAAGTAGCGGACAGGATGTATTGATTTATGGGGCGTCTGGCGCGGTTGGAACGGCAGCGGTGCAACTCGCCAAGCATTTAGGTGCAAAGGTAACAGGGGTGTGCAGCACGGCTAATCTCGAGCTCGTTACCTCATTGGGTGCAGATGAGGTTATCGACTACCGTGAGCAAGACGTTGACGAAACGGCAGGCATGTACGACGTCATCTTTGACACCGTCAACAAAGTCCCCATGTCCATGCTGCTCAAACATGTCAAAGCCGGCGGCACGCTCATTTTGGGCGCGGGCATGATAAAAGAAATGTTACAGGGTGCGTTTGCAAGTTCAACAAGCAACAAAAAAGTCATGACAGGTGCGGCCGAAGAACGGGCTGAAGATATGCGCTTGTTTAAGGATTTGGTGGAAGCTGGCGTACTTAAACCTGTGATTGATAGGGCGTATCCGCTCGAGCAACTGCCCGAAGCCCACACTTACGTCGAACAAGGCCACAAAAAAGGCAACGTCGCTATCAGCATCGGCTAACACATATCGCGACGACCTCTGGCGTACCGCTCGAGCATACTGGCTAAACTGGCTTTTTTATGCTTCTAGCACTGCTAACGCCTGCATGATGGCGTCTTTATGCACCAACAAGAAATCACGGTATATCTCATCGGGCGGCATCACTAAGTCAAGGTGCCGCCACATAATCTGCCCCTCTTCAAGGTACGCCCCTGCAAAACGGAGCGACTTTAGGATGCTGTAGGGTTCAATATCGTCTGCTAAAACGGCAAGCACCTGTTCCCAAGCACGACTGTCCGCTTGCAAATCGGGACGCGGGTCGTGATGGGTAGGAGGATGGGGCACCGTAGACACAGAGGATGTGTTTTGGGTTGTGGTTTGAAACATGACAAACCTCCTCGAGCACGTTTTAGTATACCTTAAATAAGAAGGTATGTCCAGTTCGCGTGCGACAAGAAGACGCACCACGCCACAAAAACCTTACAGAAACCCTGCAAAGACGTCATACAAACGCCACAAAAAAAGCACCCGAAGGTGCTTAGTTATTACAGAGTATTGATGTTAGAAGCGCACGTTGAGACCAAGGGAAATGTCGCTGCTAAATTCGTCGATGGGCTCGATGCTATACGCAGGCGTCACTTGGGCGAATAAGCCTAAGCGAGGCGTGACATAGTATTCAGCACCAATCGGGAACTCAAATACAAACGCAGAATCGTCGGAACGAAAGCTGATACCTGCACCTACGCCAGCGTATAGCTGTATCGGATCAGGCACAAAATCTAGATCAAAACGATAGATGGCACTACCTGTAATACGCAGTTCTTCGTTGACCGTATCAAGAATCAGGCGTGCCAAGCCGCTCACAGGCCCTAAGAGGTCGTCATAACCTGCGTAAAGACCAAAGTATATTCCCTCAGTGGAAAGCAAACCAGGAGCAACCCCGAAAAAGAGGGGGTGTTCTTCACTTGCCGTTGTACCTGCAGGCATAATCTCAGCCAGTTCACCAGAAAAACCATTGCCTGCGCTGACGGTCATGTCAGCCATCATGTCGTCATCTGTATCCATTTCGGCCATTTCATCTGCTTCATCCATGGCTTCGTCGGCCATTTCATCTGCTTCATCCATGGTTTCGTCGGCCATTTCATCTGCTTCATCCATAGTTTCGTCAGCCATATCGTCTGTGTTTGCCATGTCCATTGCAGCGTCCATATCACCATCAATCATGGCATCCATTTGCGCTTCTAAGGTAGCAACGCGGGCTTCAAGTTGCGCAACGAGGGCTTGACTGGCGGCTTGCGCCAAAGAACTTTCAATCACGCTGATACGGGTCTCCAAATCAGCAATCATTTCCATGTCTAGTGCGGCATCTTGCATATCAGCAGTGCTACCCTCTGACATCCCCATCGCTCCGTCACTAGCAGCTATCACAGCATCCACATAGTTGAGAATGCGCACGGCAATCACAGCCACTTCATAACGGTTGAGGGGGCGCGTGCCGCCAAACGTACCATCGGGATAACCCGTGATGATGCCCAATTCAGTTAGTTGGGCGATGGCTTCGGCTGCCCAGTGACCTGCAGGCACGTCAACATATTGCACAGGTGCACCTTGGCTTGCACCAGCCGGCATATCTTGCGCTACAGCCAATGGTGTACTCACTAGGGCGACAAGCACCACACCACGCAACCAACTAAGTGGGTGACAATTCTGTTTTATATTGGGCTTTGTATTCATTATTTAATCCTTTCATTAGTGCAATATCTAGCCGAAGACATTAACCAGTTATCTCAAGCAGGAACAGCAAGGCCTCTGACTAACTGAGTGGGTAGGCACCGCAGCTAGCGTTGTCTCGAGCCTGCTATGTCTTATATCACAAATCTTTCACATTGACCGAGTGAATGAGCATTTTTTCATGGTTGACGGCTCACTTGTTGTGTTGGGGGAGCTTAGCAAAACAACCACATAACTGCAGATAGTAATTTTTTTAGATTAAATACTTTAGAAACCTACCTACGCACGTCAGCTATTTTACATCACAGTTACCATCTTAATTACGT
>CAZKAZ010000047.1:0-8388 GCA_964550765.1 uncultured bacterium | reverse complement strand
ACACGGGAGTGGCAGCACGGATTATGAATATTTCTTTATCTACTGTAGGCAGTAATGTTAGAATTAAAGTGAATAATTTTTGTATTATTCACATATGTCTTAGGCATATCAAACATGTTGAGGGTGGCTGGCGGTTAGCTCGAGCGACCCCATGGGTATCTCAGGTAGTTTGTTGGCAGGTAAGGGCAGACGGTCTTCGAGGTCACCTCGTAGGGGTTGACCCACCCCGTAGTAGTGGGTGATGGTCGTTTCGCCAGGTTGCCAGCACAGATACACCACCTCAGCAGCCAACAAACTTGGAAACACCACAATACCCCGCTCGAGGTCTTGCAAAAGCACCCCGAGTTGCTCGAGGCGTTGTTGGTTTTCGTACAAACTGACCGCTAAAAAATTGGCTTCAATAGCAAGGTTACGTCCTCGTACATGCTGCACTGAGGTCGTTTGCAAGCGCGATTGAAGGGTATGGAGGTCGCGCGCAGCCACTTGCATGTCGTCAATGACCGCTGCGACCGTGGGTATGAGGGCGTTGGCTTCGGCGACGCTAAAAAGTTTCAACACGATGACTCCTCCTTGTTCACAGCATAGGCGATTGTCTGCTTGGGATGTGTCGCTTTGCATACAAATATCTGAGTGTGCTTTTATCAGGTTTTATGCAAAAGGCGGTTGCTCGATTACCCTATCCGTCCTCTACATAACACGCTGGCATTATCACCAACATGGTCACTAACGTTGTCACCAACGTGATTCGCGATGTCACTATGACGTGATGCAATATGAAGTGGTTCATTATGAAGTGGTTCACCCTAGCGTGCTGAAGCCATCAAGCTTGTCACAAGGTGATATTGTCCCAATTTTGCCCCACTAGCAGCGAGTGATACCCATTCCAATTGCTTCTACGAATCCATTCGCACAGCGCAAGCTAGGGATGTAAACAGGAACGTATGACAGCCCATAGAACTTTTGGCAGTTTGTCGTTGGACTCAATATTGCTACATCGAACGAGGTATCAAACAAAAGAGTTATATGATTGATTCGATGATGTTACCTTGAACACAACACGCAATTGATTGGCGAATCAGTTGGGTGATGCAGTATGACGCAGGACATCTAACCCTTGGCAGACGAGCAAACAAAAGCCATGCTGAGCGTAATCGCGCATGACGAACCGCCCAAGCGGCTCGAGCAAGGAGGCACACCATGCACATACACCCCATGCACACAATCATTCGCCGTCTCACGGTGCTGGCGTTTTTGGCGTTGATGTTCACGGCACAAGCGGAAAAGCAACCCGCGACAATGTTGTATTTTTGGGGTGATGGTTGCCCACACTGTGCGGCGGCAGCACCTTTTTTGGACGAACTCGAAGCCCGCTATCCGACGCTCGAGATTCAAAGATACGAAGTCTGGTACGACGCCGACAACCGCGCATTATTACAAGAAGTTGCTGACGCTTATGACGTGATGGTGCGTGGCGTGCCGGTGTTTTTTATTGGCGATGCCATGTGGGAAGGGTTTGCAGATAGTCTGAAAGCAGACATCGAAAACCAAGTGGGTTTGTGTGTGAACTTTGGTTGTGAGAGTCCGTACCTTGCGGGTAGCTCGAGCCAACCATCACCCTCAAGCACCACACCTGCTGCGACATCGGCAACCAACACCCCAACAGAAAACGCCCTCACTTTGCCGCTCATTGGCACTGTCAACTTGAGCGCCCAACCCCTTGTGGTTACGACCTCGCTCATTGCCCTAGTAGACGGGTTTAATCCCTGTTCGTTGTGGGTGTTGTCGCTGCTGTTAGCTATGGTCATTCACGCTGGCTCGAGGCGCAAAGTGTTCGCAGTTGGGGCGACGTTTTTGTTTGTCACTGCGGGTATGTACGGGCTATTTATCGCCGGGGTATTTAGCACCCTCAGCTACGTGGGCTACTTGCGCAGCGTCCAAGTAGCCGTTGCCCTGTTGGCACTGGGGTTTGCAGCCATTAACATCAAAGACTACTGGGCGTTTAAGCAAGGTTTCTCGCTGACTATTTCTGATGCTCACAAACCCAAACTCTACAAGCAGATGCGTAAAGTTATGTCAGCACGCGGGTCCACGTGGGCAATGGTGGGAACGACCGCCGCCATGGCACTGGGCGTAACGTTAGTCGAACTGCCTTGCACGGCAGGCTTTCCGGTTATCTGGTCGGGTATCGTCAGCGGACAAGTGACGGCTACAGGTTTTGCGGGTTTACTGGCACTGTACATGTTGGTTTACTTGCTCGATGAACTGCTGGTGTTTGGCACAGTGGTGGTGACCCTCAAGGTCAGCCGTTTTGAAGAGAAACATGGCCGCATTCTCAAGTTAATCGGTGGCATGGTGATGTTAGCGCTTGGCGTAGGCATGCTGGTTGCCCCTGAAGCTATGAACAACCTCAGCGGGTCACTGGTGATCTTTGCAGCGGCAGCGCTCGGCACATTAGCCATGATGGGCTTACACCGTCTGTTGCAATCACACAACAAACGTCAGGCATCAACATAGGCACAACGTAGGCAGGCTGCGCTCGAGCACGGCCTTACATCTTGCAATATCACATGTCGTTTTTACCTAATCTTTTGCAACATCACATCGGCATCAATCGCGTTTAACCATGTATCAACTGTGTAGACGTCAATCATAGACATACAATTCGATAACACTGCTAGCATCCTCTGACAAAAAAAGACAGCCCCCACAGCTTCCCCGTACAAGCGTCACAACAACACCGTCGTGGCGCTTGTTTGTGCTGTTGTAGCATGTGGCTATGATTCCATTGGCTGAACGTTTACGTCCCACAGGACTTGATGAGGTGGTCGGACAAAGGCACTTGTTAGCAGCAGGTAAACCCCTCAGACACGCCCTAGAACGCGGTGTGTTGCCGTCTTGTTTGCTGTGGGGACCACCTGGCACAGGCAAAACCACCCTCGCTCGGCTCATGGCTAGCAGTATTGATGCCCATTTTGTGGGTTTGTCTGCAGTGTCTGCCGGGGTGCGCGAAGTGCGGCAAGTCGCCAGTGAAGCCGCCCAGAGGCGCGCACACGGGCAAAGTACGCTGTTGTTTTTGGATGAAGTGCACCGTTTTAACAAAGCCCAACAGGATATTTTGTTGCCGTTTGTCGAAGATGGCACACTGCTACTCGTAGGCGCAACCACCGAAAATCCGTCGTTTGAAGTGAACAGTGCCCTGCGCTCGAGGTTACAGCTTTTTGTGCTCGAGCCACTCACAGACAGTGACCTGAGGCAGTTGCTCGAGCGTGCTTTGAGCCATCCTGAGGGCGTGCATGTCAAGCTCGATGACGACGCCTACACCATGCTCGTTGCTTGGGCAGGAGGCGATGGCAGGCGCTTGTTGGGGGCGCTCGAGGCCATCAGCCAAAGTGTTGATGCTGACACCATCAGCGCCGAGCACATCCAAACAGCATTAGGTAAGGGTGCACTAGCGTTCGATAAGGGTGGTGAGCACTTTTACAACCTCATTAGTGCCCTACACAAATCTGTGCGCGGTTGTGACCCCGATGCGTCACTTTACTGGCTGGCACGAATGCTCAAAGGCGGCGCTGACCCGCTATATGTTGCCCGCAGGCTGGTGCGCATTGCCTCTGAAGATATAGGACTCGCTGACCCCAATGCCTTGCGCTTGGCAATTGCTGGCAAAGAGACAGTAGCGTTTTTGGGGCAACCCGAAGGTGATGTGGCGCTCGCCCAAGTGACGGTGTATTTAGCGGTTGCCCCCAAGTCCAACGCCGTTTACCGGGCGTGGCAAGCCGCTGCACGCGACGCCGAGCGCCACCGCGACGCCCCCGTACCACTGCATTTGCGCAACGCCCCCAGCAAACTGATGACATCACTGGACTACGGCAGCGGCTATCAGTACTACTTCGATGACCCAACCGCCAGTTTCCAACAGCAATACGCGCCTGATGGCGTAAGCCCGCACTACTATGATGCCGCCGGTGAGGGATGGGAAGGCAAGGTGAGAGAGAGGCTCGAGCAATTTGCCAACTTACGCAAGACCTCCACATCCTAATAATACTCATCCCAATTAATTTGCGGAATCAATTAGAATGGGTATCACGCTGAAATTCGCTCGAGTGAGCTATGTAGACGTCAACCATGGAACTACTAAAAACGAGCAACAAAAAAAGACCACCTCGAGCTGAAGTGGTCTTTTGGCATATGTTGAAGTAACGGTTTAGTTTTTGTTTTCGTCCTCGCCGTCGCTGGCTTCTTCATTTGCCGGACGTTTGCCATCGCGGAATGCAGCCGTCAACAGAGCAGCCGCTTCAGCTGCGTCAATCATATTTTCTGTCGTTGCTTCACCGTCGTCACTACTGGCTTCAGTGGCTTCTGGGCTAGCTTCTGGGCTAGCTTCAGCACTAGTTTCAGTTGATGCTTCGGTGCTGGCTTCAGTTTCAGCACTGGCTTCAGGGGCAGCATTAGCTTCTGGGGCTTCCGGAGCAGCGTCAACAGGTGCGCTAGCTTCGGTGCTGGCTTCAGCAGATGCTTCTGGGGCAGCGTCGGTGGCTACTTCAGCACTGGTGTCAGCACTGGTGTCAGCACTGGTGTCGGCACTGGTGTCGGCACTGGTGTCGGCACTAGTATCAGCACTGGCGACAGTATCACCGCTGTCATCTTGACCTTCTTCGTCAGCACCGTCGGTGAGACCAAACTGTGCGAACAAGTCGGCGTACACATCACCAAGTTTGGCGGTCGCTTTGCCGCCTGTGTCACCGGCTGCATAGCTATAATCGTAGTCGATACCCGCACTGCGACGTCCACCACGACGACCTTTGCGTCCACCACTGCGTCCGCCACCACCTGCAGGCGCGTCAGCAGCCATGTCCATATCGGCAGTGTAAGGGAGCAGGCGTTTGCGTGACAAGCTGGCTCGCTGTTCGACTGGGTCGATGTTGAGAATCACGGCTTCGACTTCATCGCCACGCTTGAAGTGCTCAGAGATGTTGTCGATGTGTTCGTGGGCTAATTCACTAATGTGAATGAGGCCTTCGATGCCTTCTTCGATTTCCATAAACACACCAAAGTCGGTGATGCCCGTAATCGGCCCAGACACTTCCGTACCCGGCGGGAAGCGGTCAGGGAGACTGCTCCAAGGATCAGGTTGGGTTTGACGCAAGCCCAGCGAAATACGCTTTTGCGACACGTCAATCTTGAGAATCATGGCTTCGACTTCATCACCTTCGGTCACGACCTCTTTAGGGTGACGAATGCGCTTAGTCCAGCTCATCTCGCTGACGTGAATAAGACCCTCGAGTCCTGCTTCAATCTCCACAAACGCACCAAAGGGCGTAAGATTGGTAACCACACCAGAGACTTTTTCGCCAATCACATAGTTGCTGAGGACATTTTCCCAAGGATCAGAAATCAGCGACTTCATCGACAAGTTGATACGCTCGCGCTCTAAGTCCATGTCGAGCACTTCAACTTTGACTTTTTGGCCAAGTTCTAGTACTTCTTTAGGGTGATTAAAGCGCCCGTGGCTAATTTCGCTGCGGTGAACCAAACCATCAATGCCGCCTAGGTTAACAAAGACACCAAAATCGGTGATTTCGACGACTTCGCCTTCTAAGCGAGCACCTGGCTCGAGCTTTTTGAGCGTTTCTTCTTTTTGCTCAGAAAGTTCTTCTTCGATGATGCTACGGCGCGAGATAATCACGCGGTTGCGCTTGCGGTTTAGCTCAATGATGCGCACTTTGAGGCGCTTACCGACATACGGGCTGAGGTCGTTGACGCGCCGCACATCGACTTGACTCGCAGGCAAGAAAGCACGCACGCCCAAATTCGCCACTAAGCCGCCACGGACTTTTTCAACGACTTCAACTTCTACGGGTAGTTTTTTCTCGTAGATATCGCTGAGCAAGTTCCAAGCGCGTTCTTGATCGGCGCGGCGTTTGGACAAGATGATGGTGCTGTTGGGGATATCTGAGCGCACCACATACACTTGAATCTCGTCGCCCGGTTTGAAGTACTTGGCAGCTTCTTCAGCGGTTACTTCAAACTCAAAAAGTTGATTATAAGGCACTAAGCCTTCAATCTTGGCGCTGACATCAACGATGATGCCGTCTTGGGCAAGCATGATGACGCTGCCCGTGAGAATCATGCCACGGTGAATAGGACGGCGGGTAAGTTGGTCGTCACTGGCTGCCATGACATCTTCCATGGTCATGCCTTCCATGGCACTGTCATCTTCACTAGCATCTACCGCTTCACTGGTAGCTGCTGCACTGGTATCTACTGCACCAGCAGCAATCATGTCAGCATTGGCTGTATCAGCTTGTGTGGTGTCAGCTTGCGAGCTGTCAGCTTGTGTGGTGTCAGTTTGGTTATCTGTGCTCATGTTTGCACTGGTGTCACTACTGTCTGCGCTATTGTCTGCACCGTTTTCTGGGCTTGGGCTATTGGGCGTGTCAGAATTCATAGATGTACCTTCTGCCTGGGCAGCACTGACACCCTGCTCAGTAGCCGCTTCAGGGGCCGAGCTCGAGCTTTCGTTCGGGGCTGGGTCGGTGGTTGGGACAGGATGTTCCGCAACCGGGTTTAATTTTTCTTCCATAATGGACTTTGGTCCTCCTTGCCTAAGTGTAGGGCAGCACACGCACAACGCACAACCAACTTTCTAGCGTGTCCGAATGTGACAGACGGCAATACAAAGCGCACATGGCGACGCCACAAAGGCTGCCAAATGGCATGCTTTATCACCGAGCAGAACAGCCACTGAACATCGCGCCACAAGTGCAGCGCACAATTCAACAGGTGCTGTAACAGCACGGCGCACGCTGGCGCTAGATTATTTAATCGTCGTGGGGAAATTAGTCTGCTGCCCAAAAATCAAGTCTCAGTATACACGAAGTCTTCACCTTTGCACACCCCTACCACACACGTTACGATTTTTACCTAGGTAAGTGCTTGTGTGAAGGTCTCGAGCATATTTTTGCTGTCATTTTTACACATTTACTTTTCAATTAAACTACCCAACAAGACATCTAAAAGGGCGAGCCTATTTCGCGAAAGCCCCAGTTTATCTGATTATCTGACAGTTTACCTAACTGTGCCTGCTTTAAGCTGTTGATATGAAACCTGACCCAGCCGACTACCGTACAGAAGACCTTGACAGGCTCATCATGATGGCGTGGGAAGACCGCACCCCTTTTGAGGCTATTGAGTATCAATTTGGCCTCACCGAAAACCAAACCATTCAGCTCATGCGGCAGATTCAAGACCCCAAAACCTTCAAACGTTGGCGCAAACGCGTTACGAGCCGCCGCACCAAACACCGCGGCAAACGCAGTCCGGGCGTCTCACGCTTTAAGTCAAGTGACCAAAAAACATAAAAAAATCAGCAGACATGCGCTTCTGTGCAGCGTAGAGTAACCTTGTGAAACATCTTCTGCCAGTGAATCTCCCAGCGCATCCTCCAGTGAATCTCCCAGTGAATCTCAGGGTGAATCTCAGGGTGGCGAACCGTAACTCAGCCAATATTGCTTCAGCGCATCTTGTAGCGCGTCCTGTGTGGACAACAATCATGGGAACAAAAGGGTTGGTTTTGTATGTTTGCTGTTTGTTCTTACTCAGCCCAGCATTCGCGCAACCCTTGACGGAACGCAACCCTCGTTCGTTCTCTGAACGGGTACGTTTTGCCGAAGACCGCGTGTTGTATAGCTTTTTGGATGATGTCACATCAGCCGTCGAACGGCACGACTGGGAGCAGCTTCTTACCTATTTTTATGAAGAGACGTACCTAATTCAAACCCAAGAATTTAGCCTTAGCGACAGCGCGTTTATCTTAGGGGCGTTTGGCCTCAATATGGTCGACAATGCCCTCGTTGCGCCAGCAGAAGACAGTTCACCTTTTGCCGCCCTCAACCAAATTGACACCATCACCATCACTGAACGGGTCAATTCGGGAATCGGCGCCGCCGAGTTGCGCGGTTTCGTCACCCTCATTGAAGGCGGCAGGTTACACATCACATTGTTTTTACGACGCTCCCCTACTGGCCGCTACGAAATCGTCTCCCCGGTGGGTTAGTGACCACGCCGGTGGGTTAACACGTCTGTACGTGCTTAGTTTGTACGTGCTTAGCGAAAAACCAAGCCAACAAACCAAACATCGCAGGTAACATAACGATAGCATTTCCATGATTGATGCCTTCACAGTTGAACGCGTTTTGTATCGATGTGACGTTGGTAAACATCAGCAACTATAGAAAAAACACGTGGAGTTGCTATTACTAATTTTTGTTATTAACCAAGTACGTACGATGTACCAAAAAAACTGATGCTTTTGCCTAATACTGCGTCACCAAACTGATTTGTCAATGAATGACGCGTTTCGATGTCCTTAACACACGTACCCTCAAA
>CAZKAZ010000046.1:24219-40566 GCA_964550765.1 uncultured bacterium | reverse complement strand
CCAAAATCCTAGCTTACTGCGTTTGCTTGGGGTCTAAAGCATCCCGCAAGCCATCGCCCAAAAACGAAAACCCCAACATAGTCAGCGCAATAGCCAGGGTTGGAAACAGGGCCAAATGCCAGTACACGCGCACATAGGCGTTGCTGACGCCCACCATCTTGCCCCAACTGGCCACCGGATCGCTGACGCCAAGCCCCAAAAAACTCAAGCCTGCTTCGGCAAAAATCGTCGTTGGAATGCCAAAACTAACAGCAATCAGGACGGGGCTGAGCACATTCGGTAACAGGTGCTTAAAGATAATCCGCCGTTGCCGCATGCCCAAGGCTTTGGCGGCATCAATAAACGCTTGTTCGCGCAGGGATAACACTTGCGCCCTTGTTAGGCGAGTAATCGTAATCCAACTGGTCACACTCAAGGCGATAATCAGGGTAGGAATGCCACCACCAAGCACAGAAATAATCAAAATAGCAAACAACAAACTAGGAAACGCGGTACTAATTTCAATGAGGCGCAGTACCAAAAAATCCATTCGCCCACCCAAATACCCCGCCGTCGTTCCCAACGGAAGCCCGATAAGGAGGGCGATACCCTGCACGCTTAAGCTAATGAGCAACGAAGTGCGAGCGCCAAAAATCAAGCGGCTCAAGTAGTCCCTACCTACTTCGTCGGTGCCGAGGGGATGTTCGGGATTGTCAAGCGGGAACAAGAGCACCCGATCAAAGGCGGCTTCGTCAAAGGGGTGCGGCGCGAGTAGAGGCGCAAAAATCGCCACCAACACAAACAAGGTGACGATGACCAAACCCACTACTGCGAGGCGGTTTTGAAAAAAGCGGCGGCGGGCGTCTTGCCAAAAACTGCGCCCGGTGCGGTTATCATCTGGATTTTGCGTGGCAGAACGCGACACCACAGGCGTAGCAGCAGCCGATTTAGCCACGCGAGACACCACCCAAGCGCACCCTTGGGTCAATCAAGGTGTAGGCAATATCGGTGAGCATATACATGACCCCCCACAACACGGCGATCAGCAAAAACGTCGCCATAATCATCGGGTAGTCGCGGTTGAGGGTACTGGTCACAAAAAACTTGCCTAGGCCATTAATGCGAAAAATGGACTCAATAAAAATGCTGCCCGTAATCAAATTGGGAATTTCAGCACCCAAGGCTGTGACCATCGGGATTTGGGCGTTGCGAAAGACGTGTTTCATCATGACGGTTTGCGGACTGGCCCCTTTGGCGACAGCCGTGCGCACAAAATCTGCCCGTTTAACTTCGACGATGCTCGAGCGCGTATACCTCGCTACCAACGCCATCGGCGCTAAAGCATACGCAATCACTGGCAAGACCCAATCAGTGCACAAAAACTGCCCCACCAGACACTGACTGCTGCCCCAACCGCCCATCGGAAGCCACTGCCTTGCCACGGCAAAAAACAAAATCAACCACATCGCCACCACAAAGTTGGGAATGGTGATGCCTAATGTCGCTGTGAACGTCAGCAAATTATCGAGCCAAGAATTTTGATGTTGCGCCGCCAAAACACCTGCCAAAATCCCCAATGAGAACGCCACAAAGATGGTTACTAAGCCCACTTGCAACGTCACTAACCAGGTTCTGCCAATCAATGCCGTCACGGTGGTGTTGGGTTGTTGGTAGGGAATGCCAAAATCGCCTTGCAAAGCGTTACCCATGTAGTTTAGATATTGCCGCCAGATGGGTTTATCAAGGCCATACTTGCGCATGATGTTTTCTTTGGCAGCAGGGGGCAGCCTGCCTTTGCTCTCGTCAAAAGGCCCCCCGGGTACGGCGTGCATCATGCTGAAAACAACGATGGATACGACGAAAAGCACCATAACGAGCGACAGGACACGTCCCAAAATATAGCGGGTCACAACACACCTCCGTTGCGGTTAGGAGTAGTTACGGATATTGGTAAGTTAGATATAGGTGGCTCGAGCCAGCGCCTACAGCAATAACAGTGATTGCCCAGTTTCGCCATAAAGACGTTGCGCCTATTCGCGGACAGAATCACACAGCATAAGTACAGCCACAACACTGAACAGATTTAGCGTACAACGCATACCACGTGGCGGTACTAGTCGTTTTATCGATAAACGTAGGACACGTGTTCTGCTAACAGTAAATAGATGATCGGCACAACACTGCACCATGTTTCACAAAATAAAAGCGGGCGCACGCAACCGTACGCCCATTGACATCTATTCGGCAATGTAAAGGTCGCTATAGACCCAACTGTTGCCCCAGTGCACGCCGTTTACCCCCGTCGAATCGGGTTCGCGGAAAGCACCTTGCACGTTTGGCTTGAAAAGATCCCCTTGCCAACGGTGGGCAATAAATACGCCACCCACATCAGACACGAGCACCTCTTCGGCTTGAGCAAAAAGGTCATTGCGCAAAGCGTCATCACCCACGACCGTGCTGGCTTCGGCAACGAGGTTGTCATAGGTTGGGTTTTCCCAAGCATGGCGACCAGAAGAAACCCAGATACCCAGCAAGTTAGCTTGATCTAAAAAGTCCATACCGTAGGAAATAGCCCCTAAAGTAAGCTCAGTAGGTTGCGCGTTCAGAGCGTCCATATAGACGCGGCTGTCACGGTTTGATACTGAGATATCGATGTTTAAGCACTGCGAAATGGACGCGGCTACAGCTTGATAGACGGCAGCCATGGCAGGCGCTTCGCCACGTAACCACATCTCTTGGGCGGGGAAACCTTCGCCCCCTTCGTAGCCCGCTGCAGCTAAGTGCTCGTTAGCACGTTCGCAGTCAAACACCTGATAATCCGTGAGTCTGCCTTCGACGTCGGCACCGGGAAACCCGGGCATCAGCATCGAGTGAGCAGGCATGGCTTTGACCTCACCAAACACCCCCGCCACGATGGCTTCACGGTCAACAGCGTGGGCGAACGCTTTGCGGACGTCCCAGTTATCAAAAGGCGCTTGGGTGGTATCAAACAGTAAGTAGTCGGTGCGAAAATCGCCGTAGTGACGTAAGTAGTTATCGCTGAGAACCGGATCGCGTTCTATTAGGGCAAAATCGGCAGGCGTCAGCATTTGATAGGGCACAGCGTCGATTTCGCCGTTTTCAAAAGCAGCAAAAAACGTCGCTGGAGACATAAAAATGGCTTCAATACGCTGCAACTTGGGCTGACGGTAGCCGCGATACATAGGATTAGCTTCTAAGACGATGCGGTTACCAGGGTCAAACTCAGCCAGCACATAAGGCCCTGCCGAAACGGACGTTTCTGGGTCGTTGTTGTAGAAAGGCCCGTGTTCCTCGAGCGCCTGTTTTTGCATCACAAACGCAAAGTTCATGACCTTGGGTAGGGGCGGAAAGGGTTCGATGGTGGTCACTTCTAAGGTTAAATCGTCCACCGCCCGAATGCCGAGTTGTTCCGGTGGCAATTCGCCTGCGACCACTTCCGACCAGTTTTCGATGCCCCCTGGGCCAAGAAACGAATAAAACCAGGCAAAGTCCCACCCGTTTTCCGGGTCAGCACTGAAGCGGAAGGTGGCTTCGTAGTCATAAGCCGTTAAGGGCGTGCCGTCACTCCACTGCAAGCCTTCACGCAAGTTGAACGTCCACGTGCGGCCATCTTCAGACACACTCCAACTTTCAGCACTCGCAGGAATGACGTTGAAATCTGGGTCAAGGTCCACGAGGGCATCTTGAAATTGATCGACAATGATGTCACCTGAGTTGATACAATAACGCTGATAGACACTCACTGCAAAGTCAAAGGTGACGCCTGTTGCGGTGTTGTCGCAGCCAATGCGAAAGACCTGCTGGTCGTAAGGGGCAGCGTCAGTGGGAAGTTCTGTTCCGTAGACGGTGGTGTTTTGGGCGCTGGCGAGGGAGAGCAAAGCAATCAAGCAAAATAATAGGGTTTTTGGCATGTGTTCCTTTCCAAGCTCATGATTTGATAGGTGTGTATGTTGACATTCATACGCTGGTATTGAGCGAAAAACTACTGATCACCTCCGTTGGCTCGAGGACTCTCGAGCAAGTCATTTTCCACGCTTGCCAGTAACGCCACCACCGTCTCACGGGCGGCTGTAGCGTCGCGGCTGGCAATGTTGTGAACGAGTTGGCGGTGCAGCGGCAGCGTCCCCTGACCGACGTTGTGATTGCCCAGAGGGGCGTCCCAGAGGGTTTCCAGAACGTCCCACAAAGGCGTCAAAAGCTGCAAAAACAAAGGGTTATCAAGGCGTTCAAACAGCGCCCAGTGGAAACGTTTATCAGCGTCGTGGGCTGTTCCCTTGGCGGCGTGTTCGGCTTCGATGGCGTCAACGAGGCTGTGAAAATAGGCAACATCGTCGGCGCTAGCTCGCTTGGCTAGCAGGCTGGTGACTTCGCTCTCGAGGGCGCGGCGCAGTTCCAGATACTGCAACAACGTCGTCCTTTCAGCATCAACCGTCATCACCACATGCTGGTCATTCACCGAGGGTCGTCTGCACAAAAACGTGCCACTACCCGTGCGACTTTCCACGATGCCCAGAGTGGCCAGTTGGGTTAACGCTTCGCGGACAATCCCCCGACTCACCCCCAAACGCTCAGCAAACGTGCGCTCAGCCGGCAAGCGCGTGCCCACCTCAAAACCTCCTTCTGCCAAATAGCGAATGAGGCTTGCAGCCACAGCATCGGCTCTGGATTGACTGGTGACTGGCTCGAGAATGGTTACTCCTTTTCTGAGCTATGCAAGCATGTTTGTTACTGACGCGTCCCTGACAACTTACTGATGATTTACTGACGATTAGCCAACAGCAAAGATATAGGGGATGCTCGAGCACGCACTATCAAAAAAATCTGCGCCTCAAACAAATCGTTCACCGCAAACAGATGTTGCCTGTCTGCTATGAGATGAAAGGTTGGTTAAACGGTCTAACCAATTTTACGCCTATATTTTCAAGTGTGTCAATGGCTACAGGTTATGCCGCAACGCATGACGTGTACGTCATGGCATCCCCAACGCCCCCAAACAACACGCCCGTGCTAGCATGAAATCCCGGAAGGTGAACGCCATGGAGCAAAAGTATATTTTCATTACGGGCGGGGTCGTCAGTAGCCTCGGTAAGGGCATTGTGACCTCGAGCTTAGGGGCACTTCTTAGAGCACGCGGTATTCGCGTGACGGCTGTAAAAATTGACCCCTACATCAACGTTGACGCAGGTACGATGCGTCCTTATGAGCACGGCGAAGTGTTCGTGACCAGTGACGGTGCTGAGACAGATCTTGATATTGGCACTTACGAGCGTTTTTTAAATACCGACTTATCACGGGCGCACAACATCACCACCGGGCAGGTCTATCAGACAGTTATTAACAAAGAACGGCGCGGCGAGTATCTCGCGCAGACCGTACAAGTCATTCCTCACGTCACCGACGAGATTCAAGCGCGCATTGACAGTGCGGATAAACACGCAGAAATCGTTCTTGTGGAGGTTGGTGGCACGGTAGGTGATATTGAATCATTGCCGTTTTTGGAAGCCATTCGCCAGTTGCGGTTTGTTAAGGGTTACGGTAATACGCTCTATTTACACGTGACGTTATTGCCCTTTTTGGAGACCAGTCAAGAACTCAAAACCAAACCCACTCAGCACTCAGTGGCTACCTTGCGCAGCGTTGGTATTCAACCCGATGCGGTGATTTTGCGTTCTGAGCGGCCTTCACCCGAAGACACCCGCACCAAGATTGCCCTATTTACCAATGTTGACCCCGAGGGGGTGTTTAACAGTTACAACAGCGAGCATGTTTATGCGGTACCGGAAATGCTCGAGCAACAAGGCCTCGGTCGTTTTGTAGAAAAACGCTTAGGACTCGAAAAAGTCACCCCCGAACTGCGTGGTTGGCAACAAGCGGTGCATATTTTGCGCCACCCCGACGCCGAAGTGACCATCGGCATCATCGGCAAATACATCGCCATGCCGGATGCTTACCTCAGTTTGACGGAAGCCTTGACCCACGCAGGCATCGCCAACCGCGCCAAGGTGAATTTGCGGTGGATCAGCGCCGAATCCCTCGTTGAAGACGGTTTAGACTCCCTTGCCCAACTAGACGGTATCTTGGTACCCGGTGGTTTCGGAGTGCGCGGCATCGAAGGCAAGGTGCAAGCAGTCAAAGTGGCCAGAGAGCAAAACATTCCCTTTTTGGGCATTTGCTTGGGGATGCAAGTCGCGGTGATTGACTACGCTCGGCATGTAGCCGCTTTAGAAGGTGCTAACTCCACCGAGTTTGATCCCTACACGCCCCATCCGGTGATTGATTTGATGCCAGAACAACTTGAAGTGGCCGATTTGGGCGGCACCATGCGCCTTGGCAACTGGCCCATGCAACTGCGTGAAGGTACAAAATTACACGCACTTTATGCTCACGGACAAGACAATACCGTGATGGAACGCCACCGCCACCGCTACGAAGTCAATCCTGCTTATGTGGATGCACTAGAGCAAGCAGGCTTGATTATTTCTGGGGTAACCCCGGGGATGGCAGGGCGCGGCGTGGGGTTAGTGGAAGCCATCGAACTGAGCCAACATCCGTATTTTGTAGGCGTACAGTCACACCCCGAGTTTGGCTCGAGGCTCGCCCGCCCCAGTGCACCCTTTCGGGGTTTTATTGCTGCTGCTACCAACCAACAAAACACCCCACAAAACACCCCAGCTGTTAAGGCGGATACCCCTTCGTCATGAACCAAGCGCAAAAACGCCCTGCTAAACCGCTGGTGATTGGCCTCGCAGGTGGCACCGGTAGCGGCAAAACCACTGTTGCCGAAGCCATTGTGCAAGCCGCCGGAGAAGATCATGTGGTGCTCTTGCCGCAAGACGCTTATTATCGGGCGCAGCCTGATGTACCAGCGGAAGCCAGGGCGCTTACCAATTACGACCAGCCAGACGCGTTTGATAACGAGCTACTGGTGCAACACCTCGAGCTACTGGTGCGCGGCGAGCCTATTCAAAGACCGATTTATGACTTTACAAAAGATGACCGCGCTACCGAGACGGTGCCGTTAGATGCTCGAGCGGTCATCGTCGTGGAAGGCATTTTGGTATTACACGAAGCAACATTGCGCCAGCGTATGGACTTAGCCATTTTTGTAGATGCCCCACCTGATGAACGTTTTATTCGCAGGCTAGAACGCGACGTCAGCGAACGTGGCCGCAGCGCCGAAAGCGTCATCAAGCAATACCGCCGCACGGTGAAACCTATGCATGACTTGTTTGTCGAACCCACCAAACAATACGCTGACCTCATCATTCCCACAGGCGGTAAAAACCAGATGGCGCTACGGGTGCTGAGCACGTTTGTTGCTAGCGTCACCGATGGCAAAAATCCTAACAACAGCACTCAATAGCACTGCTCGTACGTTTCATCGGACTCGCTATTTAGTGTTGCTTCGGGTTCATTATCTCCTAGGGCATTATTGTCTTTAAAGTGCTCAACAACGTCGCCTGCCTGCCACGCACTGGTTCCGTCCTCAGCCACCCCTAGGTTACCTTCTACTATTATACATCCTCTGAAATTGATTGACTCGTCACTTTTAATGCCACCACCAACAACAGCAATGTTAGATGAAATCGTGCTATTTGTGACATAAGCAACACCACTACTAATGCCACCACCAGCAAGCGCACTGTCGTTCCACTCAATTCTGCTATTTACGATGTTAACAAACGTGCCGTGTATACCGCCGCCACTGTCTAATTCTGCTGTATTCCTAGAGATAGTGCTGTCACGCGTGTCGACTCCTCCTCGTAAACTGTAGATACCACCACCACTGTCTTCACTTGTGTTTTCAAAAATAAAGCTATTATTTGAAGTAACTTGTCCACTACTGTAAATACCACCACCATTGCCACCTGCTACATTTAAGTTGATGGTGCTATCTTCAACACGCACAGATTCAATACCGTAAATGCCACCGCCATTGCCACTTGCTACATTTTCATAAATATTGCTATTATTGACAATAACAGACCCACGACTGTAGATACCGCCTCCATCGGGAGCACGACCGTTTTTTATCACAAGGTTAGTCACGGTAAGATAAAAGGGATCGTCCAGACTTATGTAAGCGGAATCGTTCACCCCTACGTGATGAAAGATGCGGTAGAGATCAACGCCATCTATGGTCACTTTCCCCTCAAGATTGCTTGCATCAATGTGTAACCGTTCAGACGTAATTTCTGGCAGGTCACGTGTGAGGGTAATTGTCTGTCCGGCTAAACTTGCATCAAAGACAATTAAGTCGAAGGTATCTGGATCGGTGTTTTGCGACGATTGTAGTGCCTGGCGTAAGCTGCCCTCCCCTTCATCAGCCGTCGTGGTCACAATGGCCGTGGGGGTTGTCACTTGAGTATCTTGCGCTACTGCCAACATAGCTGGTGCTAGCAGCAACATGGCAATCATGCCTATCTGGCGTTGGTGGCTTGTGGTAATGGCTCGAGCCACCCCCCCCTTTACCCTCTTACGCACAAGTAACCTCATTACGGGCAACCAATGTAAGGCGCATCAGAGTTTGTGTCAGGAAGCAACCCAATATCATCGCTGACCGTACCGCCTGCTTGCCCTTGGGCGTTGGTCGCTGCGGTGTTGCCTTCGACGGTGGTGCAACCAAAAAAGACGATATTACCCACGCTGACAATGCCGCCGCCAACATTGCCTGCGCTGTTACTACCGATGGTGCTATCGCTGATGGTGACGTTTCTTTGGCCGTAAACACCTCCACCACTGTCAACGGCTGCATTGGCGGTAATGGTGCTATCGCTGAGGGTGACGTCGCCATTACTATAAATACCCCCACCAAAGTCTGCGCTGTTGTTCGAGAGGGTACTGTCAGACACCGTGACCTTGCCTCGGCTATAAATACCCCCGCCACTAAACCCCACCACGGCGTTATCGCTGATGACGCTGTTGATCACAGTGACGTCACCATCGCTGTAAATACCCCCACCAAAGTCCGCAGCCGCGTTGCTCGAGATTGTGCTGTCAACAATCATGACACTACCCACGCTGTACACGCCGCCACCCGCAGTGCCAGCCACATCGGTGCTACCGACACCATTTTGTAGCACCATATTGTCGATAGTTAACACACCCGTACCCGTGTGATAAAAAAGGCGGTGGATATCTCCCCCATCAACTGTCACCTTGCCCAAAAAACTTGCCGCATCAAGGGTGAGGGTATTCACACTGATTTCGGGTAAATCACTCGCTAGGGTGATGGTCTGTCCGGCTAAACTGGTAGCAAACGTGATGGTGTCACCGTCGCTAGCAGCCGCTAAGACTGCCCGCAAACTGCCTTCACCCGTGTCAGCCGTCGTTGTCACCTGCAGGTTAACGAGCGCCGCCCACACCTTCGGCACGCTGGCCGCTTGGGTGGCTTTTGGGCTTATTGGCGCTATTTGTTCTTCTGTTTGCCATGACTTTTGCTGTGCCGCTACCCACGTCGCCATCCCAATGGCTACCCACGTCAGCAGTAGCGCCAACAACAACCCACGCACGTTGCGCCCTTTGGCTTGCTTCGTCATTGCCTCACCTCCAAGTTTTTTAAGATGAAAGGAAATCGTAAGGTTGAGCATAACACTTCATTTACCATTCATAGGAGGGTTATCTGCATCACAGTGATAGCAGGATGGTAAGGCAGTGAAAACAGAAGACGGTGACAGGGTAAGATTAATAGGTTTGACAAGATGGGGTTGTGGGTAGCTCGAGCATTTCTCACCTCAGGTTTACGTTTCTCGCGCTATTTTTGGGCAAAGTGACATCATGCGTACCCTATTGAGTTTGCTCACGTTGGCGTTACTGCCCCTTGTAACAGTTAGCGTGGCACAGCAGTCGCTCGAGCCAGCCTCTTTGAGCATCATCCCAGCGCAACTAGCCAAACCCGCCGTGCAGCGGCCTGTCCCAGAAATATTGTTACTGCCTTACCTCAACGCCGATGGCACAGTCGCCACCCCAACGGTGACACCAGCGGTGCTCGAGCCACCCCCAGGGGCTCCCGAACTCACCGTTGGCAAATTTGACGAACGCCGTCTGACACCGCTTTCTGACAGCTTGCCAGAAACGTATTCACGCGGTCACCCGAGGTTCGTCCCACTACCACGTGTGCCGTAATTGGGTCAAGTTGAAAGTGAACTCAATTAAACGCCAGCACGAACGGCTTGGCGTAGGTTATCGATTAAAGGGCGCAGTTGACCGTCTTTGAATTTGAGTGAGGTGCGGTTGACAATGAGGCGGGCGCTCGAGTAAAACAGCACCTCGAGTTCTTCTAAGTCATTCGCCCGCAGCGTGCCGCCTGTTTCGACAATATCTACTACCGCATCAGCTAGCCCCGTCAAGCACGCCAATTCGACGTTGCCAGAGAGTTTGATCACTTCGGCGGTGCTGCCAACTCGCCGCAGGTAGTCGCTGGTGACATTGGGATATTTGCTGGCCACGCGGGTGATGGGGGTGTGCATCCCACGCGGGCGAATGAGCGCCATGCGGCAACGGGCAAAACCCAAATCAACGGGTTCAAACACGTTACAACCGGACTCGAGCAGCACGTCTTTACCAACAATTCCCACATCTGCCACGCCAAGTTCCACATACGTCGGCACGTCGCTATTGCGCAGTTCAAACATGGTCACATCATTATTTTCGTGGCGCAGCGCCCGGGCGTGATCCGAAAGGGTTAAAGGTAACCCCGCTTCTGCTAGTAGCGCCATGCTGGTCTCGCGGACGCGGCCTTTTGGTAAGGCAACGGTGAGTTTATCGGTGGCTCTAACCATGATGGTGGTCTTTCTGTTGACTCGAGGAAGATGTCTCTATCGCGCCGTCGATAATGGCTTGTAGTTTCATACCGAGGGTATAGGTGGCATCATCAGATTGCGCAGCGTGGGCAACTGGCTCGAGCACCCCATCGGCGAGCACAAATAGCGCCCCAAGGCTGTGGGCTTCTTGTTGAATGTCAGCTTTGGTCGTGGCTAATGCCCGCACCACCTTGTAACCAGCACCTCTGAGTTTTCTGGCAGCAGGGTCATCGAGGCTCACGGCGATGGGGGCTTCTGGTGCTTGGTGTGGTAGTGCTGACACAATGCGCTCTAAGCCCAAAGCAAACCCGGCGGCGTGCTCGAGCAGCGCCCCATCGTAGCGACCACCACCCAAAAGAGGCTGGGCAGAATCGCTGGTGTAAGCGCGAAACGTCACCCCGGTGTAGTAGTCGAGGCGGCGCGCCATGCCTAGGTCCAAACGCAGTTCGCTGCTATCTTCAAATTCGTCAATCAAAGCGTCTAAGTGCTCGAGCGCCCCTGTCACTTCCGGCCAAGGTAACGCCTGTTTGGCTTTTGCTAACACTTCGATACCCCCATACCAATCAGGGGTCGCCAAAAGGGCATCTCGCACATCAGGAGCAAGGTTATAGGGCTCGAGCAAACGCGCCAAACTCGCCACATCTTTGCGGTCAATGGTGCGGGCAATGGTGTCTTGTTGGGTAGTAGGAATGTCAGCCAAAGCAAAAAGGGTACGAATCAACCCCGGATTGCCCAGTTCGACCCTCGGCGACAGACCTACTGCTCGCACGGATTCTCTTGCCAAGTGAATCAATTCCGCATCGGCACGGTGGCTCGAGATGCCAATGAGCTCCAAGCCAATCTGGCTAAATTCGCGGGTGCGCGCTACATCAGGGTTGATGGCTTGCCAGAGCGTACCCGCGTACTGATAGCGGTACACACCCGTGCGGCCAATGTTGGCAGCAGCGCGGTCACGGGGGGCTTCTTGAGCTTGGATGAGGCGGGCAATACTAGGCGTAAAGTCTGCTCGCAGCATCAGCACGTCACTACCGTCTACCAGTTTGAACGCTTTGTGCGCCGCCGGATGTTCGGGTTCAAACGCCTCAATCGCAGGCACTTCCACTGAGGCATAACCCCATTGGTCATAGAGCGCCCTGAGCGTTGTGAGCACGCGGTAGCGGGTCGCACTCAAAGCAGGCAAGCTGTCTTTGGTACCCTCGAGCGGCGCTAAGCGCAACGGCATTGCTAAGTTGTTCATCACGTTTTCCGGCATACTCGCCTCATCCTTGCTTTGGGCTTGTTTCGTTACGGTAGACATGTTTTTGCAGTCTTGCTTGCCACAATATTCAACACAAAATCATGATATTCATACGTCACGCGCAGCACAACGCTGATAGCACAACACTGGCAGCACAACGCTTTGGTGAGTCCTTGTGAGTCCTTGTTGAGTCTTTGTGACAACCGCTAGGTAGATGACGGTAGCGAGATTACTGTCGCCAGATTACTATCGCTGCCGTCAATCAGCACAACATCATAAACGCCACCACACGATAGGTGATGGCGTCACGAATACGTCACAGATAACAAGTCACGAACACGTCACAGATACATCATGATGATACGCGTACACCTTGCAATACTTGCAATAAACTAACGAATTATCAGCGAGCTACGCATCAGCTAACGAGAAATCAGTTAACTAGGACGGCTTACGTCACCTGCCGAGACCACTTCACCTTCGACGGTGGGCAAGGTAGAGGCTTGGGTATCTTTTTTAGCTCGAGGTTTCACCTCTTCATACCCCGCTAAGAGTACAGCGGTGGCAATCAAAAGATCCATAAACACCAGCGCCAAATTAAACGGCGACACCAACTGCACAAACACCGTCGTGACAATCCGCCCTACCGCAGAGGCTGCCCAGATGTAACCACCAAAGCGCACCAGTTCTTGATAATCAGCACGGCGCAACATGCCATAACCAATCATGGCACCAATCGCCAGTTGAGAACCGCCAAATAATGCCCGCAAACTTGGCCAACCCCGCGGGTGTTCCGGATTGATGTCAAGTCCGTACATATGGCCAATGGCAATGGGAAAAAGTAAGCCTGCAATGCCTAAACCGACAATCACAGCGGCAGCAGCGTAGCCAGATAACGTTCGTTTTGTCATACATCACCAGTCTTTCTTCGGGTTTAGGTCTCATGTTTACGTCTTTGACGCTTACGTTTGTAACGCTTACGTCTTTAATGTTTACGTCAGTGTGAAGGTATGAGTATGAAAGCGTGACCCACAGATTTGCACATTCACCCAACAATATAGCCCTATCATAACGCGGACAGTACCCGTTAACAGGGTAGCGAGGCTGCTTTTTTTGATGGTTTTGCCAAAGCCACGTTAACAGGCTTGCTTGAGACGGACTTGCTCTAAGCGTTAGGGTTCAAGCGTTAGGGTCTAAGCGTTGGGGTCTAAGCGTTGGGGGTAGCAACGAGCACCAAGTTGTCACGATGAATCACCTCATCGAAGTCTTTGTAACCCAACACTACCGCAATGTCTTGGGTGTGACGGCCTAAGATGCGACTCAAGGCGTCGCTCGAGTAATTGCTAAGTCCCAAGGCGACTTGCTTACCTGCTTGCACTACTGCCACAGCATCACCAAACCGAAAGTCACCCGATACCGCCGTGACGCCTTTGGGCAACAAACTACGCCCCTTAGCCAACGCGTTGTGCGCCCCTGCGTCAACGTGGATGCTACCGCGACTGGGCTGTTGGGCCAGCCAAGCTTTGCGGGCTGGGGTGCTTGCCCCCGCGAGGATGCGCGTACCCGGTTGTTCACCTGCTGCGAGTGCCTCGAGCGCCGCCCCACCGCCAGCCAAAATACGCGTTTCGATACCTGCAGCCGTAGCAATGTTGGCAGCTCGCAACTTGGTGACCATGCCGCCCGTACCGCGCTGCGACCCTGCATCGCCAGCTAAGTGCATCACCTCTTGCACACTTTGTACCTCGCTGAGACGTTTGGCATCCGCATGATGACGGGGGTCACGGTCATAGAGGCCGTCCACATCGGTGAGGATAATTAGGGTATCGGCAGCAACCAAGTACGCCGCCCACGCCGATAGGGTGTCATTGTCACCAAACTGAATTTCCGAGGTGGCCACGCTGTCGTTTTCGTTGATGATGGGCAGTGCCCCGCACTTTAAGCTGGCTTCTAAGGCATGTTTGGCGTTGACGTAACGTTCGCGGTCTTGAATGTCACTGGCGGTGAGTAGCAACTGCGCCACGGGTTTGGGGGCAAACGCCCGCGCCCAGTCGAGCATCAGTAGCGTTTGACCAACGGCGGCAGCGGCTTGTTTTTCCGGTAACGTTAACGGCAGCGACAACCCCAACCGTTCCCGCCCGGCAGCACCTGCCCCCGAAGACACTAGCACTGCACGAGCGTCCCACGCCTGTTCTAACACCTGCAGACCCCTTGCAAGCGCCCACAAGTTCGGCGGGTGAATGCGCCCGCGTTCGTCGGTGAGGCTGCTCGAGCCAACCTTGACCACAATACGCCTTGCCACGAGTTACAGATATTCCTGAAAAGCGTCGGGAATGAGCGTCTTGGGAACAAGTAGCCTGTCACCTTCACGGCGAAGGGTGCCACTGCGCTCGAGCTGCTTGAGGCTTGCTTGCACTTTGCTTTGAATCTGCCGCAAAAACACAGTGTTCCAGTCTTGGTCAGGTTGCACTTTGCTGAGAAACGCCCGGTGAAACGCAGGCAGGTCATCTAAGGGGATGCGCTGTTCTAAGGCGTGCCAGTCGGTGTAATCAGAAGCGGTGTAGTCAGAAAAATCGTCCACGCCCCATGCTAACGCGTCCCGCGAATCCCTTCAGCGCACGAGACAACGGCCTCCAACCCACCAGCACACACTGAGGATACACATCACACCCTCAACACGAGACGATACCTCATGAAAAAATTCCTGTCCCAACGGAACAAGGATGCTAAAAACTTGCTGAAATGTGCGTTAGTTTAGCTCGAGCGACGCAAAAAAGTCCTTGTCAAACTTGTTGGCCAGTGCCAAATCACCATGTTCAAAAGCTTGCAAGAATGCATCGGCAGCCGGCGGATAGTAGAGCGTGCCGCGTCCTTTGGCCACTTCGCTAAGGGCATAGTCCGTTTCGTAGGCTTTGCGGTAAGGGCGATCAGTGGTCATGGCGTCAAACGCGTCTGCTACGGCAATAATGCGAGCATATAAGTGAATGTCTTCACCGGCAATACCGTCCGGATAGCCCCCGCCTGTCCACTTTTCGTGGTGACTGCGCACCGCCGGCAGCAGGTGGGCAAGAGCAGGTGAATCTTCAAGAATGCGCACACCGTAGATGGTGTGTTTGCGCATTTCTTCCCACTCAGCGTCATTCAGTGGCCCTTGTTTGCTGACGGGTAAGGTCAAAGCAATTTTGCCCACATCGTGCAAATAGCCTGCAAAGAGGATATTTTCAACGTCTTCGTTGTCAAGCGCCATGCGGGCAGCGATGCCCCTCGCGTAGTAACCCACGCGGCTCGAGTGACCGGCAGTATATGCATCTGCAGCTTCAACGGCGTTAACGAGCGCCCGCACCGACTGCACGTTAAAGTCGCGCCGCGCTTTGAGTGAGGTGGCTAAGGTCAAGGTGACCGCGGCGTTATCAGCGAAGCTCGAGAGCGCCGTTAAATCATTTTCGTCAAACAAATAATCCGCCAACTGACTATCGACGTAAATCCCGCCGATGACCTCTTGGTGCAAGCGGATGGGCGTGGCCATGACGCTTCTGATATTGGCAATCATCATGGTGGCACTGCGCTGGAAGCGTTCATCTTGTTGGGCGTTGGTGGTTACGACCCCTTTTTCGCTTTCCAAAATGGTCTTGATGAGCGAACGCGAAATGCGCATGTCGTCACCGTCAGCACTGACTTCGCCGTCAGCAACGTTATCATCGACACCCTCTACCATGCGCGACGCCCGAATGGTGAACCCATCGTCACTGTCGTCTTTGAGCACGATAAAACCACGCCCCGCTTTACTGAGTTCAATGGCATTAGAAAGAATGTCACTGAGCACTTTATCGACGTCGTCTTCGGTTTCAATGCGCGATACCGACGAGGTGATGCGGCTGACCCGCTCGAGCACATCAATGCGGCGCATAAGTTTCTCTGCTTGGTCAATGACGTACTTGACATCAGCCATTGCGTCTTCACTGCCCGATGCGCCAAGGGCTTTCAAACGTGCTTTCAAGCTCTCGAGGGATTCATTCATCGTTACTTGCCAGTATATCGGATGCTTGCCGCCTTTGTCACGACGAGCACGTTCATCAACAACCAACAGCATATTCTCGACATAACAAGATAGTAGTAATAAAAAATTGCCCATAACTCAAAATGCTGCCTACCAAGATATCGCCTAAAATACCGTTGCTATGTGGGCACGTTGTGTTGGGGCGGGCAGTGGGCAACCGAGCTTGTTAAGCTAACGAACGCGTAAGCCGAACGCTTAGCCACGAAAACTCACAAACGGGTTTTCAAGAACGATACGGGGATATATCAGGAGGA
>CAZKAZ010000046.1:21035-24209 GCA_964550765.1 uncultured bacterium | reverse complement strand
GATCCAGCCGAGCCAGGGGCAGCGCAAAACCATCACCGTGTCTCTCGAGATCAGCACCATGGATTTCGTCGCCCAGCTTATGCGCGTTGCCATCGTCGGCGTGACCGGTGCTGTCGGACAAGAATTTTTAGACCTACTTGCAGAACGGAATTTTCCGGTAACGGAACTCCGCCCTTACGCCTCAGCGCGTTCAGCAGGCAAGCAGGTGACGTTTGCTGGCAAAACGCACACGGTGTTGGCACTGCCAGAAGATAACAACTTGCACGCAGATGTTATTTTTTCTTCGGCAGGGGGTAGCCTCTCCAAAGCCCACGCCAAAAACTGGGCAGCGCATGGTGGCGTGGTGATTGACAACACCTCTGCGTGGCGCATGGATGCAAACACGCCCTTGGTCGTGCCGGAAGTCAATCCCGAAGCTACCAGCCAACATCAGGGAATCATTGCCAACCCCAACTGCTCGACCATTATTGCTTTGATGGCACTCGCGCCCCTCGAGCAGGCGTTTGGCATCACCCGCGCCACTGTGGCTACGTACCAAGCGGTATCAGGAGCAGGGGCGGCTGGCATCGACGAACTAGCAGAGCAAAGCCGCAATTATCTGGCCGATAAACCCCTAGACGTCAACAAATTCCAGCACCCTATCGCTTTTAATTTGTTCAGTCACGACTCAGACATTGGCGAAGATGGTTACAACGTCGAAGAACGCAAGTTATTGCTCGAGTCACGCAAGATTCTGGCTAGGGACGACCTCCGCATCAGTGCTACCTGCGTGCGCGTGCCCGTGTTTAGGGCGCACAGCGAAGCCATTCACGTGGAATTTTCCCGCCCTGTGAGTGAAGACGAAGCCAGAGACGTGCTCTGTTCCGCCCCTGGCGTCAACGTCATCGACGATAGGGTCAACAACACCTTCCCCATGCCCCAACACGCCAGCGGTCAAGATGATGTCTTTGTGGGGCGTATCCGCGAAGACGCCAGTATGCCCGGGGCAATTGCCCTGTTTGTCGCAGGCGACCAGATTCGCAAAGGGGCGGCGCTGAACGCGGTGCAGATTGCTGAGAGTATGCTAGCAAGGGGCGAATTGTCTGCGTGAATCTCGGTATGTATATAGATTTTTGCCTAGCATGAACATAGTCTTGTACTGATATAGTCTTGTACTGATATAGTCTTGTACTGATATAGTCTTGTACTGATATTGACGCGATGGTTGGCCTTGACCAGCGTTCATGCGTTAATATGCCTACAAGATGTATGCCTGTAAGACTCAATAGCTGTAAGACCTAACAGGGGACGTCAGATAAACTTGCTTAGAGATATTGTTTGACGCTGCCTTGAACTGGATGCCTTCCATTGAGTGGACGTGCATTCAGCGTAGACATTCAGCGTAGAAAAACTCATCAAGACGTTTAGGGAGACACCGTGAAACAAAGCCCAACGCAAATCCTCTCGACGATTGTGACGGCCATCGTGTTGGTGGTGCTTGGTATTTTGGCACTCGGTCAAGCCACCAACCGCATCGCCACCGTGAGCTTACCGAGCCAACCCGCCCGCTTAGCGAGTCCTTTGCAGTTTGCGCCCCCTACTGCTGCCGTTAACAGTAGCGCTGACGCAATGGATGTCAGCGTCACCGAATTGCGCAACGACTTTTTGGCCTTTGAACAGGTGCGCGACACCCTGGCTACCGTAGGCCGCAACCTGACCGCAGGTGACTTGGCCGCTGATATTTTGGCACACGCCGAAGATGTTTTTAACGAAGCCTACGCCCGTTCGGGTGACCTGCTCGGCATGGACGAAGCCTTGAGCGAACACCTGCGCGACTTTGAAAGCAGCTTGCGCGAGGGTACGGCCAACCAAGCAGCGTTTGCGACCTTGGCCGAAGCGTACGACGCGGCTTTAGCAGAAAGTGAAATCGTCTTACACCACGCCACGGGTGAAGACATGGTGCTACTGCTCGAGACATTCCACGACGACCTGCATGCGGGACAAAACCACACTGTTATTTTGCGAGATATCGAAGCCTTACACACAGCTTTGATGCGTCAATACGAAGGCAAAACAGGCAGGGAACGCGGGTTTAGCGAACTCAACGAACACCTGCACGACGTGCGCGAAACCTTGCAAGCAGGTGAAGATGTTGCTGAGGATCAGCTCGAGGCACTTTACCGCGAGATGGAAGCCTTTTTTAACGCAGGCTAGTCAACACGCGCATTAATCACAACAACCATTACAGAAGCAATCCAGAAGCAATCACACGCGCCGACCTGCGGGTCGGTGTTTTTTTGGTGTTTTTGGTGCGCTTGTTGTGCTCAAAGCGGTAGCATAGCCCATGACTGACCAACCCATGACCGACGTGCTGTTTCACGGCACGATTTTGACCATGAACCCCCAACAACCTGAAGTTGAAGCTATCCTTGTACGCGGTGAGAAGATTGCTTTTGTGGGTAGCTTGGCAGATGCTCGAGCACAAGCCACGCCCAACGTCACCGACATTGCTTTGGGTGAACGCGTCCTTTTGCCTGGGTTTCATGATGCCCACGTACACCTCACGCAGCATGGCCTAGAGCTTTCTGGCGTCAATTTACACGACACCCACACGCTCGAAGACGCCCTCGACGCAGTAGCAGATGCAGCTCGAGCCACCCCCAAAGGCGACTGGCTACGTGGGGCAGGGTTTTTGCTCAGTCGCTATGGGGTCGATAGCGTGAGCAAACACGACTTAGACAAAGTAGCCCCCGAACATCCAGTGTTTCTCAAGTCTAAAGACCATCACAGTGTGTGGGTCAATTCACTGGCCTTAGCGCATGCCAACGTCACAGCCAATACACCCGACCCCGAACATGGCGTCATCGTCAAAGACCGTGACGGGCAACCAAGTGGTTTGTTGTTAGAACGCGCTGACGTCCTCATCACCCGCGTCATGCCTGCCCTAACAGACGCCGAACTACTTGCCGCTGCCCATGCTGCTGCTCACGACTTAGCCAAACTAGGCATCACCAGCGTGCACCACATGGCGGCTGACCCTACTGCGGGGTATTTTCGGGCACTAGCCAGTGCCGCTTCAGGTGATGACTTTCCACTGCGGGTGTGGGCGTGTATTGCCCAAGAAAACCTCGAGCACGCCGCCGCCGACCTCGGCTTCGCGGTCGCGACGGGTCCCGAGATCGAGGACGACTGGCA
>CAZKAZ010000046.1:5747-21025 GCA_964550765.1 uncultured bacterium | reverse complement strand
CTGGGGCTAGCAGGCGGCCAAGGTGGCAACCGTTTTTGTGTGGGTGGGGCGAAGTTTTTTGCCGATGGCGCACTTGGCAGTTTAACAGCGTGGATGTTAGAACCCTACGCTGGCAAAACTACTCGAGGCATGCCCGTGCACGGCCCTGAAGTCTTGCGCGAGCGCGTGCCTTTGGCTATTGCAGCGGGTTTTTCGCCTGTCATTCACGCCATCGGTGATGCTGCCAACCGTGCTGTTTTAGACACACTGGAAACGACATCTAACCAATGGCAAGCAGTCAGCTTACGCCCCCGCATCAAACACGCCCAGCACCTTCACCCTAATGATGTCACTCGTTTTGCAGAACTAGGTATTATCGCCAGCATTCAACCCTGTCATCTGGTGTTTGATGCTGCCAGTATCGCCACACTCTTACCGGAGCGTCTACATCACGCGACACCCAACAGGACGCTCTTGGCGCAGGGCACGGTGTTGGCGTTTGGCTCAGATACCCCTGTGGCCACGCCCGATATTGTCAATGTGGGCTTGCCTGCTGCTTGCACCCGCCGAGCAGACGACGGTCTGGTGATTGGCGAAGAACAAACACTGAGCGTGTCCGACGCACTTTATGCGTATACTGCAGGCGCAGCGTATGCAGCAGGCTGGGAAGCTAGTACGGGCAGTTTGGAAACAGGCAAAGCCGCTGATATGGTGGTGCTTTCGCACGACCCAAGGGAGACGCTCGAGCACCTCAGTGTGAATGCCACCATGTATGCTGGCCGCTGGACGTACCGAACACAGCCACACGCACCCTCAACGTAGCCCTCACAGACACACACAATGTCGTTCACAATGTCGTTTTTTTCCTAATCCCAATGCGCCTATCCCATCACAGGTTGTCTCAGTGCGGTTGTTTTGGTCATACTTGGTCATACTGTGGCGTTTTGGCTGTGGCGTTACTGAGATGATGTTGGGGTGTTGGTGGTGGATTAATCTAAGTGTGTGTTCACCCTTCATTAACCTAGCAACGTGCTAAAGGAGACATGGCTGGCGCTACTTTGTAGTCTAAACTACGCCAAACTGCCCTATTAGCGACGTTTACATTGACAATATCAGCAGTAAAGGCTGTTTTATGGCGTTTTTTGGCAGATGCGTTGGACGTGTCTAGCCAACGCATGAGCATCCTTGGGCATTTCTTTGCATTTTTCGAAACAGATGTGTTACCCTCAAGGTGGTCACAATGACCACGATAGATATGCAGTAATCCGATCCTATTGATCGAGTTGTGTTTATGACGTGAGTACGTTAGACGTGTCTTGCCGCCCTTGCGGGTACGCCAATGCGTACGGGACACGCTGTACCTAAGTAATGTTTTTTAATGTTGTGAACAACACATCGGTATTGTTTTGTGCCGTTTTCTCGAGCGTCTACGGATTGCTGTTATCTTGCTGTGTTGCGGTTGCCGCGCAAGTCAAGCGTAAAATCCGACAACCGTGACGAAGGAGGAAATATGCGTAAGACATTTCTACTAGGTTTGGTACTTGCTGGCGCGCTCTTAGGTGGTGCGTTTGCGCAAGAACCCATCCGTATTGGTTCGAAGCAATTTACTGAAAACATTCTCTTGGGCAAAGTTATCTACTACGCCCTTGAAGATGCTGGCTACCCCGTCGAAGACCGCACCAACTTGGGCAGCACCCAAGTGAACCGCGCCGCCCTTACCAGCGGTGAAATTGATGTGTATCCTGAATACACGGGCACAGCCATCAGCAACTACTTCCGTGAAGAAGCCGCCGCTGGCGAAGTGGAAATACCTGAGGGTGCATCACAAAATGCTGCTCAGTCCTATGAGATTGTGAGCGAGTTGGACCTCGAGCTTAACGACCTCGTGTGGTTGCAAGTTGCCCCTGCTAATAACACCTACGCGTTTGCAGTGACCCGCCAGTGGTCAGAAGAAAACGGCATCACCTCGCTGCCCGAATTTGCCGAGTACGTGCGTGAAGGCAACTACGTCAAAGTGGCAACCGGTGACGAATTCGCCCAGCGCCCCGACGGCATTCCTTCTTTTGAGCGCACCTACGACTTCAGCTTCAGTGATGACCAACTGTTGATTATCGCTGGGGGCACGCCCGCCCAAACTGAACAAGCTTTAGCAGAAGGTGCAAACGACGTGAACGTGGCCATGGCCTACGGCACTGACGGCGCGCTGATGGCGTATGACTTTATCGTCCTTTCTGACCCCGAAGGCGCACAACCTGTGTTCCAACCTGGGCCAGTTTTCCGCCTCGAGGTTATCGAAGCCTTTGACGGCACCGAACCGAGCATCGCTGACGTGTTGGAACCCATCTTTGCTACCTTTGATGAGGTGACCTTGCAAGGCTTGAACGCCCGCGTCGAAGTTGACGGCGAGAGCCCCGACGACGTTGCTTTATCCTACTTGCAAGAAAACGGGTTCATCGAGTAAGTCACGAGGCTCGAGGCACGTTAACGCTACATTTGCAACGAGTCAGGCTTTCACACCTGGCTCGTTTTTGCTGAACGTGTCTGACACGTGTTTATCTTGTTTGTCAAACCCTGATATGTCTATGCTGTGGCTGCTCTACAGGGGTTTCACACATAGCTTGCTGAAACGTTCATGCACCGTTGTTTTGACTGTCAATGTCCAAGCTGGTCAGAGCTGATTAGTCAAAGATGGTTGTTTAATGTTAAACAACACCTCGAGCCTAACAGTGAATATACAGCAGTGACTGCATAACGGTGACTGCATAACGGTGACTGCACGGTAGCAAAATAACGGTAGCAAAATAGTAGCAAACTCAGCATAGGGTACATAGACAACCTTCAAGTTACCCCGTTGCAAAACGTCTCGTACAGCTGATATTTGTACATCTGATATCTGACAACACACGTGCTCCATCACTACTAGGTACAGCCTAGTCACAGGGAGGTAGATAGTGTCTACGAACGCCAACAGGATTGGCATTCTCGGTAGTCTTATTGCGACGCTAGGCTTTTTCTTTTTGCCGCTTGTCGAACTTAAACCCAACCGCTTAGCTTCAGGGATTCCTTTTCAACTCTTACAACTCGAGGGCGATGTGCGCTATATCGTGCTCTTTTTATTAGCCATCGCACCACTGATTGTGGCGCTGCGCGATGCCGATGAAATGCGGGGCTGGTTCTTGGTCGCCGTTGGCAACGCCCTTTTGTTTTTGACGCTGTATTTGGGCGCCCAAGCTGGCCGCGATCTCATTGACAACGCCGCAACGTTATTGGGTGAAAACGTCAACTTGCGCAACCCGCGTTTGCTACCTTCTGCCGCCATTGCCGTGGGTATTTTGGGTGGCTATGTGGTGTTGTTTGCTGGCTTGCGTGACCTCACACGTGCAGGTGTTGGCGCGATTGCGCGAGGCGTTGCCGCTTGGTCAGGGTTGGTCTTGGCGCTGATACTACTTTTTAATGGTTCTTTTGATATTTACTCGATTTTGGTGGAATTTGAAGCTCGAGGAAGCACCTTAGGTAGCCGCGCCATTGAACACATCATGTTTGTGGTTATCTCGCTTGTCGTCGGGTTTGTCATTGGCGTGGGCTTGGGTCTGTGGGCCTACCGAGACGCCCGCACCGCACCCATCATTTTGTACATGGTGGGTATCATTCAAACTGTACCTAGTTTGGCGCTGTTTGGGGTGCTATTAGTGCCTATGTCGCGCTTGGGCGACCAGAGCGCGTGGCGCATCTTTGGCATCTGGGTTGTCTTGTTGCTCATTGCAGGCAGCGCAGTTTATGGCTATCAGCGTTATGCCGACAAGCTCAGTGCAACTTGGCGGCAGGTGGTGCTCATCAGCACGGCCATTGTCACAGCATTGCCGTTGGTATTGATGGTGGTGGTAGTGGTCAGTTTCTTGTTCCGCTCACTGTTTATCGTCTTCACCTCGCAAGATGCCCCCTTTGATAGTTACCGTGCTGTGCTCACAGCCATGTTCTTGGTGTCGTTTGGGTTGTGGTTTGCGAGTCGCTATCTCAACCCTCACAAACTCCTTCACAAAGTGGCGTTTTATGGTGGCATTGGCGGGTTTGCCTTGCTCGGTTTGGTGCTGATTGTGGCATCTGGCGCAGGTTCACAAGAATTTTTGCGTCGTGTTAATCCAGAAGAAGGAATCACTATTCGCGACTTGGGTGTCTCTGGTATTGGTACAGCACCCGCAGTGATTGCCCTGACCCTGTATTCTCTACTGCCGATGGTGCGCAATACCTACGCAGGCCTCAATAACGTCGACGAAGCCATTATCGATTCAGGGCGTGGTATGGGCATGACACCGAGTCAGCGCTTTTTTCAAATTGAATTGCCTATAGCTATTCCAGTAATCATGGCAGGCGTGCGCAACGCAGGCGTGTCACTCGTGGGTATTGGGGCAGTAGCGTCGGTAATTGGTGCTGGTGGCCTGGGTGATTTTATCTTGCAAGGCATCATCAACACTTCTATTGACCAGATTTTGCTTGGGGCTATTCCGGCTGTGCTACTTGCGGCTGTTTTGGATGCCAGTTTGCGCGGTTTGGAAACGCTTATGACCTCACCGGGCATTCGCCACATTTAAATAAGGAGTTTATATGATTACTTTTGAAAATGTCGTCAAGCAGTATCCCAACGGCTTTCGGGCGGTTGACGGGTTAGATGTTGAGATTGCCCCCGGAGAAATCTGTGTGTTCATTGGTCCTTCGGGTTGCGGCAAAACCACCTCGATGCGGATGGTGAATCGCTTGATTAGTATCTCGAGCGGTCGCATTACCGTTGAAGGTCGTGACAACCGCGAAATTCCCGCTGAAGAGTTGCGCCGCAAAATCGGCTACGCCATTCAGCAAATTGGCTTGTTTCCGCACATGACAATTTATGACAACGTAGCCATTGTACCCAAACTACTCGGTTGGGAAGAAAATCGCATTCGCAAGCGCGTCGACAGGCTCTTGGAATTGGTTGGTTTAGACCCTGATACCAACCGCGAAAAATATCCTCGGCAACTCTCCGGTGGTCAGCAGCAACGCGTTGGTGTCGCCAGGGCACTCGGGGCAGACCCCCCTATCATGCTGATGGACGAACCCTTTGGGGCGATTGACCCCATCACCCGCGATGTATTACAAGATGAGTTTTTACAAATTCAAAAAGAAATTAGCAAAACGATTATCTTTGTGACCCACGATATCGACGAAGCCATCAAGATGGGTGACCGCATCGCTATTTTACGCGAAGGGCGCTTGGTGCAATTTGACACCCCTGATACGCTACTCGCCCATCCCAAGAACAACTTCGTGCGCGACTTCGTGGGTGCAGACCGCCAACTCAAACGCCTCGGCTTGGTGAGGGTGCGCGACATCATGGAAGAAAACCCACCTGTCGTCAACTTTGCTGACAAAATCGACGAAGCGCGCAAGGTGTTCAAAGAACATGGTGTACGTAATGCTTTTGTGGTGGATAAAAAAGGCCTCCTCAAAGGCTGGGTTGACCGCGAGGCCGCCGAACAAGAAAGCTCGCTGCTCGAGGCCATGAACGAAGCCCTCTACTACGACATCTCCGTGCGGCAAAACGCCACCGTGCGCGACGCCCTTTCAGCTATGGTGAGCCGTGGTTTTCGGGTGACACCCGTCGTTGATGAGCATGGGCATTTGGTGGGCAGCATTCGCCTCAAGGCCTTGCAAGAGTACATCGACCGCGACCCTGAAGAGGCCGCCGCATGACCACAACTGCTTCACCAGACAAGCAAAACGACGGCTTTAAGTTACCTACGGGTGTGACCATCGTATCGCTCATTTGGGCAGGCATGGCGGCGTTGCTGTTTATTGTGCAGTTTATTCCGGTGTCACTTAATGATGAACGCTTTGAAGAAGGTGCCACCGCTAGTCTCAGCCCTGACTTGTGGTTGCCTACCTTTGGTTTTGACGGCAACACCCTCATCGATGTGGGCGCAGTTGACACGTTGATTCCTTTTTGGGTGATGGCACTTGTTTTTGCTGCGGGTGATGTTGCTTTGGCGTATTATCGCCGTGACCAAGAAGAAAAATTGTATCGGCCACTTTATCGGGCGCTCACCATCTTTTTGGCATTTTGGTCATTTTTTGGTCACTTGCCTTTGTGGGATGCTCTGTTGCACGGTATTTTCCCACGTAGCCCGCAACTGTTGTACCCACGCACGACCGTGGTTAACTTAACAGCACAACACCTAGAACTGGTCATCGTGTCGTCGATTATCACAGTTAGTATCGGTTTGGCACTAGGGATTATGGTCACTCGAGACCAATTTCGTGAATTTCTGCCGCTGGTATCTGACTTGGTTAACTCCGGGCAAACCGTACCGACGCTTGCTATCGTCGCCATCATGGTGCCGATTGTAGGGCTTGGTTTTTGGCCAGCGATTGTGGCGCTGATTCTTTATGGGATGCTGCCAGTTGTGCGCAATACGATTGCAGGCATCGAAGCTGTAGATTCGTTCGTTATCGACTCGGCAAGGGGCATGGGGCTTACCCGTCAGCAGATTCTGTGGCAGATTGAATTGCCCATTGCTAGTACTATCATCTTGGCAGGTATTCGCACCAGTGTGGTTATTAACGTAGGTACAGCAGCACTAGGAGCATACGCGGGTTCAGGTGGGCTTGGCGTGCCTATTGCGGGTGGTTTGTCTCAGCAGATTTATGCGTTTGTGCTGCTTGGGGCGCTTCCTGCGGCGTTATTAGCTATTTTGATTGATTACGTGCTCGAGCGCATCGAGTTCGTGCTCACCCCCAAAGGTTTACAGATTTCTGGCTAAACACAACCTTGACCATCACGTCATGACCGTAAAATGGCGCTGGGTTTGCAAAGACTTGGCGCTTTTTTGCGTACAATTCCAGCATGCCTGTTCGTTTATTAACCACGCTCATCTTTTTGGGGGTGGTGTTGTTACTGTTGCTCGTAGGCCCTTTTCTCACCCCCATTCCCGAACTTGACACTGTGTCTGCTCAGCAACTGGCAGGCGAACAGAGTCAATTTGTCGACCTTGATGGTTACCGCTTTCACTATGTGCAACGCGGTCAAGGCCAACCTACCTATGTGCTGCTGCACGGGTTTATTGGCAATACATTTGCGTGGCGGCATGTGGTTGACGCTCTTGCTAGTGGCCGTGCCAGTTTGGCAGCAGATGACGCTCTTATGGCCACTAACACCACCAACGCCACTACCAGTGAACCGCCTATCGTCCCTGCCATTGATGCCAGTGCCACGGTGCTAGCTTATGACCGCTTGGGCTTTGGGTTGAGTGGTCGCCCGGTGTCAGGTGACTGGCAAAGTGCGGCGCACAACCCCTATTTGTTTAGCCAGCAGCAGCAGCGGCTACTCGAGCTACTCGAGCAGCAAAATCTCGAAGACGTTATCTTCGTTGCCCACGACACGGGCGCGGCGTTGGCACTGGCCTTTACCCAAAATCACCCCGAACGCGTTAACGGTGTCGTGCTCCTCGCCCCAGTACCAGAAGTGACCAGCAACTTACGCGGCTTGTGGCGGCTGTTGTACCGCACGCCACAAGTGGATAGACTGGGGCCGCTATTCATGCGTCAACTCGCCAGTGGCCCTGGCCAGCAGATGTTACGCTCGAGCCTGTCTGAGCCTGAAAGTATCGACCTTGAAACGCTCGAGGGCTACCGTCAAAACGTCCGCGTTGATGGTTGGGATGAAGCCCTCTGGGAACTGAGCCGCGCAAGTTTGTCCGCCCGTTCACCCGCCTTGATTCCTTTGGGCGTGCCGACACTCATTATCAACAGCGACGACAACCAACTCGTACCGTTAGAACGCAGCCGCACCTTGGCAAGCCAACTCGAGGCTGACCTCGTGACGCTCGAGGGTTGTGCGCATCTCATTCAGGAAAACTGCCCGGTGCAACTGAGCGAACACATCTTGCAGTGGTCACCAACACTCACGACGAACGCCCCTTAGCGTGGTTTGATAGGAAGCGCATGTTGCCCCTTACCTTCCCCCCACAAACATCACCACAAACATCACCACAAACATCACCACAAACATCACCACAAACATCACCACAAACATCTCTGCAACTCGCGCCGCAACCAAGCCTGAAACCCCAAGGGTTACTGCGCAGTTACTACAACCGCGTGCGGCGCGGTGTCTTGGCGTTTGTACCGCACTTGATTCAACCAGATGAAAGGCTCGCCCAAAGGGTACTCACCCCTGCTGAATATGCACTTTTTCAGCAGATGGACGTGCGCGACAGGCAACACGCCCTGTGGGTGGCAAAAGCGTTGCTCGAGCACACGCCGTCAGATACGTTGCTAGCTGCTGCCCTTTTGCATGATGTTGGCAAGTGCGATGCCCCTTTTCGTCCTTGGGAACGCATTATCGTGCATGTTTTGGCGCATACCAAGCAAACGTCTCCCCCTGCGTATCCTCGCCTGTCGGGCTGGCGTGGGGCATGGCAGTGCAAATGTCATCATGAACGCTACGGCGCAGAACGTATCCGCTACGCAGGTGGCAGGGAGCGCGTCGCTGCCATTATTGCAGCGTGTCACACCATCACTCACAACCCAGACACTCACGACCCAGACACTCACGACCCAGAAGCGCGTTTACTGGCTTATATTGACGCCTGTTTTTAGGGGCATCGTCGTCGTGAATCACACCATTGACACAATATTCTTGAAATTTTTTACAAATAACTAGAGGTTTATGAACACATCTTTTGACACTTTATCGGCAAGTCAGCACTACCTCGAGCTGTTGCAGTGGCTTTTTTCGCGCCAGCGTTTTGGTATGAAACCAGGTTTAGCGGTGATGCAAGCACTGCTAGCACGCCTCAACCATCCTGAGGACACCTTTGACACGGTACTCATCGCTGGTACGAACGGCAAAGGCAGCACGTCTAGCACTCTTGCCAGCATCCTCGAGCAGACCAATCATGAACGTGGCAAAACCGCCCTTTTTACTAGTCCCCACTTAACCTATTTTGCCGAGCGTTTTGTGGTGAATGGTGCGCCTTTAGCCGAAGCCACCATCTACCCCCATTTAGCGGCTTTGCGTCCTGTAGCAGAAGAGCTCGAGGCCACCTTTTTTGAAATCACCACCGCCCTCGCTTGTGTGCTTTTTGCCGAAACAGGCGTGCGACAGGCTGTTTTTGAAGTGGGGATGGGGGGGCGCTTGGACGCCACCAACGCCCTTAAACCAATGCGCAGCGTGATTACCAACGTGGCACTCGACCACATGGAATATCTAGGCGATACCGAAAGCGCCATTGCCTTTGAAAAAGCGGGCATCTTGCGAGCAGACACTTTGGCACTAACAGCGGCTACAGGGGATGCTTTGGAGGTTATCCGCGCTCGAGCTAGTGAACTCGGCACAACCCTATGGTCACGCTACGCTCACACCGACATTCAAGTAAACGCCACCCTGCGAGGCTGGCAGGGGGTAGAACTCGAGGTCACGAGTCCCGCCGCAAGTAACACGGTGCATTCGCCCCTACTCGGTGCCCATCAAGTCGATAACGTGGCCTTGGCTGTGGCTACCGCGCAAAGTTTGCAAGTTGATGACGCGGCCATCAAAGCAGGCGTCACCCAGACCCGCTGGCCGGGCAGGTTAGAAACCATTCGTTATCAAGAACGCCCGTTCTTGCTCGATGGCGCGCACAACCCCACCTCAGCACAAGCTTTGGCAAACGCCCTCGCTGACTTGTGCGATGAACCAGTCACACTGATTTTTGGGGTAGCAGCAGGTAAAGATGTGCGCGGGATTATCGCGGCGCTTGAACCTCATGTGCGACAAGTCATCATCACTCGAGCAGCCCTCAGCCCCAGAGCTTTGCCGTTACGCGAACTGCGGCCTCTGTGGACGCAACCTACGCTGTTACAAGACACCCCCCAAGCCGCCATTGCTACTGCCCTTGCGCACACCAGCAAAGATGACATCGTTGTGGTAGCAGGCAGTTTGTACTTGATTGGCGAAGTGCGTCCGCTACTGCTTGGGCAACCGCTCGAGCACTGGGAACGCTGGCAATAACGCACCCTCTCAGCGTTCGTTGCGCAAGTGACGTATCTGCTGCTGATTGTCGTTGAGCGTTTGGTGTTCGGCAAACATTTGTTGCTGTTGCCACAAGCGCACCTCGCGGGCAGTGGTAGCGTCCAAAAATTTTTCTGGTGCAAGGTTGTGCTGACGAGCATAGGCGGCGGCTTGCGCTAAGCGGCGGTCAAACTGGTCTTGAAGCTGGTCTGAGGGGGTGTGCTCGAGCTGCTGTCGCAGCAAACGGTGACGTTCTTGCCACGCGTGTGACGCCACGTCATGGTATGCCAAAAAGACGCGCCACGCTTCCCATCCTGCCGAGACGGTCACTAGTACCACCAACCACACCACCAACACCGTGCCTAGATGTGTGCCCATATGTCAGTCTAGCACGCCATAATTCCGCCTTGCAGACGGTTCACAAAACCACCATCACCCAACACATCACCTTCATGCAGCACAACCTATGCTGTAATCAAGAGCGAGATTTATGATTCAGCGTGAACTCTTTTTACCGCCTATCACCTTGCTTATTTTGCTCGTAGGTCTGACGACACTCAGCAGCGCCGCTCCGGGCAGTGAGTTGCAGCGGCAGTTACTGTACTTGGGTCTTGCCGTATTGGCGTGTGGGGTGGTGTTTTGGTTGGGTCGCGCCCGCATTATGCGCTACACCACACACCTATATGTAACTACCCTTGGTTTACTTGTACTCACCCAATTTTTTGGTACGGAAGTCAACGGCGCACAGTCGTGGTTATACCTTGGACCACTGCCCGGATTTCAGCCTTCAGAACTCGCTAAGTTGACGCTTATCATGGTCTTAGCAGTGAGCTTACGCAAACACCCCATCACCTCAAACCCGCTGAGCTACCTGCGCCCGCTGCTGTTAATCGGTTTACCAGTAGGGTTGATTGTCCTCGAGCCTGACCTAGGTAGCGCCATTGTTCTGCTTGCCCTTGGTGCGGGCATGTTGCTGGTGCGCGGCATACCTAGGTGGCACTTGCTGGTGTTGATTGTGATAACGGTTGTGGCTGCGCCTACCGTGGTGTGGCCTAACCTGCAACCACACCAAAAAGCTCGAGTCATCACCTTCATCAACCCCGCCCAAGACCCGCAAGGCAGCGGTTACCAAGTCATTCAAGCCCGCATCGCCATCGGTTCCGGGGGGCTGTGGGGTAAGGGCTACAAACAAGGCACGCAAGGGCAACTTGGCTTTATTCCTTACCGCCACACCGATTTTATCTTTCCCGTACTCGCTGAAGAAGGGGGCTTTGTGGCAGCAGCCGGCTTACTGCTGCTATATGCCCTGTTGTTCTGGCGTTTGGTAGCGATGGCGGTCGAGTGCAGCAACATGACCGACCAACTGGCCATTATTGGCGTGCTAACCCTGATTGGTTTTCAGGTGCTAGTCAACATCGGCGTGACCCTCGGACTTGCACCCGTGACGGGCATCACCTTGCCGCTGGTGTCTCATGGGGGTACGAGTCTGTTATCGACGTTATTAGTACTGAGTTTTGCTTATGTCGTGCACCGCGACCGTTTTTTAGACTAAATTCGGCTGCCAGCCTTTTATGGGGTTTGCTGGGTTTGTTTGCGTAAGTTGTCGATGTTGGCTTGCCCGTAAATCGCAGTTAATGTCATCGCGGTTAATGCCATCGCGGTTACATGTCATCGCGGCTGATATCATGTGTCACTTCCACCATCCACACCCCCATAGTAAACTTGCCGTATGACAGTCGGTTACTCAATGGATCTACGCAAACGGATAGTAGCAGCCTACGAAGAGATGGGCAACAAAAGCGCCGTTGCCAGAAGATTCGGCGTGAGCCGTTGGACAGTAGCTAGCTATGTGAAACGTGCACAAGAGGATCAGCTAGCCCCCACACCCCATCCAGGTAGACCACCGCTACTCGATGCAACAGGTTGCGACCAGTTACGCAAACAAGTGCGCGAACATCCTGAATGGACCTTGGAACAACACGCAGAAGGTTTGCAAGCTGCTGTGGGCATACGCTTGGGTAAGTCAGCAGTGAGTAACTATCTGCGTAAGCTAGGCATCAGCTACAAAAAAAAGCTTTATCGCCCTTAAGCATGATGAGCACAAGCGACAACAGTAGTGGCAGTGGATTAGTGGCAGTGGATTAGCTGCAGGGTGTGCCTCTTTGACCTTCAGCATGCGACGGGGGCTACTGCAAAGTGAATGAAAGTGAATGAGAAAACTCGAGTAGCGAAAATAAAAATACGAGCACCCAATTGAGTGCTCGAGCAACTTCATTCACTCGCCATATCACTACACACCATACTCACCATGTCACTACTGGCCATGTCACTACACAGTGAGGCTTTGGCGCATGACGTTCGCAGTAGGAACGCGGTTAATATTGCGGTTCTCGAGCCAAAAACTCACCCCAACTCGGCTCACCCACAAACACACCTTCTTCAACCATCACCTTGCCGCGCACCGTCACCACACTAGGCCGCCCATGAATCTCAAAGCCTTCAAAACCACGATAATCAAGATTCATCGTCTGATTGGCTGCTGTGAGCGTTTCGCGGTGGTTGGGGTCATAAATCACTAAGTCAGCGTCACTACCAAGGGCAATCGTGCCTTTTTTGGGAAACAAGCCAAAGATTTTGGCGGCTTGGGTGCTAGCGGCGTCCACAAAACGGTGAATATCGATGCGCCCGTGACTGACGCCATAGGTATAGAGCATGTTCACGCGGTCTTCAATGGCGGGAATGCCGTTGGGAATCTTCGTGAAATCATCTTTGCCCATGTCTTTTTGCCCCACAAAGTCAAAAGGCGCATGATCAGTAGCCACCGTGTTGATATCCGTGTTGCGCAGTCCTTCCCACAACACCTCTTGATTGGGCTTGGGGCGAAGCGGCGGCGACATCACGTACTTGGCACCTTCAAAGTCGGGGCGCTCGGCGTAGGTGCTATCCAAAATCAGGTGGGGGATAACCGCTTCTACAAAGAGGTTCGTACCCGCGTAGCGGGCGCGGTTGGCAGCTTCAAGGGCTGCTTGACAACTCAAGTGCACCACGTACCCCGTGGCGCCGGTGAGTTTAAGGAAGGTAGCAAAGTGACGCGTCCCTTCGGCTTCAACGGTTACCGGACGGCTCGGTTCGTGATAGCCAGGGCCAGTTTTGCCTGCAGCTAGCAATTGGGCTTGCAACTGAGCGACGGCTTCGTCGTTTTCGCAGTGAGCAGTGGTAACAATGCCGCGTTCTTTGGCAAACGACAGCGTCTGCCACAGGGCTTCGTCGTTGATGCCAAAAAAGTTTTTGTACGCCAAAAAGACCTTAAACGAACTGATACCCTGCTTGATGATTTCGTCGAGTTGGTCTTTGGTTTTGTCATCAAAGTGCGGCACGGCCATGTGAAAGGTGTAGTCACACGCGCTATTACCTTTGGCTTTGTCCGCCCACAGTTCAAAGCCCTCACTGAGCAGGTCTTGCCCTTTGGAAGGCGCACACATCTCAATAAACGTAGTGGTGCCGCCTACGAGCGCCGCTTGGCTGCCGGTGGTGTGGGTGTCTTTGCTGACAGTACCCATAAACGGTAAATAGATATGCACGTGGGGGTCGATGAATCCGGGGAAGACGTACTTGCCGCTAGCGTCAATGGTGGGCGTGTCGGGGGGAACGTCTAGGTTGTGACCAATTTTGCTGATGGTTTGGTCTTCGCAGTAGATATCGGCAAAGTAGCGATCGGTTGCGGTGATGATTTCGCCGTTTTTGACGAGTAGTGCCATAGCAGCCTCCTGTTAGTAGATGTAAAGTATAACAAGTTGCTCGAGCACCTACGCAACGTATTCCAACCCACTTTCATTCACAAACGCGTCTCCCCCGTCTAAAACGGACTTTATCCGCTTAGTCCACATATGAACTCATCAGACAACATGCAACCTTGTGAATATCCTTGCACATTCGTTCACACTTTCTACTAACGACAGCCAACCTCAGCTTGTCCCTCGGGTTAAACTGACAAGTATGTCTCATCCTTTTGATGCCATTTCGATGGAAACCTTAAAAGCCCGCCAATGTAACAAGTGGACGCGTTACGGCGAAGACGTGCTGCCCCTTTGGGTGGCCGACATGGACTTTCCTACCTCAGATAAAATTGTCGCCGCCATGCAAGCAAGGGCCGACAGCAGCAACCTTGGTTACCCCATGGGTGGCTACACGGGTGCAGGTGAACCAGGCGTCGCCGAAGCCATTATTAAGCGCCAAGCGGGTTACCACTGGCAGCTCGAAGAAGAAGATATTTGGCTCATTAACGGCATCGTGCCGGGCTTGTTTTTGGGGGCAATGGCATTTGCCAGTCCGGGCGAAGAAATCATCATGCAAACGCCCATCTACCCGCCGTTTATGTACGCGGTAGAAAAAACCGGGCGCACGCCTGTCTACAACCCCATGAACTTTGACGGGGAAAACTGGCAAATCGACTTTGACGCCCTAGAAGCACTCGTCACCCCGAGCAGCCGCGTGTTCATGCTCTGCAACCCTCATAATCCCGTCGGGCGGGTCTTTCGCCGCGATGAATTAGAGAAACTAGCCGATTTTGCTTTGCGTCACCGTCTGTGGGTCATTAGCGACGAACTGCACTGTGACTTGCGTTTTGACGGACACGAACACATTCCCTTTGCCTCACTGAATGAGGACATTGCCCAGCGCACCCTGACGCTGTTTGGACCAACGAAAACGTTCAATATTGCCGGGTTAAAAATCGGCATTGCCGTATCGCAGAACCATGCCTTATTAGCGCGTTTCCAAGCTGCTGCGCCTGCGCTCATTACCCCCCCCAACGTCATCGCCCAAGCTGCCATCCAAGCCGCTTTCAACGAAGCCGGGGATTGGTTAGAAAGCACGTTAACGTACCTTGATGGCAACCGTCACTTCGTGGCTGATTTCGTCAAAGAACACCTTCCTGGGGTGCGCTACGGTGGCACCGAAGGCACATACTTGGCGTGGTTGGACTTTAATAACTTGGGTCTCGGTGAAAACTTAGAGACGTTTTTGCTGGAAACCTGCAAAGTCGGCCTCAACCCCGGTCCCAGTTTTGGTCCTGGTGGTGAAGGGTTTGCCCGTTTGAATTTTGCCACTACTCGAGAAGTGGTCAGTGAAGCCCTCGGGCGCATCGAAAACGGCATCCGCAGCCTCGATTAAAGATGCGTTGGCGGTTCGTGGTTCGGTGATGTCACTTCTGACCGCGTACCACATACGCTACCCAAAACCCTACTGAGAACCCCACTGCGATGACCTTTGACCCCTT
>CAZKAZ010000046.1:0-5737 GCA_964550765.1 uncultured bacterium | reverse complement strand
GAAGCTGTGGCTGACAAAAAACGCAAAGCCTACGCTAGCGAGACTTACTGGGGCAAGCCCGTACCTGGTTTTGGTGATGTGAATGCCAAACTGCTCATTCTCGGTTTGGCACCGGGCGCACACGGCAGCAACCGCACCGGACGTATGTTCACAGGCGACGCTAGTGGCAACTTTTTGTATCCAGCGCTGCACCGGGCAGGCTTAGCCAGTCAAGCTGAAGCTAGCAGCAGGGATGACGGGTTGACGCTTGCGGGGGTGTTTATTACGGCGGCGGCAAGGTGTGTACCTCCGGGAAATAAACCCACTCGAGCCGAATTAGCAACCTGCCGAGACTGGCTCGAGTACGACTTTCACCATCTTCCCTACCTCGAGCTGATACTCGCCCTCGGCAGCATCGCCCACGACAGTTATTTGGAACTTCTCAAAGCCAGAGGACAATCAATCGTCAAAAGCCACTACCCGTTTGCCCACGACGCCCTACACACTTTTTCTCAAGACACGTCAGGAGACACATTACCGATGCTTGACGCCTATCACGTCAGTTTTCAAAACACCAACACGGGCAAACTGACCAACGCCATGTTTGATGCAACGTTGGCTCGAGCCAAAACCCTCGCAGGCTTACCATGAAATCAGCATCATGAGCTTGCCTACGTTGCGCCTTGCCGATAACCTCGCGCCAGCATTGGCGTCGGGGCATCCTTGGCTGTACCGCAATCACTTGCCCAAACACAACGCACAACACGGGTCATGGGTGCGGCTCGAGGCAGGTAAAGAAGTCGCCTTCGGACGATATGACGACAGTGGTGCCATTGGCGTGCGCATCTTTAGCCACCAAGACGTACCTGATGACGCGTGGTTCAAACGCCGCGTGGCCGATGCCGCCTCCTTGCGTGAGCCTTTGCATGATGTGACTGACGCCTGCCGCCTGCTCTACGGTGAAAGTGACGGTTTGCCCAGCATCACAGCGGACAAGTACGAACGTTACATCGTCATGAAACACTACGCCGACAGCGTGCGCGATTTGCTGCCCACAGTCGCCAAAGCCCTCAGTCAAGCGGTCAAAGTGCGCGGCATTGTCCACCGTCACGAAGGAGAATTGTTGCCGCTCTACGGCGATTTGCCGCCACCTGAAGTGACCATTCGCGAACGCGGTCTCAAACTCATCGCCAACTTGTACGAAGGACAAAAAACCGGACTTTTTCTCGATCATCGCGACAACCGCGCTACCGTGGGGCAGTTTTGTACGGGTAAACGGGTTCTCAATTTGTTTAGTTATACAGGCGCCTTCTCGCTTTATGCTGCAAAGGCAGGCGCACAGCAAATCACTAGCGTGGACACAGCGCAACCTGCTTTGGATGACGCCAAACGCAACGTCCTTGCCAATGATTTAGACATTAGCAAACATCAGTTTTTGGCCGAAGACTGTTTTGCCCTCCTAGAACGCCTCGCTAAGCAGGACTCGCAGTTTGAGGTAATCATCTGCGACCCGCCGAGTTTAGCGAAAAACAAAAAACAACGTCATAAAGCCGAACGCGCTTACACCCGCTTGCACCGCGACGCCTTAAGAGCCTTACCTGCTGGCGGCATTCTGGCGGCAGCCAGTTGCACAGCCCAAGTATCGCCGGATGCTTTTCGAGAAACGATTGCCGAAGGCGCTAGGCAAGCAGGCTGTCGGGTGCAGATTTTGCACGAAGCCGGACACGCACTAGACCATCCTGTGGCCGCCCATTTTCTTGAGGGGCGTTATCTAAAGTTTTTGCTGGTGCGCAAGTATGAGCTTGCTTAATATAGCAATTTCACGTATTGTTTCTGAATCTGCCAATATTTACCAACGTCGCATCGACATAAATCGACATAAAATGCGTTCAACTGTGTAGGCGTCAAGTACGGAAATGCTATAAACCCGCGCCGGGACGCGACGCAGTCATCATCTGACGGCGCACGGTGGTGATGGCAGCCGCCGCCAAGTCATCATCAGGTTGGCCATTAGTAGCCTGCTCGACTAACAGAACGCGTCCGTGTTCTTCAATCACCACCACGCCCAAGGTTTCATCAACGTTTTGAAAACCAAAGGCTTCGGTAACGTCGCCGCGCCAATCGGGCAAAATAACGATGTAATCATCAGCGCTGTACCCTGCAGGCAAATAAGCGTCTTTTTCTTTGTAAAAAGCAGCCCGCATGGCATCTCGAGCTAACCCGCGAAACATCTCCGGCACGTAACCCAAGTCCACCACGCTGGCAACGAGTACCCGCGACGCCGAGGGAAACGCTTGGCGGATGGCAAAATTGACTTCACTAGCAGCGTCTGCGGTGTCTTCCCCATGGAAAATGAGCACAGTCAACACATCGGGGTCATCAAGGGACACGGTGCGTTCGCTGACCACTGCTTGCAAGGTCGTATCTGGTGCGACGGTTGCCGGATTGGATGCATACACCATACATAACAGGCACACACACAACAACGCTTGGTACTGGTGACGAGAATGACAAGACATGCTTCTCCTTTTACAAATTTGATTCGTTCGCCTTTACATTTACGGGTCTATTGACGGCTGAAGGTTGGTAAGTACCATTCAGCACGATGATATCAGCAACTTACTCAGCAACTTACTCAGCAAAAAGATGAGAAGGTTGGCATATTTTTTCATAAAGTTACCATGTGCACTCGAGCATCTCAGCAACTAACAAGCAACGGGGGTGGCTCGAGCAACCCGTTCACCCTAACAAGCCAACACGCTATGCGCAGACAAAAAGCAAACAATGGCAACTTCATGAACACCTGCCCGCACGCAGTTACGTTACACTCAGCAACACACCCAAGCTGCAAAGGCGCAGCCGCGCCAGAAAGGATGACTATGCCAACACGTTCCGCTAGCGCACGCTGGGAAGGCAACCTCGCCCAAGGAAAAGGCAGCCTAAAAACCGCCACGGGTTCATTCTCAGGTAGCTATTCGTTTCCTTCCCGCTTTGAATCAGGCGAAGGCACCAATCCTGAAGAACTCATTGCCGCTGCCCACGCCGGTTGCTATGCTATGGCGCTTTCTCATGAACTTGACCAAGCAGGCTTCACGCCCAACAGCGTGTCAGCTTCAGCCGATGTGCACCTAGAGCAAGTCGAAGGCGGTTTCGCCATCACCAAAATTGACCTCACATGTGATGCCGATGTGCCAGACATCGATGGGGACAAATTCCAAGACATCGCCAACGCCGCCAAAGCTGGTTGCCCCGTGTCTAAAGCCTTAGCAGGCCCTGAAATCACCTTGAAAGCCAACCTGAAATAACCAGCCTGAAATAACCAACCCGTCAAAACTCAGCAACAACCAAGTGCGTGCTTCGGCACGTGCTTTTTTATTGGCGCTTGCCAATCAGGCTAACGATTAGCATTTCCATAATTGACATCTACACAGTTGAACGCGTTTTACATCAATGTGACTTTGGCAAACATCAACAACTGTAGAAACAACACGTGGAATTGCCAGATATTCGTCTAGGTCGGCTTTTGGGCGCTATTACCTACCAAAACAGGCTGCCTGCTACCCAAGGCAAACAGCTATTAACCGCCTGTTTATCTGTTGCGAATACACTTGGTTTCAGTAAGCGGGAAGAACACATCTATCCAAGTAAGTACGTGTTCTTTACCGAAATCTACATCAAGGAGCAACATCATGAAAACCCTTTTCGTTAGCCTCATTGCCCTCAGCAGTCTCACTGCTTTCGCCCAAACCATCAGCGCCAGCCAAGCTGCTGACATTGCCTTAGAACGCTATCCAAATGACGCTGTTATAGAAGTGGATTTTGACCGCGAAAATGGTCGCCCGGTGTGGGACGTGGACTTGCGCAGTGGCTTGTCGGTATACGTAGACGCAACATCGGGCAACATCTTTGAAGTCGAACGCGACGGGCGCGACTGGGACGCCATAGCCGACTGGGACGATGACCGCAATGACTGGGATGACTGGGATGATGATTGGGACGATATGCCCGTTGTAGACACCGCCATCAGTGCTGAACAAGCTCAGCAGATTGCCCTAGGGCGCTACCCAAACACGCAAGCGTTTGATATTGACCTAGAACGCGAACGCGGCAGACTGCTCTGGGATGTAGAGCTTACTAACGGCTTGGCTGTTTATGTGGATGCCACTAGCGGCAATATCATCGAAATCGAACCCCTCGACTAGGTTGGAGTTTGGCTCGAGGCTGCTACGGCGGCCTTTTTCTAGCGTTCTCAGCAAACAACAAAACAAATAGCAACATGCTGCATCCTTGTTAACCGACTGTTTATCTCGGTTTTCTACACTGAACCTCAGCACTGAGCCATGCCTCAGTAATCCACCACTTTAGGAGTCATCATGAAACGCATCACGTACTTCATCATTACCGCCAGCGTGCTCTTTACCAGTGCATGTAGCTCGAGCGACACCACCCCTACCCCACCCTCCACCGCACCCGTCAGCAGCAACCAAGCCCAAAGCGTCGCTACTGCCCTCTACGCAGGCGCAACCCCCGTCAACGTCGAACTGACTACCAACAACGGACGCCGCGTCTGGGATGTCGAACTCGATAACGGCTTGGCCGTCTACGTTGACGTCAATACAGGCGACGTCATCGAGGTTGAGCGCATTGGCAGTAACGATGATAGTGACGACATCGACGCCCCCGGCGACACCAGCACCAGCATTAGTGTCGTTGAAGCCCAACGCATCGCCACTAACTTGTACCCCGGCACCACCGTGATTGACACCGATTTAGAATTTAACTACGGTCGCCGCGTCTGGGATGTCGAACTCAGCAATGGCATTGCGGTCTACGTTGACGTCACCACAGGCGATATCGTGGAAATCGAAGGCGACAACGACATGGACGATGACCTCGACGACGATGATGATTCTGGTAATGGCTCGAGTGACACGACAATCACTGCCGCTGAAGCCGCCAACATCGCCCTCACCCGTTTTCCCGGTGCTACCGTCATCGATACTGACCTTGGCACAGAAAACGGCCGTCAAGTTTGGTACGTTGACTTAAACAACGGCTTTGAAGTGTATGTCGATGCTACTACGGGTGCTATTATCTCCGTCGAAAACGACGGTAGCGATAGTGATGATGACTTTGACGACGACGATGATGATTTTGATGATGATGATTCTGGTAACGGCTCAGGTAGTGGCACTGGTTCTGCCATCACTGCTTCTGAAGCCGCCAACATCGCCCTCACCCGCTTTCCCGGTGCTACCGTCATCGATACTGACCTTGGCACAGAAAACGGCCGTCAAGTTTGGTACGTTGACTTAAACAACGGCTTTGAAGTGTATGTCGATGCTACTACGGGTGCTATTATCTCCGTCGAAAACGACGGTAGCGATAGTGATGATGACTTTGACGACGACGATGATGATTTTGATGATGATGATTCTGGTAACGGTTCTGGTTCTGCCATCACTGCTTCTGAAGCCGCCAACATCGCCCTCACCCGCTTTCCCGGTGCTACCGTCATCGATACTGACCTTGGCACAGAAAACGGCCGTCAAGTTTGGTACGTTGACTTAAACAACGGCTTTGAAGTGTATGTCGATGCTACTACGGGTGCTATTATCTCCGTCGAAAACGACGGTAGCGATAGTGATGATGACTTTGACGACGACGATGATGATTTTGATGATGATGATTCTGGTAACGGTTCTGGTTCTGCCATCACTGCTTCTGAAGCCGCCAACATCGCCCTCACCCGCTTTCC
>CAZKAZ010000045.1:24436-41108 GCA_964550765.1 uncultured bacterium | reverse complement strand
TATTGCATCACCAAACTGATTCGCCAACTCATTGCGTATTGTGTTTAAGGCAACATCATCGACTCGAGTACTCAACACCTTTGTTCGATGTCCACCTTGGCCCAGCATTATATATAGTAAGGAAGTAGGGTGCAGAATACATTTTGGGCATGGTGTATCCGGGCAATACCACGCTCTGGTTCAAGTCTCTGTTTGGTACAACCTCTCAGTTTAAGGTGACGCTGTGACGGGTAACGGGGCATACTCTGACAAAAAGTCGCCAATCCAGCTTTGGTAGCGTTCGGGGTCTTGATTCCAGGCTTCACCGTGTTCTGCGCCTGCGACCCGTTCGTAACGCACGTTTTGGTTGTTACGTTGCAGACGTTCAAACAGGGCATCGGCAACGCTGACGGGCACGACGCTATCAGCCGTGCCATGAATCATCAACAAAGGTGCTGGTAAGCGGTCAACGGTAGCGGGTTGGTCGAGGCTAGCCCAGTCGATGCCTGCGCGAAGCGTGGCGAGTCGCATGGTAACGCCCGCAAAAAACGCAGGCAGGGGTAAACCTGCTGCTGTTGCGCCAAGTTCAAATACCGCCCGTGGCTCAAGTAAGGCGGCGTCAATAATCACGGCTGTCAGTATCGGTAAATCATCTTCCCAACGTTCAATTGTTTCCAAAGTAACAGCACCACCCATCGAGTAAGCGTAAACCACCACCCGTTCTACGCCCTGCTCTTGCAAAAAGCGCAGTCCAGCTAAGGCATCACGCCATTCGCTAGCACCGTAGTGGAAAAAGCCGTCTGGGCTAGGGGGGCTGCTGTCGTGGTTGCGGTAGGCCAGAGACAATACTGGATAACCAAGCTCGCGCAGTAGCGGCATGATGCGCAAGGTTTCTAAGCGGCTCGAGCGCCTCCTGCCGTGTAGCATCAATACCGCCACATCATCTTCGCCCGTTAAATCTTTTGCTAACCACCAACCGTGCAATTCACCCACATCACTCGTGATGCGCACGTCTTCAAAAGCCAGCCCGTGGTCTTGCAGTGGGTCGCGCAAGTAGATAAACGCCTCAAGCCGCGCTGGGTCGCCTGCTTGGGGTAGTTCGCCTTCAATATCACTCAGAGGACGCACCAAGCTGGTCTCAGAACGGGAGAGAACCTCACCGAGGCGGCCATAGCCCCCTTCCCAAATGAGGTTATAGGTGCCTGCTCGAGCAGTATCGGCAAATTGCTTGTTGTTGGGTGGCAGCGGCAAGGTGACCGTATCGGCATCTGCTGCGATCACTTCAAACTCGGGTAGCAAACTATAGGGTTGCGGAATCAAAATGCTATCAGAAAAGTACCACGCCACCCCGCCAACTGCGCCGCCGCTGAGTAGTACCAGCACCACGATAATGCCAGTGAAAATTCGTCTGAGACGCCGTTTGCTGCTCACAGGCTGCGTGTTCTCGGGCTTGTCCATAAGCTTATTGTACCGATTTGCAGCCCCCTAAGGATGAACCCAAATCCGCGAGCGTGTCCTTAACGATTGACACGAGCGGCTGCCGTTCTGTATACTCGCGAGTGCTGACGGGAGGGTTGGCAGAGCGGTTGAATGCGGCGGTCTTGAAAACCGTTAGATCCTTCCGGGGTCTCGGGGGTTCGAATCCCTCACCCTCCGCCAATATAAACTGCCAACATGAACAACCGTTAGCGAGCATGTGTACGTATTTAACGTTGGTTTTTATTAACGTTTGGATTTAGCGTCTGGAGAGGTGGCCGAGCGGCTGAAGGCGCTCCCCTGCTAAGGGAGTATAGGGTCAAAAGCTCTATCGAGGGTTCGAATCCCTCCCTCTCCGCCACATCACACTACGCGATATTATTCGTGCGTGTGCTACACTCAAAAAGTATGCACCTGTAGCTCAGTTGGATAGAGCGGCTGACTACGGATCAGCAGGTCTGGGGTTCGAATCCTCACAGGTGCACCACACTAGCGACTCCGAAAGGGGTCGTTTTTCTTTTAGAAAAGTAACTTCCAAAGTGACATAATGTAAGGATGACTCAAGGTGTACCAAAGAACCCAAAGCTATATCACATCGTACATGTGGACAGGTTGCCATCAATTTTAGCTGAGGGTGGACTTTGGTGTGATGCTGTGTCATCAAAACGACGGTTAGAGGGTACGACAATTGGCTTTCCTGAAATAAAAGCGCGTCGGCTTGAAAGAAAATTGGTAAGTTATCCTGATTTGTCAGTTGGTGATTGCGTGCCTTTTTATTTTTGCCCACGGTCTGTAATGCTCTACATTATTTACAAACGTAATCATGCAAATTTACGATACAAAGACGGGCAAGTGAATATCATTCATTTAGAGACCACGTTATTCAACACCGTCGAATGGGCGAACGAAAATCAAAAGCGTTGGGTCTTTACCTCTGCGAACGCGGGTGCGTTTTATTGTGAAGACTATAATGACCTCAGTCAACTGAATCAAATTAACTGGCAGGCTGTTAATGCAACATCTTGGTCACAAGTTCGAGACCCCAAGCAAGCAGAGTTCTTGTTTGAGACATTCTTTCCTTGGCATCTAGTTGAAAGTATTGGTGTTTGTACAGCGGAGGTGCTACAAAGTGTCAAAAGTGTTCTGGAAGATTTTGGCAGTCAGCAACCTCATGCAAGCATCAGGTCAAGGTGGTACTATTAACTCACGGGACAAAAATGATGATAGCTCTCAAGACAGGTGATATCTTAGCTGAAGATGTTGAAGCTCTGGTAAATACCGTCAATTGTGTTGGCGTTATGGGGCGAGGCATTGCCTTGCAATTCAAGCGGGCGTTTCCTGATAATTTTAGGGCATATGTGGCTGCTTGCAAACGTCAAGAAGTACGCATTGGTCAGATGTTTTTTTATGAGCCAAATACACTACAAAACCCGAAATACATTATCAATTTTCCAACAAAATATCATTGGCGTAGTCCGAGCCGACTTGAATATATTGAAGCGGGATTAGATACTCTCGTAAAAGAAGTCAATAGTCGCCAAATCCGCTCGTTAGCCATACCACAGCTAGGTTGTGGGCTTGGTGGATTGTCTTGGGATGATGTTAAGCCTCGTATACTCGAGGCAGTAGAGAAACTAGAAAAGTGTGAACATGTCGTCATTTTTGAGCCTGACGAAATTTCTGAAAGACGGTTTGTTACATCTCCCGACAAGCCTAAAATGACGCCTGGCAGGGCAGCACTCATTGGTCTTATTGACCGTTACCTTAAAGGTTTACTTGATCCTTTTGTAACGCTTTTAGAAGTTCACAAATTGATGTACTTTATGCAAGAAGTTGTTGGTGAAGATCTACGTTTACGCTATAAGCCTGCTCCATATGGGCCATATGCTGATAATTTGCGTCCTGTACTACGCAAAATCGAGGGACATTTTCTCGTTGGCTATGGGGATGGTGGTGAAGAACCTGATAGACAAATCACACTTTTACCGGGAGCACTTGAGCAAGCACAACAACGTCTTGCTACTCAACCTGAGACTTTGCAACGATTTGAGCATGTGAGCAGTCTCATTGAGGGATTTGAGTCCTCCTTCGGCCTCGAGCTTTTGTCGACAGTGCACTGGGTAATGCAAGAAAGCAATTCTTATGAAGAGGTTATAAAGCGTACTTATGCTTGGGGCGAGCGCAAAAAGCAGTTCACTGAGCGTCAAATCAGGCTTGCTGTTGATGTGCTGACGCAAAAAAACCTTGCTTCGTTAAGTCAATAGTTTCATTTGCTGTCAGCTAGAAGAAATGACGTTGATAGCTGACAGCTTTTGTGCATTAAGCTCTAGTCAAATTTACCCTGTAGTGACTGGCGTGCTGTAGCGAGCTACCAACTTGTCGATGTCACTTTGGTAGCGGTCGTAATCGTGCGTATCCGGGGCGCTGTAGTTGAGGTTTTGATAAAGGGCAGATAGCTTGGTGAAAAAGTCTCGAGCCTCATCCTTATCTGCAAAACGATAATCCCGCCGGATAATACTAAGTAACTTCTGAAAACTTTCCTGCTGCCGCGCTAAAGGCGTAGACACGTCAACATCATCAAACGCGTCTTGTTGCAAATAGACCCGGTCGAGCAAACTGGCTTTTTGCCAGTCTATATAGTCCCCGAGGGTGATGCCTTCTTCGCCTGTGACTTGCATCATCTGGAAGATGCTTTCGCCGCGCTCTAAAACATCCCGCACCGCGTTTACATCAGTTACCCAGTGATCGCCTAGCTGTTTGCGATACCAGGGCTCGAGCTGCCCCAGATAGCGCGACCATGACAGCAGCGGGTCAATAGCTGGATAAAACCGCTTATAAGCGCGGTCATACGACAGCCCCCAAAAGGTCTTGACTGTGCCGAGGGTGGCTTGGGTGACGGGTTCGTCGAAGTTGCCGCCAGCAGGAGACACCGTGCCAATCATGGTGAGGCTGCCTTGTCCATGTGGTGTCTGAAGCACGCCCGCCCGCTCATACACGTTTTTGATGGCCGAGTCGAGATAGGCAGGATAAGCCTCTTCGCCGGGGATTTCTTCCATGCGCCCGGAGGTTTCGCGCAAGGCTTGCGCCCAGCGGGAAGTGGAGTCGGCAATCACTAAGACGCTGTAGCCCATCTGGCGGTAGTACTCGCCTAGGGTCATGCCTGTGTAGATAGAGGATTCTCGAGCTGCTACTGGCATCGACGAGGTATTACAAACGATGATGGTGCGCTCCATCAGTGAGCCGCCCGTGCGTGGGTCGCGGTATTCCGGAAATTCAGTAATCGTCTCAACTACTTCACCTGCCCGTTCACCACAGGCCACAATCACCACCACGTCCACATCAGCGTAGCGGGCTATCAAACTTTGCAAGACGGTTTTACCTGCCCCAAAAGGCCCCGGGATGCAAGCGGTGCCGCCTTTGGCTACCGGAAACAAAGTGTCGATAATGCGCACGGTGGTCGTTAGCGGCGTGTCGGGATATTCCCGTTGGGTGATGCGGCGGCGGAGCATGGCATCAGGTAAGGGGCGGCGAATGGCCCAACGTTGTTGCAAGGTGACGTCAAGTTCACTGCCATCACTGCGCTCGAGCTTCGCAATGGGTGTATCCACATGAACCGCACCAGGGGCGTCACTGGCTCTGAGCCAACGCACGGTCAAAGGTTCAGCTTCGTCAAAAGGCACCATGATGCGGTGCTCGAGCCTTTTTTCGGGTACGACACCCAACGTATCGCCTGCTTGCACCGTATCGCCCAAAGACACCGTCGCCCGAAAGTGCCAACGTGCTTCGGGATCTAACGGGCTAGGGTAGCGGCCACGTGGCAAGAAAAACCCGTGTTCTTCGGCTAATACCGTCAACGGGTTTTGCAAGCCGTCAAAAATTGTCCCCAAAAGCCCAGGCCCAAGGCTCACGCTGAGCATTTCCCCGGTGAGTTCGACGTCGTCGCCAATGCGCACATCTTGGGTGTCTTCAAACACTTGCAAATCTGCTTGCCCGCCTTGAATGCGCAACACTTCGGCTTTGAGGCGGTCTTCGCCCACACACACGTAAGCCACTTCGTTTTGGCGAATAGGCGCACCCGCGATGTCTACGGTGATTAAGCTCTCTTGAGCAGCCACCACTTTGACGCGGTTTTTGACGGCATCAGGTTGGTTGTCACGTTCAGGCGCGGGCATGGGTCTCCTCATAGCTGACTTCGGGGGTGTGGGAGGTGCGGTTCTCGAGATAAGCCGCCAAGTACGTCGTTGGCGCAATCGTGAGGCTGTCAGCAAGGAGGTGCTCGAGCCGTTCCCTTGCTTGCTTCTGGTCATAACTCAAGTAACGCTGCAAGATGTCCCACTGAAAACGGTACGCGAGTAGCGCCGCAAAACTAAACGGGTCGCGTTGGGCGTAGCTTGCTAAAAACTGCCACACGAGGTTCATCTGTTGCGTTTCCAGTGCTAAACTGTCGCCCTGTTCCAACAGGCGTTTGGCTTCGGGGAGCCAAGCAAAATAGCCTGTCAGTTTAAAATCGGGGGCGTCCCAGTGTCTGCGAATGTGGTCTACCCACGCGCCAATACCCCACGCTTCGCCATCTTCGGGAACGCCCAAACCAAGTTGTTTGCGGCGCAAAGCGGCGAGCAGGGTGCGCTGGTTGAGGCGGAAGGTGAGAATGGGTTCTAGTACTGCGTAATCCTCCGCGTGATAGTGACCCTGAGGGCGGCTCGAGGGTACTTCTTGCCACACACTAGGTACATCTGGCGGATTTTTGAGGCGTTCGTAAAAAGCGATAAATTCAGCGTCGCTGCGGCCAACAGGTTGCCGTTGCCACTCGAGCAAGTCTTCAGCAAGTTGCATCACTCTGGCGTCATCGGGTTCTAGCATCCGCAAACGTGCTGCGAACCGCGAGGCGTTAATGGGTAACCGCTGCGCTTTTTGCGGGTGCGGCAAGACGGGCAAGCTGGCAATTAGCGTGTAGTAGTGCCGCATTAGAGGGTGCCCTCGAGCAAATCCCGAAACCTTGGCAGTAGGTGCTGTGCCAACAAATCGCTCACAGCAGCGTCACTGAGGTCAACTTCCACGTCTTCGTCGGCAATTTGTACCCGCATACCTGCCCGTTTGCGACTTGGGTCAGCGGCGATGGTGATGCCATCTTTGAGCATGTCTCGAGCCACGCTGCGGGTCAGTTCAGCAAGGGGGTCATCCGTTTGGCCAGCATCTGTTTGGTTGGCAGCCGTGTGAATGAGGATGCGGGTGGGTTTATCAGCGTGGTCTTGCTCGAGGCGTTCACGAGTGTCACGGGCTAGCTCGAGTAACACCGCTTTAAGCACTTCAGGGTCGCGTAGGGTGTCGTGTACTAACTTGCCCAATTCGCTGCGAAAACGACTGACGAGGTGGCTTTTTAGCTCGAGTGCCGTATCTCTGGCTGCTAGTTGCAACGCTTCGTGGGCGGCGCGGCGTTCGTTGTCTACTTCGTGCTTGGCACTTTCTCGAATGCGGGCAGCATCGCGTTTGGCACTGTCAACGAGTGCTTCTGCTTCGCGTTTGGCAGTGGCAATAATGCGCTCGGCTTCGGCTTGCCCAGCCGTCACCCCCTGTTCGCGCAGAGTGTCAATCAACGCTTGCACGCCAGAAGCGGTAGGGTGCGCGTCTTTATCGGTCGGTTGCGGGGGAACGCGGGGAATGGGGTCGCTCATCGCGGTAATGACCCACTGAGCACAAGCGCAAACACAAACACAAACACTGCAAACCCTTCCACGACAGCAGCAGGGGCTACCGACAAACCAAACACTTCCGGTTTGCTCTTAAAGACATTGATAGCAGACGCGCAGGTGTTGCCCTGATAGATGCCACTCAACATAAGCGCTACGCCTGTGAGCACGCCCACGCTAAATAACCCGCCTGCGTTGTCACTATTGACGCCAATATTTAAACTCAACATCACCACAATGCCGTAAATAGTCTGTGACGATGGCAAGGCGGATACGCCCACATAGCGCCCGTGACCGCTTTCGGTTTCTAACATTGCACCAATGGCGGCTTGTCCGGCTCTGGCGCAACCGATGATGCTACCGAGTGCGCCGAGGGCAACAGGGGCGAACACGCCAAACCAACCGAGGGCAATCATGAATGGATCCACGTTAGTTCTCCTTTTGTAGTGGCTCGAGTTTCTTGTTGAACGTCTTTAACTTGGGAATAAGCCGTGAGGGACACCGTTCCCTCTTTTTGAGGTTGGTGTGCTTCTTGAGGTTGGTGTGTTTCTTGATATTGATGTGCGTCATGACGTAAACGCGTCATATTTTGGTCAATGTTTACGGAAGTACGTACACGTGCGGATGCCATCATCTACATCACCCGCCGCCGAAAAGGTCGGTAGCGGATGCCTTCTTCGGACACACTCCAGTTGAAAAATTCAATGAAGTTGAGCCGTAGTCCGTGCACCACGCCACTCACCATCCCCAAAACAAAGTTCAGCGTGTGTCCAAGAAGAAAAATCAGCAGGGCGAACAAGTTCCCAAAAGGCCCTGGACTGCTAGCCGCTTGCGACGCTAAGTCGTTCCAAGTAATGGCTAAAGAGGCACTGGCTAAGCCAAGTGCGAAAAGGCGCAAATAGCTAAGCGTGTCACCGAAAGCGCTGGTGATGCTGGTGAGGCTTTTGGCACCACTTAACATTCTCGGTAATAGCGGTTGCCCTGCGCCAGCAAAGGTTGCTACGACTGCCAGACCAACGCTCAAAGCGATGAGTCCGGGCGTGCTGATGCCGCCAAGATAGAGGGCTAATCCGGCGATGAGGGCGACAATCCAGCCAGCGGGCGATAGCAAGCGCCACGACCAGCCAAAGCGTTTGAAAGCTTCGCGGATGGTGAGGGTGTTGGCGAGAATCAAGTGGCTAGCACCGAGCACCACCGTTAAGGGAATCATCTGGGCGCTATCGCGGACGTTGATGATGGCAAGGCGCTCGAGCCAACTGCCTGCGGGCGGCGCAAAACCAAAATAACTGCCCGCTAAGATGCCCCACACCAGCGAGCTACCGGTAAGCAGAATCAACAAGCGCCGCATGTGACCCGCCCCGAGCCGCTTCCATAAGAAAAGTAAAATCACGCCCAACCCCAGCGCATAACCCGCGTCTGACACGATGATGGCAAAAAATAGCGCAAACGAATACAACACCACGGCTGACGGATCCCAAAGCCAATAGTTAGGTGTCATGTAAAACGTCACCAGGTCTTGCCCGCTAGCGGTGGGGTCGCTGTTTTCCAACAGTGTCGGCGGGGTGTCTTCGGGTTGAGGGTCTTGGACGAGTAGTGCTAAGCCGTTTTGTTTGGCGTAGGTTTCAAGCCGCCCTAACGCTGGCAGCGGACACCATGCTTTGAGGGCAAAAAGGGCGTCGTCGTCGTAACTGAGTCCGGCGGCGTGTTGCCTTCCGGCGTTATCTTCGAGTTGTTGCACGTGTCTGGTCAGCAAGTCGCGCCAGCGGGTGAGGCGGTGCCGTTCGGCTTGGACGTCTTCGATGGCGCTGATGACGTGCTCGAGCCTTCCCTGTAATACCTTCAAGGGTTGATACCCCGTGCGGGTGCGCTTGACTGGCATCCCCGTGGGTTCATTTTGGGAAAGTGCCACCACGTAGCTGATGCGGTTGTCTTTGTGGACACACTGCCAGGGCACGTTAACGTCCTGCAAGTGACTCACTAGCGGGTGGGGAATCTCGTAAAACCACAAGCGATACCCTGCCAAGTCTTCTAAGGGTGGCAGTTGGAAATCACCCCATGGCTTAAGGGCATTGATGCGTTCTTGTAAGGCGTCGCGTTCGTCTTCGAGGTCGTGCAGTTTGGGTTTTAGCTCGAGCACCTCTTGGGTTACCGCCACAGCATCAAACGCCCCTTCATCGTGCAACTGGCGGCGCTGTTCGGGGCAGGTTTCCAAAAAGTGCAACGCATCGCGCACTTCGGCGGGTAGGGTTTCAGCTTGACTAGCGGTGTCATCCCACGCGAGCAAGTGCAAAAAACCCAGTGACTGCAAACCAGCCAGGACGGTATCTTTTTGCAAGCGGCTACCTACGAGTGTCACCGCCCGCATGTCCACAATGCTCATCGTGCCTCCGCTTCGGCTTGGCGTTTTTGTTTGGCGAGTTTGGCACGCACCACGGCGGCTCGGTCAGCGTCTGCTAGAAAGATTTGAATGCGGCGGATGGTGTCTTCGGCTTGGGGGATGAGCACTTTGTCGAACAAGTTGACCCGTTGGGTGGTGCGTTTGACGGCGTACTCGAGCTTCGACACCCGCACCCGCGCCACTTCTTGGGCAATATCTAACCGCACCAAGTCCTGCAACTGCTCCCGCCACACGTCCACCCAGTGCGGGCGGGCAAGCAGGCCGTAACTGGCTACCTCGAGCTTCACCTCAACCACTTTGGGTACATTGACGCCGACTACGTTGTCATCAGCCAAAATGATATCGTTGACGGTAACTAAACCGGACAAGTCCAATTCCTGATTAGCCAGCATCGGTAACTGTTCGGCAGTGCGTTGTTTTTTGCTGGCGAGTTCGTGGGTAATTGCTTCAAGGTGACGTTGGGCTTTGTTGGCTTCGGCGCGAAGTTGTTGGCGTTTTAGCTCGAGTGAAGGCAGTAGCCGTTGGTAGAGTGCCAATTGCTGCCGCTGCCGTTGCAACTCGCTTTTGTTCATGGCTAGTTGCGCCATCAGTCACCTGCTTGTGGGTTAGTGGGGTAGTACTTGTCGATGAGTTCGTCTTTCATGAGCAGTTCTTCTGGCTTAAAACAGGCCGCTAGCGTCTGCCAGCCCAAATTCAAAGCATCATTCAAACTAAGGGACACACTCACGTCCATAAACTGTTCGCGGAAAAGCCCCCCAAAGCGAATCAAACGGGTGTCGAAGTCGCTCAGTTCAAAGGCCATGGCTTGTTTGCGTTCGGCGTCTTGGGCGCTGGAATAGAGCCGAATCATGGTGTTCATCAGTGCGCCGTGGTCGTCTCTGGTAACTTTGCCAATCACCCGCTGTTTGAGCCTCGAGAGCGACCCAAAGGGGTCAATTACCCCGTCGTGAAGGTAAAACTGCCCTTCGGTGATGTAACCCGTGTTATCTGGCACCGGGTGGGTGACGTCATTACCGGGCATGGTGGTGACGCTCAAAATGGTCACTGAACCTGCCCCCTTAAAATCACAGGCTTTTTCGTAGCGTCTTGCTAACTGCGTGTACAAGTCGCCCATGTAGCCCCGCGTGGCAGGGACGCGCTCGAGCGCCACGCCAATTTCTTTCATAGCATCAGCAAACGCGGTCATATCCGTTAGCAGCACCAGCACCCGCTTGCCTTCTTCAACGGCAAATTTTTCCGCCACGGCTAAGCACATATCCGGCACCAGTAAGCGTTCAACGACGGGGTCAGAGGCGAGATTAACGAACATGACGACGCGTGAAAATACCCCTTGGTCTTCAAAGGCTTTTTTGAAAAAGTAATAGTCGTCAAAAATAAGCCCCAAGCCACCAAAAATCACAATATCAGCGTCCGCTTGAAAACCGATGCGCGCCAGCAAGTTGTTGTAGGGTTCACCAGATACCGAAAAGATGGGGATTTTTTGGCTTTCCACCAAACTGTTAAACACATCAATCATCGGTACTTGGGTTTCAATCATGGTTTGCGGCAAACGGCGCATGACCGGGTTCACCGTGGGGCTGCTGATGGGGATGCGGGCTTCACTTTCTAAGCTAGGCCCCCCGTCAATGGCTTGGCCGGTACCCCCAAAAATGCGTCCTAAGATGTTATCCGAGTAGCGTACCTGCATAGGTTCGTGCAAAAAACGCACTCGAGCTTCAGTAGAAAGCCCCTTGGCACCAGCAAACACCTGCAAACTGACAATATCGCCAGACAGTTCTACTACTCGAGCCAGTGACGTTTGCCCGTCAACATTCTCCACCATGGCCACGTGCCCTAAAGCAGCACCAGGGGCGCTCACTTTGATCATGTCGCCCGTAATCTCGAGCACTCTCGTATTGCGCAACAAATTATCGATCAACGCTTCATCCCCCCGATGGCTCATTTCCTAGCATGTGACTCAAGATAACCACCAACATAACAACTCTGTAGTCAGTATCACAAGTCTCTATCAAGATTGGCTTAAGCCAGCGTGAGCCAAGAAGACAATGTAAGAAGCAGACACAGCAATAGAAGACATGGCAACGCGTGTTACACTTGCGGCACATTACAAGGTATTACCCAAGGTATTACGAGGTGAGTGAGAGTCATGATCGTCGTTGTCGGCAGTTTAAACATGGATTTGGTTGTGGATGTAGCCTATTTTCCTGCGCCTGGTGAAACGTTAATCGGCAGTGACTACGCCCAGCACCCGGGGGGCAAAGGCGCTAACCAAGCCGTCGCTGCAGCTAGGGCAGGCGGACAGGTCGTCATGGTGGGTAGGCTTGGCAGTGATGGTTTTGCTGAGGTGCTAAGGGGTCAGCTCGAGCAAGATAGCATCGACACTCATTACATTGCCAACTTGCCCGATGCGCCTACGGGGGTGGCGTTTATTAGCGTGGACGAAGCCGCCCAAAACATCATCATCGTGTCGTCTGGGGCGAACGCCCGCTTGATGCCGGAAGAAATTACTGAGGATATATTTACCGAGGCTAAAGCGTTAATTTTGCAGCTTGAAGTGCCGCTCGAGACAGTCTTTCATGCGGCAAGATTGGCTCGAGCTGCTGGTGCTAAAGTGATTTTGAACGTCGCCCCAGCCCAAAAACTGTCTCCTGAACAGTTGGGGTTGATTGATGTGCTTATCGTCAACGAAAACGAAGCCGCGTTACTCACTGACTTACCAACTGAGCAAGTTTCCGAACACCCCGAACAAGCCGCCAAACAACTCGCTGATGCGGTGCCGACGGTCATTGTGACGTTGGGCGCAGCAGGGGCGCTGTGGTGCGAAGGTGGGAAGACGGGGTTAGTAGCTGGCTTTGCCGTTGAGGCAGTCGATACGACAGCCGCAGGAGATGCCTTTGTGGGGGCGTTTGCAGTGGCCTATGGTGACGGGCAAGATGTGGCGTCTGCGGTGCGTTTTGCCAATGCTGCTGGGGCGCTAGCGGCCACGAAGACAGGTGCACAACCATCACTTCCTACGCGGGACGTTATTGATGCGTGGCTCGAGGAACACAACACATGACCCTCCTCACCATGCGCGACATCACTAAACGCTTCGGGCAAGTGACCGTGCTCAAAGGCGTCAATTTTGACCTCGAAGCAGGCGAAGTGCACGCTTTGGTGGGTGAAAACGGCGCGGGCAAGTCGACACTAATGAAAATTCTGGCAGGTGTGCAACCGTTCGATGAGGGCAGTATGCACCTGTCGGGTGAAGGCGTGCGCTTTGGCAATGTTAGTGACGCCCGCGAGCACGGCGTGGTGATGGTCTACCAAGAACTTGCCCTGGTGCCGAGTTTGTCAGTGGCAGAAAACTTGTTTTTGGGCGAGTTACCTACGTGGGTGAATTATCGTGGGTTGCAGCAGCGGGCAAAAGATGCCCTAGCAGAGGTAGAACTTGACGTTGACCCGCGCAGTGAAGTGGGCAAGCTTAGTATTGGCGAACAACAACTGATTGAAATTGCTCGGGCACTGGCTAAGCAAAGTCGCATTCTCATTCTTGATGAACCCACGGCGGCGCTGTCGGCGGCAGAAAGTGAACGCCTGTTTGAGATTATCGCCAAAGTCAAAGCCACAGGTGTGAGCATGGTGTACATCAGTCATCGGCTCGAGGAAGTCTTCCGCATCGCTGACCGCGTGACCGTCTTGCGAGATGGCGCATGGATTGGTACGAAAACCACCTCTGAAGTATCACCTGATACCGTCGTCGAGATGATGGTTGGCCGCAGCGTGCGCCACTACGAACGCGAAAGCACGCGGGCTGAGGAGGTGCTAGCAGACTTTCAAGCGCAAAGTAAGGGCTTGGCGTCAGTTAACATTACCCTTCACAAAGGGGAAATCGTCGGGTTGGCTGGGGTGATTGGCTCAGGGCGGGAACGGGTCTTGCCGACGTTATTCGGGCTAGAAGGGGAGGCGTCGGTGAATGGTGAGGTGGTGACGTCCCCTCGAGCAGCTATTGCCAAAAACATGTTTCTCGTGCCTAGTGACCGCAAAACGCAAGGTCTGGTGTTGGAACTTGCCGTGCGTGAAAACATCGGCTTAGCCACCTTTGAGCGTTTGCAGCAACTTGGTTTCGTCCAACGTGGTGCCGAACGTGAGCAAGCACAAACTTGGATTAAACGCTTGAGTTTGCGCCCCCCTGAACCTAAAAAGCAAGTGCGAGAGTTATCCGGTGGCAATCAGCAAAAGGTGGTTATTGCCAAAGCCTTAGCCACAGAACCCGCGGTGCTCTTACTCGATGAACCGACGCGGGGCGTGGACGTAGGTGCAAGGTCTGAACTGTACGACGTGATTGATGATTTGGCGGCGCAGGGGTTGGGGCTTATTGTGTCCTCGAGCGACAGCGAAGAACTCATCAGCCTAGCTGACCGCATTTTAATTTTCCGCCAAGGGCGCGTCACTGCAGAACTCAGCGCGCCTTTTGCTTACGAGGAGGTCGTTGCCCATGTCACCGGCGCGCTTACCGTGGCGTGAACTATTTGCCCGTTTCGGGTTGGTTCTTGCCCTCATTGCTTTGGTGCTTATCTTGAGCACCCTATCCGAGCGTTTTTTGACGACATCGAACGTCATCAACGTGTTACGGCAAATTTCCATCAATGCCATCATCGCGTTCGGCATGACCGTCATCATTATTGGGCGCGGTATCGACTTGTCGGTAGGTTCGCTACTCGCGTTTACGGGCGTAGTTGGTGCCTATCTAGCGGTCAACGTGATGCCAGCAGGAGCAGCCATCGCCATTGTCTTGCTACTAGGGACGTTACTCGGTACCTTCAACGGTATCTTCGTGGCGTTTGTAGGTATTGCCCCGTTTATCGTTACGCTAGCAGGGTTGACGATTTTTCGCGGTATGGCGTTAGCGTTTACCGATGGTCGCCCCATCAGCGGCTTGCCGCCTTTTTTCATGACGCTGGGTTATGGCACGTTTTGGGGATTACCCGTACCCATCTGGATTATGTTGGGTTTTTTAATCATCACCCATGTCATTTTGCGGTTTACGGCGCTCGGGCGGATGATTTATGCCATTGGCGGCAACGAAGAAGCTGCCCGGCTGTCAGGTATCCCCGTGCGGCGGGTGCTGCTTTTTACCTACGCTTTTTCAGGGCTAGCAGCAGCACTGGCTTCGATGGTGTTAACAGGGCGTCTTAACTCGGCGCAACCGTCTGCGGGGGTGATGTTTGAACTTGATGCCATCGCGGCAGTGGTCGTAGGTGGTACGTCGTTGTTTGGTGGGCGCGGGGGCGTGTTTGGGACGCTCGTGGGGGCGCTTATTATTGGGGTAATCAACAACGGTATGAACCTGCTCAATGTGCCGTCGTTTTATCAGCAGATTGTCAAAGGTGGGGTGATTTTGGCGGCGCTGGTGATCGAGCGGTTGGCATCGACGCGGCGGACGTGAAGTGCTCGAGCACATACATCACCTCCGTAACCGTGATTCCGTAACCATGATTCCGTAACCGTGATGATGTCTCACTTGACGGATGTTTTGTTGGGTTTGTTGACGACAGACAAGGCAAATAAGGTAAACTGGCTGCAAGCAAAAAATCTGCCGTTCTCAAGAACGACTTTGGAGGAACGTTATGCGTAAAGTATTCGTGTTGGTTCTCGCTGCCCTACTATCAGGTGCATTGGCGCAAACTGTGGGGTTATCGGTGTCGACCTTAAATAACCCTTTTTTTGTGACCCTGCGCGATGGGGCCCAAGAAACCGCTGATGAATTGGGTATTGAACTGCTAGTAACCGACGCCCAAGACAGTGTCAGCACGCAAATTTCAGATATTGAAGACTTGGTGCAGCGCGGTGTGGACGTGCTCATCGTTAATCCAACCGACTCGGCTGCCGTAGTGCCTGCGGTGATGGGTGCTAATAGTGCGGGTATTCCGGTGATTGCCGTTGACCGCGGGGTTGATGGTGGTGAACTTGCTTATTTCATCGCTTCAGATAACGTGGCTGGTGGTGCGGCTGCAGCTGAGTACATCTGTGAGCAACTTGGTGGCATGGGCGCAGTCGTGGAGCTCGAGGGCATCCCTGGCGTGTCTGCAACCAATGAGCGCGGTCAAGGTTTCAACGACTATATGAGCGAAAACTGCGCTGATGCTGACATCGTTGCCCGGCAAACCGCCAACTTTAACCGCGCTGAAGGCTTAACGGTCATGGAAAACATCCTCACGGCGCAACCAGACATTGACGCCGTGTTTGCCCACAACGACGAAATGGCACTCGGAGCGCTGCAAGCCATCGAAGCCTCTGGGCGCGACATCGTGGTGGTGGGGTTTGATGCGACGGATGACGCGGTAGCTGCCGTGGACGAATGCCGCATGGGGGCAACCGTGGCACAACTGCCTGCCCAACTTGGCCGTCAAGCCCTTGAAGCCGCAGCGGATATTGCTAGTGAAGGCGCACCTGCTGAAACTGAGAATATTGCAGTGGCGCTCGAGCTTGTCACCAATCCTGACTGCGAGTAACAACTTTCAGACATCAACTGGGGCAGGGGACATCTCCTGCCTCTTTTTTATTGTTTACGTTTTCTGAGGAGGCAACATGAAAAAAACGGGTTTACTGAATGCAGAATTGTCTCGAGTCATTGCCAGCATGGGACACACCGACACGTTGGTGATTGGTGACGCGGGTTTGCCTGTACCCAAAGGTGTTCCGGTGATTGACTTGGCGCTCCGTCAAGGGGTACCGGGGTTTATTGAGACACTCGAGACCGTCTTAGCTGAACTGGAAGTCGAAGGCGGCGTCGTCGCTAATGAACTGCGCGATACCTCGCCAGAGATGCACAAAGTGCTCATCGACTTGTGGGCAAAACGGGCACCCTTAGAACACACGGCCAACCACGCTGAATTTAAAGCCATGAGTCAAAGTGCCAAAGCGGTGGTGCGAACAGGGGAATTTACGCCCTTTAGTAACATCATTTTGGTTGCTGGGGTGGTCTTTTAAGTGTGATGTTTGTGGCGTGTCCCGCGTGTTGGCTGAAGTCTCGGTAACTTGAAGTCTTGGTAATCTGAAGTTCTGTAACAGGGCACAAGACACGCACTTAGGGTTAGCAGTGGCGTTTTGACTCACTTCAAATGTATCAGACGCGCTGCGTTGCTGTGTT
>CAZKAZ010000045.1:0-24336 GCA_964550765.1 uncultured bacterium | reverse complement strand
TTGACTGCTTGATGTTGACTGCTTGATATTGACTGCTTGATATTGACTGCTTGATATTGACTGGGTTGATGACAGGACGACAGGTGATACGTGATGCGTAAGGACATAAAAAACACGCCACCGCTAATGTGTGACGTGCGTAAGTGCGTTTGTGTGGGCGGCTAGCAGGAGAGTCGCCCACTGACGTAGACAGGTGCACCAAGGTCGTCGTACAAAAACGCGGTTAGGTACATGCCACTAGCGCGGACGTCTAAGCTGCCTTCTTGTAGTTGGAACGTGCGGGTCGCAGTAGCATCACCCACAGTGAGATCAAGGTTGAGGCTGTCGCCGGTGAGGTTGTAATAAGCGGGGGCAGCTTGTGGGCGTGCCATGGTCAAGGTGAGGTTGGTGTCACTGTTGTGCCACTGCAGTTGTTGGGCGCTGCACATGGCCGTCATAGGGGCGATACCTGCTAGGCCGCCGCTTAAAATCAGTTCGCTTTGGGTGGCTTGCGGGGTGGCTGCTACGCTAGCAGTAGACACAGGGCGGTTAACGAGAAACGCCAACCAACTCATCACACCAAGAATGACGACGAGCATGGTGAGGACGTTGCGTGGTTGCCAGTGGGGTGCTGGTAAGGCGGGAGTGTATTGTCTGATCATAAGTAACCTTTCTGAGCGCATGTGCGCTTTGCAGACGTTCAATGATGTTCAGCCTAGAGGTTACGCGTGCAAAGAACAAAAGAAATTTGCGATGGCTCAGTTGCCTTCTATCGAATTTCTCGATAAATTTCTCTACAGAATCTTGACGTGTTTCTGTCTACACTAAGGTTATGAAGCTGCAACAGCTCAAAGCGTTTTTAATGGTGTTTGAAAAAGGCAGTTTTTCCGAAGCCGCGTTAGAGCTTGACACCTCACAATCGACGCTCAGTTACACCATAGGTGAGCTCGAGCGCGAGCTGAACCTCAAACTCTTCGAGCGGGGGCGCTTTGGGGCGGTGCCAACGGCAGCAGGTCGTGCCATTGAAAGCCACGTGCGCATGATGTTGCGGTTTGAAGGGGCGATTTTTCAAGAAGCTAGTTTGGTCAGAAAGAAGCTCGAGGGACACCTGCGGGTGGCTACTTTTCGCAGTGTGGCCAGCCAAATCTTGCCGGGCATTATGGCGGAATTTAAACAGACCTATCCGGCGCTGCAAGTTGAACTCTTAGAGATGGAGTGCGACAAAGAAGACCTGATTCACGCGCTACAACAAGGTCATTGTGACGTGGCGTTAAGTCAAGTATCCGAAGATGACGAGGGCGACAGCGACGTGTTGCACTGGGAAGTGATGCGTGAACCTTACGTGGCCATTTTGCCCAAAGCGGCCAAAGCTACCCTCACTGCCTTACCTAATGTGCCCGAAGCAGATGCTTATAACATTAACTGGGAACAACTCGCCGACTTTGCGCCAGTATTTCACGGAGGGGATAATTGCGGTCTGTGGGTACAGCAACGCCTCGAGCAACTGCCTCGCAAACTGCCCAAGATGGAACGGGTGCGCAACGACTTCACCGCCATGGAACTGGCCGCTCAAGGTCTCGGTGTGAGCGTACTACCCCGCTTAGCCAGTCAACCCTTGCACGAAGGGGTCATCCGCGCCACCATTACGCCCCCGCTGTGCCGTGTGATTGAAGTGATGCTCTTACCAAGTGGTCTAAAAATTCCCGCCACGCGGTTGCTACTGCAAGCCCTCAAACGGCGCTTTCCAGATAGTCAAGTGCCAATACTGCCTCGAGCCGAAACAGTCACGCAGTAAGCCCTACAAAGACACCCTAACGGCGAGGTGGGGGGTGCTCGAGTCACACTGCCATTGACGCATCTTTTTCCTTGGGTGTTGAGGTGTTGATTGGCTGGGTGCAGTAGGGATTTTGTAAGATGTCAAGGCTGTCGTTTTGTACTCACCCATACACCACACGCTAGACAAGACAGGCCAAATGGTGCTGCTTATACGTGCTGCCTATACAATGCCCTATGTCTTCTTTTCGGATTGGTTACGGCGAGGATGCCCACCGCCTTGGGGGTGATGGCAAACTTGTGATAGCAGGTGTACAGGTGCCAGAAAGCCCTACTGGGGTGATTGCTCACAGTGATGGTGATGTGGTGTTGCATGCCCTAGCAGACGCCCTACTGTCGGTGTTTGCGCTCGGTGATATCGGTTATTATTTTCCGCCTAGTGACCCGCAGTGGCGCGACCTAGATAGCCAACACATTGTGCGTGAGGTGTATCAACTGATGCACAAGCACGCTCCAAGTGCACAAGTAGTGAACGTGGCCATCGTGGTGACGCTAGACAGCCCCAAGTTGGGTCAATACCGTGACGCCATGCGGCAGTGTGTGGCTGAGTTATTGGGTGTTGTGCAAGAAGAAGTAGGGCTCACCTTTAAGACCAGTGAGGGCTTAGCAGAGGGACATGTGCAAGCTCGAGTGTCGCTACTTATGACCGTCTAGCTCCTAAGGGTGCGAACCATCAAAAAGGCCACCCATAAAAAAAGGCTACCCATGCGGTAGCCTCGAGAGGGTGATAGGTTCGTCATTCGGGATGGGCAGCTTGCCACTGCAGTACAAATTCAATCAACATATCGCTTACCAAAGGAATGAGGCGAGATTCAACTTGTTCCCCTGGAGGTGCAAACCCATAAGCAAAGCGACGCCACAAGTCAACAGGTGCAGGATAGCTACGACGACTAAAATCAGTCACACTCAATTGAACATAAAAACTGCGACTGCTTTCAAACAAAACATCAAGTACAAGTACGGCTTGGTAGTTTCTGCAATCAGGATGTGTTTGATAGTCCAAAGACTCAGGGATTACGTTGTTTAACTCCTGGAGTAAAGCTGTTTGAATGGCAATACTATCAATGGCAATCGTCGTGCCATCATCTGGTTCAACCGTGCGAACAAGCACACTTTGCAGGGTCTGCCCTGTTTGATTGATACTAGGTTCAAGCGCTAAGCAAAGCTCACGGTCTACTAAGTTGAAAATCCTGCTTTGTGCTGCAGCGACTGGAATCATCAACAGAGTCGTGAGCAAAATGAGGAGAAGTCGTTTTTTCACGCGCATTACCTCCTAAAAATACTCTAAGCAAAAATGAGGGTAGGAATCGTAACCTACCCTTACTAGATACTGTTAAGCCGCTTACGACGGTGCGCTTGCGACGCCATGACGGTAAAAAATGCGCCGATTCCAGTTTGCGTCACAGCAGAGCAAAAGCAACACTACAAGCGGAACATAATCCCCGCACCAATGAGGGGATACGGATTATCATACAGGTTAAGAGCAGGTTCATCACCCAAGTAGTAGTCAAGGGTCAACTCAGCAAAGGCACTAAAATTACCTAAGAAGTTATACTCAGCACCAACCAAGCCACCGACAAAAGCGCCCTCATAAGCGTAATTACAATCATAAGGGTTGAACTGATAGCCAGCACCTGCGCCAAGATAACCATTGAATCCTTCGTTACCAATGCGGTAAAGGACATGTCCGCCGATGGCTACTGTACCTTCATCGAGGTAAGACTGACGGCCATAGTCAAGGAAGGCACGCACGCCAACATTGGGAATGAGTAAACCGTCATACCCTGCAACTGTGCGAATAATGGGCGATTCAAAGGTATCACTTAAACCAGCCAAACCAACGTAAAATCCTTGAGGTAAGCCCGGAGGTAGCACGATGTCGAAATCTGCTTCATTAGGCCCACGGGCTGTGCCTTGAGGCATAACACCGGGAGGGCCAGCAGGGCCAGCAGGGCCGGGAGGGCCAGCAGGGCCAGGAGGGCCAGGAGGGCCTATTTGAGGTTGACGGGCTTCTAGTGCCCGAATGCGGGCTTCGTGGTCGTCCGCGATGTCCTCGAGCACGGCGACGCGTGGCTCTAAGTCATCGAGGCGAGCACGCAATTCGTCGATTTGGTCTTGCAAACCATCAACTAAGTTATACAAATCGTCAATGGCAGCACGCAAATCGTCTAGGTCGTTATAGATGGCGGTGATATCTTCACCGAACAGGCGAATGAGGCGGGCAATGATGATGGCGGCTTCGTAGCGTGTCAAGTTGGCACGCCCATCAAACAGCCCGTTGGTACGACCCACAATCACCCCAGAACGCACCGCAATGCTAACGGCCTCTTCGGCATAAAAACCAGGGGGGATATCGGGAAAGCGCACCGGCGCCGGGTTGAGGGCAGCAACCTGCGCATGTGCTAGTGGTGCCAGTGAAATGGTACACAAAAGCACGGCTAGAATTCGTTTAAAGCGGCTTTGAGTCATACTGACTACGTCCTTTCTTTAACTGCGGGTGTCAGCGCAACACGCCTTGAAAGTACATGGTCAAAGCCACTTTCTCCCCATAAATTTTTTACATGCTCTAGGCAAAGTGGCATACTTCACCTGCTGTTGAAAAGGTTACTTTGGCTGTTTTGAGCCATAAAAAAAGGCGGCCTGAGCCGCCTGTGGTGCTTTGGACGTAATGGTTTGCCAAGGGTTACTTGTTAGGGATTAGAAGCGGTAGGTTAACCCACCAACCACTCGAGAAAGCGTGTCGTTGTTATCGTTGAAGTAAAAACTGGTTTCGCCTTCAACAAATACCCCGAATATATCGAAAGGACGGTACTCAACGCCCACCAAAATTTCACCGAAGAACTCTTCGTTGTAGCGAGCGAAGTTCGCACCCGCTGCAGGGTCAATGTTGAACGTGTAGCCACCGCCGACACCCGCATAGCCATCAACAATGCGCCCTGGCAGGGTGTATGTGACATTACCCGAGAAGGTCAGAGCGCCATCCTCGAGCCTACCGACTTGGGCATAGTCAAAACTTGCCCGCACCCCAACGGCTGGCAGTAACAGTTGGTCGTAACCAACGTTAACGCGGAAAGCAAAACTTTCGCTGTTGGGTTTGTAGTAAGCACCAATACCCACATAAAGCGGCTTGCGGCCTTCAATGGCAAAGATGGAATCGCCTTGTTCGCCCTGTTCACCTTGAGGGCCAGCAGGTCCAGGAGGCCCAGGAGGCCCAGCAGGTCCAGGAGGACCTTCTACACCGGCCACACCTTCAGGTCCAGGGGGTCCAGGAGGCCCAGGAGGGCCAGCAGGCCCAGGAGGGCCTTGTGCGCCTTCAATGGTCGTGACGCCACCTTCGGTGGAGATACTGTTGACGATGTCTTGTAAACGGTTAATTTCACCAATGAGCGTGTCGATGCGGGCTTCGAGTGCATCAATATCAGCCCGATCTGCTTTGGCGTCGAGTTCACTGCGATCCGCTTTGCTGTCGATGATGTCGCGCAAGGTTGACACTTCAATGCCCAAGTCACGATACGCCGACGCTAACTCGTTGACTGCGTTTTGCAAAATACCAAGGTCGCTTCTGAGCATGCTGTCTTGACCGTCGACATAGGCCAATAAACGGGCAATAATCACGGCGGCTTCGTAGCGCGTCAGATTATCAAACCCATCAAATGTGCCATCTGGTCGACCGACAATAATGCCTGCCTCAGTAGCGATGCGCAAAGCTTCAGTCGCCCAGAATCCTGGTGGGGGCGCGTCAGCATAACGGCCTGGTGCGGGTTGAACGGCACCGATAGGCACTTGTTGTGCGGTGGACACAGTCAACCCCGCTGCTGCTAGCAAACCCCATGCCGCTAGCCATATTCTTACGTGCTTCACGTTTACCTCCAGCGTGAGTTGATTCTCGAGCCCGCTGTGACCGCTTGTTATAATAGCACACTTGGTACAAGTGTGAGGCAATTAACAGCGAACACAAACGTTTCCTGTGGCGCTCACGTCATTGCTTAATCTTAGCAAGCTGAGGTGAAGCCAAGATAAGTACTGTGTGTGACGCCCTAAAGCTACCTAAACCAACTGTTGAGAATGGTGTTGCTTTGCTGTCTGCTGATGTTCAACCATTGTCTTCATTGTTTGTATCTCGTTGAATCTTGGTTGAATCTTGCTGTTTACTCGCTGAACCCTCGCTTCTGGCTGCGATAGTTTGTGGCTGCATGTGGCGATAACGCATGGTAATGAAACGCATAGTCATCGCGGGACACCCTGATAAATGCCATAAGCAAGCTAACGAACAAACGCAATGCCATAAACAAACAAGATAATGCAGTTAAGCAACAGACGCTAATGTAGTTGCGTGTGTGTGGCGTTGCGACCGACACGACCAGCTCCTGTAGTGGAGCACATCTTCAAAAATGTGACAGCCAAAAACCTCATACCTCACAAGCATGTGGGCGCGTACAGTGAACGTTGATAGGTGGCTTGTCATGAAGCCCGAGCGTAAAAAGTCAGCAGCGCAACTACCTCGAGCGCCAAGGTTTGCTGTCACCCCCACACGCTGAACGCACGAAAAAGCACACGTGTGCGCGTGTGCGGATGCGCGACGTTCGCTAGCGTTTGACAGGGGTGCATCCTCATGACATACTACACCTTGGATTTTTGTGTGTGTCACCATGCCGCGTGAAAGGAGGTGCTTTCTAAAGGACGGCACGATGTGCACAGAAAACTTAGCCGTGAACGCGAGCAGACCAGAGGAAACACGGAAACTCGCTTCTGCACGCCAATCATCGGCTAGTAGTACATTGCAGCATCACACAAACCCGCTCGCATACTCACAAACCTCTCACTTTAGTTACCTCTCTCTCATGAGAAAAGCGCTACAGTGAGGCAATTGTAGTGTGTGTGGCACTGCAAGTGGCTTGCCAAAACCAACTAGTAAAGGCCAAGCAGAAAAGGGTTGCAAAAACGTCAAATCAACGTGAAGTGATGTTCGCAATCAACGTTTAAGTCCATATCCTTTAGGAGAATTACATGAAGAAACTCAAGTTCAGCTTGTTGTTTGCACTGCTCGTTGCGTTCCTCGCAGCGTGTGGTAGCGATGACGACGGCGGAGCGACGCTTGGTAGCTTGCTCGTGACTGTAAACGGTCCCGAGTCGGCAACTGTGTCGGTTACCGGTCCGAGCGCTTCATCGCAAACAGTTGCAGGCAGCACCACCTTTGCTGACCTTACTCCCGGTTCTTACACCGTGAGCGGTTCAGCAGATGGTTTTGAAACCACAAACGAAACAGTAGTAGTTGTTGCAGGTGAGCAAGCAGCAGTTGGTCTCAGCTTGCCCAAGATTGCACAACCTGCCGTTAACAGCGTGACCCTGTCACCTCCATCACTCGAGCTTGAAGTCGGTGAAGTCGGTTCGCTACAAGCGACCGTTTCTGGTAATGAAGACCTCAGCCGCGACGACATGGGTGTCACCTATACGTCTAGCAATACCGACGTCGCTACGGTTAGCCGTGAGGGCGTTGTAACGGCGTTTGCTGCAGGTACAGCTATCATTACTGCTACTTCAGACTTTGACCCCAGCTACTTTGACAACACTCGCGTTACGGCATCGTTGGGTAGTAGTAACCAAAACCAAACCGACGGTATCTTAGGTATTCGTGTTGAAGGTAACGAAGGTCGGGCGTTTGACTTTACCGTCACGGGTCCTGGTGGCTTCTCACAAACCGTTAGCACCTCCGGTCGCACCACTTTGACTGTGCCTGCGGGTTCTTACACCGTTGCTGCGCAAGAAGAAGTTAGCGTTGACGCGAGCCTTTCGTACGTTGCTACTTCATCTCAGCAAACCGTGACCGTGAGTGCTGGTCAGCTTGAAGAAGTTACTTTTGCGTATCAACGTGTTAATCCAGATGCTGAAACCAACATTGCCACATTTAACTTTGTGAGTGCTGTTGATGCGCAAGGTGAAGAATACGCAACCCGCTTAGAGCGTAACGTGTCCAAAGATGTCACTTTGTCAGCTTCGCAAACCGAAGAAGTTTTCTGCGTGACCTTTGAAGCCCTTGACGCCGAAGGTAACCCTGTAACTAATGCCAGCGTGGGCATTGACATCACCGGTGCTTTTGTTGGTGCTAACCAAAATGTCACTTTCGATTGGGATGACGTTATTACGGTCGTGCCCATTCCAAGTGGTGACTGCGCTAATCTAAGCCTCAACACCAGCCGTTCAATCGATACCCAACAAGTAGCTGTCGATAGCACCTTGTCAACGGATGATGAAGGTCGTGTAACCTTTGGCCTCTTTGCCACTGACGGTATCCGCCCCAACCCATTTATCGCAAATGGTTTTGGTGGTTTTGAAGACGAACCTGCCAAGGTTGTCCTTACTGCATCGAATGCTGATACGACGCTTGTTGACGAGCTTAAAGTTTGGTTCATCAACATCACGCACCTTACCTACTACGACATTGAACCGCGTTTGGGTGTTGAGCGCACGATTGATAATCCTTTCCGTGTAATCGACAGCGAAGGCAACTTTGCTCGTAACCACATGTCAACAGAAGCGTTGGCGGGTGCTGCTCAGTTAGGTACGATTACCCTTGATGATGGTACCGAAGTTGGTGCGTTTGTCAACGCTTTCGACACCGAAAATCCCGAGAATAACGTTCACAGCTTTGATACTTACTTCTATCAAAAACAACCTGAAGTGCCCAACCGCATTTTAGGTGAACAAGGTTTTGATCCAGAGCAACGCCTCGGTTACATGCGCTACGAAATTATCACGGGTCAAGATGACTACAGTCTTGACTGTGGTCCTGATGCTAATCCGGTAAGCGACGACCTCTGTTTTGATACCGATGGTGCAGCTGATTTGGTCTTGCGTGCTAACGCTACAGCAGAAGAATTCCCGCTTGATGCTTGCGTTCGTGCCACCTACGTTGCACGCGCTTCTTTCCGTGATGACGATGTCTTCTACGATTTTGACCTCAAGTCATATACCTTCTGTAAGACCTTCCGCCGCGAGTTCTTGAGCGTTGTCAAGTTTGCTGACAACCACGTGCTTTCGTGGGCTGGTCCCACCAAGAATGCCAACACGGGTAGGTTAATCAATACGCCACTTCGTCAGGTTGGTCCTATCCAAGAAGGTTTTGTGGACACCTTGCGTGCGTACAACCACTTACCTTCAATTGAAGATCCTTTCACATCAACCTATCGTATCTTCATCACCAACCCCAGCTCTGGTCCCATTCGTAACCTCGTTATTTCCGATGACCTGCCGGCCGAGCTTGGTGTGGTGCTTCAGGCCATTCAGCCTAGTGGTGACTTCCCAACCTACGACCCTGATAACCACACGCTCACGTGGGATTTCCGCGATCCTGCCTTAGCACCGTTGCTTGATGAATTAGCACCTGGTGAGTATCTCGAGTTCAGTTACGAAGTCTATGCTCGCCAAAAACCTGGTGTGCAGTGGACAGCCCCTGTGCGTGACTTGAATGTTGCTACGCCTACGGGTAGCTTTAATACACCGGGTTACGACCAAGGTTGGATTGACTACGTGCGTGCGCCCATGTATCCGAACTATCAGGTCAACCGCACGGGTGTGAACAACTCTGTGGTCATTGGTAATCCTATTGCCCCTGACCCCACGAACGCTTACCCTGATCCTTACTGCATTACCAACGGTGATGACTTTGCTAATGTAGATAACCGCAATGGTAATAACAATGATGTGACGGTTGAGTTTGACTTCTCGTTGCCTGGTGCACCACGTCAAGTGATTGACTATGACCCTATCGCTGATGAATCAGACATTTGTGTAGTACGTCCGCTCTTTAACATTACCAAGCGCCGTGTTACTGATCCTGAAATCAACCGTGGTGAAACGGTTATCTACGAATTGATTGCTCGCCAAGTTGACCGTGTCGCTGATCCAGCACTGCCTGCAGATTCAGCTGCTGATGAGCGTGAATATGCATGGCTAGCTGAACTGTACCCGTGGGAGTTTGGCATCGACCAAGACGGCCGTGGTCACCGTGCTGATGCAGACTGGTATCAAACTGTGTTGCCAGCCCGCCTTGGTGTTGACCCCAATGATGCTGATGCTGTGCCCTTGTTGCCAGATGAACTGCTTGACGCCGCTGGCAATCGAATCCCGCTTACTGCTGACGTCGTAGCACCCAATGAAGTGCCAGTTGAAGCTTCCCGACTGCAAGCGCCCCGTCGCAGTAATGACACCTCCAAACTGCGTGATAACCCCATTGGTAGTAACGTGGTTGTGTTTGACATCTTCGATGTTGGCCTTGATTACGTCAGTGATAATGACTTGATGATTATCAACACAAGTCCTAACAACTCTATGCGCTTCCACACGCAGCTTGACCCTGCTTATGCTAGTGCTATCAATTCGGCAGCTCAGTTGCAAGCTACCATCGATGGTGTGAAGAGTGGCGGCAGTGGTGTCCGTGCTGTTTCGGGTATTAATCCTGATGGCCTTAATAATCCTGGCTTTGCTCAAAAACGCTTCCAATTCGAGTCCATTGATCACTTCTTGCCTGATGACGTTGCTGTGAGTACCATCACTCTGCGTGCTAACTTGGGTAGTGCAGATTCAACTCCTGCACGTACGCCCATCAACGGTTCAATCGGTATTAGCAGTGAGCCTGGCAACCCAACGGTGGCTAACCGTATCTCTGTTTACTTAGATGATTGGGACAGTGACCCAACGACGGGTACGACTATTGCTGATGTTGCCGATCCCAATAATCCAGGTGCTTTTGCTGATATCAATGTTGATGGTGTCTGGTACAACTGTGCTTACCTTGATGCTAACAACATGAACCAACCCACGCCAATCCAGCAGCCTGCTTTTGGTGGTGCTGCGACATTCGCACCGGGTAGTTATGGTGCTTCTTGGTACAACGGTCAGCGCGGTCCTAACAGCCCTGAAGTGGCCTACCTTGATGGTGGTTTCTTCTTCGGTCGTCCGTTCGACTTGCGTCCTAACGAAGATCCTTATCCGTTCCTTGATGCTTACGGCGAAACTGCCGGTATCAATGACTATCCGTGGGATCGCAACGATACTTCAAATGCCATTGGTGAATTCTTGTCACAGGCTGAAATTGATGAATTGCGTGCTAAAAATAACCCGCTTTCCTATGCACCGCCATACAACCCCGCTAACTTGCCTGTCTCATACGACCCAGCCGATAACATCGGTATTGGTGAGTGGAGTACCGCAGACTTCTTGGTAGGTAGCGTCAATGGTGCTTTGGCTATCACACGTCCAATTAATGGTACGGGTGTAGACAACCTGAACATCTTTGCCCCGCATGCCAACAATAACTTGCCACTTCCTGGCCGCAACAAGGATGAAGTGACAGCCCCCGGTGGTCCTAACCCCTACTTGCAAATCATCGATTCAGTGACAGGTGCTATTCGTGGTACTGGCAACTTGCAGCGTGGTATTGAAGGTTGTGCTGCTGTACGTGCTATTCAAGACGTGCCGCCACCGCCCGTTGGTAGTATCGAGTTCACCCCTCGCGGTGAAACCTTTGAAGGTGGCTTGAGTGGTGCTAACCTCGTCGCTGTGCAAGCACTTGTTCCTGTTGGTAGTGAGTACTACTATCAAATCGACTTCTTGAACGCTGGTGACACCACTATCGAAGATATCGTGTTCACCGCGCAGTTTGAGATTCCTGGTGTAGTTGGCCCTGCTGCCTTCTTTGGTCGTCAGAATGCTCGCTATGTCGCAAACGGTGTTGGTGATAATCCGGATTCGCAAATTTTCGAAGGCCGCATTAGCCCACAGTTCCCGCTCGACGTGCCTAGTGTTCGTCCGTTCCGTTTGCTTGGTTCAGCAGATGTTGTTGACCAGTTTGGTACGAGTGGTGTAGCTGGTGCTGATGAAACCAATGTGGCGTTGGTACCTGCAGGTGACCCCAATGTCTCGCCAACTCTCAACCGTGTTGTCTTCAACAACGGTGGTGAAGGCTATGACTTGCGTACGGGTCGTGTGTTGCGTCTCATGATTAAAGCTGAAGGTATTGACCTTGGCTCTGAACAGGCGCTCTTCACTGCTTACTTTGATGATGTTGATGGTACGGATGCCGATAACAACGGTTTTGTTGATCGTGAATTCCGCGAGATTCGTGACGAAACCGATATTGGTAACAATCCCAATAACTAAGTCTTAGCCTTACGATCTCTTCGGGTTTGCTGTGAAGATGAAGTAGCAGCAAACCTCAGACAGACACTCAGAAATTGGGTGTCTGTTTTTTTATCTTTGGTGCTGCTTTGTATGTAGGGTTGTGGTTGGGGTGTTGGATGCGCTTATAGACTTCAGCCGAAGTGTTAATGCGCCAGTCAATGTCTTCTAGACTTTTCTTCTAGATAGCTTGCTATACAAGTGCAAGGTTATGATGGCTGGCTATTACTCGAAGATAGCTTTGTATTATAGAGTAATCAGTATGATGCTGCCATGGGAGACAATCTTATCTAAAAAGTATGGCTAACCACTATGGCTTGAATTTTCTAGTGATTGCCGCTATCGACCAAGGTATGAACAAGCATGTAGCTAGGAGGATGTTTGGCAATAAAACATCTATCTATCTACATATGACGCATAGCTGAGACCAATAGCAGAAACGGGCGATGTGGATTCCAATTAAACACTTCAAAAAGTCCTACAGATCTCCTTCTGTTCCTGTTTGCATTCGTGGCTTTTCCTACGCGCTCTGCATGCATTGTTTACGTGAATCAATTGGAATGGGTATGACACATGACCATCGGTGAGTGTATCTGTATATCTTACCATGCATTTTAATGTTTTATAAAAAAATATGTAAATTTCATATAAATAACTTTGTAAAAATACATAAAATAATTAATACGTCGAGTGTTGTGTAAATCCGACATTCCGCACCCCCTGTAGAAGATTTCAGTATTCTTTGGGAGAAGTGCGTCTAGGAGGAAAAACGCACTGTATAAGATTTCAAGTGCATGCAGTAACCTAGTGTGTTTATACTGCATAGCAAAACTTTTTACATTTTGCCACATAAGAAATCCCGTGCTAGACGTAATCTTCCGTAATCGGTGAATACCGTATTCAGGGGTGCGGAAAGTAAGGTAAATACGTCTAGCACGTCAAATTCTAGTCGGGGTGTACACATTGACTGGATGTTGGCTATATATCAGTCGCCAACTCAATCAGGACATCTAGGAGATAGTTTTTCTGCCTTGAGTAGGCATCTAGATACATGTGATGGTCATTTGTGATGGTTATCAACGTGTATGGGTCCATTTGACGATGGCTATACATTGATAAATAAAAAACCACGCCTATGTGCGGCGTGGCTGAGTGCGAGAGTTTAGTGTTTAGTTGAGTAGCTGGAAGATATGCAGGCTTCCGGTGCTATTACTGCCGATATAGAGGCGGTCTCGAGCAGCTACCGTACTAGGCTGACCGAGAATACGCGTGAGGTCAATTTGTTGATTGCTACTGCCAAAGGTATGGAGGATACCTTCGTTTGTACGGACATAGGCAGTGCTTTGAGTAAAGGTGGGAGGTAGTACGGTATCAGTGAGGTTGCTACTGCTCAGGAGGGTTTCTAAGGTGGTACTACTTGTTGCAAGGCGCTTGAGACAGCCAAACGTACCGCTGTTCCAGATGGCACCGTTACCAAAGGTAATGTCAACGGCACAAGCACCTGAAATGGGTGGATTACTTGAAGTTAGGTCTGGTGTGTAGGTGATGATGTTACCGTTGGTGAGCACCCACACTGCGTTACTTGCACCGTCTGCAGCGAGAGAGGTAACTGAGGTTGTATCGACACTGTTGATAAGTTGGCCGTTGGCATCGTAAGCACTTAAGGTGTTGCTGCTAGCAACATATAAACGTGGTTGGCCTGCTACGGTCGTGGCGGCAATAGCAGATATGAATGAACCAGAAGCGACAGTCCAGCCCGCATTGAGCGCATGTACTTCGCGGCCATAGGCGACGAAGTGTTCGTTACCTGCTTGAGCAAAGTCTGAGATGAGGGTTTGTTGGGTGTTGGCTGTCCATTGGCTGCTTAAGCTAAGACTCGGTGAAATAGCATAGACAATGCCTTCTGCAGTAAGTGCGAAGAGGCTTGAGTTACTGGCCTCGAGGGCGGTGATTGCACCAAGGGAATCGCTCGAGGTGACGTTATTTTGGCTGTCGATTTTGTGGATGCTACCACTGGCGACTAAGTAGGTGTCACTGCCGAGGCGAACAGGCGGTATGTTGCTGATAGCACCAGCAATGGGTACTTGCGCAAGTTGCACCAAAGGCGCTGTAGAAAGGTTGGTAGTAGCGGTGATGGTCTCGGTTTGTGTCTCAAAGACTTCACCATCGAAACTGTAACGTACGTCGGCACGAAACGTGTGTTGACCGTTTTCAGCGGGTAAAGTGTCCCACTCAGCAGTAAAGGGCGCTTCGGTATCGCGGCGGATGATTTGGTCGTCTACATAAAACTGTACATAGTCAATCTCGGCAGTGCCGGGGTCAAGGTCTACCTCGAGGGAAACAGGTGAGGTTGTCAATATGGCGTTTTGTTGGGGTGCTTGCCACGTGAGGGTGGGCGTAACTGGCGCTTCGTCAAGAATGTTGAGGTTAATATTGCTTGTGGTACTTGTCACACCACTTGCACTGGCTTCAACTGCATAGGATAGGTCGCCACTGAGGGTAGCGTTTGCTGACAAATTTAACGTGAGTTCAAAGGTGGCGCTACCGCTTGCTAAGTTCACCTGAGACGGAGAAAATGCGGCAGTAAGTTCTTGAGGCAAGTCAATTGCACGCAGATTAACGATGCCGTTGTAATTGGTTGAAGTGACTGTCCCTGTAATATTCGCTGATTGTCCTTTGATTAAGGTGGTAGTGGTGGTTGGAAGGCTCAGTTGAATACTGCTTATGCTAGTAGCTTCTGAAATGAAGATAGTAGCACTATCCCCGACGCGTGGTGCGGCAACAGACGTGGCTTGAATGATGACAAAGCCACCACGTCCATTGGAAGTAAATGTCACTTCATTACCTGAGGTGCTTGATAGTGTTCCTAGACCACTACCTACAAAAAACGACCAAGTGACTTCGTTGCTAAAGGGCTCGTCACCGCGTACCGTGGCGGTTAAGGTGCTACTGCCACCTGCTGAGAGAGAACTGGGGCGGGCGTTCACTTGGATGCTGGTGACGTTGGTCACATACACGGTGATGCTGTCGCTAGCTGTGGCATCACTGACGCTGGTAGCTTGTAAGGTAAACACCCCCGGTTGGCTTGGGGCGGTGTAAAGACCTGTTTCTGTCACTGTGCCGCCCGATGCCTCGAGCACCTGCCAATTCACATCATTACTGGCTGCGTTTTCTACTGTGACGCTAAATTGTTGGCTGTCGCCGGGGCGCACTTGAATGTCGCCGGGGCGAATGGTGACGATGATGGGTTCGCCCACGCTGACGCTGGCTTCAGCACGCAAGCTACTATCAGCGCGGCTAGTAGCGGTGACAGTGTAGTTGCCTTCGCTGTTGGGGGCAACATAAAACCCGCTGTCGGAAATGCTGCCTGCGCTGGCTTGCCAGTCGATACTGTTGTCCTCGAGGCCCGTGATGGTGGCACTAAACTGCTGCCCACCACCGGGGCTAAGGCGCACGTTAGCTGGGTCGATGGTCAAGGTGGCATTGACAACCAAGGCGGCACTGGCTTGTTTGCTGGGGTCGGCGTCGCTGGTTGCGCGTACGATGTATTCGCCGGCGCGGTTGGGGGCCGTAAATACGCCGCTATCGCTCACGGCGTCGATGGCGGTTTCGCTGCCGTCCTCGAGCACAAATGCTTGCCATGTGACCGCTTGGTTGGCTGTACCCGTCACCTCGGCAGTGAGTTGTAAGGTTTCTTCGGGTACGAGTTGGGCATTGCTAGGACTGACACTCACACTCACGTCTTGTTGCGGTTCGATGACCGTGACGGTGGCGCTGGCGCTGGCTGTGGGGCTAGCCACGCTGCTGGCGCTGACGGTATATGTACCTGCAGTTTGTGGGGCGGTGTAGGTGCCACTTTCACTGATGATGCCGCCGTTACTTTCCAGCACATTCCACGTGACACCCGTGTCACCTGTACCTGTGACGGTAGCTTGAAAACGCTGCGTGTCGCCAATTTCTAAGGTGGCCGTTGCTGGCGTAATGCTAATGTCTACTTCGATGGGTTGGTTAGGGCGTGCCACGAGGGCAATAGCTTGCGCCCGTTTGCTGGGGTCGGCTTGGCTGATGGCTTCGATGTAATACGTACCTTCGTCGCTCGGAGCCGTAAACACGCCATCTGCGTCAACAAGGTCGTTGCGTTCGATAATTTGGTTATTTTGGGTGGTGATGACCCGCCAAATCACCTCGGTGTTGTCACTGCCACTCACTAAAGCAGTAAAGGGTTGGGTTTCTGTGGGTTCTAAGCTCACTTCAGCGGGGGTGATGTCCACGCTGATGGTGTTGGGTTGACTCACTTGTACAATCACGCTGTCAGTGCGGTTATTATCGGCGTTGCTGATGGCCGTGACCACGTAGCTGCCCGGGGTGTCAGGGGCGGTGTAGATGCCCTCAGCGGTGATGCTGCCGCCGCCTTCATCGGTTTGCCAGGTGACCGAGGTGTCGTTGCTATTAAAGACGTCGGCGCTAAAGGTTTGCTCGCCCCCGGGTAACAAGTTAACCGAACGCGGGCTGATGCGCACTTGTACAGGTGGCGGTAAGACGGTCACGGTGGTGCTCGTTGTGGCGGTAGCGTCTTGGGTGCTCGAGGCAGTAATTGTGTAAGTACCTGGAATATCAAACGCTGTGTAAAGGCCACTGCTGCTAATCGTGCCACCGTTGGCTTGCCAGCGCACACTGCTGTCGTCGCTGCCGGTCACTTGGGCGTTAAATTGTACCGTGTCGCCTGCAGCCACGCTGGGGTTTTCTGGGGAGATGGTGATTGTTACCGTGGGTTCTAAGACCGTCACTGTGACTGAGGTGGTTTCGTTGGGGTCTTGGGCGCTCGTCGCGGTGATGGTGTCTTCGCCGGGTTGATTGGGAGCGGTGTAAAGGGCACTACCCGTACCACTGTTGTTAATTTGTCCTCTGGCTGCCGACCATGTCACTGCTGGGTTGAGTAAACCAAGCACGTTGGCACGAAATTCGACGGTTTCTCCAGGGAGTACGCTGGCATCCGTGGGGGTCACTTCAATCAAAGCTGGTCGCACGACGCGCACTGTGAGGGTATCGCGGACAGCGGGCACGTCGACGCTACTCACGGTGATGGTGTATTCGCCTTCTTGATTAGCGCTAAAACTGGCGCGAATTTCAGTGGGTGACTGGTTGAGTGTGCCGCCGCTTACCTCCCAGCGCACGCTGTTGGCACTGGCGATGTTTTGCACTGTTGGCACTAAGGTCACAGGCACGCCCACGGGGGTTTCGAGGCTGTCTTCGGAAAAGTCAATTTCTGGCCGTGCCAATACGCTGAGCGTCCAGGTGGTGCTAGCCGTTACTTCAGTACCGACGCGGCGATATTCAAAAATCAGGGTGTAATCACCCGGGCTGATGGCGGCGCTTACTGACAGCGTACAAGGGCGGCTGGCACTGATGACACAGCGGCTAGTTTGCTCGAGCGCCAATTCTGCGCTACTTTCTAACAGTGCAAAGCCCGTAGGCGCAGACTGGAGGGCAATCTCATATTCTTGATTTGTGCCTGAAAGTTGCACGGGTTGGTTGTTGCCGGCAATCACTTGGGCATTGGCCGGTACCAGCATGATTGGCGGCAAGGGTTCAGGGGTGTCATCGCCGCCCCCGCAAGCGACCAAGCCACTCATCAGGGCAAGTGCTAAGAAGCCCCACCAGAGGTAACGTCGTGTCATGAAAACTCCTTTTCTATGTGTTGCCAAAAAATGCGTACCCAGAAAATGTGTACCTAGTTAGGACGCACTCACAAAACAGCACGCCACAAAACAGCATGTGTGTAAAAACATGTGTGTAAAAAACAGTCGATAACATCTGTTGGCTCGAGCCAGCGACCACACCCGCCGCTCGAGCACCTACATCCATTGTGGGCGTTGCGCCTGAATGCAGCGTGAACCAGAGGCCACCGTGCATGTGAACAATGTTCATCAAAAGCTGTTATGTGCATCAAAAGCTGCCATCAAGGACCTCTACAAAAGGCCTCCATAGGGTGCTTTAGGTGGCTCGAGGCACGCTCACACGCGTTTTTTTACTCATATTCTTGCCAACTTCCTTGCCAATTTTCTGCCAACCTTCCAAAATAGCTCCAAACGTCACAGCGTCCGCTGCAGTGTGACGGCATCAAGCGAATGCACCAAGCGAATGCACCAAGCGAATGCATCAAGTGTGAATGCATCAAGTGTGAATGCATCAAGTGAATGCATGAAAGCACAACAAACCGTCAGCGACACTTACGCTAGTATGGCGTAGTGTTTAGATGCTTTGCTATACGCTTTTTCGCAGTCTTTTTTGTGATTTTTGCCGCCTTTTTGAGCGGCTGTGACAGTCAATCCGACCTTCCTAAAACCGTGGTACGCGGTTCGGTGCGCTTGTATCAAGCAGGCCCCCGACTTGGCACGGTAGGTATCACCTTTGTGGCCGAAAATGGCCAACGGGTGCGCAGCCAAACTTTGACCAATGGTCAGTTTGAGGTGGCCATGTCGCCTGGAACGTACACTGTCATCGTCAGTGAAGACGCCAGTGACGCCTATGCGACCAGTCAGTACGACGCTATCGAAGTATCAAGCGCGGAGATGACTTTGTCGCTGGTGACGTTACCGCGTTTTAATGCCCGTTTTAGTGCTGAAGCCCCTGAAGTGGTGCTCGAGACACGCGGCAGTGGCCGTGATATTGAAGTGCGCGTGCAGGCCAGCAGCCGTTTACCCATCCGCGATATCTTGGTGGGGCTAGGGCGTGAACCGACTAGCCGCATTATCAGCCCAGCGGAGACGTTTGCCCTAGATGCCGATGATAGCGACAAAGACACTGACTGGTTTTCGCTACCAGAAGAAATGACCGTCCCCTACAGTGGTAGGGTGACGCTATACGCCATCGTCTACGACCGCAACTACAACCGCAGCCAAGTCACGACGACAGTGGTGCTTCCTGAAACCAATAGTGACGTGACTGTGCCCGTACCGGAAGTGGAAAGTGCGCGGGTAGTGACCACCAACAGCCCCATTCGCATTCTTAGTAGTGACCCGTTGGATGCTGTGGTGGGTGAACCTGCTAGTGTGATTGCCCAAGTGCGTTGGTTGCCGCTGCCTTGGTCGGACGCGCTCGAGGCAGCAGCGGCTGGCAACTATGGTTTTACAATCTACCGCCAAAAAAACGGCAGTGATTGGCAAGAAGTAGGGCGGGCTGCGCCTGATGCCGTTGACTGGACAGACGCCGATGTGGCTTTGGGTGATACCGTCCGTTACGCGGTGAGTGCATTTGTAGGCGACAGTGAAAGCGCCTTGGCCGAGAGCAACGCCGTTACCCCGTTACCGCCCTTTGAAGTGACGTGGTTAGCCCCTGCTTCCCAAGCAACAGATGTGAGCCGCACACCGACGTTGCGGTGGGAGAGTAACTTACCTGAAGGTGCCACGGGGGTGTATCGGGTGCGCATCAACAACGATATTGTCTCGAGCGGTTTTTACGATTCGCCCACCCTTATCAACGAAACCTCCTGGACGTGGGACGAAGAACGCTTCTCGAGCGCCCCGCAACTTGCCCCTTTGCATCCTTATAGTGCCGAAATCACCTTGGCGTACGCTATGAATACTGACAGCATCGAAACGGCAACCGCCCTCAGTGTGGCAGTCGATACCTTTGCGGTCGTCATTGGTGAAACAGTCTTTCCGGGGATGATTTATCCCTTTGAAACAGGAAGCCAATAAATGATGTTTAGACGAATCTTCCCTTACAGCTTTGTTGCCTTGCTAGCGTTACTTAGCGCCTGCCAAGAAACCACTGCTTTACCCCTCGAGACCCAACAACCGCCGGATGTGACCGTGACGCAGTGTGTGATTACCGAAGTGTCAAGTTTGTCGCTCGAGTCACGCATGCCTGTGCGCTACGAAGGCGAGGTACTTGTGGGGGTGGCCGAAACGGACTTAACTCGAGCCTTACAGACATTAGACGCGACCCTGTTAGCATTTGATCCTGCTTTAGAAGTCGCCAAAGTAAGCCTTAACCGCCCGTGGCACGCGCCCCTGCCCGAGGGTGTGCGGTTTATGGAAGTGGAAACCTTTGACTGGGTTAAGCATGCTGAACCGCTCGAGATTCTGCAGTGGCAGTTTCAGGTGTTAGAAACGCCCAGCGAGGTGAGTGGCGAGGGTGTGGTCATTGCCATCAGTGACGACGGCATTCAAGGCGATCACCCGGACTTGCGCGGGCGTATGGTGCCGGGGTTCGACCCCCTTTCTGGGGAGATTTTGACGCCCAACACCAACTACGCTGGCGAAGATGATTTTCACGGTACCCACACCGCTGGTTTGGCACTCGCTCGTATTAACGGCGAAGGTGGCAGGGGTCTTGCGCACAACGCCCGCTTAATGCCCTTGTTAGTTTTTGACGAAGACGGCTTTGTGGGGCAGTTTCGGGCAGCTAGGGCTATCCGCTGGGCGGCAGACAACGGTGTCGATATTATTTCGGCGTCGTGGGGTGGCGGGGGTTATTCGCCAACGTTATACGAAGCCATTACCTATGCCCTCGAGCGCGACGTCGTCGTTGTGGCCTCAGCGGGCAACGCGGGTCAGTTTGACAGCACCTACCCCAGTGCCTACCCCGGCGTGATTCGGGTGGGTGCAACGACACCAGATAACCAACGGGCGTGGTTTTCGTCTTATGGTGATACGCTGTCGCTGATGGCACCGGGCATTGAGATGCTGTCAACCATTCCGGGCAGTGACTACGGATATCTTTCAGGGACGTCAATGGCCACGCCACTGGTAGCTGGTGCAGCCGCACTAGCCCTCGAGCGCTACCCCGATTGGACGCCCTACCAAGTCAAATATGCCCTTATGGCCAGTGCTACCGACTTGGCTGCCCCCGGTTGGGATGTAGAAACTGGCGCAGGTCTGCTCAATCCCCTGGGCGTTATCGAACAAAATCCGCCGTTAGGTGCAACCCTTATTTTGCGTAATTTTGCTGCCAACGCCGAGGTGAGCGTGCAAGCCGATATTCCTCGCCCAGGTGAACGCTTGTTAGCCCGCACGGATGATGACGGTGAAGTAATTTTCGTCGGGATTACCCCCGGTGCTTACCGTTTGAACGTGGTGCGCCGTGACCCTGAGGGTGAAAACGAGGGTGAAAACACCTATCAACTCGCCGAAGGTAACATCCGTATCGCTGCGGGAGAAAACACCTGCGATGCGGCGCAAGCGGGGCAGTAGGTTGCTCGAGCTAAACGACGCACCCTGTTGGCATCAGGTTTGTGTCAGTCATGGATGTGAGATAGTAACGCGGCAACGTTCGCTAACCTAATGTCAAAACCTGCCCCCAAAAGCCCTTTACCTCCCGCGCTAGATTTGCTGACGGGGGCAACGTCGTATCACGGTTGGCTCACCTCACAAGCAAACTACCGCGAACAGGTGCGCTTTTTTGGCTTTTTGCCGCCTAGGGCAGGGCAAAATGCTGAGACGGACGCGTTTGCCCCTTGGCTCGAGCGTTTAGGTTTTGCCTTGCGAGCCCATCAAGTAGCCGCCCTTGAAGCACTGGCGGCTGGTGACAATGTGGTTATTGCTACGCCTACCGCGTCAGGGAAGTCACTGTGTTATCAGGTGCCCACGTTAGCTGCACTAGCACGTGAAGGTAGCGTGTTGTATCTGTTTCCGACCAAGGCGTTGGCTCGAGATCAACAAAGCAGTTTGCAAGGGTTAATCGAACGTATCGGGGATAGCGCAGAAGTCGTCCAAGCTGATTTTGTGCAGGCTTACGATGGTGACACGCCTACTGACGTGCGTGGGCGGATTCGCCAACAGCCGCGTTGCATTATCACCAACCCCGACATGTTGCACTATGGTTTGCTTCCTTATCACGAAAAGTGGGGGACGTTGTGGCGTAACTTGCGCTATATCGTGTTAGACGAACTGCACAGCTACCGCGGGGTGATGGGTAGCCATGTGGCCAATATTCTCCGCCGGTTATTGCGCGTCGCGCGGCATTATGGGGCGAGCCCGCAACTGATTGCCGCTAGTGCGACCATTGGTAATCCTGCGGATCATGCTACTAACATCACAGGTGAGGATTTTACTGCCATTGACCAAGACAGTAGCCCTCGAGCCGCCCGTGAAGTGGTCTTTTGGCAACCGCCCATTATTTCTGCTAAACATGACCCCGAGGTGCGTTACCGCAGCCCCTTGAGTGAAGCCGCTGACCTCGCGGCGCTGTTTGTCAAAGCCAACCTCAAGAGTATCTTTTTTTGTAACGCCAGAAAGTCAGCAGAACTCCTGTGGCACTATGCCCTGCGTTCACTAGATGATGCTGAAGCGCCGCTGATTCAAAGTTATCGGGCGGGATACTTGCCAGAAGATAGAAGGGCACTAGAAGATGCGTTCAAAGCCGATGACATTACTGTACTGACGGCCACGAACGCGCTCGAGCTTGGCGTGGACATCGGTGGGGTGGACGCGGTGGTGATGGTGGGTTATCCCGGTTCCCTAACGTCGTTTTGGCAGCGGGCAGGCAGAGCCGGTCGGGCGCAGACGCGGGCGCTTACGTTGATGGTGGCAGCCGATAACCCGCTTGATGCCTATTATTTGCAACACCCTGAAGCGATTCTCGAGGGACGCGCCGAACGTGCTGTGGCCGATGCGTTCAATAGTGAGATTCAACCGTGGCACTTGGCGTGTGCCGCTTACGAAAAACCCTTGCAAGATGACGAACCCTTAGCTAAAAATCTGCCTGAAGCCGCTACGCACTTGCGTAAGCGCGGTGATGTGTGGTTATCCGTTACCCGTTATCCGCATAGGCGGGTGAGCGTGCGCGGTACAGGTGGCAAGCGCGTGCGTTTAGAAGATGGTTTTGGCAACAGCCTCGGCATCAGTGACTACGCCACAGCCTTGCGAGAACTGCATCCGGGGGCGGTGCACCTGCATCGCGGGGAGCACTATTTGGTGCGCAATCTCGACTTAGAACGTGGGCTTGCTGTGTTGCTACCTCATATTGAGGACTATTACACCCAAACCCGCTTTGTTACTGATATTGATATTTTGGAAGCGCAGGTGACGTTTCCGGGGGTGAGCGTCGGCAGGGTGAACGTCAGCACCGAATTTACCTCGTATGTGCGCAAGCGTTATTACAGTGAGGCCATTTTGGATGAGCGTCCTTTGGATTTGCCTGCCATTACCTACCCGACACAAGCCCTGTGGGTGAACATGCGTGAGGTAGCGCAGCACATGGGGGCGTTATTACCAGATGCCATGCATGCGCTCGAGCACACCCTCATCGGCTTATTACCCGCGTTTGTCCTCTGCGAACGCATGGACGTGGGCGGGGTGTCGTATCCGCATTATCCCCAAACAGGCGAACCTGTGATGTTTATTTACGATGGGTATCCGGGCGGTGTGGGCTACGCGCTTGCAGGGGCAAGTGTGTATGGGGCGTGGCTTGAAGCTGCTCGAGACTTACTGGTGTCTTGTTCTTGTAAGTCAGGTTGCCCGCGTTGTATCTTGTCGCCCAAGTGCGGCAACGGCAATCAATACCTCGACAAAGTAGCCGCCAAGTCCCTTGCAGATGCGCTACTGGCTCGCTTGGATACCGTGCGTCATCAAGCGTGATGGTAGTTCGTAAGTTTTTAATGAATAATAAGTAAATTGTCAATGTATAAACGCCAGTAGTCGGTTTGGCTGGTGGTATCGACAAATCCCAAAATAACCTGCTCAGGATTGCCAAGACGGGGGTTATAACGCACTTTGACAGGGACACCTTTGTCTAAATTATTTTCAATGTCGTGAAACAAGTCGGTAATGCTGACGTAACGAGCAAATACCTCGGAATCGCGGACGAATTCGCCCGTATCTAAGTAGCGAGCGGCGGTCACGATGTCGTTGCGAACGAGCACCCTGGCAGGGCGCATCATCTCTGCAGGACAGTTGCAATAAAGCCTAAATGTGTAATCGTAAGCGTTAATGTGTTGTGCTTGCCAGCGGCTTTCTTGCTGCAAAACACGAAGCGTACTCAGTGCATCGGTATTGCACGAGGTGATAAGGCAAAAGACGAAAAGGATGAACACCACGCGAGCCATCTCATCTAATGTACTGACTCGCTACATGCTGGCATGCCCGAATTTCAACATCCTGTGCGGGTAGTCGCTAGATGTGAAGTTTTATGGCTCGAGCACCCCAAGACCCCTCATACGGATTCCAACTTTCAAGTCCTACAGACTTTCTTCCGCTTTCACCTGTATCCGTAGCTTTTCCTATGCGCTCTGCGCGAATTGATTCACGGAAGCAATTGGAATGGGTATTGCATCACCAAACTGATTCGCTAACTAATTGCGTATTGTGTTTAAAGCAATATCATCGACTCGAGTACACAACACCT
>CAZKAZ010000044.1:7951-41733 GCA_964550765.1 uncultured bacterium | reverse complement strand
AACGCGACGGCTAATACTGCTGTGGGTATGACAGCGATGGTGGCTTCTTGCATGATGAATTGTAATCGTTCACTGAGTGCCGCTTCAGTTGCTTGACCTTCTGCAGCAAGTTCTTCGAACCAGGGTAAAAGTTCTGCCATTGCGTCGTCGTAGGTTTGCTGTTCAGCATTAAATTGCTGTTCAACGCGTACGATGGCTTGCACTCTGTCTTGATATGTTCGAAACAGCCGCAAATATTCTTGGTGCGTTTCTTCAGTGACGGTCTCTGGTGGCATGACTTGGCCGATACGTTCGACAAGTGCTAGGTACTCATCGGCATCGGTGACTTCAAGATCCATAAAGTACACAACTTCAAATTCGAGATTACGCTCAAAAAGTTGCGCTATTTCTAGGTCAGTATAATAACTGTTACTGCGAGCAAAATTGTGAAGGGTATCTCTGGCTCGAACCAATTCTGCAAAGATGCCGTCGTTACCAGAGCCGGTTCCGCGTTCTTGCAAGCGGGCTCGAGCATTGTCAAATGCCACCTGATAGGTATTGATGAGGCGTATCACATTGTCTATTTCTGAGTTGGTGGCAATTTCTGAACCACGCAAACCCTCGAGGTTCTCGAGCACTTCGCTAAGTCGCGTGTCAACTATGGGGACAAAACGCCTATTGGCAGTAGCAATTCCTACTTCGTTATAATAAATCAAGTACTCTTTTTGAAATGAGTGAGCGTCAACTAGCGAAAAGCGGGCTTGCAGGGCGTTTTCAGTAACGTTGACACCTACATAGCGCCGTTCACTTGCCGCACGGCGGGCTTGAAACTGTGTGACAAGCGAGACGGTACTCACCGCGCCAATCAACACAATCATCACGACAAACGCCAAAATCAACTTGGTTTTGATAGATGCGTTGCGGTATAACTTCCCGATCATGAGAGCCTCCTTGGGCTTTTGAATGAACGTTAGGCGCATAAACCATGAATGCCACTCACAAACGGACGGGGGATAGGTACAAGCAAACCTTTGTGTTGACGAAGCTATACTAAAATTATAAAAAGATAACGACAAGCGCTAAATCAGCGTGTTTGTACTGTCCGTACGTTGTGCTTTGTGGACAAGGTTGATGCGAGTGATTGCCACGTGAACTCCTTTATATCTCCTAGCAACCCTTGTATGTCTAGCAACGTGTACAAGTGTATGTCTAGCAACGTGTACAAGCATCACCTAGACCTGACATAAGGGCTAGGCTTGGCATAAAAGCTGACGCCCGAAATGAGAATTGCGTTAGGGGGCAATAATCTAGTCTAGCTTACAGTGTGTGACGAATTCATGACAAGGGACATCGCAAAGTGTGGTGTTTCATGCGTCTTGCGTGTTGTATGGGTAGAAGTAAAACGGAAATAAAAAGCTAATTTTCTTAAAAAATAAAATGTTTTTAATGTTAATGATGTTATGATTATAATAGACTGTGTTGTGGCGGTAGATGTGGGGTGCTCGAGCTACTTTGTGCCCTGTAAAAATATCTGAAATAACAATACCCGACACACCTTCCTTGATAGGTAAGCACATCACAAGATGAACGCGTGTGACGGTGCTCGAGGTAGAGGTAGATGCCATTAACGTACACACGTTTTACTGTGTCTACGTTTGCCGTAGCTGCGTTTGTACCCCGTTCGACACCAAAAATCAGACGCGTCGTACCTGAGACTGCCGCTGCTGTCGTGTTGTTGCTTGTTGCTGTCTGTTAAGACATAGGTCTGTTATAGCCATCGTCAAGTGAACCCATACACCTTGATAACCATCACGAATGACCATCATATGTATCTTGATGCCTACCCAAGGTAGAAAAACTATCTCTTAGATATCCTGATTGAGTTGGCGACTGCTGTAAGACATAGGTCTGTTAAAACGTAGGTCTGTTAAGACATATAAGACATAGGTCGCTAAGATACAGGTCACTAAGAAGAAGATTTCTGAAATAAAGTGTCAATCAGGCAAACAACGCCAGCGGCAAATACATCGATACCACCCAATTGGGCATATCCACAATTTCACTGATGCGCAGGTCGCAGCCGACGCTACAAAGTAAGTAAGCATCTTCAGGAGACAGGTTGTAATTTTTGCCAAGGTGGTCAATCATTGCCCGAACAGCGTCTTTGGCAGCGGTCATCAGGTCGCTGCTCACGCCCGTGGTGACGTAATACCCTTGGTTGTCGTGGTGTCGGGTAACGGGGGCAGGCGTGGTGAATTGTGGGGCGGGAAGCTGGGCGCTTTTGACAAGTTCAAACGATAACGTGATGTCCATGGGCGATTCGATAGCTGTACCGCACACTTCGCCATCACCTTGGGCAGCGTGGGTATCACCCACTGAAAAAAGCGCCCCTGCAACTTGCACGGGTAAATACAAAGTCGTACCGGCGCTCAAATCGCGGATGTCCAAGTTGCCACCGCATATTCTTGGCGGTACGACGCTGTGTTCACCTGCTGCTGCTGGTGCTACGCCGATAGTACCGGGAAAGGCTTTAAGGGGGACGTGAATGCCGTCGCGAAAGGTAGCACGCTTGGCGTCTTTTTCAAATGTCCAAATGTTGAGATGGGCGTCGCTAAAGTCTTCGGCGAGCAGTCCAAAACCGGGAATGTTGGCCGTCCACCCCCAACCACTAGGGGCAAGTTCGCGAATGGTCACAGCTAGCGCGTCACCGGGTTCAGCACCGTTGATGTAAACAGGGCCAGTGACTGGATTCACTTTGCCAAAGTCAAGGGTGGCCACGTCTGCAGTAGTAGAACTAGCCGTCAGTTGCCCGCCGGATGCGTCGACAGTGCCAAAAGTGACAGTTTGGCCGGGGTCGATGACTTGGCTGGGGGTGAGGCTATTGTCCCAACCGAAGTGATGGTGTTGGCTGTGAATGGTGTAGTCTGCCATGGTGATTCTCCCTTTCAATTGGGTGTGATGGTTTTTCGGGCGTGATGGTGTTAGCTGCTCGAGCGCGGGTCAACAATGCGGTGCTGGTGCTGGTCATACGGTACAAACCCCACGGACTTATAAACACTCAATGCCCTAGGGTGATCGAGGTTGCAGGTGTGTACCCAGATGCGTTCGGTAGCCTCGCGCCATGCCCTATGACACATGTGCTGCAAAAAGCGCTTGCCGTAACCCTGGCCAATAAAATCTGGCAAGAGGCCAAAGTAGACAAGTTTGGTTTGGTAGTCTTGCGACACGTCCAATTCACCATAACCCGCTGGCACGCCGCCCACGTAGAGTACGTGCACTTCGACATCAGGCGGGGCAATGCTTTGGGCGAGGGCATCATCACTGAGTTTGCGCCGTTCGAACCACAACCACGGTTCGCCGATGGTGTCGTACAAATAGCGATAAAACGACACCGTAGGCCGCTCGGCTTGCATGATGAAGGCGTTATCGGGCAGCGCAGGTGGTGCAACGGGGGCGGTTAACATTTGTAAGTAGGTGATGGTGACATCAAGAAGAGGCGGACTGCTTGCTTCCATGCTGTAGCCTATCACGCGCCAACCCAGTCACAGCGCCATTATCGCGCCCATCATCACGCTTAATCATCGTGCTTACTTATTTCGTTTAACAAATGAATAACGAACCCATTAACATGACATATTGATGGCGGTGGGTGGTAGCTGTGTCAAGGGCAGGGGGTTTGATACCCATTCCAATTGCTTGCGCCAATCAATTCGCGCAGAGCGCGTAGGAAAAGCTACGGGATGTAGGCAGAAACGGCAGAATGTCTGTAGGACTTTTTGCAGTGTTTAGTCGGAATCCGTATTGCATCACCAAACTGATTCGCCAACTAATTGCGTATTGTGTTTAAGGCAACATCATCGACTCGAGTATCAAACACCTTTGTTTGATGTCCGCCTTGGTCTAGCAGTATGAGCCGTGTTGCCGAGGGATAATTGCAAGATAACGCTTGTCGTGATGGCGGCAAGGGTCGTATGATAACGCCATGCAGCGGACGCGCCGAGAACTCGAGGCCATGACACACGACGAACTCGTCGAGCGCATTTTGGAGATGCAAGACATCTTGCGTGAAGGTTTGGCTGTGCGCGATTCTTTGCACCACTTGCTCAATGACTTGCTCAAAGCCAAAGCCCACGAGGTCGAAGCTTATGCCAGTGCCCACCCCAGCGAACTTTCGCACGACGACGCCGAACTTAAAGCCCTGTGGGCAAAAGCCCGTCACGCGGCTTCTAACCCCGCTGGATTACTCGCGAGTAAGTCCGACTGACTACTTTTTCTTTTTAGAATCTACAATAAAAGTTATGTTAAATCTAAGACAAAAGTCATGCTGGTTGATGCCCGCATGATGTGGACGCGTTGCTTGCTGGGTGTTGACCATGCTTCTGAGACTATGCTTCTGAGATGACCGCTTCGGCTTCGATTTCAACCAGCATGGTGGGGTCGATAAGGCCTGCAACTTGTAACAGGGTAGTGGCCGGACGGATGGTGTCGAAGGCTTCGCGGTGCGCGCGGCTGACGTCTTGCCAGTCGTCGATATTGGTAATAAAAATGCGGGTGCGCACGACGTGCTCGAGGCTGGCACCGGCTTGCTCGAGCGCAAATGCAATATTCTTCATCGTCTGTGTGGCTTGGGCGTACGCGTCGCCTGTGACTTTGCCTGCACCGTCGATGCCCGTTGTACCCGAAACATAAATCACGTTTCCGACTTTAACTGCCCTAGAATACGCGGCAATGTCTTCCCAAGGTGCACCAGAGGCAATATTTTGTCTTTTCATGAGGTCTCCTTTGTGATTATTTTGTGGTCGTGTTGTTTTGTGTGCGAGGGTGGCTCGAGCTACCTTATCCTGCGTGGATGTTGCCATAACATAGGTCGAGTACACAGGTCGGGTAGAAACGTGCCTAACTTGTCTAATGAATTTGTCTAACGAAACTGCCACAACAACCACCCAAAGGGCGCAAGCGGCAAAAGAAACAATAACCCTACGTACCACATGAGTCTTTGTGGTTGCCGTCTGTTGACGAAATATATCAGTCCGACATTGACGGTGCGCACGTGCCAGATGACTGCCGCACACGCGCCAACGGCCATCAATAGCGCCAACATGTCACGTGGTAATGGGCTGATGAGTACCAACAAGCCTGCTGGGACTAACGATAACGCCACGAAGAGCGCCGGCGACCAACTCCAGCCCGAGAGTTCCCAAGCACGAATATCTAAGCCGTGAGGCTGTTGCAAGATTAACCCGCCAAGACCCCAAAAAAACAGGTATTGCAGGCTGCTGACGAATAAGCTGGTGAGTAAAAACAACGACACACCCTGCGAACGGGTCAGTAGCAGCAGGGCAAGAGCGAAAAGCAAGCTAGCTGGCACGTAACAAACAAAACCAGACCAGAACGCTTTGGCTAAGCTCACTTCGTCATCGTCAAGCTGGGCAAAAAAGGCTTTGGGTAGGGTGGCAACGCGCCACAATTGGCTCAGCATGATGCTGGTTATACCAGTTTGGTGGACAATGGACACTGGGTTCAGCACCAATGACCATAAAACAAACAACCATCAAAAAAGCGAGGTTTCCCTCGCTCAATTCATTAATCGCTCAATATAGTGTCATTAAGCAACGTCAGTAATTAATGCCAGTCAATAACGCCTGAAACGGCACTTGACAATACTTATACGGGTTTATGCGGAGCGGGCAACCTCAACGATTTGCTTGAATGCGTCGGGTTGTTGCACCGCTAAGTCTGCCAGAATCTTACGGTCAAGTTCGACGCCAGCTTTGCGCAAACCGCCCATGAGTGCCGAGTAGGACATACCTTCTTGGCGTGCGCCTGCATTGATGCGGGCAATCCACAAACGGCGGAAGTCATTCTTCTTGTCGCGGCGATCGCGATATGAGTAGTCAGCGGCGTTAAGGAGCGTCTGTTGGGCAGTGCGAACGCTCTTTGAACGCAGGCCACGGTAACCCTTGGCGCGTTTTAGGATGCGCTTGTGACGGCTGCGGCGGACAGTACCAGTCTTGGCTCTTGGCATTGTCTACCTACTCGTACGGTAAAAGCGAACGAATGCGCTTTTCCTGGGTGTCAGAAACGATTAAAGGACTGCGCATGGTGCGGATGCGTTTACCGGACTTTTTGGTCATCAAGTGGCGTTTGCCTGTGCGTTTTGCCTTGACCTTACCTCGCCCAGTGATTTTGACACGGGCTTTGGTGCCCTTATGGGTCTTCATCTTCGGCATGATGTACTCCTTCGTTAAAATGCTTGTTACTGCGTGCTCTACAATGTTTGTTTCATTACAGCGCTGGTCGCCTCAATATATGAGCTGCATGCGACTACAATGATGACAATAGTGCAAACTGCCACGCCAAACGACCTAGCAGTTGCCAACGCACCATTAAAGCAAACGCACACCATCTTGTGGCATTAAGGAATACATAAGCCAGCAAAATGAAGGCGACCTATAAGGTGCTTACAAAGTTAAGTCCAAAGTTAGGTCACAATATGACACTTCCATGCCGCTTCAATGCACCGTGTTTTCGTGCGACATGACGCATGGTTTCTTTGACCTGCATTAAAACCTGTTTGAGACTTGCATTGACCTACTTGTCCATTTGATCGTTAGTATCGCTAGTAATGTATCTAGCACGTTAGCTCGAGCTCACAAAAACCAAACCACGTACTAAAAACACACTCACAACATCAGCTACCAACGCTGCATCAACGAACACGTTATTGGTTGCCTAATTGGTTACCTAGGTCATTACCTATCAGTCTTATTACTTAATACACGTCAAAAATGACGATTAATTGCTTTTACTAGGCGCAAGCACCATGTTCATGTCCATGCCAGCAATACTTGGCGAGGACTCAATGGCACCGAGTTCTGAGACATCTTGTCCGACGCGGTGCAAAAGCTCTTGCCCCAGTTCGGGGTGGGTGCGTTCGCGACCACGAAACATGATGGTGACTTTGACTTTGTGACCGCCTTTAAGAAAACGCTTTACGTGACCGACTTTGGTTTGATAGTCATGCTCGTCGATTTTTACGCGGAACTTGATGGCTTTCATCTCTTGTTGCCGCGAACGTTTGCGTGCTTCTTTTTCTTGTTGTTGCAGTTCGTAACGGTACTTGCCGTAATCCATCATTTTAGCAACGGGCGGTTGGGCATTTTCACCAACGAGCACCAAGTCCAAGTCCACGTCTCTAGCGCGTTGTAGGGCGTCTCTCGTATCAACGACGCCAACTTGTTGACCTTCACCGTCAATAAGACGCACTTGCCTGACGCGGATTTGCTCGTTGTATTTCAATTCTTTAGCTATGGATGCCACCTCCAAGACATTTAGCTGAGTCGCCAGTTATGACACAAAATAGTGCAAGTTAGCTTACTCAGCGTTGCTAGTCTAGCAAATGTGTGCTCGCTAAGCAACGGCACTGACAGGCGCTAAAGCTCTGTGTTTTATCCATCTGACAGTTCATTGTCCAACCCAGACACAGCTACTAGACGATGTTTCCCAAAGCAGTCACCATCCTATCACGTTGCTTTTGCTACGTTTGGGCGCGTGTCTAGCAAGCCAGCAATGGGTAACCTAATGGTTTCTTAGAGGGCTACGCAAAACATTTGTTTGCAGCAGGGTGTTATAACCGTGATTCATGGCAGAGATGCAAGATATTCGTCAACAAGACCAGCAACAAGACACACACCAAAACATGGGTCGAGAAATCCGCGATGATGCGGGTGTTGTCGAGGTGTTGCGCCGTTATCAGCGGGTAGCGGTGATTGGTGCGAGCAGTGACGCGAACAAACCCGCTCACTATGTACCGCAGTACATGGTTGAACAGGGTTATACTATGTTTGCCGTTAATCCTCGAGCAAAAGGACAGATGATGTTTGGTCAGGCAGCGGCTGGGTCGCTTCTCGAGCTACAAGACCAAAACATCGACATCGTAAATGTCTTTAGGCGCAGCGACAAAGTCGGGGTGCACCTCGATGAGATGCTCGAGCTCGCTCCTAAACTGGTCTGGTTGCAACTGGGTATTCGCAACGATGACGTGGCCAAAGCGCTCATGGATGCAGGTATCGATGTGATTCAAGACCGTTGCATGTTGGCTGACCACCGCAGGTTGATGGCGTCGTGAGGTTTTGTGGGGCTTAGGTGTGGGTTGGGCTTAGAAATCAACGAGATGAGAGAACTGCCTCGAGAGTAGTGGCGTAGGTGCCTTCTCAACTGCGGGTGATGAATTATCCCTGAAGTTGCGATGGGTGTTTTGCCAGCGTGACAACGCTAATTTGCTGTGTTCGCATGATAGCCTGCAGCTATGACAACTGTTCAAGGTAAAACAGCATTGATTACAGGTGGTTCTAAAGGCATTGGTTATGGTGTCGCTGAGACGCTCATCGCTGCAGGCATGAATGTGGTGATTACTGCCCGCAACGAAGATCAGGTCAAAGCGGCTGCTTCGAGCCTCTCTGAAAACGGCGCTGGCAAAGCTTTGGGTGTAGTGTGTGACGTGCGTGACTTTGATGCCCAACAAGCGGTCGTCAAAGAAACCCTAGACACCTTTGGCAGTTTGGACGTGCTCGTAGCCAACGCGGGGGTAGGAGCGTTTGCACCCGTCGAAGACATGGACATTGAAAACTGGCACAAGGTGATTGATACTAACCTCACGGGAGCGTTTTATAGCGTCAAAGCGTGCGTAGATGCCCTTAAAGCCAGCGAGGGGTATGTGATTACTATCTCGAGCCTTGCCGGACGCAACTTCTTTGCTGGAGGTGCTGCTTACAACGCTAGCAAATTTGGCCTCACGGGTTTCACCGAAGCCATCATGCTCGATTTGCGCAAACACGGCATCAAAGTATCTACCATCATGCCTGGGTCAGTAGCGACATACTTTAACGACCACGAACCGAGTGACGCCGACGCCTGGAAAATCCAAATTGAAGACATCGGCAAACTGGTCTACGACTTACTCACCATGCACCCGCGCACTTTACCGAGCCGCATCGAAGTGCGCCCGAGCATTCCCCCTAGTGCCCGCTGAGCGATTACACTATGGCACACGAGCAGCAAGGGCATGAACACAGTCACGGGCACGGTCACAGTCATGGGCATCACCACCATGCGCCCACCCACGGACGTGCGTTTTCGGTAGGCATTGCCCTCAATAGCGTTTACGTTGTTGTTGAGTTGTCCATTGGCTTGCTGATTGGCTCACTGGGCTTGATTTCTGATGCTTTACACAACGCCAGTGATGTGTTGTCACTGGTGCTTGCTTGGCTCGGTAGCCGTCTGTCGCGGCGCAGTCCTAGCAGACGCTTTACCTATGGCCTCAAGCGTGCACCCATTGTGGCGTCTTTGCTCAACGCCCTGTTGCTCTTTGGGGCGATGGGGGCGGTCACGTGGGAAGCCCTGCGCCGTTTTAGCGACCCTGCGCCTATACCCGGTATGGTGCTCGTGTGGGTGACGCTCGTGGGCTTAGTCGTCAACTTCGGTACGGCGTTTATGTTTGTGCGTGGCCGCAATGACCTCAATATTCGCGGGGCGTTTTTGCACATGATGGCAGACGGCTTGGTGACGTTGGGCGTGCTGATTGCGGGTGTGGCGATTAACCTCACTGGGGCGTTGTGGCTTGACCCGCTTATCAGCTTGGTGATTGTGGCAGTGGTGTTGTGGAGTACCTTGGGGCTTTTTCGCGATGCGTTGCGCCTTTCTGTAGACGCTGTACCTGAAAACATCAACCCGGATGACGTTCACGCCTACCTTGCTGCTGTGGATGATGTTAACGACGTCCACGACTTGCATATTTGGGCGTTATCCACCACAGAAACTGCCCTCACCGCGCACTTAGTAACTGATGACCCACAAACTGCCAACAACCAACTCATTGCCCGCTTGTGCCGCGAGTTGCGTGAGCGTTTTGACATCGTGCATGTTACTTTGCAGTTTGAACACGGTGAACCGGTTGACCCGTGTGGCTTGGCGTCAGCGGATGTGGTGTAGGGATCAGGCATGTCGTCGAACGTGCTAGCTACATTTAGCGAGAAACTTCATCAAGACGTACGTTGGTGGTAAACAGGCTGTATGACGCGGTGACAAAAGAACATAAAAAAGAGGTCGGTGTGGTGCCGACCCCTTTGTTTTTGCTTTGGGTTGAAGTAGGTTACTCGAGCCACGTTTCCCTGAGACCCAAATAGCTAGTGTTGGGAAAGTGCTCAAACCCCTGCACGCTAGGGCGCAAGGCTTCGTACTGCGCGGAGTGGAACAAGAACACGTATGGTGCTAAGTCCAAGAGGCGTTCTTGAGCAGCCAAATACACCTCGCGGCGGGCTTCTTGCTCAGAAATGGTGCGACCTTCATCAAGTAGCGCATCAAGTTCAGCGTCTACTAACTGGCTCATGTTGGTGTTGCTCGAGGAATGAAAATCATCGTACAAAAAGTCATCGGGGTCGGCTTGCCCAGAGCTGCCTAAGATGGTGGCTTGAAACTCGCTAGCGAGTGCCTTGGGCAAGTAGATGCTCCAGTCTTCAGCGACGATGTTGGTGGTGATGCCAAGTTCGGCTAAGTTGGCTTGGATGATTTCAGCCGGGTCACGTAAAAAGTCGTAGGTGCTCGTTACGTACAAATCAAACTCAAAACCATCGGGATAGCTTGACTGCGCCAAAAGTTCTTGGGCTTGTTCAATGTCTCTGGTGTTGTATGGGCTCGATTCGATGGCGTAGTAGTTGCCCGTGGGAATGGTCGTGCCAGTCGCCACGATGCCACCTGTACCGAATAGCGCTAAATCAACAATTTGCTGTTTATCGATAGCATACGACACCGCTTGCCGCACCAAGGGATCATCAAAAGGTGGTTCTTGGGTGTTGAGATACATGGCGCGGAAGTTGGCAGATAACCCGCCTACCACGTTCACGTCGGGGTCAGCCTCGAGCAGTGGCACATCGGCAGCCGGGACGTATTCAATCCAGTCCACTGCTCCCGTTTGAATGGCGGTGGTGCGCGAAGCCGGGTCAGGATAAAAAGTAAAGGTGATGCCGTCTAAGTAGGGAAGTTGATTGCCGTCAGCGTCTGTGCCCCAGTAGGCGTCGTATTTCTCTAAGACCATGCGGGTTTGCGGCAAATACTCCTCAAACATAAATGGTCCTGTGCCAACCACCACTTCGTTGAGGTTGTTGTCGTTGGCCATGGCCACATCTTCGGAGACAATCACATTGAGGCTGAACCCTAGCACGGACAAGAGGGGGCTAAAGGGGCTCTCGAGCACCATTTCCACCGTGCTGTCATCAAGCGCTGTCACTTCGCTCACCAGCGCAAAGTTGCCTGCCCGGGGTGAAGCAATATCTGGGTCTTGGATGCGGTTAATCGAAAACACCACGTCATCGGCAGTAAGGGGCGTGCCGTCGTGAAAAGTGACGCCTTCGCGCAAGTTAAACGTCCACGTTAAACCGTCTTCGCTAGTTTCCCACGATTCGGCTAATGCAGGCACAATCAAGCCGCTGCTATCGAACATCACCAAAGTGTCATAGACGTTCTCGAGCATATTCCGCGTGGCGGTAGCGTTGGTGGTGTGCGGGTCAAGCCCGACGGGGTCAGTTTGCATACCTGCCCGCAACACGCCACCATAAGTTTGTGCCAGTGCAATACTATGCACTGCCAGAAGCGTCAAAAAACCAATCATCAACCTTCTTTTCATGTCTTCCTCCTTTAGGATAGCCGTATTAAATCACACTAGCGTGCATCATGTAGTGTGGCGAGTGGAGACAGGCAAAAGCACCGACTCGCGGGGAAGTAGGCTGATGGCCACGCGGGTGTCGGGGAGGTGCTCGAGCCACCCAAAATCCACCTGCCGCGCCGTTAGCGCCAACACCAATCGCCCTTGAAGTTGCGCTAGATCCCTACCGACACAAAAACGTTCGCCTGCCCCAAAGGGCATAAACGCCAACTTGTGGCGGGGTGTATCTTGCAAAAAACGCTCCGGTAAAAACGCCTCTGGCTCAGGCCAGTGCGCAGGATTTCTATGAATCTGGCTGATGCTGACGATTACCCGTTGTCCTTTTTCGATGGTGACGTTGCCTGTGTCGGTTTGCAGGGTGGTGTCTTGCAAGCACACTCGAGGCGCGGCTGGAATGGTGGGATAAAGCCGCAAAGTTTCTTGCCAGACGGCGTTCAAATAGGGGAGGCGGTGTAGCTCGAGTCCATCACCTTGGCAACCATCAACCTCCGCCTGCAAACGCGTTTGTACGTTAGGAAAATGCGCTAGCAGCACACACGCCCAGGTGAGCGCATACGCCGTCGTCTCGTGACCCGCAGCAAACAGCGTGGCTACTTCATCACGAAGTTGCTCGTCACTCATGCGTTCGCCCATGTCTGCGTCTGTAGCGGCAATCAGTGCATCGAGCAAACACGTGCCATCACCATGCTCGCGGCGGGTGCGAATGTGATGGTAGATGATGGGGTCAACCTGCTCACGCACCTCACGTACGTGGCGTTTTTTGGCAGTAGCCAGCGACAGCGGCAAGCGGATGAGCATGCCGTCTTGGGTGAGGGCGTCTTGGGTGCTGATGCCTAAGATGAGGGGGTAGAGAAGCTCGAGCGCGCTTTGCAAAAACGCCTCTGGCACGTTCACTTGCCCTGCTTGTTGCCAGTTTTGCAGCATGTCTAATGTGTGTTTGCTGATGGTCTTTGCCCAAGGTGCAAGTTGCTGATGGAAAAGTTGTGGTTGGACTACCCGGCGCTGTTTGAACCAGCTTTGGCGGTTGCTGTTGGTGAGTAGGCCACCACCCAACAGGCGCTCGAGGCCAGGGGCTTTGCCGTCGCCGCCGAGTTTGACGAAGTGGGTTTTGTGGTTAATTAAGATTTGTTCGGCGAGTGCGGGGCTGGTTACTAGCCAACTGCCGCTTGCGAGTTGCTCGAGGTCAGGTAAGACTTTAGTGACTTTGTTGCAATGGGTGTCTCTCATGAACAAATTGTCAGAATCTAATAGGTTTGATAGGTCTAAGATTACTCCCCATAATCGTCATAAGTAAAATTATGAACCAAGACAACAATCTTGACAATATAAAGTGTACACACTAACGTTTGCGCGAAATCACTAAACGACTTGTTTGTTTATGTGAACGCGTGTTTTTTGGTGTGTATGAAGGTCTTGATGTGTATGACGCTGCATAAGTTGATTCGTCGTTTACATCTCTGTCCGCAGGATTCATGTCTCTATCATCATTTGGTTTCGTGATGTTGGTTTTAATCCTATGTTTCCTAGATATCCTTCTGGGTCTTTTTGATTTCTTCTTACAATCATTTAATGTTCTGGTTTTGCTCACAGAATCGCTCCATTCTTATATTTTTTATAGGTGTTTTGGTTACTTTCTATAAGGTTTGAGAAGTTGTTTGTTGTACGTGTTAAATTTTGTACTTTTTTAAATTGTTAAAACGTGCTTTATTGATAAGATGAGATTTGGTCAAAGCTACGCGAGACAATTACACAAACTACGGTGGCGCAGAGGCTTCATGAAAGCTATAAGAGAAGTCGTGAGATTCGTCGTGTTGGTTGCGTTGTAAAATGCCTAGATGCACGTTGTTTTGAAAGGATTTACCCTAATAACAAAGATAATAACACATAATGCTTTAACGTTTTGTAAGGCGGGGATCAAGTACATCCCGCAAGCCATCACCGAGCAGATTAAACCCCAACACCGTCACCATAATAATCAAACCCGGTGCCACTGACGCCCACGGACTAAGCGCCAAAAAGCGGCGGTTGTCGGCAATCATTTGCCCCCAACTGGGCGCAGGTGGTTGCGTGCCAAGTCCTAAAAACGATAGTGACGCTTCCGCCAAAATCGCATAAGCAAGTCTTAGAGTGATTTCGATCAGTAGGGGCGCGGCAGCATTGGGAAGAATGGCGAGTCGCAAAATGCGCCCGTCTCTTGCGCCCAAAGCGCGGTTGGATTCGACGTAAAGTTCTTCGCGCACGCCCATGACCGCTGCCCGGCTAACGCGCACAAAAGGCCCGGTGTAGATGATGCCTATTGCCAAAATCAAGTTGAGCATACCGCCACCGAAAAAGGCGAGTAGGGCAATCGCCAAAAGAATGGCCGGAAACGACAACAAAATATCAGTAAAACGCATCACCAACGCGTCCACCCAACCGCGATAGTAACCACTCAATAACCCCAACACACCCCCAATGACAGTAGCAATGCTGATGGCGCTCACGGCTACGAGCAGCGAGATGCGTCCGCCGTAGAGGATGCGGCTGAGGGTGTCGCGGCCATATTGGTCAGTACCGAGCCAGTGCTCTATGCTTGGGCCTTGCAAGCGCACGGGTGGATTTAGCGCGATGGGGTCGTGTGGTGCGATGTAGGGTGCGAGCAGGGCGCTAGTAGCAATGAGTGCAATCAGTAACAAGCCAGTGACGCCTGAGGCGCTGCGCAGGAGGTTTTGCCACCAACTGGGGCGCTGTTGACCTAATGCTCGAGCGTTGCTTGCTTTCGTGCTAGAGAGCGTGACTTTGGTCATGGCGTTCTCCGTAACGGTGCTAGTTGCAAATCATCGTGCATTGTACGTGACACATAACGAACCTCGTATTGAAAAACACCTTTAGTCATAACGAATCCTCGGGTCAATCAGAGAATAGAGCACGTCAACTAGTAGGTTCACGGCGATAAACGCCACCGCAATCAGCAACACCGCCCCTTGCACCACCGGATAGTCGCGTAAGTTGATGCCCTCGAGCGCAAACCTGCCTACCCCCGGCAAGCTAAATACCTGTTCAATAATCACCGCGCCCCCGAGCAGGGTGCCAAACTGCAACCCCACCACCGTAATCACCGGAATGAGGGCGTTGCGCAAGGCGTGCCGCAAGGTTGTCACCCGCCAACTGAGGCCTTTGGCACGGGAAGTGCGAATATAATCACGTCCGAGGATTTCAAGGAGGCTCGAGCGCATAATCCGCATCGTGGCTGCTGCCAAAATCACCCCGAGGGATAATGACGGCAAAAGCATGTGCCGCAGGTTGTCGAGGGGGGCTTCGTTAAAAGGAATGTAACCCGCTGGCGGCAACCACCCGAGCCGCAACGAGAAAAGTAATACCAACAAAATGCCTAGAAAAAACCCTGGTACTGATAATCCCAATAAAGCAAGTAGTGACAGCACATAATCAATCATGGTACCGCGCCACACTGCCGCCACAATTCCTAGCGGTAGCGCCAAGATAAGGGCCACCACGAGGCTCATACTGGTGAGTTGCAACGTTACCGGAAAGCGCAACGCCAAGTCTCTGGCGACGGGGCGTCCGGTGCGCAGCGAACTACCTAAATCACCTTGGATGGCGGCCTCGAGCCACTGCCCAAACTGCACGTGCACCGGCAAATCAAGCCCAAACATGCGGCGCATTTCTGCTAAGCGCTCAGCAGATACATTGCCTTCTAAGCCCACAAGTTGCGTCACTACATCGCCAGGTACCGCCCGCATGAGGGCAAAGACGATGAATACCACCCCAAACAGGGCAGGCAGTGCCAACAAAAAGCGCTTTAATAAAAATGCAAGCACAAAAATACCTTGATTGGATGATTGATTAGCTGAAACGATGGGAATGTCAGGGCGAGCGGCATGACATTAGCTTAACAAGTGCGGCGCTCGTTGTGTATGCTTGAAGGGTCACCACGCGGTTATTCAGCGTTATACAGTGTCTGTTATGTGGTGTTCGTTATGCGGTGTCCGTCATGTGGTGTTAACGAAACCAGGATTAGCGAGGATAACGGCTTACGTTTTGCCCTTCGATTCACGCCCTTTTGACTTAAGCGATGTAAGTCAGCGATTTAAGTAAGTGATGTAAGTAAGTGATTGAAGTAGCGACTCAAGTGATGTGATTGAGTGTCTTTGTTGCCATTTTAGACAGCTCGAGGAGTGACCATGACCCAAGCAGCTTACCGAAAAGTGTCTCCCATCCAAGCCAGCGAATACCGCGCCCGCCGAGAAAAAATGCTCAGTTGGCTAGACGAGTTCGACGCCCATGGTTTTGTGTGGTGGGGTAACGCCTATACTTTCTACTTAACTGGTTTTGCGTTTGTACCTACCGAGCGTCCTATCGCCCTGATTGTCGCTGAAACGGGCGAGACAGTGTTGTTTGTACCAAGGCTCGAGCTAGAACACGCCCAAACCTACGCCCATGTTGACCGGGTGGTGTCTTATCCAGAATTTCCTAGTGAAACCCACCCCATGGAATATTTGTGCGACGAACTCAAAGCGTTGAACTTGGGACTCACCGAAGGTACTTTACTCGGTGACGCCCCCGGTTACGGCAAGGTGATGGGCTACCGCGGCCCTATGCTCGATGATCTGTTGCCGCTCAGTTTTTTCAATGTTGCCAGCGACTTAGACGAAGTGATGTTTGTTAAAAGCGACACGGAAATTGCTCTCATTCGCGAGTCAGCGTATTGGGCAGGTATTGCCCATGACCTGCTGCAAAAATATACCCGCGTGGGCACGACGGAGAGCGATGTGGAGATGCGGGCGAGTTTTGATGCCAATCAGATGCTCTTAGAGACCTATCAAGGCGATTATCGGGCGCTTTCTTGGGGGCGTTCAGGGCCGTTTGCTACTTACCGAGGGCAAGTCGGTGAGCACAGTGCCTTACCGCACAGCTTGAACATCAACGCGGTGTTTAAAGAAGGCGACACGCTGGTCACTGGCGCAAGTTGCCCCATGTTTGGCTACTACAGCGAGCTAGAACGCACCATGTTTATAGGCGAACCTAGCAGCGAACAAAAACGCTTGTTTCATCACATGCTCGCCCTGCAAGACTTAGCCATTGAACACTGCGTGGTGGGTCAGCCTTGCAGTTCGGTGGACAAAGCCGTGCGTGACTACTTTGATGCGCACGACCTGTGGGAACACTGGCGGCATCACGTGGGGCACAATATTGGCGTGCGCTACCACGAAGGGCCTTTTTTGGATATTGGTGATGAGACCATCATGGAAGCGGGTATGTTGTTTACCGTCGAACCAGGACTTTATGCCCCAGGGGTCGGTGGCTTTAGGCACTCAGATACCATTTTGGTGACCGAACAAGGCCCAGAATTTTTGACCCAGTACCCGCGTGACTTGGATTCGCTCATTTTGCCTGTTGCTTGAGAACCCTTTACCGTTTGCTTCGATGCAGCCATAACTTCAATTTAGCCATAACTTCAATGCAGCTATAACGCTGTCACCATAAAGATGCGGCCATAACAGTGCGGCTATAACAGTGCGGCTATAACACTGCGGCATTCCCCCGAAAGAGGGGGTTTGTGTGACGTGAGCTGTCTTTATTGTGGTGGATGTTCAATAATGGAAGAGTTACTATGTCGCTTTCTTTGAGTCCTTCCATTGATGTGCCTGCTGATGTGTTGATTGTTGACGATACGCCCGCCAATTTGCAGGTGCTATCTGCGCACTTGTCAGCAGCAGGACACAAAGTGCGGGCGTTGCCACGCGGTGACATGGTGATGACGGCCATTGCCAAACGTCGCCCCGATATTATCTTGCTCGACATCATGATGCCGCAGATGTCCGGTTATGAAGTAGCGGAAATGCTGCAAGCCGATGCTGACATTGCTGACATTCCGGTGGTGTTTATCAGTGGGTTGGGTGATACGCTCGCCAAGGTGCAAGCGTTTGCACGGGGTGGGGTGGACTATATCGTCAAACCTTTTGAACGCGATGAAGTGCTGGCAAGGGTGCGTGTTCATGTTGAACTGGCGCGCACCAAAGCCGCTTTGCGTGCCAAACTCGCAGAAGTTGAAAGCCTTAACCGTCAATTACACCGCACCAACGAAGCCCTTCTCACCAAGAGCACCACCGACGCCCTGACGGGGCTTGGTAACCGTCGTCATTTTGATGCCACGTTAGCGCGTGAATGGCCGCCAGCCGTTGCAAATAAAAGGTCATTCTGTTTGATTTTGGCAGATATTGATTATTTTAAGCAGGTTAATGACCGCTTTGGTCATGCGTTGGGTGATGAGGTGCTGCAGCAGGTGAGTCGTTTACTCGAGCAAAGCACCCGCGACGGTGACGTGGTATGCCGCTATGGGGGCGAAGAATTTGCCGTCGTCCTCACTGAAACGTCCCTTGAAGTGGCCGCCAAAGTAGCCGAGCGGGTGCGACATACGGTGGCTGTTTACCCTTGGCACACGCTCTCGTCCGAGTTGACCATTACCATGAGTTTGGGGGTGGCCTCGAGTCATGAGGTGGTATCAACCTCAGTAGATGACCCGGTAGATGACCCGGTAGATGACTCAGTAGATAACCCAGCTTTTGCTGAAGATATGTCGAGTCAATGCTTGCTTGAAGCAGCTGATAGCGCCCTTTATCGGGCAAAACGCCACGGACGCAATCAGGTGTGTGTGCTCGAGCAACCTCAATAAGCCTCGAGTGAGAGGTAGTTGCCAATGCGCACACCAATCGGCAGACGTATTAGTACCGAACGTATAGCCATCGTCAAGTGAACCCATACACCTTGATGACTATCACATGTATCTCGATGCCTACTCGAGGTAGAAAAAACCATCTCCTAGATGTCCTGATTGAGTTGGCGACTGACATACAATTAGTACAGGTGTACAAAAAAGCATGGCAACCACATTGTGCTATACGAGCTGTGTCCTACATTGTCCTAAAATCCTACATTGTCCTAAAAATGGCGTTTTACAATAGCGTGTACAGCAGTGGGAAGGTCAGCGTGTGAAAGACCCCAAACCAACCACGAACTCAACTTCTTTTGAGCTGCCTAGCAAAGCAGCAACGCCGTTGACGGCTGCCGAAGTAGCCCTGAGTGACTTGGCCAACGCCCTTGGTGATGGCAGCGTGCCCCTTTCGGCGCAGCAACTGTTGGAAATGACTGAACGCATCGCCAAAATTGGGGGATGGACGTTTGATACTAGCAGCGGTGAAGTGTTGTGGAGTGACCAAGTATATCGCTTGCATGAATTGCCGTTAGGGACAGACATCAACTTTGACATGGCGATGTCGTTTTACCCGGAGCCGTCGCGTAGCCGCTTAATCGCTGTGGTGACGCAAGCCATTGAACAAGGGCATCCTTATGACCTCGAGTTGCAATTTGTGAGCGCCCAAAATAATCCTTTGTGGGTGCGTGCTATTGGGTTGCCCGTGAGAGACGGTACCAATCAGGTGGTGCGTTTGTGGGGGGTGGTGCAAGATATCACCGCCGAAAAGCGTTACAGCTTAGAACTAGCGCAGCAGCGGGTGTTTTTGCAAAGCATATTGGATGCTATGCCCTCGAGGCTAGTCATCACTGACCGAGACGGCAATTATTTGCTGGTTAACCGCGCCAAAGCGGCCTCAGTAGGTACGACCCCCGAAGCCATGGTCGGCAAAAACAGCCGCGACTATTACGGTGATATGTACGTGCAAGAGTGGCTCGAGGACAACGAACGTATCTTCACTGAAGGGGAAGCGTTTACCCGCGAGTTTTACCGTGATGGGGTGACGGTCTCGAGTTTGCGGTTTCCGGTGTTTGACACAAATGGTGAGGTCATTGCTAAGGGTGCGTTGGGTATTGATATCACCCAACAAAAACGTGCCGAAGAAGCCCTTCTCAAAGCCAAAGAAGAAGCTGAAAGTGCCAACCGCGTCAAGAGTACCTTTATTGCCAATGTCAGCCACGAACTGCGCACGCCGCTTACAGCCATTTTGGGGTTTGCCGAATTGCTCAAAGACGCCCCTGACATCCCCGAAAAACGCCGCAGTCAACTGCACACCATGTACCAAAGTGGCCGGCAACTGCTCACCTTGATTAACGATGTACTTGAACTTTCCAAAGTGGAATCGGGTTCACTGGCGGTTGATTTGCAAGACCTCGACTTGCACGCCCTATTACATGGCTTACAAGAGATGTTTGAGTTGCAAGCCCGCAGCAAAGGCCTCGACTTACAGGTCGATTTTAGCCAAGTGCCGCAGCGTACCTACTGTGACCCGGCCAAATTGCGTCAAGTGCTGGTGAACTTGCTAGGTAATGCCATCAAATTCACAGATACTGGCGGGGTGTCGCTAGTGGTTAGCCAACGTGGCGACAGTTTGCGTTATGTCGTCAGTGACAGTGGTTCGGGCATGGCAGCGCACGAATTGCCCCATTTGTTTGAACCGTTTATGCAACTGCGCGAAGGCAAGCAAAAAGGCGGTTCGGGGTTGGGGTTAGCGATCGTCAAAAGTTTTGTGAATGCCATGCAAGGCAGCATCGACGTGCGCAGCCGCGAAGGACACGGCACTACCTTTGAAGTCACTTTGCCGTACCGTCCGGCCAAAGACCACCAAGGCATGCGAGAAAGCCCCCATCCGACAGTGTTGGGGTTAGCGGCTGACGAACCGCGCTACCGGATTTTGGCAGTTGACGACGTACAAGCCACCCACACCTTGCTCGATGCCATCTTGCGCCCTTTGGGGTTTTTGGTTGAGCACGCCTACGATGGGCGAGAAGCCCTTGAACGGGTGTTAGCAGATCCGCCTGACTTGGTGTTAATGGATATTTTGATGCCCGAGATGGATGGTTTTGAAGCCACCCGTGCCATCCGCAAACACCTTGGCGACAGTGTGAAAATCATTGCCCTTAGTGCGAGTACCTTTGAAGAAGAACGTGACCGCATCATTCGCAGTGGTTGCGATGACATGATGCACAAGCCTTTTGTGCGCAGTACCTTGCTCGAGACCTTACAAGAACACTTACACCTCAACTATCGCTACTTATCAGCCGGCACGCGGTACGCCTCGGCTGCCCCTGAACCAGCGACGCCCCTTGAAGTGCAGCTTCCTGCTGAGTTGGCAGCGGCGTTACTCGAGCACCTCGAAGTCGGTGATATCGACACAGCTATTACCACCCTAGAAGCCATAAACGCGCCAGAAACAGGCAAAAAGCATGTACTCGAGCTCCTAAACGCCTTTCGCATCGACGAAGCCTTGTCGCTACTTAAGACCCAAAGCCAACCTTGACAGCACCTAAGTCGCGGCTTATACTCGCCTTTCATGAATATGTTTGTACGCAAGCGCCTTCGCGTCATCAACTGGCTCAAAACTGATTTGCTAGTTAGGGGTGGGTCGTGGCTCGAGGCTGCCTAGCGTAGCGTTGACTTTCACTGACCCTCAGCTCGGCTGGGGGTTTTTTATTGGCTGGTTTTTTTGTTAGCTAGGTTTTTATCGGTGAGTGGCTCGCATGACTTGTACACTTGTATTACAAACATATCCATAAGCGCAGCAAACGACATCAATAAAACGACATCAATAAATCGTAGGTAATACACGCGTATCATGTAACGCATCACACAACGCATCACAGGGAGGCAACATGGCTGGCAAGAGTTTATACGAAAAAGTCTGGAACGCTCACACCGTCTCGACGCTCAGTAACGGTAAAACGCAACTTTTTATTGGCACCCACCTCATTCACGAAGTGACCAGCCCGCAAGCGTTCGGCATGCTCCGCGACTTGGGTTTGTCCGTCAAATATCCCGAGCGTACCTTTGCGACTGTGGATCACATCGTTCCCACTGACCAACGCGTCGAACCCTTTGCTGACCCTCTAGCAGATGCCATGATTAAAGAACTGCGCAAAAACTGCCAAGAAAACGACATCACCATGTTTGATATCAGCACTGGCAAACAGGGCATCGTCCACATGGTAGGCCCCGAACAAGGCATTACCCAACCTGGTACTACCATTGCCTGCGGCGACTCGCATACGTCTACCCATGGGGCATTTGGGGCGATTGCATTTGGTATCGGTACTAGCCAAGTCCGTGATGTACTGGCCACCCAAACCCTGTCCATGGACACCCTCAAAGTGCGCCGCATCAACGTTGACGGTCAACTTGGGCCGGGTGTCTATGCCAAAGATGTCATCTTGCACATCATCAAATTACTCGGCGTCAAAGGCGGTTTGGGCTACGCCTACGAATACGGCGGTGAGGTCTTTGACCGCATGAGCATGGAAGAACGCATGACGGTGTGCAACATGTCTATTGAGGGCGGGGCGCGTTGCGGTTACGTCAACCCCGATGAAACCACCTTTGAATATTTGCGCGGGCGTCCTTATGCGCCCAAAGAAGACTGGGAGGCGGCTGTTGCCCGCTGGAAAAGCGTAGCTAGCGACGCTGATTGCGTTTATGACGATGTGGTCAACATTGACGCTGCTGACATTGAACCCTCAGTCACCTGGGGTATTAACCCGGGGCAGGGGATTTTTATCAACGAAGCCATTCCCAGTGTGGACAGCGTGCCGGAAAGCGAAAAAGACGCCGTTGCCCAAGCGCTTACGCACATGAAATTCCAAGGTGGCGAACCCATTAAGGGTAAACGCATCGATGTGGCCTTTTTTGGCAGTTGCACCAACGCCCGCTTAACTGACTTTGTAGAAGTCGCCAAGTACCTCAAAGGGCGCAAAGTCGCCGAAGGCGTTAAAGCCATTGCCGTACCTGGTTCGCAAATTGTCGGTAAACTCTGCGCCGAAATGGGTATCGACCAAGTGTTCAAAGATGCAGGCTTTGAATGGCGTGAAGCCGGCTGTTCGATGTGCTTAGCGATGAACCCCGACAAGCTCATTGGCGATCAACTGTGTGCGTCCTCGAGTAACCGCAACTTCATTGGCCGCCAAGGCAGTGCTACGGGTCGCACCATTCTTATGAGCCCAGTGATGGTAGCTGCCGCAGCAGTGACGGGTGAAGTAAGCGATGCCAGGGACATCTTTGGCGTTGGCAGAGAAGCCATTGCCTGAGCTATGACCGTTCGCCACACGTTCAACCGCGACGAGTTTCACCGTTTGGCAGAAACGGGGTTGTTTCAAGACGCCCGCGTTGAACTGATTGCTGGCGACATCTTCGACATGACACCTGTTGATAGTGCTCACAAAGCTTGTGTCAGTCGGCTTACCCGTTTGTTGGTTCTTGCGCTTGGCGAGCGGGCGGTGGTGTACGTGCAAAACCCGCTGGTAGTTGGTGATAGCGAACCCTTGCCTGATGTGACTGTGTTGCGTCCTGAAGCCAGTCACTACGCGCAGCGCGATGCTACTGCTGCCGATGCACTGTTAGTAATTGAAGTAGCAGATAGCAGTTTTCAGTACGACGCCACTACCAAAGCAGCACTCTATGCGGGTGCGGGTATCGCTGAATATTGGCTGGTTGATTTAAACCGGCAGCGGGTGCAGGTGCACCGCCAACCTGAGCAGGGCGTGTATCAAATCGTGCAAGCTGCCTCGAGCACCCTATCCCTGCACCATTTTCCCGAGGTCACCCTAGCTGTCACCGACATCCTCGGGCTTACTTGAACTAGGGCTTACTTGAATGAGAAAGGAACTTTCATGGCATTAGAAAAAATCACCCACGTCACCGGACGCGGTGTGTACATCCCCGGCGACGACATCGACACCGACCGCATCATCCCCGCCCGCTACCTCAAGTGCGTCACCTTTGACGACTTGGCTGAAGGTCTGTTTGCTGACGTGCGGCAAGACGAAACGGGCAACAGCAAAGAACACCCCCTCAATGACCCTCGTTTTGCAGGGGCAACCATCATGCTCTCAAATAGCAATTTTGGATGTGGTAGCTCCCGCGAACACGCCCCTCAGGCGATTTACCGTTCAGGTTTTCGGGCGATTATTGCTGAGAGTTTTGCAGAAATCTTTTTCGGTAATGCCGTCACCCTAGGCATGCCCTGTATTGAAGCCACTCGCGAGCAAATTGAGATGATTGCTGGCACGCTAGAACAAAACCCCGCTACCGAACTTGCCATCGACATCGAAAACGGGCGCATCACCTTTGCCGATAAAACCATTGATGTGACCATCAAAGCCAGCGCCAAGCAAGCCCTGATGGAGGGCAAGTGGGATCCTATTCAGGAGTTATTAGAGCACGACAGCGACATTAATGCCACCGCCGCGTCATTGGGCTACGTGCAAGCCACGGCAGCCAGCTAAACCCATGACCAACACACCTAAGGCGTCTCCGAGTGAGGCGTCTTTTTTGTCATCTGATGCGGCCTCTAGTACGTCAAATTCTGACACCTGGTCAACGCGGGGGCAAGCGTATGCGCTCAGTAGCGTCCACAAACAAGGCCCCAGTCTCGCCAAACTCATTGCCTTAGCCCGTCCGCACGCCAGTGATGTTTGCTTGGACGTGGGAACAGGCGCAGGTCACACCGCTGCTGCCCTAGCGCCATTGGTTAAGCAAGTAACGGGGTTGGATCCGGCAAAAGGGATGCTCGAGGCAGCCAGACAAACCTATCCACTGGCCAATCTCGAGTTCGTCACAGGTAGCAGTGACGCCCTACCGTTTGCAGACAATACCTTCGACCTGATGACAGCGCGGCACACCTTGCACCACCACGACAGCGTGCTGGCATTTTTAGCTGAAGCGAGGCGCACCCTTAAAACGGGCGGGCGCTTGGTGATTGTCGATGAAATCACGCCAGCGGCCAGTATAGACGCGTGGTATGACCAGCTCGAGCGCTTGCGCGATTCCACTCACAAACGTGCTTACACCATGAACGAATGGCAGAATTTTGTACGCGAGAGCGGCTTAACGTGGATTGTGGGTGATAGCCGCACCTTGTTGCGTTTGAACGTAGCCGAGTGGATTAACCGCACCACGCCGCAAGAGAAGCTCGAGACCGTCTGGCAGATGTTTCGCGACGCCAGTGACGAAGCCCGCGTTTTGTTCGATATCGTTTACCAAGACGGCGAACCTGTCACCTTTGACATACCCCTTGGCCTCATGCTCATCAGCAAAACCTGAAACCGTTAGCAAAAGCACTGAAAAAAATCGCAAAAAAAATGCCCACCGCAATGAAGGGTGGGCTGATTTGTGTGGTTTATGGGTTGTTGGGGTTACCCGGATTGTTGGGTTGTCCGGGTGGGTCGTTGGGATTGCCTGTGGGGTCATCGGCTGGATCATCAGTGGGTGCGTCGTCAGGTTCGTCCGTTGGCGTATCACCGGGTGCTTCTTCGGGCGTTTCTTCGGGTGCTTCTTCGGGGGCAGTGACGATGATGGTAGCACTGGCACTGGCTTGGCTGTCAGCGGTAGCAGTGGCTGTCACGGTGTAGGTGCCGGGTGTCTCGGGGCTACTGAACGCAGCGAGGTTGCCGTTGACAATGAGTTCACCGCCGTCAGCTTCCCAGGTAATGCCGGATACGGGGGCACCCTCGAGGCTAGCAGAAAGTTCGACTAGCGTTCCTGGAGCAACCGTACTGGTGACAGGGGTGACGCTCACGGTGATGGATGCACAGTCGCGTTGCGCCCCGAAGGTGACTTCGACCCCTTGACCAATCAAGATATTGAGGTTGATGAAGTCGATGTTGCCGAGGTCTAAGCGCAAGCAGTTATCCACGATGTTGAGGTCATCGCCGGGTGTCCACGCGGGGTTATCAATTAAGGGTTGCAAGTCGTAGATGCTGTTGCCGGAAATATCAAGCTCATCAAGCCCTGTGAGCGTACTCAAGACGCTGATGTTGATGAGGTCGTTGTTGGCGAGGTCGAGTTGGCGCAAGGTGGTGTTGCTTGCTAATGCGGCAATATTGCGCAGGCTGTTGTCGTTGATAAGGAGGGTCTCGAGCCGCGTTAAACCTTCAAGTCCGTTGGCTGTTTCGATGGCGTTATTGGCCAGACCCAGCACCCGTAAGTCGGTTAAGCCCGCTAGTGGTGACACGTCGGAAATCAGGTTATCTGACGCCGACAAGAAGGTGAGGTTGACTAGCGGTGCCAAAGCAGCAAGGTTCTCGAGGCCGTTATTGTAAATCCCCAACTGACGCAACCCCGTAAGTGCGCCCAAGGAATTGAGGCTTTCTACATTGTTGTTGCCAATATCCAAGCGGGTCAGGTTGCTAAGCCCTGCTACCGGGCTGATGTCATTGATGTCGTTAGTGGCAATGAACAGTGAGCTGAGGTCAGCGAGGCCAGCCAGCGGGCTGATGTCACTGATAGCGTTGCCGTTGAGGTTGATGCGCTCGAGCTGCGTCAGCCCTGCTAATGGTGACACGTTGCTGATGGCGTTTTCTGGTAGTGACAGGGTCTGCAAGCTGACGGCCTGTTCCAAACCAGCCAGACTTTCGATGTCGCTATCGGGGGCGATGAGTTCTAACAAACTGGCAATGTCTGAACACAAGATGTCACCGTCAAGGGTGTTGCCCGTTTGGGCGTTAATGGCCTCGCGCACGGCAGTGGCAAGGTTGGTATCAGGGAAAGTCAAGATGTTGCCGGGGCGGCTGCAAGGTTCGCCAATTTGCGTGTCTTCGACGTTGATAGACACCGATAAGGTGGCTCTGGCGTCTTCGTTATCGACTGCCGTGACCGTCACCAAATACATGCCTGCTGCCGTGTAGGTATGCGTGGCTGTGGGGTCTTCGCTGGTGATGCTGTTACCATCGCCAAAACGCCACTCGTAGCGCACCACTTCGCCGTCGTCTTCGGCTTCGGTGAAGAAGGTAAACACCTGTGCTTCAGCACCCTCAGCAGGGGGGTCAAAATTTAAAAAGCGCAAACTGGGGCGCTCGTTTTCGCCTGTGACCTCGAGGCTAGTCGTGGCTGTGGCCGTATCATCACTAGCACCACTGTCATCACGCACCGTCAGTGTGGCTGTGAACGTGCCTGCGGTTTGATAGGTGTGGTCTTGGCGGGTTGTCGCCTGACAATCAGCAATTTGATAAGGCGGCGTGCCATCACCGGGGTTGAGGGTGCAACTTAACGCGTCTTCGTCGGCGTCTTGCACTTGCCACGAGAAGGTCACGGGTTCGTCAGTGCGGGCATTGCCAGCAGCAGTAAACGTGGTGATGGTGGGGGTAGTGTTATCAGGCGGAATAATCACTTCGCTAAACGTCGTAAAACTAAACGCAAACGGCGCGGGTAGGGGGTTACCTGCGATGTCGGTGGCTTCTGCGCCAATGGTGACGGTGTAGCGGGTGTTATCTGCCAAACTGGCTGTGGTAGCGCAAATCAGGGTGTCTTCTGCCGCATTAAATGTGAAGTTACAGGTGATGTCGGGGTCGCTCGAGAACGCCGCCGTCGCGCTGTTCATGTCCATGGCTTCCGAAAAGGTCACCGAGATGTTGGCGTTGCGGGCGACATCTTGGGTGTTGTTGGCTGGACGGGTCGAGACTACTGTGGGCGGCACGCTGTCGTCGGGGGCGACGGTAGTAAAGCGAAAGGTGCGCCCCTCGACTAGACTGTTCCCTGCTGTATCAGACGCTGCCGTGCTGATGGTGATGGTGTAAGTTTCACGGAAGTCTAAGGGTTCTCCCGGTTCGCACGTCAAGGTATCAACGGTTACGACTACCGCGCAATCAATGGCTGGACTGCTGCTAAACGCCGCGCTGGTGCTAGTTGCGTCCATAGCTTCCGAAAAGAGCACCGTGATGGTGGCGTCAAGGGCGGTGTCATCACGCGTGGGGGTCACGGTGACAATTTGTGGTGGGGTGGTGTCTCGTGGTGGCAAGACGGGGTCGTCACTGCTGCTGCACGCCACCAACAGGAGGGCTAACAACCAATAAAAAGTGTGTTTCATTCTCGAGCCTACTTTCATCGTTTGCCTCTCAGCCAAGTGTCACGAGAGGGCAACTAGAGCCGTGCTGCACGTTACTGATTTGTGTTGCTAGTCTGGGTTGGTGATAGCGTAACAAGATAACGTTTTAAGCAGCACAATACGTTGTGACAAGCCTACAAGACCCGCCCGTTTTAGCTCGTGAAAATATCATCGTTGCTCTTGTTTGGGCGTTTACTGTGGGATTTTTGGGATTGTCCGGGTTTACCCTTAGTTACTTAGTTGAGGGTTCAAGTATGCCTTGATGAACGACCAAACGGACGTTGTGGTCAACTGCTGTGGTGTGGGCTGGCTGCCAATCTGTTACCCTTTGACCATGCGTCTTTTGTTTACGCGTTTCCTTTTTATGCGTCACATCCCGCGTCTTTTGACCCCTGTCTTGACACGCCGTTACCAGCGTCGTTTGCCCAGTCGTTATTGGCTGGTGTTGTTACTGTTTTTGGTAGCCTGCGGCGAGGAAATCGACACCCCGGGTGAATCGTTACGGATGTTTGCTGAACGCTTAGAACCCGCTTTCATCGACGAAAGTTACAGCGCCACTATTCGCGTGGTAGGTGGCCTTTCGCCCTATAGTTTTCGTATTAGTGACGGCGAACTGCCCGAAGGGTTGAGCTTGCAAAGTGGCACCATTCGCGGCACGCCCACAGAACTTGGTCGTGAGACGTTCACGGTGACGGTATCGGATGCCAACTTGTCGACGACGTTTGAAGAATTTACCCTCGAGGTTATCGAAGCCCCGCCAGCAGATTTTGTCTTGGACGTCCCTACGACCGACGTGAGTGAACGGTTCACCATTCGCGCTAGCGTGGAAGACGCCAGAGACTTGCGTGCCCTGCGGACGCTCCTTACTTGGGACAGTGAACGTTTTGAATATGTTGCTGGCAGCGTGCGGGCGCGGCGCAATGACGTGCTGATTTTTGAAAACTTTGAAGATGGCAATTTGAACGTCGATGTGGCTATTTTGGGTGACAGTTTGAACGGCAACGCCAGTTTGTTTGAAGTGACCCTAGAACCCTTAGAAACCAACACCATCGAAGTCACGGCTCGAACCGAATTTCGCTCTGACTTTGGTGACCATGCTTTCTCGAGGTTGCAAGCAGGCGTCACTCCCCGTGAACAGGACGAACAAGACGATACCGAACTCGACGACAGCCAAGAGGATGACTTATGACCTATGGCCTGATGACACCAAAACATGTGCGCATATTAGTGGGATTGCTGCTGATGTTGTTACTCAGTGTGGCTACCGCGACGACATACTTGGAACTGAGCCTAGACGAGATGTTTGACAAAGCCGATATCGCTTTTTTTGGTGAGGTGACAGCCAGTGAAAGCCAAGCTCGAGATGGCGAACCGTGGACACTGGTGACGTTTAACGTGGCTCGAGACCTCATTGGCGATGTCGAAACTGACGAAATCACCTTGGCGTTTTACGGTGGCAGCGCAGGCGGTGTGACGGTGAATGTGACTGACATGCCCCAGTTTCGGCGTGGTGAAGAAGTGCTGATGTTGGCCTACGACGCTGAATACTATTCGCCCATTGTGGGGTTTGCGCAAGGCTTGTGGCGGCTTGAAGCGCAAGGGTTTACCGATGAACAGGGGCGGGTGCTTACGCTCGAGCTACCCCCCCCTGCTACTGAGGCCGGAGAAAGCAGCGAAGACGCTGAAACAGACGACGCTGAAACAACCGCCCAACCCACCCTCGTACGTGACGGCGAAGGCAGTGAACAAGCAAGCGTCCTAGACGCCATTGAAGACGCATTAGCAGGTCGCCCATGAAGCGGGTGTTGCCGTTAGTGCTGCTTTTGACGGTAGCCAGTGTCGTCTTGGCTGTGACTTACCGCGTCGATGAAAGCGGTGGCCCAGAAGGTTTGGCAGACGCCGTCGCCGCCGCGTTTGCCCTGTGGCAGGATGTGCCTGATGCCGACTTTACCCTCAACGTGGAAAACAACGCCAGCAACATCATCCGCTACGGTGATGGCAACCGTTTTGGCCCTGATGCGGTGTCACTCAGTGTGGTGCGCAGTAGCAGTCGCGGGCGGGAAGTCGTGGCACTCATTCATCCTGACAAACCTAGCGCGCGCGAACGGGCGCTGTTGCACGAAACGGGGGCACTTTTGGGGTTACGCCCTATGCCTAACCAAGTGGGCGTAATGAATCCCAGCATCAGCGACCTTGAGGCCACCTTGAGCGACGCTGACCGCGAAGCTATTGCCGCCTTAGGACTCTTTCCCGCCGAAGACCTCAACCGCGATGGCACGGTGAATTTTTATGACCTTGCCGAGTTTGCGGCGCAGTATGACCAAGATAGCGTCAGTTTGGCCGCCGATCTCAATGGCGACGGCGCGGTCAACGACGAAGACATTGCCCAACTGCGCGACGCGTATGTGTTTTCGTCACCTGCAGAAACTGACCCTGCTGACCGCGAGCAAGAAGCGCGCCTACCCGAAGACAACTTTCCAGACATCGGACAGGATGACAGCGATGATGTCACCACGCCTGATGCTATCGATCGGGGGTTGGCGGCATTAGAGGACTTGCTCGAGCCACCCCCTGCCGAACCTGAAGCGTTTATTGGCATCGGCGAAGTTGCCCTACCTCCAGAAGGCTTACAACTTGAAGGCACACCCTTTGACCCTGAAGCCGTGGGCAGTGAGCGTTTGTCACCGTCGGTATTGCGGCTGCTACTACAGTTGCTCGAGGGACGTTGAGCTGGTCAAGCTAGCTGTGTCTGTCACCTTATTCCATAACCACGTTGTCCCATGACCTCAGTTCGGAGTTAATTTACGTTAGGAACGTTTTTGTGTGGCGGTAAAGGAAATGACGTTCTCACAAGAGGCTTGACCGCCGGCAAAAGGCTTTTTGACGGGCTAATAGTTGTGATGATTACATCTAGCAATCTGTTGTTTCTACAGTTGCTGATGTTTATCAACGTCGCATCGACATAAAACGCGTCCAACTGTGTAGACGTTAGTCATGGAAATGCTAATCGTAACCAGTGTCAGAGACGCATTTTTACCGATATTAAAACCCCGAACTCAGGTCCTGTAACCACGTGATGAATGACGCGAGGTATCTTTATAACAGGGTCACCAACCACGCCACTCAATTATCAGTAGCGCGTCAAGTATTGTTCCAATTCCCACGCGTGCACTGCTTGGCGGTAATCGTCAAATTCGTGGGTTTTGGCGTCGTTGAATTGTTTGTAGATATGGCTACCGAGGGCGTCTTGAATGACTTTGTCTTTGTGCAGTTCTTGTAAGGCTTCACGCAGAGTAGCGGGTAATTCTTTGATTTTGTGGGTGCGCCGTTCGCGGACGGTCATATCAAAAATGTTGCGCTCAATGGGAGGTGGTGGGCTCAGGTCTTTGTTGATGCCGTCCAAGCCTGCTGCACTAATAGCTGCAAACGCTAGATACGGGTTGCACGAAGGGTCTGGCATGCGCAGTTCGGCTCTGGTGCTCACGCCGCGCTTTTGGGGTACGCGAATCATGGCGCTGCGATTAGAAACCGACCACGCGATGCTCGTTGGGGCTTCGTAACCGGGCGCAAGGCGTTTGTAGCTGTTGACAGTGGGATTGCACAAAGCCAGTAGCGCCCTGGCGTGCTTGAGGATGCCAGCAATGAACCCGTTGGCCACTGGGGAGAGTTGATGTTTGCCCCTAGCAGCATAGAAAGCATTTTTGCCGCCGCGCTCGAGCGACACATGGGTGTGCATCCCCGAACCGTTCACCCCGCGCATGGGTTTGGGCATAAACGTAGCGTGTAAGCCGTGTGCCAAGGCAATTTGCTTGATGACCAGTTTGGCAGTTGTCAGCATGTCCGCTGCGTGTACCATGCCCAAGGGGCGAAAGCCAATTTCGTGTTGACCCGCCGCGCCCTCGTGGTGGCTACCCTCGAGGTCAAATCCCAAATTGAGCAGGGTTTCGATGATGGCGTAGCGCACCCCTTCACTTTGGTCAACCGGGGCGAGGTCAAAATATCCTGCGCCGTCTTGGGTGTGTGGACGGGGCAGTTGTTGGGCGTCCAATAAAAAAAACTCCAGTTCAACACCCAAACGCATGTCGTCAAAACCGACTTGTTGCAAGCGGCGTTGTTGTTCTTGCAGCGCCCAGCGGGGACTGCCGGTAAACACGGCGCCGTCGGTGTGGTAGATGTCGCAGATAACCCTAGCGACGTTGTGGCGTTCGTGCGGTAGCACAAGGAGCGTGTCTAAGTCGGGTTTGAGGAGCATATCAGACTCTTCGATGCGGGTAAAACCATCAATAGCAGAACCGTCAAAAAGCACATCACCCGCTAAGGCTTTGTCAAATTGTGATGCAGGTACGTCCATGCTTTTGCTAATTCCTAAAATATCACTAAATTGCAAGCGCAGAAAATGCACGTTTGCATCACGCAACTGTGCAGCGGCATCAGCGGCTGTATATGGCATATTGTTCTCCCAGTTCATGTGACGCTGTGGTCAAGAATTGTGTCTATCTTAGCAAGAAAATACCTTTTTGGCTGCTTTCGTGGGGCTTTTTATTAGATATATAGGCATTCTCGAGGACAAAATGCTAATTTAAGTTTATTCAATTTGGAATTTATGCAATCTAATCACGCGTAAGCCTGTGAGAGGTTTTCTGCTGGTTATGAGCAATTTCTGTGAGACAGCGTGCAGTAAAACTGGGGATTTTGTGCAGGACGTGCCAGCAAATTTGCACAAATACCCACTCAACCTATTGACAATCTGCAAACGGTGCATATATATTAGAGCGGATTGACTCAGATTGACACGGAAAGGTGATAATCATGGCAAAAAGTGCAAAAGACGTGATGAAGATGATTGCCGATGAAGGGGTGCAGTTTGTAGACGTGCGTTTTACTGACGTCCCTGGGCGCTGGCAACACTTCAGCATGCCCATCAGTGCGTTTGAAGAGGACATGTTTGAAGAAGGCCTCGGTTTTGATGGTTCTTCCATTGAAGGCTTCCAAGCCATCGAAGCTTCCGACATGCTGCTCATTCCTGACCCGGACAGTGCGTTTATCGATCCCTTCTTTGCGCATACCACCCTCGTCATCATTTGTGACATCAAAGACCCCATCAGCGGTGAACTTTACAACAAAGACCCCCGTGGGGTAGCCAAGCGTGCCGAGTCATACTTGGTAGACACAGGCATCGGCGACACCATTTTTATGGGGCCAGAAGCTGAATTTTTCATCTTTGATTCAGTACAGTTCAGCAGCGATCCTTATGCCTATGGCTACCGCCTCAATGCCCCAGATGCGCACAACGACGGCGATGAATTTGGTGATGGCTACTGGGTACGTACTAAGGGTGGCTATTTTCCTTGTCCACCGACTGATAAATACCAAGACTTGCGCAGCGAAATGGTCTTGAACCTAGAAAAAGTGGGTATCCCCATCGAGGTGCAACACCACGAAGTTGCCACTGCTGGTCAGGGCGAAATCGATATGAAATTCGACACCCTCACCACGGTCGCTGATGCCATTCTCAAGTACAAATACACCATCCGCAACACGGCGAGCGCCGTGGGTAAGACAGTAACGTTCATGCCCAAGCCAATTTTTGGCGATAACGGTTCGGGGATGCACACCCACCAGTCGATTTGGAAAGGTGGGAAGCCCCTGTTTGCTGGTGACGGCTATGCGGGCTTGAGTGAGATGGCGCTCAGTTACGTGTCAGGTTTGCTGGCACACGGGCCGGCCATTTCGGCGTTTACCAACCCGACGGTGAATTCCTATCGCCGTTTGGTACCTGGTTACGAAGCCCCCGTGAACTTGATTTTGTCTGCCCGCAACCGCAGCGCAGTGTGCCGCGTGCCGATGTATTCTAACTCACCCAAAGCCAAGCGGGTTGAGTACCGTGCGCCTGACCCCACAGCTAACCCTTACTTGGCGTTTGCTGCCATGATGATGGCGGGTTTGGATGGTATTAAGAGCGAAATGGGTGAACCCAAAGCCACTGATAAAAACCTTTATGCTTTGTCCGCAAGAGAAGCCCGCCGCATCAAGACCTTGCCTGCTAGCTTAGGGGAAGCCTTGGATGCGCTCGAGAAAGACCACGACTTCTTGCTCGAAGGTGGCGTCTTTACTGAAGACTTGTTAGAAAGTTACATCGAAATCAAACGCGAAGAAGTGGCCGAAGCCAACTTGCGTCCGTCGCCCATCGAATATGAGATGTACTTCGACCTCTAAACGTGTCGTGGTAGTACTCAGAATCAGAAGTGGTAGTGCTCAGAAGT
>CAZKAZ010000044.1:2075-7851 GCA_964550765.1 uncultured bacterium | reverse complement strand
TCAGAAGTGGTAGTGCTCAGAAGTTGGCGTAATCACCGCGTTTAATCGGCAACAGGGTGGGTTTTTAGCCGTTTTGGTTGCGCATTGTTGAGGATGGCATGTTTGTGAAGACCCTTTAACTTAGCGCGAACCCACTTTGTACTCAGCAAAATATGTGATACACATACTGAAGCGATTTCGCTCAACTCAACTAGGAGGTATGGTATGAAAAAGTTACTAATCATCATGACGTTTGCTGCGCTGACCTTAGCGCATGCCCAAATTCCCATCGGGGTTAACTTGGAACTCTCGGGTCGTTTTGCCACCATTGGCACGTCGACACTGCAAGGCATTGAAGCTGCGCTCGAGCAAAGCCCCATGGCTGACATGATTGAACTCAGCATCTGCGACAATGCTACGACCGTTGAAGGTTCGGTGGCTTGCGCTAACCGTTTCGTTGACGAAGGTGTTGTGGCTGTGCTCGGTGCTATCTCGACCAGCATGACCATTCCAGCCGCTGAAATTTTACAAGACGCTGGCATCATCACCATTTCGACCAGCTCAACCAACCCAGCGACCACGCAAATTGGTGAGTATGTTTTCCGCATGGCTTATACTGACGATTTCCAAGGGCGGGTAGCCGCTGACTATGCGACGAATGAACTCGGTGCCTCGAGCGCTATTGTGTTCCGTCAGCAAGACGATGACTACAGCTTTGGTTTGGCAGGCTTCTTCGATGAGCGCTTCCAAGAACTCGGTGGCGAAACCATCGTTGTGGACTTCACAGCTAACACCGTCGACTTCTCCGCCCAAATCAACGACATCCTCGGTGTGCCTGCTGATGTGATTTACTACAGTGGTTTTTGTGCTGAAGGTGCGTCGCTTATTCCAGCCCTTCGTGCGGCGGGTTTTGAACAGCAAATCCTCGGTGCAGACGCTTCTGACGATTCACAGTGCCCCGTTGGTGGCGGTGAAGCTTTCGATGGTTTCTTGTTCACTGGTTTCGGTGGCCCCGAAGTGCTTTCTGACGAAGCTGCCCAGCGCGCAAGCGACTTTGCGACTTTCTTCAGTGTGGCCTTCCCTGATGCTACCGACTTCAATGGCTTCACCTTGGCAGGCGCTGACAGCTTAAACGTCATTGCCGAAGCCATCAGCATCGCTGATTCTGACGACGTTGACGCCATCCGTGACGCGTTGGCAGCTATTGAAGGTTATGCTGGCGTGTCGGGTGAAATCACCTACGCAGGTACTGACGGTACCCCTGCTAACCGCACCATTGCTTTCTTCGAGTACATCGTGCCTGCTGATAATGACCAAGGTTGGGCTTCTGAAGCGCAGTTTGGTATCAGCACTGGCGAGTAATTTCGTACATTTGTGTGATTAAGGGCGGCACTGTCGCCCTTTTTTGTTGCTATTGGTTTTACATATGTGGGGTATTGTGTTCGGGTTGTATTGGCAACGTCTTACGTGAGAGCGTGTATTCGCTGCGTTTTGTATGACAGCGTGCATATAGCTTCGTTACAATACAGCGGCGCATCCTACGCGTGATTCCTGCTCTTAACCCTGTTTGTAATGTCATGGTTTGTTTTCTAATGTCGCGCTTTGTAATGTCATGTGATGTAGCTTCACTGCTATTAATGATACCTACGCATGGGTTATCCATACACGGTCATCTATTACCTGTGTGATGTGAATCACTGGCTGTTTGGTGATGGTTCGTTCATTTTAGGGTGTAAGCCGTGTTTGATACCTAGGATGTGACGTTGATACTTAGGACGTGACATTGATACCTATGATGTGACATTGATACTTAGGACGTGACACGGCAATGCGGTTTGTGCGAATCGTCCTGATTGCTTGGGTGAGGGTTTTGTTGGATGTACAAGCAGAAGTGTACAAGCAGAAGTGTACAAGCACTTGATGTATGAGCATGAGTACATCACGTATTAGCCATCACGTATTAGCAACGCCCATGGTGCGGTGACTGGCATCGCTTTTGATGTTTCTATTAGTACAATTAAAAGATAAAAATAACTTAACAAAATGATGGGGTGAGACAACTTGGCTGTTCAGACGCAACAACGTCCTTATATTCGGTGGCGCAATTGGCTACCGAGCTTGCTGGTCGTCGCAATACTGGTGACGATTACTTGGCGTATAAGTTATTTGACCCAAACGTTTGACCGTTTTAATGCGGCGTTTTTTGTGCGGGCGTTTACCGAGTCGTTTAAGCTAGGCAGTTTATATGCGCTCATTGCCATTGGCTACACGCTGGTGTATGGCATCATTCGCCTCATCAACTTTGCGCACGGTGAAGTGTTTATGGTGGGTGCGTTTGCCAGTTATTTTTTGTTTAGTCAAGCGCCTTACGGTTGGTTAACCGCTTTACTTTTGGCGCTTGTTTTGGCGTATGGTCTCATGCGGGTGCTCGAGCTGTGGCGTGGCAACATACGCGATCCGTTGGTGCTAGTCAGTGGCGCGGTCATTGTGGTGATTGGCACATTGGTGTTACGAAGTACACAGATTCCTTTTATCATCGCCATTTTATTCAGCATGCTGATGACGGGTGTGCTGGGTATTTTGATTGACCGTGTGGCTTACAAGCCCCTGCGCACCGCCCCGCGTAACTCGCTACTGATTACGGCTATCGCAGTGTCGTTTTTCTTGCAAAATTTTGGTTTGTTGGCGTTCACCAATCGCCAAACGCCTTATCGCCCCGACACCAACTGGAATACTTCGCTCATGTTTGAAGTGGGCGGTAACCCAGTGATTACGAATTGGCTTGTCGTGGTGATTCCGGTGATTAGTTTGGTGTTGGTGATTGGTTTAACACAGTTTGTCAACCGTACGAAACTCGGCAAAGCCATGCGGGCGAGCGCCCAAGACGCTGAAGTTGCCCAGATGATGGGCGTCAGTGTCGATAAAGTGATTGCAACGACGTTCTTGCTCGGGTCTATCTTGGCAGCCGCGGGTGGGGCGATGTGGGGGCTTAATTTTGGTAGCCTCAACCAACCTGCGGTGCTGGGTATTTTGCCAGGTATTAAAGCGTTTGCCGCAGCGGTCATTGGTGGTATTGGCAGTTTGCCAGGGGCAGTGATTGGTGCGATGGTGATTGGCTTTTCGGAAAACTTTTTGACTGCCGTGTTTCCGCGCACACCGGACTTTCAAGGCATTACTGAATTCAAAGATACGTTTGCGTTTGTATTGCTTATCTTGGTGCTGTTAATCAAACCGAGTGGCATCGTCGGTGAAGACTTATCGGAGAAAGTATGAACCAACAACGTATTGAAATGGCACGTCTGCAAGCGGCAGACCTCGAGAGTAAACGCGGTCGCAACACGGTGTTAACGCTGGTAGGCATTGTGGTGTTGGCGCTCATTTTGTGGTTTTTAGAAGGGCTTGGCTCGAGCAAGCTGCGTGATGCTATCGCCCTGTTTGCCCTGTGGGGCATTGCCACGGTCAGCCTCAACCTGATTAACGGCATCACGGGTATTTTGTCGCTTGGCCATCACGGTTTTATGCTCATTGGTGGCTACACCACTGCGCTGCTACTACTTGACGCTGACACCAAAGCCAACATTGAAAGCAGCGCCCGCAGCCAAATGACAGACTTTACCCTCGGTTTGGGGTTACAAGAAGCTTTTAGCAATATTGGATTGACGTTTTTAGCAACTGACGGCACGCTTTGGGTGCGCTTTTTGATTGCCATTTTGATTGGTGGTTTGCTCTCTGCTGTCGTCGGCCTCATTGTGGGTTTTCCCAGTTTGCGCTTGCGTGGTGACTACTTGGCGATTGTCACCTTTGGTTTTGGTGAGATTATCCGCCTGTTGGCGTCGACGCGGGTGTTTGCGCCTTTTACCAACGGGGCGCTTGGTTTTCAGGGTGTGCCCTCAGAATTTGGTAAAAGTGTCTGGTGGACATGCGGGTTACTGGCACTAACAGTGGCCGCCATTGCCAAGCTTAAATACAGTTCGTTTGGACGGGCGCTGTTGGGTATCCGTGAAGACGAAATTGCCGCTGAAGCTATGGGCGTAGACCTTGCTTATCACAAGGTGTTTGCGTTTGCCCTGTCGGCGTTTTTTGCTGGTATCGCTGGCGGTCTGTGGGTGTCGTGGTTAGGTGGCGCACGCCTGGATTTTTTCTTGTTCCAACTAACCTTCTTTTTCTTGGTGAGTATTTCTGTTGGCGGTGTGGGTTCCATTACGGGCGTGTTACTTGGCACGGCACTCGTGGTGTTTGTGCGCCAATATGGTGACCCTCTAGAACAAGTCTACAGTTTAGATGTGTGGGTGCGTTTTGCAGGCGTGGTGTTCTTACTCGCTGGCGCGGCGCTCATGCTGTACCGTTCGGCCAATCGCACGGGCAGGCGCTTACCGAAAGCCGCCAATGCATGGGTGGCCGTCAGCGTGTTTGCGTTGGTGGTGTTGGGTTTGGCGTCTAGCTATGGGGCACTGGGCGTGTGGATTGCCCAGTTCGGACGGGGTGCCTACTTGATTGCCGCTCTGCCGCTGCTCCTTATTGCCTCGAGATACACCCTGCAAGATGACGCCCGTTTCTACCTTGATTTGGCGTCAGTGGTGAGCTTTTTTGGTTTGATTGTGGCTGTCGCTGCTGTTGACGGCAACACATGGGCAACTAACGTGGCGCTGGTGCCGCTGGCGCTATTGGTGTTTGCCCCGAGCGAAACCGCTGCCAAAGCTGATGTGTACTGGTTTGGCGCCCTAGGTGTTATCGCTTTGATACTCGGTTCTGTGGCCGTAGAACTCAACATCTTGCAAGACACCTTTAGAGGGTTTGGGATTCGCGCTATCTTTTTGTCGGTACTGCTTATCGTCACCATGGTGTTTCGCCCCGAGGGTGTGTTGGGACGGGCAGAATTCAATTGGGCGTGGCTCTTTAACGAACGCCGCGACAAACCTACCGACGAAGAACGTGCCCAAGACGCGTGGCTTTCCAATCCAGAACTTAACAAAGCAACGGAGCAAGCCTAATGCCTATGCTCGAGATAAACAACGTCAGCAAGTCCTTCGGGGGTCTCAAAGCCACCAAAGACTTAAGTTTTAATGTTAACGAAGGGGAAATTGTCTCAGTGATCGGCCCTAACGGTGCTGGTAAGACGACCCTGTTTAACCTCATTACTGGGGTGTACACCCCTGACGAAGGTGATATTCGCTTTCAAGGGCAGTCACTCGTGGGGCGCAAACCCAACGAAATCGTCAACATAGGTGTGGCGCGTACCTTTCAAAACCTGCGTTTGTTCATGAACTTGTCGGTACTTGATAACGTGCTTATTTCGCAGCACCACGGGCTAGCGAGCAACTGGTTAGAAGCCATCTTTCGCACGCCTACTTACCGCCGCAACGAACGGGAAATGCGCGCTAAAGCCATTGAAAAACTGGCTTTTTTTGGTCCTAGGTTGATGAGTTTCCGTCTGCACCAACCTGTGTATGTGCTTTCTTATGCGAATCGCCGCCGTACCGAGATGGCGCGGGCGATGGCCACTGGTGCTAAGATGCTGCTTTTAGACGAACCAAGTGCGGGCATGAACCCCAAAGAAACCGACGAAATCACCCAAATCATCCGCCGCATGCGCGATGAAGGCGGTTACACCATTTTGTTGGTAGAACACAAAATGAATCTCGTCGGTGACATTAGTGACCGGGTGATTGTGCTGGATTATGGCGAAAAAATCGCCGAAGGCGACTATCAAGATGTCGTGAGTGATCCCAAAGTTATTGAAGCCTACTTGGGCAAAAAAGCTGATGACAGTCAAAAAGCCGCTGGGCAACACAACGAC
>CAZKAZ010000044.1:0-1975 GCA_964550765.1 uncultured bacterium | reverse complement strand
CAACACAACGACGAGGTGGGCATATGAACCACGAACCCATTATGGAAATGCGCCAAGTGACCACCCACTACGGGCCCATTCGGGTGCTGCACAACGTTGATATGGTGATTTATCCGGGCGAGATGGTTTGTTTGTTGGGTGGTAACGCATCGGGCAAGTCCACCACGCTAAAAACTATTTTGGGTGTGGTGCGCGTAACCGATGGTGAATTGCACTTTAATGGTCAGCAAGCCAATAACCTCAGCATCGCCGAGCGCATTCAAGCGGGCATGGCGGTTGTACCAGAAAACCGCCGCATTTTCCCCAAGATGACCGTGCGCGAAAACCTCGAGATGGGTGCTTACTTGCGCGATGACAAAGCCGCTATCCGCGAAGACATGAACTATGTATTTACGTTGTTTCCTAGGCTCGCAGAACGGCTCGAGCAAATGGGTGGCACCATGTCCGGTGGCGAACAGCAAATGTTGGCCATGGGGCGGGCACTCATGAGTCGTCCCAAACTGATTCTCATGGATGAACCGTCGATGGGGCTTGCGCCTCTTTTCGTCGAGCGCATCTTTGAAATCATCAAACAAGTCAACGAGCGCGGTATCAGTGTGTTTGTAGTCGAACAAAACGCCAACGTCGCCCTGTCGATTGCCGACCGGGGATATGTGTTGCAAACCGGCGAAGTGGTACTTTCTGGCCCGGCAAAAGAACTCCTCAACAACGAAGCTATGAAACGGGCGTATCTCGGTGAAGTGTAAACTCACGCGATAACTTCATCTGCCGCTCCTGCATGACTGGGGGCGGCATCTTTATGGTTGGTCGTTTTTCGATAAGACATGACTAGGAAACATGTTGCCTGCTAAGCTGCCTGCTAAGTGACATGGCATCAGCTATTTTTGCAGGGAGCATTCAGCAAAAAAGTTGGGCGTCCGGCTGACATGTGTTGGTATTGTCTTCTATCGTGTGGGCAGGTGATGTGCTGGTACGTCGTGTTGTTAAGCCAATCACAGAAAGCCCATCACAGAAAGCTAGCCAAAAACAAAGGATAAATCATGATGAACACGAACACGAATATTGTCGTGCAAAAGTTTGGCGGTACTAGCGTTGGTGATTTGGAGCGCATTGCCAAAGTGGCTAACCGCATCAAGCGCACCGTAGACGCGGGCAAACATGTTGCCGTGACGGTGTCTGCTATGGGTAGAACCACCGATAGGCTCATTGCTACCGCCAAAGAAGTCACCCCCAAACCAAGCCGCCGCGAGTTGGATGTACTGATGGCCACAGGCGAACAACAGTCCATGGCGCTGATGTGCATGGCACTGCACCAGCTAGGGGTGTCAGCAGAGTCGTTTAGTGGCGCGCAAGCGGGTTTTGTGACCACGGCGCGGCATGGCGATGCCCGCATTACCGAAGTTGATCCTCAGCGGATGGTAGCGGCGTTTGAGAGGGGGGTGCAAGTAGCCGTCGTGGCAGGCTTTCAAGGCCAAGACGAAGACGGTAACGTGACGACCTTGGGACGGGGTGGTTCTGATACCACGGCAGTAGCCATCGCCGCCGCTTTGGGAGCAGATGTCTGTGAGATTTATACCGACACCGACGGGGTGTACACCACTGATCCCCATGTGGTGCCTGTCGCCACCAAAATTGAGCGCATTGATTACAGTGAAATGCTCGAGCTTGCCAGTCTCGGTGCCAAGGTATTGCACCCGCGCAGCGTTTGGTATGCTCGGCAATACGGCGTGACCATTCACGTGCGTTCGTCTTTTTCTTATAATCTTGGAACAATCGTAACTGAGGTGGATACTGTGGCAGAACTTCGTACTGACAACGCCGTTACGGGCGTCGCCCTTGACCGTGAACACGCCCGCATCAATCTGTTTGATGTGCCAGACGAACCTGGTGTGGCTGCTCGCATTTTTAGTGCGTTGGGCGATGCGGGTATTGCTGTAGACATGATTATTCAAGGTGTTCCTGGTCAGCCGACCTC
>CAZKAZ010000043.1:0-43561 GCA_964550765.1 uncultured bacterium | reverse complement strand
TGCTAGGCCAAGGTGGACATCGAACAAAGGTGTTGAGTACTCGAGCCGATGATGTTGCCTTGAACACAATACGCAATGAGTTGGCGAATCAGTCTGGTGATGCAGTATTACAATGCAGTATCACAATGCAGTATTACAGACAAAGGAAGTCGTGTAGATGTGTACATGCTTCGAGAGAATTCTTCTTAGACGAGAAAACTAAAATTGTCGCAGGCTGTTACGCAGATGATTTACCAAATAACTAACCACAGATTGACGATTACCTCGCCCGCAAACCCCCATCAACAGGATAAATTCCCCCGGAAACATAACTGGCTTCATCTGAAAGCAGCATCACCACGAGTTTAGCGACTTCTTCAGCGGTGCCGTAGCGGCGCATGGGGATGACTTTGGCCATCGAACTTTCCGGCACGCCCAAACCATCTTCGATGCTGCGCATCATCCGGCCAGCAATGGGCGCAGGGCAAATGGCGTTCACGCGGATGCCTTTGCGGGCAAACTCCAACGCTGCTGTCTTGGTCATGCCGATTACGGCGTGTTTACTGGCCACATATGCCACCATGTTGGGGCTGCCGCCTAGTCCTGCCACACTCGCTGTGTTGACGATGGCCGCACCTTCCCCCATGTGGGCAGCGACGTGTTTCAGTCCTAAAAACACCCCTTTGACGTTCACGGATAACACCGCGTCAAACGCATCATCGGGATACTCCAAAATGCTGGCGGTGGCACCTTCGATGCCTGCGTTATTGAAAAACACATCAATCTTGCCAGAAATGTCAGCGGCTTTGGCGGCGTAGGCTTGTACATCGTCGGATTTACTGACGTCAGCTTGGTGGGTGAGATGGTTTCCCTCAGGATTGGCGTCTTTGAGAACCGTAAGTGTTTCAGCCAAGGCGTCTTCGCTGATGTCAACAGCACACACGTTGGCACCTTGCGCAGCAAGCAGGCGGGCGGTTTCGCGGCCAATGTTGCCACCTGCGCCCGTGATGACGGCGGTTTTGTCGGTAAATTCCAGCATGGTTTCTCCTCTAGGCAGTGATGTTTACGCAATCATGACACAGCGGGTCGTGCGCTCGAGCCACCCCCACCACCCTCACCAACATATCCAAAGTTTTCGACCTTGTTGTCTTTGCAAAGTATGGCTTTTGGGGGTGTTGCAATGGCGAGGTTAAGCCGATATGGTAACAACACAGGAGGTTTCCATGATTCAACAACCCCGCTCAACAGCACTACAAAGCGTCTTAGACGGCCTCATGCGCCGCTACCAAGAACGCGTGCCAGACGTGCGCGGCATAATTGACGCCATGATCAATGAAGGCATTATCCAGCGTGACAGTGACATTCAAAACGACCACATCGCTTTTCGCACGATGGGCGTGCCAAACTTGGGTATTGCCTCACTCGAGAAAATCTTTTTGCACTACGGCTACGAACGCCGCGACCAATATGACTTTGCCGCCAAAAAACTCAACGCCCACTGGTACAGCCCACCTGAACCAGAATTGCCGCGTATCTTCATTAGCGAACTGCGTGTGCCAGATTTAGCACCTGAGATGCAGCAAATCATTCATTCATATACCGATGAAGTCACCAGTGACCCAGTAGACGCACTCGATTTAACTGATGCAGCGGCAGTAGATACCTTTTTGCACTCAGGGTTGTGGCGGCTGCCGACGTTAGAAGATTACGAGACCCTATCCGCCGCCAGTGAATACGCCGCGTGGGTCATCTACAACCGCTACTACCTCAATCACTTCACGGTGACCATCCACAACCTGCCTGAGGGTTATAACACTATCGCGGATTTTAATGACTTTTTAGAAGCACGCGGCTTTAAGCTCAATGATTCGGGTGGCAAAATCAAAACCAGCGCCGACGGCAAGTTGCTGCAAAGTTCTACTGTTGCCGAAATGATCACCGCTGAGTTTGCCGGCGGTAAGACCAAAAAGATTTCTGGCTCATACGTGGAATTTGCGGAGCGCCGTCCTTTAGAGGGCTACGAAGATGTGCCCGCTAGCGAACTGACCCGCGAGATGCGCCGTGAGGGGTTTGAAGCCGCCAACGCCGATAAGATTTTTGAAAGTACCTACTCGAGCCAAACCAGTCACCGCCGCTAACGCGGTTACCTTTGGCAATGCCACATGTCGTTGCTACAGTGACCGATTTTCATGTCACGCTGACATTCACCGAAGTAAACCGTGTAGCCGTCAATCTTGGAAATACTACAAAAAATCCCAGCGCCTCATGTGACAAGGTGGCTGGGATTGGCTGTTTTGCGTCCGTGATAATTTGGGGTAGTTACTTGGTAGTTGGGTTGATGGTCTGCGCTAACCTGTCCGCATCGAGTGGTTGCCACGAAGCATCTTTTTCGGAAATGACCGTCACTTCTTGCGGCCAAGTAATACCCAACGCTGGGTCATCGTAGCGTAAACCGCGCTCTTGACCGGGGGTGTAAAACTCACTCACCTGATACATCACTTCTGCCCCATCTGTAAGGGCTTGGTAACCGTGGGCAAACAGCTCCGGTACGTACAACCCCACCCGGTTATCAGCAGATAGCTCTACACCCACATGCTGCAAATAGCTGTCCGAATCAGGACGCAAGTCCACGATGACATCAAAAATTGCCCCGCGAATACAGCGTATAAACTTGGCTTCGGCAGCAGGCGGCAATTGATAGTGCATACCGCGCAGCGTGCCCTTGCGGTAGTTAAATGACATGTTGCACTGCGCTACAAACGGGTTGAGGCCGTGTTCGCGAAATTCGTTTTGGCAAAAGGTGCGGGCAAAAAACCCTCGGTCATCGCCGCGTTCTTCGAGGCGAATAATGAACGCCCCTGCAAGTTTGGTTTCTTCAAAAATCATGGTGACGCCTCAATCTAAGCTCTAGGAATTTAGGACTGGGAATTTAGGACAGGGTATCTAGGACTGGGAATTTAAGACAGAGCAGGAGCAGACAAGGTGATGTCATCTTGGGTGGTATCGACATTCCAGAAGAAGCTATCGTCGATTTGTTGGGTGCGTAGCAGGTGCTCGAGCTGCTTGAGACGCGTAAAGGGCTTGGCATAAAACACCTCAGGGCTCATATCAATTTGTTCAAACACCCGCCGCAACTGCTGCGCGCCCCGTTCAGCACTCCAATCACAGGAAAAACCCGGTAATTGACGGTTGATTTTTTCAAACGACACCCGATAACTGCGGTTATCTGATGCTTGCGCCCCAAAACTCAACTCACAGCCCGGAAAGGTTTCGGCGACAATTTCGGCAATGGTTCTCACCTGATAGTTAAAACGGGTATCACCGACGTTAAAAATCTCGTTGTGAATGACCTCGCGGGGGGCTTCTAAGCAGCAAATGATAGCTTTAGAAATATCTAGAATGTGCACCAAAGGCCGCCACGGGGTGCCGTCACTGATCATGGCGATGTTTTTTTCCGTCCACGCTAAGCCCGACAAGTTATTGAGCACAATGTCAAAACGCATCCTTGGGCTCGCCCCAAAAGCAGTGGCATTGCGCAAAAAGGTAGGCGAAAAATTATCGTCTGCCATCGGTGACACGTCGCGCTCAACCAACGTTTTGCAGATGGCATACGCTGTTTGTGGGTTGGTCGTAGACGTTTCGTCAACATCACCCTCTTCGGCTACGCCATAGACGCTACACGACGACATGTAAATAAACCTCGAGATACCTGCTTGCTTGGCTAAGTTCGCGAGGTGCACTGACCCTTTGTGGTTGATGTCGTAGGTGATATTGGGCGAAAGTGCGCCGGTAGGGTCATTCGAAAGTTCAGCCATGTGCACGATGGCGTCAATACCCTCGAGGTCTTCTACGGTCAAATTGCGCAAGTCTTTGTTGAGCATTCTCGGGCTGCGGTCAACCGCATGATAAAGCCAGCCTGCTTGATAAAAACCGGTGTCAACGCCTAACACGTTGTGACCGCGCTTGAGCAGTTGCGGAGCAAGAATTGAGCCGATGTAACCTTCAGTTCCTGTCACTAGTACGTTCATGCCATCTCCTCATCCATTGTTTGCGCACTCACTCATTGTTTACGCACTCACAAGACAGTTTAGTTGTTAATTATTTCCCAAGACCCGTCAGTATACTCGAGATAATCTTCAACGCGTCGCACGTAGTCACGAAAGCGATTAAATACGTCATTTTCTGCAAAACTGCGATCGCGCTCGAGAAGACGGTCTAGGGTACGTTGCGTACCTTCAACATCACGTGCAAGGTCATTGCGTAGTCGTTGGGCAACGTTACGTGGATCACTCACGACCCCAAGGGCTTCAACAATGTCACCACGGCGTCCGGTCAGGGCATCAAATTCATCCTGAAAGCGTTGTCTCTCATCTTCGTCTTCGGTGTTGTTGCGCAGGTCGCTCAGTTCACGGCGGCGAGCATCAACTTGTCCGAGTTCTTCGTTGAGCGCCCTCTGTTCTTCATCTAGCCGCTGAAACTCACGATCAGCAACGCTGAACGCTTGTGCTTCTGCAGCTAACTCATCTCGCAATTCAATAATACGCAGTTCGATATAGGCTAGATTGTCAATGGCGAGTTGGAGTTCTTGGCGAATACTGGCAACTTCTTGTAGCAATTCGGGCATTTCACGTGCATATTCAACACGAATTTGTTCTAATTCAGCTCGAGCTGCTGCAATATCCTGACGTCCTGCCCGAAAGTCACGTCCTGTACCTGTATCAAGACGAATGGTAGCCCCTAAGCTAATTTCCCACTCTTCATCTTCATTGTCATCAAACGGACGATAGTCAATGTCAATACCTGCTCTAGGCACGCCCCTGTTGATACCAATGCCGACAGACGCTTCGCGCAATTGATCACGCTCATAGCGTACTTCGAGACCAATGTCGTTAAGAATGCCAAAATAGCTTTCTTCTAGGGCTTCACTTTCCAATTGACGCAAGGCGCGTTCAGCGTCGCGATACTCAAATGTTTCTTCAACAGGGACGACTGGCAAAGCAAATTCGACCGGCACAAAACGCGCTGTCGTATCACGTACACCATATTCTTCGCGAATACGCCTGCGGGCAAACATCAGTTCACGTTCAGCATCAGTGACGTTCAAACGGGCATCATCGAGATCGATACGCACACCTTCAAGGTCGTTAGCAGAAATTTCACCGGCTTCAAACCGAGCTTGGGCATCGTTAAATGTTAGTTCGACCTGCGCTAGCTCCGCCCTTGCATCACGTTCATTCAACTGCAGTGCTAGCACGGTGATGTAAAACTCGAGCCCATCATTAATATCATTGCGCAAACGCTCGATAGCATCGTCTTCAGCACGTAATAAATCACGCTTTTGCACCCGATACACATCAGGCCAATTCACCGCGTAGTCAATGCCTGCGTCTATTTCGAGACCATAGTCGAGTTCAGTATCGCTTGCTGTGTTACGCAAATCGTCATTGCCGTAGCTGATGCTAGGTTTGAGTTCGATAAAACTCGAGAAACCGTTCGTCACATTACGATAATCACGCTGGGCTTCTTCGAGGCGCTCGAGCACTTGCAAGTAGTCTCTACTGCGATACTCGAGCACATCATGTGGCTCAAACGCACTAGCAAGCGAACCAAGCACCAACACAAGCCAACCACAAAAACACCAGAACTTGCTCAAAAACTGGGGCTGGCTGACGAAAACGCCGAGAAAACTTCTTAGCATGACACACCTTTCTTAGGTCATCGTCTGCTGATTTAGCACACTTCACAACAGATAAACATCACTGCGAGCACGCTACCTACCTCCCAAAACACCCCTAGAACGACTGCGTACCCTTCAAAACGTTGTTCATATGGCATTATAACGAAACTGGGAGTGTCAGGACGCACTACCTGCTTAACCAAAGCCACCCTTTTGGGGCAGCCATACTTCAGTTGCCATACCTCAATTATGGTGCATGGGCGTCTTAAAAGCGTGCCAATATGAAAAATGTGAAAACCTTTGTGGGCAGGTGCAGCCAACGATGGCAGCAAAGCAGTAAATGGGTATGACACAGGTATCCTTAAACTAGCGACGTTGATCGATGTCCTGCGTAACAAACCGAGAAACTAGCAAATATTGCGTCATAGACGAAGGAAGTTGTGTAAATGTATTTACGCTTCGAGATAATTCGACGAGAAAACCAAGATTATCGCAGGCTATTACGCAGATGATTTGACGTTTAGTGTGGTCTAGCATTACGTGGTTCTGCCAACTAACATCCTGTCATTGACCATAATCATGACCAGCCCCGGGTGTCGCCCCGGGTGTCGCTAAACGCATCATCGCTGCTCTCTGCTAGGATAGGCGCTTAAGGAGGCATCTTGACCTGGCACCCTAGTTATTTAGAGCAAGTCCTCAAGCCTGATTATGGTTTTGCCTGTAAGCATTTAAGCTGCTATTTTCTTGACGCCATGTGCGCCCACGTCGCTACGGTAAAAGCGCTGCCTAGTTTGCGGGAAAAACGGGCTGAGATTGAAACCTTAGAAGCGGCATTGCGAGAGCTGTATGACGTATCGCCTGTGTATGACCCAGCCATTCCCGATTTGTATTTCCACTTTAATAAATTGCTCGAGGACCAACTCGGTCAAGCCACAGTGAGTTATCTGCGGGTCGGCTTGAGCCGTAACGACCTCGATATGACGGTGTATAAAATGTATAACCGCCAGTTGTTACTAACTTTGACTAAGCATTTACTGACACTGGCAGGGGCGCTGCTCGAGCACGCCAAAAGCCACGTTGACACGGTGCTCATTGCCTACACCCACCACCAACCCGGACAACCCACCAGCTTGGCACACTATCTGCTAGCGGTAGAAAATGCCCTTGCTCGAGATATTGATCGGGCGCTAGCGGCGTTTTCGCGGCTCAACACCTGCCCCCTTGGTGCAGCAGCACTTGCTGGCAGCAGTCATCCGCTCGAGCGCAATCTCAGTGCGACCTTGCTTGGTTTTGATGCCCCTGTGAGTAACACTTACGACGCCGTAGCCTCAGCCGATTGGCAAACCGACTTATCCCATGTTGCCCAAAGTAGCGCCCTGACGCTGTCGAGGTTTGTGTGTGATTTGCTGGGTTGGGCAGCGCAGCATGTGTTTTTGGTACCTGATGGGCTGGTGCAGGGTTCGAGCATCATGCCGCAAAAACGCAACCCAGTGGCGCTCGAGCACGCCAGGACGCACTTTTCGCGGGCACTCGGAGCAGCGCAGTCAGTCGTTTATGCCCAGCACAACATTCCCTTTGGCGACTTGAATGACTTCGGGCCAGATATTCAAGGCTCGCTGCGCAATCTCTTTAAGCAACTCGGGGGCGGCATCGAACTGCTCACCGCTAGCCTCGAGGGTGGTCGTTTTGACGAAAGTACCCTAGCAAACTTAGCGGCGGTCAGTGATACCACGGCGACGGAGTTGGCAGATGTGCTCACTCGAGAATTGGGGGTGGCCTTTCAACAAAGCCATCACTTGGCCGCTGAACTTGCACACCATCAACAACGTCAGGGACGACCCTTACAAGCAGCCACACCAGCGGATTTAACAGCAGTGGGTGGCCCTGAAGTAGCCGCAGAGGTACTGCACGATGCCTTATCCCCCAAGGCTTTTATTGATAGGCGCAGTGGCTTAGGTGGGCCTGCTAGAAGTAGCCTCGAGCCACAACTGGTAGGTGCAGAACAGCACTTGAGCCAGCATTTAGGTACACTGCAACAATATCAACATAAGCTCCAAGATGTGCGTGCGCGTCTTCGGGCGAGAAAGGAAGTGGCATGAAAAAGCTCTTGTTTAGCCTCGCAGCACTCATTGCACTAGCGAGTGCCCAAGAACCCATCACCATCACCTATTGGCAGTATCAGTTTGATGAGCGGGTGGAAGCCATGAACCAACTCATCGAGCAATTTGAAGCCGAAAACCCCGACATCGACGTGGTGCAAGAAACCTTCCCCTACGCTGACTACGAAGCCCAAGTGGGTGCGTCGTTACCGGCTGGCGTAGGCCCAGATGTGGTGCAACTGTTCTACGGTTGGCTCGGCGCGTGGCAGCGAGCGGGTTATGTTGAACCTTTGCCTGAAGGCTATTTCGATACTGAAACCATCGACGCCGAGTTCGTGCCGATGGCGCAAGCCGCCAAGTTGGGCGATACCTACTACGGTTTGCCTACCGCCGTGCGCAGTTTGGCACTTTTTTACAATCAAGACATGTTCGATGAAGCTGGCATTGACGGCCCCCCTGAAACCTGGGATGACTTTATCGAAGCTGCCGCCGCCTTGCAGCAACGCCGTGGGCCGCGTTTTGAGCAAATCGGTTACGCCATGGCACCGGGTGGACAAGACCACCACTTAGTGCGTGAGGTATTGATGCGGCAGTTTGGTGGGCAACCTTACAGCGACGACGGCACGGAAGTGCTCTACGGTGGTGACGCGGGCATGCAAGCGCTCGAGTTCTACACCTCGTGGGTGACCGAACACGAAATCGGTAGCATGGACTTTCCCGGTCAAGAAAACAACGCCTACCGTGATGGTTTTCGCAGCCAAGAAACGGTGGCTATGATTTTCGATGGTTCGTTTGCCATCAACGCCGTAGCTAACACGGCTGAATTCAACTGGGGCGTGGCTGAAGTGCCCGTTTTGGAAGAAGGCGGCACGCAAGCCAACTTTGGTTCGTTCTGGATGAACGGCCTCACGCCCAATGCTTTTGAAGACGAAGCCACCTTAGAAGCGTCAGCGCGGTTTTTGAACTTTGTCACTTCACCTGATGCCATGCGCTTGTGGCTCGAGGTCGTTGGCGAGCTGCCCGCGCGGGCGTCGTTAATTGAAGAACCCGAACTGGTCGAAGACCCCATCTTTGGGCCGTTTATCGCCAGCTTGGCTTATGCTAACGCTACCCGTTTTGTGGATGAATCCGCCCAGCGGCAACTGATGATTGACGCTATCAATGAGGTCTTGTTGCAAGATGTGGCCGTTGAAGACGCCCTGATGGATGCCGCTAGCGAAGACCAAGCCCTCTTAGACGAGTTCGCCGAATAAGCAAAAGTCACCAAGTAAGCAAACGTAGTCATTACACAGCCGTCATCATTACATAGTGATTATATCATGGCTATGTTTTTACTTCGTAACAATATCGCAACAGTTCTGTACAAGCCTTGTGTGTGGGTAGTGATGCTCACGCGCAAGGCGTTACCTCAAAACGCAACACTGCTCCACATCACATCACCTAATGTGTTGCCCTCACATGAACGTCACGCAGGCTTGTGTTTTTTGGTGCTTACAACATCACTTGGTACTCGATATAACATCACAAAGAACGAATAAACAACGTTTTGAACTAACGATATGGATGTCATCTCGCTGCGCACTCGAGCACAGCGGTATCTTATTTTTTGCGGGAGGTCATGCGCATGCAATCCGGTCTATCGCGTCCTAGAAGCCAGACGAAACCTCGTCGCCGCATGTCGCTTGCGACCCGTGAAGTCCTGTGGGCGTATGCGTTTTTGGCGATTCCCTTGGGCTTTTTCTTATTTTTGCGTATCTATCCGGCGTTTCAGTCGTTTTGGTTGTCGTTGTTTACGTGGCACGTCAACCCAGCCGAACGCGAGTTTGTCGGTTTGGGCTACTATCAAGAACTTGCCCGCACGCCCAAGTTTCATCGGGCGCTGCTCAATACCCTGCTCTACACCGCCATTATCGTGCCCGTACAACTAGTCCTTGGTTTGGCTATCGCTTCACTGTTGCAACGGGCGCACAAACGTTTTCGGGGCTTGTTTCGGGCGATTTATTTTGCCCCTTACATCACCCCTGGTGTGGCAGTCGCGTGGGTGTGGAGTTGGATGTATTCGTATAACTACGGTATTTTCAATACCATCATTATCGAGTGGGGCATTTTTTGGCAAGCAAGGGGGCTCGACTTTTTGGTGGTTGATCCGGTGCGCTTTCTGGGTAACCCCGATATTGCCCTATATTCAGTGGCGGCGCTTATTATCTGGCAGCAAATCGGCTTTCAAGTGGTGATTTTTTTAGCAGGTTTGCAAGGTATTCCTAAGATATATTATGAAGCTGCTCGCATCGATGGTGCTAGCGGAATGCAACTTTTTTGGCATATCACCCTACCGCTCCTCAATCCGGTGATGGTGTTCTCGGTGGTGATTTCGACCATCTATGCTTTACAACTGTTCGACCAAGTGGTGAATATTAACTTCTCAGATCAAGGTGGCCCCCTCAACAGCACCCTGACGATTGCACTGTACATGTACCAAGAAGCTTTCAGTCGTTTTCGCTTGGGCTATGCTGCTGCGGTCACAGTGGTACTTTTTGTGCTTATTTTGGCAGTCACCCTCATTCAGTTGCGCTTTGCCAGCAAAAAGGTGGAGTACTAATGAAACAGCAGTGGTGGCGTCCCTCGAGCCTCTTGGCGCATTTCCTGCTCATCTTGGGCAGCATTGTCATGATTTTTCCGTTTGTATGGATGCTGTTGAGTTCTTTCAAAGACAGCCGAGAAATTTTTCAGTATCACTTTTTTCCCAAAGTATGGACATTTGCCAACTACCAAGAGGTAATTTTCAACACCGACTTCCCGCGTTGGTTTCTCAATTCCATCATCGTGGCTAGCATGACCACTGTGACTGTGTTGTTTTTTTGCTCTTTGGTGGGGTATGTGCTAGCCAAGTTGCGCTTTCCAGGTAAAGCTTTGGTGTTTATTTTGATTTTGTCCACCTTGATGGTACCTACCGAAATGCTGGTGATTCCTTGGTTTGTGATGTCAGCAGACTATGGCTGGATTAATACCTACTGGGGTATCGCCTTTCCAGGTTTGATTACCGGTTTTGGGGTCTTTTTGATGCGGCAGTTTTTTACCACCATTCCCACTGACCTATTCGACGCTGCCCGCATTGACGGTATGCACGAATTTGGCCTGTATTGGTTTATTGGTTTGCCCTTGGTGCGTCCGGCATTAGCAGCACTGGGGATTTTTAGTTTTATTGGCAACTGGAACGCTTTTTTGTGGCCCTTAATCGTCGGCAAATCACCGCAGATGCGCACCATTCCAGTGGGTATCTCGGCGTTTTCTGGCGAAGCGGACACCGCTTGGAATTTGATTATGTCGGCGTCTGCTTTGGCCATCGTGCCTGTACTCGTTGTGTTTGTTATTTTCCAGCGACAAATCATCGAAGGGGTTGTGCTCAGCGGGGTTAAAGGCTAAGTACAACCCCTCTGCCTAATAGTGGTGCGTCTTACACCCAAGAATTACCGTCGGGCGTGTTGCCATCGGGGTTATCGGGGTTGATGTTATTGGGGTCGATGTTATCGGGCGTATTGCCTTCAGGACTAGTGGCATACCACGTTTGGACAGCATCAGGGCTACTGCTATCACTTCGACTGCTATCATTCGCCAAAAAAGGGTTCTGCACCCCCATATCGGCTTCAGGCATAGCAGGTGGGTTGGCGGCCAAGTAGGCAGGGGGTTGGGCGGGCTTGCGAGCACGTTGGCTATGTGAGCCAAATGTCCCTCCCCTTGCTTGATGACCTTGACCAATCACCACAAAACTCGTGGGGTCAATTTCGTATACCAAACTTTTGAGCGTTTCCACATCGGGGCGACTGATAGTACAAAAGAGTACCTCTTGCGGTGTGCGGCTATACATGCCTTTCCCTTGCCAGTGGGTCACACCAATACCCATGCGCTTTTGCAGATTGCTAGTGACTTCATCTGAGTATTTTGTGACAATAAACACCATACGAATGACACTAGGGCCTTCTAACACATAGTCGGACGCTAAACCGAACAAAAACAACGCCAACATGGCATACAACGCGTTTTCCCAACCAAAGACAGCCCCGAGCATGATGATTAAGATGCCGTCGGTAATCAAAAAGATTTGGCTGAGGGGAATACCAGTTTTCATCTGCAAAACACGCGCTGAGATGTATGTGCCGCCCATGCTGCCTTTGGCGCGTAATAGCAAACCACCTGAGACACCCGCCATCACGCCACCGTAGAGGCTATTGAGCAAAAGGTCATCAGTAATACCGCTTGCTAACCACGGTGCTGTTGCGTCAATGACGATGTTAATCACAACGATGACGTAACCCGTGCGCAACAAAAAGCGCATTCGTCCCAAGTACAAAAACCCCAAAATGAGTAAAGGAATATTCAAAAGGGTCATGAGTATCCCATTGGGTAAACCAAATAGGTGATTGAGAACCAACGCAATCGAACCAAGACCACCTGGAATCACTTTGGCTGGCACGAAGAACAGGTTAAAAACACAACCATAGAGCACGGCACTGATTGTCAGCAAGAGCAGGTTGCGCCAGTCAGACACTTCACTAAGGATGCGTTCGCGCCAGCGGGCGTGATGAAATTTATGGTGAAATTGGCTGCGGAATTGTTGCAACGAAGTCATTTCAGACTCCTAACGAAAAAGATTTAGACGAGCGTGAGCATAAAACAACCACCTCGAGCCGCTTAAACGCCCAGAGATGGCAACACACGTTTTATGGCCACACCGTGCCAAGATTGACACGACACCTGTACACTAAAGGTCACGCGCTGTTTTTGCAAGGGGTCAACTTTCAAGTATCATCAACGGCTTCTGTTGGTGTGGTAGCGTGCGCCCCAGTGATATGGATTCCACGTATAGTCACTATAAAGTAAATTTTATTAACTAAAATACATAAACTGAATAGCAAAAAACCATCTCATCTCCTGATTGAGTGGGCGACTGCTATCGCTGCTTTCTGCCTCACCTGGCGGGTGATACCCATTCCAATGGATTCGCGCAGAGTGGGTAGAAAAAGCTACAGATTGCAGATGCGGGTGGGCACGGAAGAAAGTCGGTAGGATTTTTTGTAGTGTTTAGTTGGTATGAATTATAGTTGTTTGACTCTAAAAAAACAAGCGAGACGAAACAAGCCCAAAAACCGTCTTTGACTATTACGCAGCACTGAGTGATGCAGAGGCAGTAGCTGAAGATGAAGCCGCGTTTGCGTCATCAGGACATCACCATGTAGATGCCACTCGAGCGTGTTGAGACAGTGCGGACGCTCATTGCCAATCTGCCAATCATTGCCAAGTGACAAGCAAAACAATCAGGTTGAATGTTAGCAAGTGAGGTTAGAAAGTAAAGTTTCTTAACAAAATCTTGGCCAAAGCCTTCATACACCTACTTGGGGGGATGAAAGTTCTGCTGCTTAGGCGTAGACTCGAGCCATGAACACGTTCGATGCAGCAGGCGTTATTTTAATTGTGTTTGCAGGTTTTGAGTTGATGCGTTGGTTTGATAGCCACCGCAAACAGCGGTCGCTCGAGGCACCCCAAACAAGTCATCAATACCAAAGTGACCAATGGCGAGACACTCACAACACTGGCCATCAAACCGCTGAAGTTGGCGCTACGCCCAACGTCTTAGAAACCCTCTGGGAAGACTAATACCCACCGGTGTGCTGTGTGCCCCGGTGCTTGGGCGTGCGTTATCATCATTCCAATTGTTTCACGGCATGAATTCACGCAGAGCGCGTAGGAAAAGCTACGGATGCAGGCGGTAACAGAAGAAAGTCTGTAGGATGTTTTGAAGTGTTTAGTTGGAATTTATATTACTCGTCTGTGAGTACTGTAGGCACACACGCCAAGGGATGACCTTGCGTCGTTTGTTCATCGCATCGTCATCTGTTTATCGTGATGACACAACCGCTTGGTCAGCAGCACATGGTTTCCCCTTGGTTATTTCGGTATTCCCTTGGTTGTTGCGGTATCACCCACAAGTTACCCCATAATTCTGTCAAGATTGAACATGCCGCTTGCCGTTGGGCAAGTTTTTCTTTGTTGGTTACCCTTGTTAGCTTGGAGGAGGCATCATGATTGCAGAATTTGTCAGTGTGGGTACAGAACTGTTACTGGGGGAAATTGTCGATACTAACAGCGCGTGGTTGGCTGCAGACGTAGCCGAGCGGGGGGTGAACGTCTATTGGTCTACGAGGGTAGGAGATAATCTGGGGCGCATCCAGCAGGCGCTCGAGCAAGCGCTTTCGCGCAGCGATTGGGTGATTACCTGTGGCGGTCTAGGACCCACTGATGATGACATGACCAGAGAAGCCATCTGCAGCCTGCTAGCTGAAACGCCAGAAGTTGATGCCCAGCTAGAAGCAGACTTGCGGGCGCGGTTTGCCAAGTTTAGTCGGCACATGAGTGATAAAAACCTCAAACAAGCGTGGCTCATTCCCTCAGCAGAAGCCTTGCCGAACCCGCACGGCACGGCGCCGGGGTGGTTGGTGCGCGTCACACGGGCTGGCCAAGAAAAAATCATCATCACCTTGCCCGGGCCACCCAGAGAACTTAAGCGTATGTGGTTAGCAGAAGTCGTGCCGCGCTTAAAGCTTCCTACCGCGTCTTTGTACAGCAAAATTCTCAAAACCAGCAACATCGGCGAGTCCACAGCAGCAGACAAGTTGGGTGAGTGGACACTATCTGCTAACCCCAGCGTGGCCACCTATGCCAAGCGTGATGGGGTGCATGTGCGCATTGCCGCTAGGGCGGAAACTGTTGCCGCTGCTCAAGCCGCCGCTGAACCTGCGGAAACGTTTGTTCGTGAAGCCTTAGCTGGCTACATTTGGGGTGAAGACAGTGACACCTTTGCTGGCAGGGTTATTGACGCCCTCAAAGCACAAAACAAGACCCTTGCCAGCCTAGAAACCGTCACTGCGGGCATGCTCGCTGAAACGTTAAGCGTGCCGCACGCTGACGCGGTTTTTGTAGCGGGCGTGGTAGCATACAACGTGCAAACATCAGCAGCGTTTGGCGTTCCTAATGACCTGATAGCAGCCTCACAAGCAGCTACAGACGGCGTAACTATGCAGTCTTCTAAGCAGGCTTTGGAAACGCTCGCGCAAGCGCAAGCACGCGCCGCTGCTGTGCATTTTGGAGCAGATTACGGGTTGGCGACCAGTGGACATTGGCAAGCAGATAGCTCGAGCAATGCCGCCATCGTAGCCGTGTATGACCGCGCTGCAGACCGCGTCATCAGCAAAACGTTAGAACTGCCAGCTAGCGCACGCGATTGGCTGCGCGAACGGGTCACGTTTAGGGCGTTGGCGTTGTTGTGGTTTGATGTGTTGGCAGGTTGATGCTAGTAGATAGCTAGTGAGGGTGGCTCGAGGCAACATGTTTTTCGTAAACACGTAGGGAACGCATCATGGCTCGAGCTATCAGCCCATCACCAAACGACGGTTAGTGTCACACGATGGTTGGTATCACGCGATGGTTGGTGTCACGCTTAGACTAACGTCACACTTAGACTGTCATGCTTAGACTAACGTCACGCCTAAACTGCCGTTAATGTCACGCCTAGACTAGGGGTAATCCTGTCGCCACCCGAAACCCACTCGCTCCTGAGGAGGGTTGTATGGCAAAAGCCACTGAACTAGCGCCGGATGCCCAACGGCAAAAATCGCTAGATAATACGCTTTTACAAATCGAAAAACAATTTGGTAAAGGTGCAGTTATGCGCCTTGGTGAAGAAAACTTGTCGTTTAGCCAAGGGGTGATTCCCACTGGATCGATGTCGATTGACTTGGCGCTCGGGGTAGGCGGTGTACCGCGTGGGCGCATTATCGAGGTGTATGGGCCTGAGTCGGGTGGTAAGACGACAATGTCGCTTCACATCATCGCTGAGGCGCAAAAAGCTGGCGGCGTAGCAGCGTTTATTGATGCAGAACACGCCTTAGACCCCACCTATGCCAAAGCCCTGGGCGTCGATACGGATAACCTGCTCGTGTCGCAACCGGATACAGGCGAACAAGCCCTAGAAATCACGGAGTTGTTGGTGCGTTCTGGGGCGGTTGATGTCATTGTCGTGGACTCAGTAGCAGCACTAGTACCAAGAGCTGAAATTGAAGGCGACATGGGCGACAGCCACGTGGGGTTGCAAGCGCGGTTAATGAGCCAAGCCTTGCGCAAACTGGCAGGCGTCTTGTCTAAAAGTCACACGACCGCCATTTTTATCAACCAAATTCGGGAAAAAATTGGCGTCATGTACGGTAATCCCGAAACTACCCCCGGCGGACGGGCGCTCAAGTTTTATAGTTCGGTGCGTTTAGAAGTGCGCCGTAAAGGTGATGTTAAGTCTGGCGTGGACAAAGTGGGTAACCGCACCCGCGTCAAAGTCACCAAAAATAAAGTTGCCCCGCCGTTTCGCGAAGCTGAAGTAGACATCATGTTTGGTCGAGGTATCGATAAACTTGGTGACTTGATTAACATTGCTAGCGATTTAGATATCTTGCAAAAATCAGGATCGTTTTACAAGTACAACGGTGACACCATTGGCCAAGGCAAAGAAAAAACCAGTCAGTATCTAATGGAGCATCCTGAACTAGAAAGCGAATTGCGTCTTGCGGTGACTGCTGCCATTCAAGGTAAGCCTTTGGCTGCCCTTAAAGATGATGGTAGTGATGATGATGACCAAGACGAGGCGGATGAATGAACGCGTTGTTGCTCTTTTTGGGTACGCTCTTAGGGTTGCTCGCCGGGGGGGTCGTGGGCTTTGTATGGCGGCAACAACGCGACAAACCCATCATTGCCCAAGCCGAACAAGACGCCAAAGACATGCGGGCACAAGCTGAAGAAAACGCTAACCGCATTCGCGAACGGGCGGAAAACGAACGCCGCGAACTCATTGAACGGGAAACCCGCCGTTTAGAAGAAGACGCAGCCAGAGCGCAACGGGCGTTTGAAGAAGATGTGGCGCGCACCAAAGCTAACCTCGAGCAAGACTTCACGAGGTTGCGCGGAGAAGTAGACCGCGAACGACAAGAACTGCGCCGTGACCGCGAAAAACTGGATACCTTTGAAGAGCGCCTCACCCGGCGCGGCGAACAACAAGACGCCCGCGCCCTTAAGCTTGACGATCAAGAAGAACAACTCGATGCCAAAGAACAAGCCTTACGCGAACAAGAAGCCTTTTTAGAGCAAAAACTACAAGACGCCGACGCCAAACTTTACGAAGTGGCCCAACTCAGTAAAGACCAAGCCACCAACATCATCTTTGAGCAACTCAACCAAGCCTTAGAGCGCGAAAAAGCGGTGCGCATCCGGGCGGCTATCGACAAAGCTGACGCCGAAGCCAAACGCAAAGCCACCGACATTCTCGCCCAAGCCGTGCAGCGCAACGCCAGTGAAATTTCTGCTTCGGTGAGTGTGTCGGTCGTGCCCATTCCCAGTGACAACATGAAAGGGCGCATTATTGGCCGCGAAGGACGCAACATCCGTGCCTTTGAAGCCTTAACAGGGGTCGATTTGATTATTGATGACACCCCCGAAGCGGTGCTCTTGTCGTCGTTTAATCCCATTCGCCGCGAAGTTGCCCAAATTGCCTTAACTGAACTGGTGCGAGACGGGCGCATTCATCCGAGCCGCATCGAAGAAATGGTGCAAAAAGCGCAACAGGACATGCAAGCTTACATCCGCGAAAAAGGTGAAGAAGCCGCCTTGGAAGCCAACGTCGTCGGCCTCAAACCGGGGTTACTGCAACTCTTGGGGCGGATGCACTTTCGCACCTCGTTTGGGCAAAATGTGCTCAAACACTCGGTACAAGTCGCTCACCTCACGGGTATTATCGCTGCTGAATTGGGCTTGGACGCCACCATGGCACGCCGCGCTGGTTTACTGCACGATATTGGCAAGTCCATCGACCGCGAAATCGAAGGCACCCACACCGAAATTGGCGCGACTTTGGCCAAGCGTTTTGGTGAGGTTAGTGAGGTCGTTGATGCCATTGCCAATCACCACGACCTTGACTTAGCCCAAACGTTGTTTCCGGTGATCGTCTCGGCAGCGGACGCCATCAGCGCAGCCCGCCCGGGCGCAAGGCGCGAGAGCTTGGAAACATATATCAAACGCCTCGAGGGACTTGAATTGATTGCCTCGAGCTTCCCTGGGGTCGAAAAGTCCTACGCCATCCAAGCAGGCCGCGAACTTAGGGTTATTGTCGAACCCGAACAAGTTAACGACGCTACGGCCGTTTTGTTAGCCAGGGACGTGGCCAACCGCATCGAACAAGACATGGAATATCCCGGGCAGGTGCAGGTGACAGTCGTAAGGGAGTCTCGAGCTGTCGAGTACGCGCGCTAGCGGTAGCTATGCAACTTAAATAACTTTGGTAGGGGGTGCATTCGGCACCTCCTTGACTTTTTTGTTTTAGAATGACTTCTAACATTGTAGCCGTGCTCGTTGTTATCTTAGCTGCTCTTCGGACGCGTCACGTTTGTAACCGCCAAGCGACGTTAGAATGGCATCATCTGCAACAGGTTTGCTACTGATTAACCCGTTATCAACCCGCAACCCTTTGCTCGTCTCATGTGAAGGAGTACAATGCCAGAACTTACCTCCAAAAATTCGTTCAATGCCCGCGAAACCCTGCAAGTAGGGTCTAACAAAGCCTATTACTACCGTTTAGCTGCCCTTGAAGAAGCCGGGCTGGGCACAATGTCCACGTTGCCTTTTTCGATTAAGGTGCTGCTCGAGTCATTACTTCGCAACGAAAACGGTTACGATGTCAGCGACCAAGACATCAAAAACTTAGCCGCGTATAACGCCAAAAACGTTGCCGCTGACGAAGTGCCTTTTAAGCCTGCTCGAGTGGTGTTGCAAGACTTTACGGGCGTACCTGCCGTGGTGGACTTAGCAGCCCTGCGTAGCGCCATGGAGCGCATGGGTGGCGATCCTAACCGCATCAATCCGCAAATTCCGGTGGACTTGGTCATTGACCACAGCGTGCAAGTTGACGAATACGCCAATCCTTTGGCACTCACCAAAAACGCCGAGATTGAGTTTATCCGCAACCGCGAACGCTATGAGTTTTTGCGTTGGGGACAAGCTGCCTTTGAGAACTTCAGCGTGGTACCGCCCGCGAGTGGCATTGTGCACCAAGTAAACCTCGAGTACCTCGCCAAAGGCGTCCAACACCAACCGCACCAAGGTGACGAAGGCACGCTCGAGGTGCTCTATCCCGACTCGCTCGTGGGTACTGACAGCCACACCACCATGATTAACGGCCTCGGCGTAGTGGGTTGGGGCGTAGGTGGCATCGAAGCCGAAGCGGTCATGCTCGGGCAGCCAATTTACATGCTCACCCCCGAAGTGATCGGTTTTAAGGTCACAGGCAAACTGCAAGAAGGCGTCACTGCCACTGACTTGGTACTGGTCGTTACCCAGATGCTGCGCGAAAAAGGCGTGGTCGGTAAGTTTGTCGAGTTCTATGGGGCAGGCCTTTCCAGCATGACCGTGCCAGATAGAGCCACCATTGCCAACATGGCACCCGAATACGGTGCAACCATGGGCTTTTTTCCGGTTGACGCTGAAACCTTGCGCTATTTGCGGCAAACTGGTCGCTTAGACGATGAAGTAGAAGCCGTTGAAGTTTACAGCAAAGCCCAAGGCTTATTCCGCACCGATGACACCCCCGACCCAGAATTTGCGGACACCCTCACGCTTGACCTTTCAACAGTTGAACCGAGCTTGGCGGGTCCCAAGCGCCCGCAAGACCGCATTTTGCTTTCAGACATGCAAAAAACGTGGCACGCGGACTTGCAAAAGCCCTTTAGCCAACGTGGCTTTAATTTGTCGGATGAAGAACTAGGGAATACGGGGGCGCTCGAGCTTAATGGCACGACTGTCCCCCTCAAACACGGTGACGTGGTTATCGCTGCCATTACCAGTTGCACCAACACGTCTAATCCCTCGGTGATGTTGGCAGCAGGTATGGTCGCCAAAAAAGCCGTCGAAATGGGCTTAGATGTTAAACCCTACGTCAAAACCAGCCTTGCCCCCGGTTCTAAGGTCGTGACCGAATATCTCAAAGAAGCCGGACTGATGCCGTACTTGGAAGACCTTGGTTTCCATTTAGTGGGCTACGGTTGCACAACTTGCATTGGTAACAGTGGGCCTTTGCCTGAACCTGTCGTCAAAGCCATTCAAGAAGGCGACTTAGTGGCTGCCAGTGTGCTTTCTGGTAACCGCAACTTTGAAGGTCGCATCAACCCGCATATCAAAGCTAACTACCTCGCCTCACCGCCTTTGGTGGTTGCCTACGCCATTGCGGGCACCGTCGACATTGACCTCACCAATGATCCCCTCGGCCAAGGTAAAGACGGTCAAGACGTCTACCTCAAAGACATTTGGCCGAGCGTCAAAGACATCACCGAACAGTTCGAACGTGCCATGAACCCAGAAACGTTTAGGCGCATGTACGACGGCATCGAAGAGTCCAACGAAGAATGGAACAAAATTCCCGTTAAAGGTGGGGCGCTGTTTGAATGGGACGAAGCCAGCACCTATATCCAAGAACCGCCTTTCTTCATTGACATGAGCGTGGAACCCGAGCCGATTGCCCCCATTAATGACGCTCGTGTGATGGTCAAAGTAGGCGACAGTGTCACGACAGATCACATCAGCCCAGCGGGTGCGATTGCCATGGACAGCCCAGCCGGCAAGCACTTGCGGGAAAAAGGCGTGGAAGTGAAAGACTTTAACTCCTACGGCAGCCGCCGCGGGAATGACCGGGTGATGACCAGGGGTACGTTTGCCAACATCCGCCTCAAAAACCAAATGGCACCAGGTACCGAAGGCGGTTGGACGACGTATCTACCTGAAGATGACGTCACTACCATCTACGAAGCCTCCCTCAAATACGCCGAAACCGACACCCCAACCATCGTCTTAGCGGGTATTGACTACGGCATGGGCAGCAGCCGCGACTGGGCTGCCAAGGGGACGTACTTACTCGGTATCAAAGCCGCCATCGCCAAGTCGTTTGAGCGCATCCACCGCAGTAACTTGATTGGCATGGGTGTGTTGCCACTGCAATTCAAAGACGGCGAAGGCGCTGAGGAGTTAGGACTCACAGGCAACGAGCATTTCACCATTCACGTCGATGACGACGTCAAACCCAAGCAGATGATCACGGTAGACGTCACCAAAGAAGACGGCAGCACCATGCAATTTGAGGTTATGTGCCGCTTAGATAGTCCGGTAGAAATCGACTACTACCGCAACGGTGGTATTTTGCATACCGTCTTGCGTTCTATTGCCCAAAGCGAAACCAAAACCCAAGCCTAATTCGGCTTGACCAACTCAGCGCATCCTCCGGGGTGCGTTTTTTTGTTTTAGGTTTAGGATGCCGTGGCGTGGATATCTTGCAATGCCCCTAGCACTGCGTTCATATCAGCCAACACATAATCTGGCTTAATACCGGATGTTTCAATATCAGCTTCAGTCGATACTCCCGAAAGTACCAAAATACTCGTTAATCCTGCTCGCTGTGCCCCTAGGATGTCCGTTTCAAGCCTGTCGCCAATCATGGCCGTGTTGGTTGCATCTGCCCCCAAACGTTCCAAGGCTTCTTGAAAGATAATCGGTTCGGGTTTGCCTACGACCACGGGAGTAACCCCTGAAGCTGTCTCAATAATGGCCATGACTGCCCCTGCACCGGGTAACTGTCCGCGTTCACTGGGAAAAGACGCGTCGGCATTGGTAGCAATAAACGGTACGCCTGCCCTCACGAGTAAACCTGCCATCGCCACCAACTCAAAGGTGAGGTTGCGGGTGAGGCCACCTACGACAAAATCGGCTGCTGTCGGTAAGTCTTCGGGATTTTCCGTGGCAATGTGGCTGATGGCTTCGGGAGTGATGGTATCGAAACCTGCTCGAGCCACTGCTTCAAATAAACCGTCTTCCCCCACTACATACGCCGTTTTGGCGTCTTGGTAATGGCGTTTTAAGTAGTTACCCGTAGCATCAGCCGAAGTGAGGAGTTGTTCAGAAGATAAGTCTATGTGCATGCGCTCGAGCTTATCCTGCAATTGCGCCAACGTTTTGGTGGAATTATTGGATGCTAACACCACGTTGATACCTAAACTTTGCAAGTCAGCCAAACAGCGCCCGATATTGGGCATAGCGCGGTTGCCGTGCCACAAGACGCCGTCCATATCAATGATGAGATTACGAATATGTTGCATAGGACAGGATACCCCCTTTTGGGGGACGGTCTTGGGGTGGTAGGCAAAAGCATCCTCATCTGGAAATGCGTATACTAAAACCATGAAAGGCTTTTTTCAGTTTGCGATAGTTGCCGCGATTATCTTTTTTGGGGTAGGCGAATGGCGTGGTTGGAACGTCGGTGTCATGCCTCAAACGCCCTTATTTTTGTATAAAACCTCATCTTCACGTTCGACGGTGCGGCGTATCACCGGGTTTGCACCGGGTTTGGAATTTAATCTCAGTGGCCAACTTAGCCGTGGCAGTATGCGCATGGTGGTGTCGTTTGAACGCCCAGACAGCGTGCAGACGCCAAATAATGACGCTGTACCCCTCGAGCAAGTCTACGAAATCGAATTCTTTGCAAACCAGCCCATTGTGGCGTCGGAATTCTTAGAACTGGGGACGGGTTTTTACCGTTTTAGGCTCTTTTTCAATGATGCGACGGGTCGGGTCAATTTAAACTTGCCGACAAGTTACGAAGCAGGTTCGCAGTAACCTTATCCAGTACGTGTATCTAGTACGTATACCTAGTGAGGGCACATTGCACGTAATGCACTAGTTTGGTTCTCAGCATAGGCGTAGATTAGGGCTATGTTGCTCGATTTATCTATGTTTGCTGAACCAAATACCCTCACCGATGACTTTGTGGTGACATTCGCTGACTTTGCCACAGCAGAAAAGCATGTCTCGCTTGACTTTGAACCCAGTTTAGCTGCTGCCAAAGCCGCTCTGAATGCGTATGACCCCGAAGGCTATGCCAAGTCTCGCAACCATGTTGAAGGCAACGTCTCGCGTTTGAATCCGTACATCACTTGGGGCGTGTTCACCTTGCCGGAAGTGCAACGGGCAGTCAAAACCAAAGTGAGCGGCAAAGATTATCAGAAATTTGTTAACGAACTCGCTTGGAAAGCGTTTTTTCGTGAAGCGTTTATGGCGCTCGGGGGGCGGGTGTATGAATCACTAGAACCCTATAAATACCCCACCTCCAAACGTGACGCCATGCCCGCAGACCTAGCAAGCGGCACAACGGAACTCGCTTGCATCAACAGCATTGTGCACGAACTGAAAGAAACAGGGTATCTTCACAATCACCAGCGCATGTGGTTTGCAGCCTATCTGGTGCATTTTGCCAACATCGAATGGTGGCACGGTGAAGCGCTTTTTTATCGTTATTTGCTCGATGGTGAACCGGGGGCAAACGCCCTCAGTTGGCAGTGGGTGGCGTCAACGTTTGGTGGTAAGCCCTATTATTTCAACAGTGACAACATGCATAAGTACGGTCACGAACCCTGCCGGGGGGTGCTTTTTGATGATAGTTACGAAGCCTTAAACGACAAGGTGTTTTCTGGTTATGGCCAAGGCGGTTACGCCAAACGCCCCAAAGAACAACCCCACACCGATGGCTTACCGCCTCATCCGCGCTTGTTGCGTGAGCCTGGTGATCGTCCTTTGGTGCTGCTACACGCTGAGCGGCTTTCTGATAGTGCGGCGGTATTAGATGCTTGTCCTGCTGCCCCTGTACTTGTATGGCTTGACAGTGACCGTTTTCGTGACGAACAACCCAGTTGGATGCGCTTGCACTTTGCGCTGCACCTAGCTGCTGATGTAGTGCGCACCCTGCAAGCGCAAGGCCGCGAAGCGGTGCTGAGTTTTACGGGTGATTTTGAAGATATCGTACACACCGCAGAACGCTTGGGTTGTAAGAGCATTGCTGCGCCTGATTCGTGGCACCCAGATACCTGGGAATACTTGGATGAACTTGACGAGGTGTTGCCCGTATCTATCGTAGAAGACGAACCCTATGCGAGGGTCTCGGCTTCCTTGCGCTCGTTTAGCAGTTACTGGCGCAAGGCGGAAAAAGAAGCCATGAGACGTTAAAACGTGAAAGCTCGAGCCACCCCCCATCATCCCCGTTGTCTGAATTCCCGTTGTCTGAATTCCCATTGTCTGGGTCAACGCGTCAGCAGACTCGTTTTGTGGTTAACAATCCTGCTGCTGACCCCTGTGTTCGCTCAAAGCTGGCAAGACGCCACAGATGGGGTGGTGACGGTTCGCACCGCGAGTGAAGCAGACAGGGCGTATTTACCTGAGATATTTGCCATCATTCAGCAAGCGAGACGTGACCTTGGAGCGTGGGGGTTGACGCTTACGCCTTTTACGGTGGTGATTCACCCTGATATTACGAGCTATCAAACGGCCACGGAGATGCCTTGGTATGTGGCAGCAGTCGCGGACACCCAAGCGCAGAGGTTAGACATGCAGCGGGCGCGGGTACTCGCAGAGCGGGGGAGCCTAGTAGCAACCTTGCGGCACGAACTGTTTCATCTGGCGCAACCCGAGCAGCTAGAACGTTATGTGGCCGAAGGTTTGGCGATGCACTTTGCTCGTGAAACCCCACAAGCAGCGCCACTCTCAGGAGAATTAGGCGACCTCAACGCCATCCTCGCCCAACCTGCTAGCCAGCGTGAACTGCAACAAGCCATGGCCAGAGCGCACGCAGAGGTTGCCACGCTACTTCGCCGTGAACCCGCAGCGACACTATTAAGACGCTATGAATCGCCCAACTAGCAGCTCAGTTTGGTAAAACAGACTATGGCACTTTCTCCAGAAGCATTTGCAAAGGATTTGCTCGAGACCAATGGCGTGGGCATGACCCCCCCTTCGCAGCAAGACGCTGAGCTGACATTAGCAACCGCGTATGATCTCGCTTTCACCGTGGCAGACAAACAAGTTGAAGCAGGCGACGTCATCAAAGGGCGCAAAATTGGCATCAGCAACCCGGCTGCTTGGCCGGCAATGGGGCTTGATAACGTAGTGTGGGGTTATATGTTTGAGCGCACCGTGCACCCCATTCTCAACAACCACACCAAGTTGCCCATCGGCGAGATGTTTGCTCCCAAAGCGGAGTTGGAATTGGTTTTTAAGCTCAAAGACCGCCCCTTAAGTGTGCGTGACCCGCTCGAGCTGCTTGCAGCCGTTGAGTGGCTAGCCGTGGGTTTTGAAATTGTCGATTGCCCCTATCCAGACTGGAAATTTACGCCAGCAGACTTAGTGGCGACGTTTGGGTTTCATGCGGCGCTGGTGATTGGCGATTGTGTCGAACCAGATCCGCTCTTGCTCGAGCAACTCACTGAGCAAATCGGCAACATAACTGCTAACTTGTCCAAAAATGGCGAACAGGTCGCTACAGGTAGTGCGGAAAATGTTGTTGGGCATCCCTTACTAGCGTTAGCCCATTTGAGCGAAGTGATTGATGCCCATCCCGATGCGCCGCAACTAGCAGCGGGTGAAATCATCAGTACAGGCACGATGACTCCCCCTGAGCCTATCGTTCCTGGTGACACCATCAAAGGTGCGTTGATGGGTATTGATTTGCCTGCACTCACCGTTGAGTTAATCGCCTGACGTGTTGACGTGGCCACATTAACCTCAGACCAACGCAGTCGCCTTTTGCAAGGTATCGCCGAGACGTTTAAGCAGCAGGTGCAAGACGTACCCGAGCGGTTGCTCGAGCCTCACCTCGGCGACAAATTCGGCGGCAGCCAGTTGCAGCTTTCGCTAACGGATAACCTCAAAGACATCATTCACTACGCTTGGGTCGCCCGCAGTGACAGTGTGGATATTGCTTTGGTATTTGAAGCAGATGACGCAGTGACGAATGATGAACACGTGCGATACGTCTTGAAAAATCTCAGTCATCAATCGCAGGGTGATGAAGCCCTTAGAGCAGAACCTTTGGGGCAAAAAGAGATTTACCGGCAACTGCGTTACCGCCTGCCGCTACCGGCACTCGCTGACAGTGACGACGAAGGAATCAACGACACGGTGTTAACGGCGTTAACCAATGAAGCCGTCGCCCGTATGTTGGCGCTTTTGCGGCTGACGCATGAAGCAGTTGCACACTGTCTGAAGTCGTCAGAGGGTTAAGTGTGAAGATTTAAGCAACTAAATATTTTAAAGTGAGACGTTTTACTTGATTGTTTTTGTGTTGTTGAGGTGGCGGCTCGAGCCTCATCGTTCTGGTGTTGTGAAGGTCGCTTGCTAGGCAGGTACGTTGAAGTGAGCCGCGCGCTTACGGTATTCTAAGCGGCATTATCCACAACCAACCGAGCTTTGGCTCGTGCTGAATGCCGCACACGCGTGTTGTGAGTTGCGGTGATTCTCGAGGGAGACTACCATGAAATACCGTCTCAACCGTTTTTTAGGCGCAGATGGCAAGTGTTTTGACGTGGCCATTGACCACGGTTTTTTTGGTGAATACGGTTTTCTTAAAGGCATCGAAAACATTAACCAAGCCATTCGCACTGTCGTCGATGCCGCGCCGGATGCCGTGCAGTTAAGTGTCGGCCAAGCGGGCTACTTGCAGCGCATTGCTGGCAAGCAAAAACCTGCTTTGGTACTGCGCACCGACATTGCCAACGTCTACGGTAAGCAATTACCCGAGTATCTTTTTAGCCGTTTGCTTGAAGATACCTTGGAGCAAGCCTTGCGCTTAGATGCGGCGTGTTTGTGCGTAAACCTTTTTATGCTACCTGACCAGCCCGACGTACACGACCAGTGTGTGCAAAACATCTGCCGCTTAAAACCCGAAGCTGACCGCCTCGGCATGCCCATGATGGTAGAACCGCTGGTGATGCAAGACAACAGCGCCCAAGGGGGTTACATGGTTGACGGCGACATCGAAAAAATTCTGCCGTTAGTGCGCCAAGCCGTGGAACTCGGTGCGGACGTCATCAAGGCGGATCCTTGTGATGATGTGAGCGAATACCACCGGGTGATTGAGGTAGCAGGGGAGATTCCTGTGTTGGTGCGTGGCGGCAGCAAAGCCTCCGAAGAAGAGATTTTTGCCCGCACCGAGACGCTGATGCAACAAGGTGCCAAGGGAATCGTCTACGGGCGCAACGTCATTCAACACGACCATCCCAAAGCCATTACTGAAGCACTGATGGCTATTGTCCACAAAGGCGCAAGCGCCCAAGACGCCCTAAACATCTTGCGGGCAAGCGCATGAGTCAGGTATTGCGGTTTGGCATCGTCGGTTGCGGGTTAATGGGTAAAGAATTTGCCAGTGCAGCAGCCCGTTGGTGTCACTTGCAAGATATTGGCGTGAAACCAGTCATCGTAGCAGCGTGTGATGTCAACAAAAGCGCCATCCGCTGGTTTGACGATAACCTCGACTTAGAACTGACCACGACCGATTATCACGAACTGCTCGAGCACGACCTCGACGCGGTGTACTGCGCTGTACCCCACAACTTGCACGAAAAAATGTATACCGATATTATCCGTGCAGGTAAGCACCTGTTGGGTGAAAAACCCTTCGGTATCGACCAAGCAGCCAATACCAACATCAACCATGTTATTGCAGAACACCCTGACGTTATCGTGCGTTGTTCGTCGGAGTTTCCGTTTTATCCGGGGGCAATGCGGGTCGTTAACGCCTTGCAAGCAGGTGACTTTGGCGAGATTATCAACGTGGAAGCGGGGTTTTTGCACAGTTCGGACTTAAATCCCAATAAACCCATCAACTGGAAGCGAATGATTGCCAGTAACGGCGAATATGGTTGCATGGGTGATCTTGGCATGCACGTGGTGCACATTCCGGCGCGGTGCGGCTGGCAATTTAGCAGCATTTCGGCGCAACTCAGTAATATCGTCCGTGAACGCCCCGACGCTAAGGGCAACATGGTGGCGTGTGAAACCTGGGATAACGCCACGATTTTGGCTCGAGCCACCACCTCATCAACATCATTTCCCATCACCTTGCATACCAAACGCATCGCCCCAGGCGAGATGAATACCTGGTTTATTACCGTTCACGGCACCAAAACGTCGATGCACTTTAGCACCAAGTACCCGCGCACCCTCAAGCGCATGGACTACAGCGGCGGCGAACAAGCTTGGCAGCACATCGACGTGGGGTACGCGAGCGCTTACCCGGCTATTACCGGCGGCATTTTCGAGTTTGGTTTTCCCGATAGCATGTTGCAGATGTGGGCGGCATTTTGTGATGAAGTGGCTCATGGTAAGCGCGCCATGAAACAACCGTTTTACTGTGTCACGCCTGAAGAAGCCGCCATTAGCCATCAACTTTTCACAGCGGCACTCAACGTTCAGCGTGGTCATGCCCAAGTTGCCAACGCCTAGCTGCACGGCGTAGGCTCGAGCAAAGGAGGCAAGCGTGGTTGAAGTCGTCGTAGCAGGGCATTTGTGTTTGGACATCTTGCCGGATGTAAGCAACATGCAACAAGGGTCGGCTGGGTTGGTGCTCGAGCCGGGCAAACTCACCGAGATTGGCGCGGCGAATTTTGCTACGGGCGGTGCAGTGGCCAACGTCGGTCAGACGCTCATTAAATTGGGTATCAGCACCAGCCTTATGGGTAACGTTGGTCGTGACCCTTTTGGTGATGTGATTAGAACCCTGTTGCGCCGTCAGAGTCGTAGCGCCGCTGAAACCATTCGCATCGTGCCAGATGCCGCTACTGCCTACACTATGATTTTCAGTTCGCCCAACATTGACCGTACCTTTTTGCACCACGCCGGTTGTAACGACACCTTTGGGGCAAATGATATTGATTTGGCGGTCGTTGCAGGGGCTAAGGTGTTTTATTTTGGCTATCCACCCCTCATGCGCCGTTTTTATGAAGATGAAGGCCGCGAACTGGCTAATTTGTTACAGCGCATCAAAGAACTGGGCGTGACCACTGCTCTGGATATGGCCATGCCTGACCCCAACAGTGATGCAGGTGAGGTGAATTGGCAAGCGTTGCTCGAGCGTACCCTCCCTCATGTCGATATCTTTTTGCCCAATATCGAAGAAGTGTTGTCGATGCTCAACCCGCGTGCCTACGAAGGGGGTACGTGGCGAGCACAAGGTGCACCAGCCACGTTCTACGGGGCGCTCAGTCAGGAACTCTTAGACCTTGGCGCGGGTATTGTCGGTTTGAAACTTGGCGAAAATGGTTTGTATTTGCGCACAGCAGGTGCCGAAAGACTCATGCGTTTGGGGCATGCCCGCCCGGAGAGCCTCGGTAACTGGTCAGACCGTGAGTTGTGGGTGCCTGTTTTGAACACCACCGTGCACGGTACAACAGGCGCAGGTGATGCTACCTTTGCAGGCTTTTTGGCAGCGCTTCTCAAAGGCTTAGACCCAGCAGGGGCAATTTCGGTAGCGACTGCTGTGGGTGCGTGCAGCGTCGAAGCCAGTGATGCCACCAGTGGCGTGCGCTCTTGGGGTGAAACGCTCACCCGCTTGCAACGTTGGCAGCGGGCTACCACCAAACTGAACGACCAAAGCTGGCAGCGTTATCAACATGGTACGTTTCGCGGGCCTAATGATGGCATTCACGTAGAAGGAGGGTTATTCGATGAAGCGTAATGAAGTGGAAGCTGCCCGTCATCGGGCGAGTGAGATGTTAAGCCAAGCGGGTATCGTTTTGAGTGATGAAGAACGTGCCAACATTGAAGTCGCGGATTTGAACCTAGGCGAATTTGACACCACGGGGTTGTGTTTGATTACGTATATCAATACCGAACGGGTCTGTGCCAAAGAACTGATCATGTTTCCCCGCCAAACTTGTCCGCAGCATTTGCACCCACCTGTGAACGGTCAACCGGGCAAAGAAGAAACCTTCCGTTGCCGTTGGGGTGAAGTGTATTTATATGTAGAAGGCGAACCAACGCCCAATCCCCACGCGCAACCGCCTGCCCATCGGGCAGATACCTACACCGTCTGGCACGAAATCGTCCTCAAGCCTGGTGAACAGTACACCCTTTATCCAGAAACGTGGCACTGGTTTCAAGCGGGCGATGACGGGGCAATCATCAGCGAGTTTTCGACCAAAAGCACTGACGAAAACGACCTTTTCACCGACGACGCCATTCGCCGCGAACCCACCATCGACGACTAAAGCCACTCAGCCAAACAACTCAGCCAAACAACTCAGCCAAACAATGTGGTGTGGGTTCTTGCTGCTTGACTGTACACCCAATTTGACTGAACACCTATTGATGCAAAAACTCAGCTTGTGGCTTGTGATACCCATTCCAATTGATTCCGCGAATCAATTCGCGCAGAGGGCGTAGGAACAGCTACGGATGCAGGCGGAAACGGAAGAAAGTCTGTAGGACTTTTTGAAGTGTTTAGTTGGAATCCGTATTATTATGCTCGAGAACGTGGGGTATGGGGTGGTATATTCAAGGGAGAGTGATTGTAAGGTGGCTTTGTGCCGGAAATTAGTGATGTTGAGATTGGTGGCATGAATGTTGCTCTTGTGATGCTGCGTGTTGCGATGCTGTGTGTGGTGATGCTGTGTGTGGTGATGCTGTGTGTGGTGATAGTAGTGTTCTTGTGGATTTCCTTGTGATGAAGGTGTTTTGTTCATGACGACGATTTTGATTGTTGAAGACGACGAAAACAGCCTCGAGCTGCTGCGCCGCTTCTTAACAGGCAAAGGCTTCAAGGCCAAACTTGCCCGCACAGGTGAAGAAGCCCTCGAGCTAGCCCCCCTTGCTGACTTGGTACTCTTGGATTTGCAGATTCCTGCCCCTGACGGTTACGAAGTGGCCAACCGCTTGCGGCAGCGTTTTGTTGAGTTGCCTATTATCATTGTCACCGCCCAAACGAGTAGCCTGTCGCAGGTACGCGGTTTTGACGCGGGTGCCGATGACTATGTCATGAAACCCATCGATTTAGAAGTGTTATACGCCCGCATTCAAGCAAAATTGCGCCAACACCAACGTCGTGAACGCCTTGACGCGGGTGATTTGAGTATTGACCTCGTCGACCGCCAAGTGTACTTGCAGGGGCAACCGCTGGTGCTGACCCAGACTGAATTTGATGTATTGGCGCTGTTGGTCAAGCAACCCTATCGGGCGTTTTCGCGGGACGACATTTTGACGACGTTGTGGCGGCCAGACTTCAACGGCACAGAACGCGTTGTGGACGTGTGCATTTCGTCTTTGCGGCAAAAACTGAAGGATAAGCCCCGTGCCCCGCGTTTTATTGAGTCAGTGCATGGGGTTGGCTATCGCTTTATTGGTATTTGAATTAGGATTTGATGACACACTGATGGGGTGGTCATCATAACTTGCATTTTAAGCAATAATTTAAAATAAGATAATTTGTAGCAACTTCACGCTTTGTTTCTACAGTGGTTGATGTTCGCCAAGGCTGTATGGATTTTAATAGGAACGTAAGAAAGTCCATAGGACTTTTTGCGGTGTTTAGTTGGAATCCGTAGCTTTTCCTACGCGCTCTGCGCGAATTGATTCGCGGAATCGGGTATCACATCAGCATCAATCGCGTTCAACTGTGTAGACGTCAATCATGGAAATGCTGTTGAATTCATGTTAAAACGAAGCTCACGGATTGGCTAAGGCGGGTGTGTATAGTAAACCTATGATGCCAGCTTTGACACCGCCTGCAGACAGACCCGACGCAGACAGACCTGACGCAGACAGACCCGACGGGCAACCTCGAGCATCGTACGATACCCTACCGGCCATTTTTCCTCAAAAGCTCGTGTATCGCACGGTGTTTGGCTTGTCGTCAGCAGCACTGTTGTTTTCTTCGGCGATCACGTGGTTGCAAGGTACGTGGTTGCAAGGGTCTAGCAGTGGCAACTTGCCCTATTTGCTGCTAGCGACCTTGGTCGCTATTGTGGTCTGGGGGGTGCTCGAGTACTTCGGTAAAGTACCAAGATGGCTCGAGCTGGCCATGTTCGTGCTGTTTGCAGGGGTGTTTTTCGGCTACTTTTCGCGCACGATTTTTTTGGCTGCTTACAGCACCGCTGACATACCAGCAGAAGTGTCGTTGGTCGCACGGCAAATCGACTGGTATATCTGGACGCCCTTACTGTATGTGCTCACCCACTTGCTTTTTAACCAGCGCCAAGCGTTGCGGTGGTGTAGTCTCTTTTTTGTCCTCAATTTGTTCATTGGGGTGAGTGGTTTTATGTTGTTACGACAACAAGTAGGGTGGCAGCCGGGGATGCTCACCCAAGTGGCCACCTTTGTCGATTTTCAACTGGTCAGTGTGATTTTTATTGCCCTCACCCACTACGTGCGCCGCAGTGCCGAACAGATACTGGCACACGAACACGACGACCGTCGCCGCGCCCATGTGCACTATCAGATGATGTTTGAACACACCCCCGTTGCGCTGTGGGAAGAGGACCTGTCGGCGGTGTATGAAGAACTACAGCGCTTGCAAGCCAGCGGGGTTGATTTGGCCAAACACTTGCGTTCAGCAACGGAACTCGAGCGGTTTTTTAAGCTCATTCGGGTGCGCCACGCCAATCAATTGGCGCAACAATACTGGCGTTCATTGGCACAGTCTGCGCCCGCTGGAGAGGCCTATAGCGTCAGTGAGCACGACCGCTATATGTGGTATTTGGGGCTGCTCAGCATCGCCCAAGGCCACCGTCAGTTTCGTGTTGGTGAAGCTGTATTGATGAATCATCAGACTGATGATTACGGCGTGCGTTTTGAACCCCATGAGATTACCAGCGATGTGTCTTGGCAAGTGCTCGAGAGCGATGTGCCTTTTGCGCGAGTGCTGGTCTCGAGAATAGACCTTAGCCACGTGCGCCGGGCAGAATCTGAGCGCGACGAAGAACGCCGCTTGCTGCACACCTTGGTGAACGCCCTACCCGACTACGTGTTGGCTGTGGACACAAACAAACGCATCACGCTTGCCAATCACGCGGTAGCCTACGCGTTGGGATTGACGCCGCAGCAGATGTTGGGTAAGCATTACCACGAGGTGATACCCAAACACATTGCTGACGCCCTCGAGGAACACGATGATGACGTGTTTTCTGGTGAAGCTGTTGTCGGTAGGGAGCGTAACTTTAATGGCACACACCTGTTGACGAATCGCGTGCCGCTCGTCTCAGAACGGGGTAAGGTGACCGGTGCGGTGATTGCCAGCCGCGACATCAGTAAGCTCAAAGCCAACGAAGAAGCCGTGCGCCACAGTGAAGCCCTGTTACAACGGGCGCAGCGGCTCGCCAAAATTGGCAACTGGCGTTTAGATACTAGCACCGATAAGCTCGAGTGGAGCGAAGAAACGTTTCGCATTTTCGGACGTAAGCTCGCTGAGGGCATGCCGACGCTCGAGCAGTACTATCAGTATCTACCCGAAGAAGACCGCCGCCAAGCCCGCCAAGCCATTCAAGACGCTATTGACAACGGCCAACCTTATGATGTTGACCACACGATTATTCGCCGTGATGGTCATATAGTGCACGTGCATCAGCGCCGCGAACCTGCTGAAGTAGCCAGTGATGGCACGGTGTATTTGTATGGCACTATTCAAGACATTAGTGACCGCAAGCGGCTCGAGTCCCAACTGAGCGAACGCAACAGCCGTTTGGAAGCCGCCGTTGCCCAAGCGAGAGAGGCCAATCAAGCCCGCGAGATGTTCGTTTCCAACATCACCCACGAACTGCGCACGCCCCTCAACACCATTGTGGGGTTTTCGCAACTGCTAGAACTAGAAGAAATCTCCCCAGACAAAATGCATGACCCTGACTATGTCAACTCACTTATTGATGCTTTGCGGCGCATTCGCAACGCGTCTGCTTTGCTCAATGAGTTAGTTGCTGAGTTGGTGATTATGGCCAGCGCCCGCGACAACCCCGAAGGCATTGACATTGACTGGGAAGACCTGCCCATTGTGACCTTAGTCCGTGAAGCTAGCAGCATGGTGGTACCACAAGCCCGTGAGCAGGGGGTCAAAATTCATGTGGATATACCCCCAGTAGATGTGCGCCCGTTTGTGCGCGGCGATGCCCGCAAACTGCAACAAATCATGCTGAACTTGCTCACCAACGCCATCAAGTACAACGAACGCGGTGGCAACGTGTGGGTGCGGGTGAGTTGTCATGGCAATCACGTGCAAATCGCTGTTGAGGATAGCGGACGTGGTATGTCAGCCGAACAACGTGAACGCTTGTTCACCCCTTTTGAACGTTTGGGCATTCAAGGCACCGACATTCCTGGGCGCGGTTTGGGTTTAGCCTTGGCGCAAACGTACGCCAAAGCCATGCAAACAGACATCACCGTGGCCAGTGAACTTGGTAAGGGCAGCCGTTTTGCCCTGTTGTTGCAACGCGTGGCTGCCCCTGATTGAGCGTTACTGCAGGGTGCAGGGTCTACATTGCAGGGTCTAAGCGTTTGCATGTTGAATATCCCAACCACAATGGCCTAACTGACCTGAGTTCGGGGTTGTAATGCCGATAAAAATGCGTCCCTGATACTGGTTATGATGTCATTGTCAAAACCGTCAGCACGTCAACAAGCCTTTTTCAGGTGTTAAAGCGCCTTTTTAACGTAGCAGAGAGCCTGTGACGACACAACATGCTTTCCTGACGTAAATTAACTCCGAACTGAGGTTAACTGCAATGGCCTAACTGCAATGGCCTAACTGCAATGGCCTAACTGCAATGGCCTAACGGTGCAAAAACTCGCGGTACCAGTGGGCGCTGGTTTTAGGAATGCGGGTTTGGGTGGGGTAGTCCACGTAGTAAAGCCCAAAACGTTTGTCATAACCAAACGACCACTCAAAGTTATCCAAAAAACTCCACGCAAAATAGCCCCGTATGTTCACGCCTGCTTGCATGGCGCGATTAACAGCATCAACGTGCTGTTCAAAGTAGTCCACTCGAGCTTCATCTTTCACCCTCACGCCAACAGGGGAGGGCTCGAGCGCATCAGCAAACGCTGCCCCGTTCTCGGTAATAAATATTGGCGGCATATTTTCAATACTGCCCAAGCGGGTGAGCAGGTCATATAACCCATCGGGGTACACTTCCCAGCCCATGGCGGTAAACGTGGCGTTATCATCAATTTGCCCACTACTCAGCTCGCCTGCGCTCGGTAACTTAGCTGAAGGAAAAGGTAGCGTGGGGTCGTAGGTGACAATAGCGCGGGTGTAGTAGTTGACACCCAAAAAGTCAAGGGGTCTACTGATGATGTCTAGGTCTTGACTCGCAAGCTCGAGCATCTCATCTCCGTACAGTTCGCTGTAGCCTTCCCACATGTCCTGCGGATACTGCCCGTACACCAGCGGCTCCAAGTACCAGCGGTTGAGCCAACCATCGAGCAGGTGCGCCGCATCAATGTCGTCGTCTTTGTCAGAAGCCGGATAGGTCGGCGTGAAGTTGAGAACAATACCGTGTTGGCTGCTTGGAGCACTTTCCCGCAAGACGGGCAGGGCTTTGCCGTGTGCTAGTAGCACGTTGTGGGCGGCTTGTAAGGCCAGTTTGCGGTCGCGGAGGCCGGGGGCGTGTTCGCCAATTTCGTGACCTAATGCGGCAATGCACCAAGGTTCGTTGATGGTGGCATAAGCGTGCACCCTTTCCCCTAAGCGTTCGGCAACCACATGGGCATATTCACAAAAAATTTCGCTGATGTCTGGGTTGCGCCAACCGCCTGCGTCTTCTAGCACCTGCGGCAAGTCCCAGTGGTAAAGCGTCAAAAAGGGTTTGATACCGCGTTCTAATAACCCATCAACCAGTTGGTCATAAAAATCCAAGCCTCGAGTATTCACCTGACCATACCCTTGCGGCAAAATGCGCGGCCACGCGGTGCTAAAGCGATACGCGCCCACTCCCAAGTCGGTCAGCAAATCAAGGTCTTCGCGCCAGCGGTGGTAATGATCGCAAGCTACCGCTCCGGTGTCGCCGTTTACCACCTTGCCCGGGGTGGCGCTAAACGTATCCCAAATCGACGGCGAGCGCCCGTCTTCTGCGACTGCGCCTTCAATTTGATAGGAAGACGTCGCTACGCCCCAAGTAAAATCATCTGGAAAAGTCATTGTGCCTCCTTATAAAGTCTCGATCAATAGCGTGTTGAGGCTTCGTGGTAGGTTTCTTAGTAAGTTTCAATATCAATCATTGTTGGTTTTGTCGTGATAATCTTTGCCCGTCACTGATGTCATGACCAAGTCGTACGCAAGTCGTACGCAAGTCATACTGCATCACCAGACTAATTGCTGCATCACCAGACTAATTGGTCGATTAACGATGTGCTGCGATGTCCTGACACATGTACCCTCGAGCTAGCAACATTTGTTTGATGTCTAGCATGGTCTAGCAATACCCGAGTCATACCCAAGGCGTACCTAAGTTGTCATGAGTTGCCGTGACAAACATCTTGATACGCGTTGGCAAAGACGCACGTGTGCTTACTATGAACAAGATAACAAGCAAGGCAAGTCGCACGTCACACAACATGACACGGGTGAACCTTACGCATACAATCAAACCGTGCGTACAGTTTTGTGGATAATCGTGCTCCTTAGTTTGCTACCCGCGTTTGGTTTGGCGGTGCGGCGTTCTCACGTTGAAGGCAGAAGCCGCACGGTGACGTTATTGATGGATGAAGTGGCTTTGGCCGAACAAGCCGATTACTTGGGGCTAACGAGCTTTGAATTGGCTCAGCGTTACCGAGAATTGGGGCTTTCGGGGATTGCCTTGTATGAAGAAACCTTTGAAAGTTTGGCCGCAGAAGGCGATATTGCCCTGCGTTTTGGCGATGAGGTGCGCTCGAGCATGTTATCTCAAGGTGACGTGGTAGATGTGCCTGGCTCGAGCACGTTAATCAGCAACCTTGCTGCAGATGATGACACCTTCGCTACCATTCTTGCCAAAAACGCCCCCAATGCTCAAGCAATCACCCTTGCGGGTCGCACGTGGTACTGGTATCCGGGCGATGGCCGCACCCGTCCGGCGAGCGTCATTGGTGAACAGGTGCAAACCTGGCATGATGCTGGTTGGACGATTGCCTACCGCCCGCGCAACTTTCCGGGTCTGCGAGGTGTCGGTGAAGATTTTCCCGCAGAAGCCAGTTATCTCATTCACGCTAGTGTCGAAGTAGCCGGCAATCCCAACGGTCTCGATGACTTGGTGGCAGCCTCGCAGGATTACCTCACAGGCGTCATTGAAGGCACCGAACAAGACGGTATGGAAGATATTATCGGACGCGTGCCCAACACTCGAGTCTTCGGCATCAACCAAGATTGGCTCAACACCCTAGAACCTGCTGAAGTGGTGTCGAAATACCTGCTGGCCGCCAACGAACGTGGGGCGCGGCTCTTGTACGTGCGCCCGTACACCAAAGAAACCATGGGCGACATGTTCGAAAATACCGAGGCTTTAGTCGCTGGTTTGGTCACAAATTTGCAGCGCGATGGGTTTACGGTAGGGGAGGTAGGGTCGCTCGAGTACGACAGCGTTCCCCTGTGGCGCAACCTCAGTGCTGTAGGTATTGTGGCAGGTTTGCTGCTATTTGCTACTTTGTATCCCGGCTTATGGGGTGCGTTTATGGCGTTAGCGGTGCTCGGTTTGAGTGTCGTCGCTGGGGCAGGTTTCAACTGGGACGCCCTGGCGTTGGTTGCTGCGCTCATCTTTCCGATTTTGGGTTATGGCATGTTACCTAACCGCGTGTGGGCATTGCCTGTGGCCACGCTCGTTAGCCTCATTGGGGCGCTACTCCTAGCAGCCGTGGGCAGTGACACCCAGTCAATGCTGGCCGCCGAACCCTTTGCAGGCGTCGCAGCCACCTTGCTCGTGCCACCGGTACTGTTTTTAGTGCACTATGCGTTGCGTTTTCATAGTGCGGCAGGTTGGATTCGCAACTTGTGGGGTTACCGCATCCGTTTGGGTGATGTCCTTATCGTGTTTGTCGGCATGATTGCGTTGGCGTTGGTGTTTTTGCGGCGTGGTAACTTTCCTGCCATCGGTGCTACGGACGCTGAACTTGCCCTGCGTGACTGGTTAGCTGAGCGCTTTGTGCGGCCACGTTTCAAAGAACTGCTGGGGCATCCGCTGGCAGTGCTAGCACTCGGTAATAGCGATTGGGCGGCGTGGGTACGCGGGCTTGGCTTGACCGGTGGGGTGATTGCCCAAGCGACCATTCTCAACAGTTTTAGTCACTACCACACGCCGTTACTTATTTCCCTCGAGCGTACCCTAGTTGCCCTCGTTCTTGGCAGCTTGCTAGGACTCATCGGTTTGCCCATTTCAAGGGGGGTTGTCGCCTTGGTTGCCCGCTGGTTACAACATGACGCGGCAGCTGAATCTGGTGCTGACAGTGCCCAGCAAGACAGTGCCCAGCAAGACAGTGCCCAGCAAGACAGTGCCCAGCAAACACGTGCCGAAGCAGCGTTGCCGCTCGAGTCACTGTCACGTCAGTCATAGGTGCGTCATTTGCTGAGAACAATACTGAGCAAAGCACTAAGAACAATGTTGAGAATGTTCGCATGAAAGTGCTGATTAGTGGTTACTACGGTTTTGCCAACTTAGGTGATGAAGCCATTCTCGAGGTACTCAGCCACACCCTCACAGACGCGGGTCATCAGGTCACGGTGTTATCAGCAGATAGCACCCGCACGCAGCAGTTACATAATGTCAACGCCGTGCACCGCCTGCGGGGGATGATACCTGCTGTGTGGCAACACGACGTGCTGATTTCGGGGGGAGGTGGTTTGTTGCAAGACGCCACCAGCCGACTGAGCCTCGAGTATTATCTCAGCCTCATGCGCCTTGCCAAGCTCGCCAAAAAGCGGGTCATCGTCTACGGTCAGTCCGTTGGTCCTCTGAGCCGCGCTGGTGAGCGCAGCGTGGTGAACGTTCTCAAAAAAAATGTGGCTATTGCCGTTAGAGACGGACGCTCGCAGCGTTATTTGGCCAGTCATGGGCTACAAGCGACGCTGATAGCAGATTCGGCGCTACTGCTCGAGCTACCGTCTTCTGAACCTCAACAGCAACGTCAAGCCAAGGCCGAAAAACCTTTGCTTATTATTCCCAGGGGTGATAAGCCGGAGATTCAAGGGGCGCTCGAGCGTGCCCTCACCGCATTCGGTCAAAAACCTGCTCATCGTGATGTGCCTGTGGCCGTAATGGCGCTATCACCGAGCGATCAGGAGGCTGTTCATGCGCTGCAACAACAAGGCCGCAACGTGCAACTGTGGCATGCCGACAGCCCTGAAGTGGCACTCACCCGTATTGCCAATGCCAAAGCGGTGTTGTCGGTGCGGTTACACGGGCTTATTTTGGCAGCGGCAGCGGGGGTGCCTTATAGTGGCATCGCCTACGACCCCAAAGTGCGGGCGTTCTTAGAAGAAACGGGGGCGACCTGTTGGCAACTTCCCGAAGACGAAACCTCTCTGCAAGCCGCCCTAGGCCAAGTGCCGCAGGTGGCGTGGCAGGCTGTCGATGCGCTGAAGGTACGTGCTCGAGCTGGCCTTGCTTGGCTATTAGACACGTTGGCATCGTGATTTAGTGTCGTGTTTTGGCGCTGTGACTTACGCGTTTCTCACCAAAACTGCCTACACTGAGAAAGAGATGAGTCAACCCTCAGCGAGTAAGACCACCATGTACATTGCCTACCCGTGGCGAGGTTGGCGGGTGGTGGGTGTGTGGGTGTTGCTAGTTGTGATGTTTTTGGGGTACGCGCAAGAAGCGTCTGACCCTTTTGCTGATATGGAACAACTGCTAGCCGAAGGGCGTTACGCACTCGCGACGCAAGTCGAAGGACCAGCTTTGGTAAGTCGCTTTGCCGATGACCCTTATGCGCATTATCTTTATGCCCAAGCCCTTTATCTCGTGGGTGATGTCGAAGCCGCCCAAGGTGCTTTAGCAGAAGCGCTAGCCAATATGGACACCACTGATGCGGCGGCACTGCCTTTAGTAACACTACAAGGTAAGTTGGCCGCAGCCCAAGGTGAACTCACTAGAGCGCAAACGTTGCTGCGTGATGTGTTTGAACGGCAACCAGATTATGCCAGTGCCAGTAATTGGGGGCAAGTTGCTTGGCAAGCAGCGAATTATGACGTTGCCCTTGAAGCCTTCCGGGCTGCCCAAGACTACGCCGCAACCACCGAAGAAACCGCCAGTGCCCTGCTTAATTATGCCCGCGTGTTGCGGCTCAGTGATCAGCCTGAAGAAGCAGTCAGGGTGCTCGAGAATTTGCTTGATATTCTCGACGCGCAAGTGATAACAGAACTGCCACCGCCAGCTTACGCCCAAGCGTTTTTGCTACTCGGCACCATTTACCAAGACCAAGGTGATATCGCCAAAGCCCGTGCCAACTACGAAGCCGCCCGCTTGGCAGACCCCAACGCAGTCGCCGCGACGGTAGCGCTCGAGCAACTGCCTGCTCCGCCTTAGAGCGCTTGGTGATTGGCATGACACGTGGCAACGGGCAACCAAACCGCGAGTATAAACAAACTGTGAAAATGTCATGAATGTCATGGTGCTGTCTTTTGTAAGCGTGAGGTTGATGCGGCCTGTTAACGCCTCACAAAGGTGGTTGATACTGTTGATATTGCCGTGCGAGCGGCATGAAAGCTGTCGTTAGCATGGGGGTAGTGTTGTGGTGGTTGCTGCTCGAGGTAGGCAGATATGCCGATACATGGTGACTTCAACAGTGACTAAAAATGTGATTTCAACCACCGTATTTAGCCGTAAAATAGCAGACCATTTGGAAAGCAAAGCATAATGTCCTTGAATGTGAGGATGCGTTGTGCTTACGATGTGTAATGCGTTATCTGTGTGGAGCGTTATCCATCATGTGTCATTACTAGCCACGTGATGGGCAGCTAACAGCGCCGCAACAAACCATGCAATGAATCACCTCAAAACAATGATGATTTGTTTGTGGGGTGTTTGAAGCCTTGTTGTGTAGGATGTCGCTGCTTAAATATTCATACTGAAGACATTGATACTCAAGCCATTGATTGCTCAAGCTATTGATGTCTAAAGTACCGATAAAACATCGGCGAGGCGTTGGTAAGCTGAGGCAAGATAAGCACACTATGAAACGCACAAACCAAAATGTTGACACAACGTTCATCCGTAACTGTTATGCTAGAGATTAACAGTGCGGTGAGACCGTGACAGCGTTTAGTCTTGAAGCCGTTTAGTCTTACAGCAACGTCATGTCGCAGCCGCGCGGGAAAAATGCGTCTGGTGTTTACGTAAAGTATTTACGTAAGCTGTCGCGTGACACGCAACGTGCTTTGCAAGCGGTTACGTTTCTTTGCAAAAGCTTATCTTTGCAAAATTTTAGTAAACACGCTTCTAGCAAACACATAAGTGTGATGCTACTGCAAGCAGCCCTGTAAGCAATACACTCTGTAAGCAATACAGGGTAAGCAACACAGACCGTCTTTCCGTTTTGCGTACTGTGGATGCGCCAAGTGCAACGCACGTTTAAGCTTTGTTTAGGATAGCAAGTTCAGCGCGCTTGTGCCTATCACACGCTACGTAAAGTACACAACACTGAGAAGGTTTGTTCGCTTCGTCTGGTGAGTCGATTGGTTAGTCCTATAAATGACCATACCCACGAAGCAAAGTAGTTGAATATTGTTAAACAAGTGTATTGGTGCTCATCAACGCCAACCAGAGAAGGCCAATACGCCATTTTGTCGCAAGGCTCGTTCTGTCGTCGTAATGTTACGCGTAAATAACACACAAACGACACGCACGCGCTACTTGCGACCCGCAACACCAAAAAAGGAGGCAACCATGCTAACTGTTGCAGAAATGAGTAGTGACCAAAGCTGCCATGCATCAGACATCGTGCCGAGCACTTTGGCACACCCAACCCGAACCTTAGAACCCAACGCGGTTCTTTACGAAGCAGGCCGCGAGGCCAGTTCGCTCTATATCGTCAATTATGGCGTCCTCAAAGCTGTTGTACCCACCTCGCTGGGGCGTGACCGTATTGCCGACCTTTACGGCTCAGGTGATATTTTGGGCGTCGCTGCTATTGACAAAGCCAAGCACGCCGAGACAGTCATTGCCGTTCACGACGCTTGCCTTACGCCACTTGACCCAGACCAAGCCATGAACGACCGCAAATTGCGTGATTACATCATGCACAGCCTATCGCGGCAGTTGCGCCGCAGCCGGGAAGCCATTGATGACGCTGAACTGCCAGTAGGTGCAAGGGTCACTCGAGCATTCCTTCGCCTCAGTGAACGTTTCGGGCAACCTGCTGACGACCAAGAAAGTGGCGTCAAGTTGCCCTTAGCGCTTACTCACGAAGACCTAGCGTCGCTCACAGGTAGTTCCCGCGTTACCATCACCCGCATCTTGGGCGAACTGCGCAGTGAAGGGGCACTTTCTGGTACGCGTGGTGTGTATATCGCTAACCCAGAAGGTTTGGAAGCTGCCACTGACAACTACGTCATGCAAGTTATTTAATTAGCTTGCTTGTAAAAACTGATACGCTGCTTGTGACCAACCCTCGAGCCGTTCAACGTGCGTCCCGACTTCTGCAAGGGGCACAAAATGCCCTGCAAGTTTGTGGGTTTCGCGCACGTCCACCGGTTCTGGCACGGTCACAAGGTACAAAAGCCCAGTATGTACCTGTTCAACAGCATTTTCGCTGCGGTGAATAAGGGCTTTGGCTTCAAACGCAAACCCACCAATCACCAGTTCTTCGCGCAATTCGCGCACTAAAGCAGCCTCGAGCACATCCTGCTCTGGGGCTGTTTTTTGATTATCTTCTAGGTGGTCTTGCGGGTTGATGTGTCCGCCCATGCCAATGGACATTTTGTTATGGAGGCGCGATTCTGAACCCGCTTTGAGGCGTTCAACCAGCAGCACCTGCCCTTCACACTGAATCACGGCGTAGGGAATAATCTGCCGCCAAGTGGGGTCTTCTTCGACATCGTCACGCGTTAAAAACTGCCCTTCACGCACGAGCAACTGGTAAAGGTCATCTGTTAACGCTAAGGCTTCGGGTTGGGGACTGGGTAAACGTTCTGCTGGGACGCAATACACCTGTTCTGACACAGGCTTAACCTAACACGCTGATTAACACATAAGGCTTTGTGGCTTACTGGCTCGAGGGCTTCAAGTACTTTGTGAGCGTGTTCAGGCACAAAGAAAGGTACATCGCTCAGGTCGATGCACCCCGTAGCTCGAGGTATTGTTGTTTCGCTTAGGGAGTAGAATTACAGTAAATGTCGAGTGAATCAGAAGAAGCAGATGTCAAGCGTGCATTAGCAACAATTGATGTAAATGAAGCAAGTTGTATAGCACCTGCTATGCGTATTTCTCTGCTTGACTGCTGTGAATTTCCTTGCCCGTCAGTCACAGTAAGCTGAACAGTTGTGACATATTCCCCCACATGTGTGTATGAGTATGTCTTATTGACCCTGCTACCCCCATCGCGTGTACCCTCCCCTAAATCCCATGTATAACGCAAATCTTGGCTGTCAATGTCAGTAGAAGTGCTGGCATCAAAATATAGCTCTATCGAAGTTTGCTCACGCGGAATGAGAAAATGAGTTGCACCGTTATAGTCAAATGCGTCTACATTTTGTGCTGTTGTGGAAATGGTGAAGCAGGCTTTGGGTGCTTGATTGCTTTCAGAGCAGGCGGTTGCTAGCAGCAAACAAAGAGTGCAACCTAAGTTTCTAAATAGCTTTTTTGGCACACTATGAATCCTTTCCTTGATGAAGACCTAAGTTAGTCTCGATGAGCTTAGTACGGGACAAAAAGCAAAGGAAAGGCTTCCTAGGCGAGAATAGGTTTGT
>CAZKAZ010000042.1:18966-43859 GCA_964550765.1 uncultured bacterium | reverse complement strand
GGTTCGCCTAGTAACGCAGCCGCGAGTCCGAGGCGTTGTTTCATGCCTAAGCTGTAGCCTCTTACCGGTTGGTCGGCAGCAGAAAGCAGCTCGAGCCGCGCTAGCAGGGTATCAATGCGTGCTGCGCCTCCTTTGCCCAAACCCAATAAGCGCCCTTGCCAGCGCAGGTTATTGCGCCCAGACAAATAGGGATAAAACGCCGCTGGCGCTTCGATGACCGCGCCGAGAGCCCGTTTGACTTGGGGGGTTTTGGTGGGGTCTTGACCCAGTAAGCGCACTGTGCCGCTCGAGGGATAAGCCAGCCCGGTCGCTAAGCGTAACAACGTCGTTTTGCCCGCCCCGTTCACCCCAACAAGGGCGTGCACCTTGCCAGCGTATGCCGTGAGTGTTACCCCGCGCAGTACGTAACGGTTCCCGTAGCGTTTGCTGAGAACGCGTAACTCGAGCACCTTTTTGCTATCAGCCGCCATCAATCACCACATGCTGCGATGGGTATAACCATCGACTGTGACGTGTACCGTCCGCTAAGGCGTATTTGGTTGTGTTCTGGATAATAGCTACCAAACAACAGCTCGAGCCACGCTAGCACGCGGCTGTGACCAAGACTGCAATGATGCCCAAAGTAAAACACGTGTTTTATCTTAGGGGTCACGTCAGCAGCGACACGTCACATCCTTCACAACATCCTTGACAGTTGCGTGTCAGGCGCGTCTAAGAGGCTTTTGGGTCAGTTATTTGCTGGGTGTTACGGTAAAACAACCTGTTCGCCGCCTACGTTGGGCAAGGTGCCATCGGTACTGCCTGCACTATTAGTATTACTGGTACTGTTAGCGTCGTTTTTATTATCTGCACTGTTATTATCTGCACTGTTATTATCTGCACTGTTATTATCTGTGCCGTTTACACCTTCTGCGCTGGGGGTATCGTTACTGGCAGTGTCATCTTCGCTGCTTGGGTTGGCAGGAGGTAAAGCGGCTTGCAAGCACAAGTCGAGCAGTTGCTGGGTGGCGTGTTCTATGTCGCTGGCGTCAATCACCGTAATCTCGTGGGCTTTGGCTTGTTGGCAGATGAAGTCGTTGATGATGCGGATTTCGGTGAAGTGCTCGAGATACTTGCTGACACTGCGCTTTTGCTGGGTGTCGACACCGCGTTTTTCAAAGTGCTTGCGGTGAACGTGCTCGTCTTTGAGGGTCATGACCACGCTGATGACCAACGCGTCCTCGAGCATCTCCGTGGGCAAAAACCCCGGTACCACATGAATGCCTTCGATAACCACTGAGGTGGCTTCGGCTATATTACGCTCGATAATGGCCATGAGCGGGCTGCTGAGTTGGCGCACTTGATGCTGAAACCCGCGTGTGACCCGCTTGCGTTTGGGGCGTGCCCCATGACGTTCTTCAGGTAGTAAATCGGCGTGCCACGCTTCGTAGCTGGAACTGTGCAACGTAGGACTTAGTTCTTTACTAATTAGCGAACGCAAGGCCTGACGGATGGCATCTGAAGAAACAATACGGGCAATACCCAAACGGTACGAAAGCTCAGCAGCCACCAGCGACTTACCGACGCCTGGTGCCCCGCCGATGAGTACAATCAGCGGCAAGCGCGGACGGCGCAAATAACGCATCAAACGGTAACGCGTGGCGTAAGCTTCACCGACCTCTTCGGCGAGTAAGCGGCTGACGGTGTCGCGTAAGCCTTCTCGAGCAATTACCCCTTCACCGCTGCGCCACAGCAAGGTTTCTGCCCGCTTAGCCAAGTAATGGGCATGTTCAGGGGCAACGCCTACCGTCATGAGTGAGCGCGCCAAGATGCCCCTCGAGTAGGGCATTGGCAAACCTTCTGGTTCGGTCACATACACTTCTAGCGTATCAGGGCTGTGGGCTTCAAAACGCAGTGCTAAGTCGCGCCCGTGGCGGGTTTCGATGCTGAGCGCCGTGCGATGGGCGAGTTCCCGCCGCGAAATCACCCGCAGGCCTTCACCGCGCAGTTGCTGTTCGACTTGGCGACTGAGCGCGTAGGCTTGCTTAAACGGCAACCCGACAATTTCCAAACTTTCGGCTAACTTGCGTTTAGAAAAAGGCGTTTGCTTGTGGCGATGTTCGACACAAAGGGGCACAAAAGGGGGGGTTTGTTTGCCAAAACGCTTGTGCAGTGCCCCAGGTTGTTCGTCTTTGAGGCGTTGCTCGAGCCACACCGTCAAATCTTCTAAGGCAACAGGCGTCTCACCTTCAGCGCGAAAGTGTTTTTCTGCTGCCCTGGCTAAGCGAATGGCTTCGTCGGTCGCCATACCTAGCCCCTGCAACGATTCCACGATGACGCCAATATTAAACGCCAACACCTCCCGGTCAGTGCGCACCCGCAGTTCACGACGTTTGAGCATGATTAAGGCACGCGCCTATCAGGCAAGGTAGGAACAGTACGTGCTGGATTGGCGTCACGTTGGTTTAAGGTGTCGTTGGGATGATTATCAAGGGGGTGCTTGGGAAGACTGGGCTTGCGCTCGAGCCACGTAGCCTGTGAAGTGGCAGCAAAAGTACCGTTAGCGGCACGGTCAACAGCACCATCAGCAGCACGGTCAGCAGCACCATCAACAAGACTGCTTGCTGTTAGAACCTCGAGCATGTCTGCTAGCACATTGCCAGTAAGTCCCCAAATGCGCCGCTGCTGCCAGCGGTAATCGTGCAAGATGCGGGTAAATCCCCGCACGCTGCGGGCTTCTTGGCGGGGGATGAGGGCAGTCAGTTCGGCTAGGGGCACGGTGAATGCGTCGTCAACTTCTGAAGGTTGCAACGCCAAGCTAGCAAGCGCATGTTCAGCGCCACAACAAGCGGCTACCACGGGTGTGACCACATAACCAGAGGGTGAAATTTGGTCATCGAGTAAACCCAGCACACAATGAAGCGGTAGCTCGAGGCCAACTTCTTCAGCGCATTCGCGCAACGCCGCACGGTAGATGGCTTCGTGTGGCTCGAGCTTACCCCCCGGAAAAGCAATTTGCCCCGGATGATGTCGCAAGTGACGCGCCCGCACCGTAAACAGCACCTGCCAACCCTGCTGCGTGTGCAGTAGCGGTACTAACACCGCCGCCGAGCGAAAGCCAAGAACTTGCAAAGGGGTGCGCATACGCCGCCGCAAGCGCGTTGTGAGGGTGTCGATCAATACTTCAGGGGCACTATCAAGGGCACTATTAAGGACGCTGTGGCGTGCTAGGGGTGAGGTCACGAAGTATCCTCTCGAGCCAACCCCTCAGTTAACCGCGCTTCAGTGGCGTCACGCAGGGCGGTATCAGGGTTCACCCCAAGGGTTCTGGCGTAGTCGGTGACTGCGAGGAGCAATTGCCCAATCTGCGCGTGGGCTGTTTCTGCTGATATATCTTCAGCTAATGTGGTGACGTCTCGAGCAGACACCTGAGGCCAGTCACACTTGCGCCCCAATTCAAACGCTCGCATAAGCGCAGGTAAGCTGCGCGGCACTTCATCGGCAGGATGAGCAGGTTTAGCCGCTTTTTCTTGGGCTTTGATGGCGTGCCAGTTGCGCACCGGAATCAGCAACGGTTACATCGGCAAACACATGCGGATGACGGCGCACCAGTTTATCGACGATGGCGCTTTCGATGGCAGCATAGTCATAGCGCCCGTCGGCTTCAGCAATAACCGCATGAAAAGCGACTTGTAACAGCACGTCACCGAGTTCTTCAGTCGCCGCTGCATCATCACCACTGGTAATGGCGTCGATGGCTTCGCAGGCTTCCTCGAGCAAGTAAGGGCGCAAGGACGCGTGGGTTTGCTCTCTATCCCAAGGGCAACCGTCGGGCGCACGTAACGTTCGCATGACATCGAGGAGACGTTCCATCTCTTTAGTGTAGCCCGCTGACGCACAATGTCTGTATGCTGTTACAAGCCGACGGTTTATTTTCACTGCTCAGCATGGTGTGGCTCGAGCTTCCTTGGTCGTCAAGTTTCTTTAGTCACGGCGTCACCGCACAACTGATACACCTGACTGTCGGGTCAGAGATTGCCATACATTTTGTCCATCACGCAGGCATGTATCGCTTCATCGAGCATTCTGTCATGAGCCACCCCGTAATCTGTCGTTATGCATGGCTACTCTTTAGCTGCTCTATATACCCTAACTACTCCTAACTACCCCCTAACTACTACGCATGCCGCGCCCGTCCCAACTAGCATAGGAATAAAACTTCCCTTGTTTTCTTTCTCGCAAGTAGTTGGCCAGCGGGTCACGCAAAGGCGGAATGGGAATGCGGGCTTCGACTTCTTCTACGGGAAAAAAGCGCGCTTCCACAATGAACCCGTCGGGGTCTCGAGGGTTAAGTAGGCCATCATACGCGGCCAAAAACGCAAACGACACCGCGCGGTCATTGCGGCGAATGTCTTCAACGTGCACCGCATACGCCAAGTGATGCACGTGGGTGATGTTGAGTCCGGTTTCTTCTTTGACCTCCCGCGACAGGGCATCGAGCGTTGACTCGCCCTTTTCGACGATGCCGCCGGGGAGGGTGTAACGCACGTTGCCAAACCCCTGCCAGTCGTTGCCTACCAGCAGTACTCGTCCTTGGGAATCGAGCAAAATTGCGGCGGCAACGACAAATTCACGCCGTCCCACCGGACACACCGGACGCTGATGATGCCATCTCTTGTAAGCGCTGGCTTTGTTCGGCTTCGGCCAAGGCTTGGGTGATTTCTTCAACGTGTCCGAGCATGATGTCACTGAGGTTGTGGGTGGTGTAGCCGATGCGGTGATCGGTCACTCGAGATTGTGGAAAATTATAGGTGCGGATTTTTTCGCTGCGTTCGCCCGTGCCAATTTGCACCAGTCGCGCTTCGCGGGCTTCGGCGGCGGCTCGTTCCCTTTCCCTTTCTAACAGTCTTGCCCGCAATACCGTGAGGGCTTTTTCTTTGTTTTTAATCTGCGATTTGCCGTCTTGGCAGGTGACGATAATTTCATCGGCGGTACCTGGTTTGTAGGTGACGCGCACCGCTGAATCTGTCGTGTTGACTGATTGCCCCCCCGGACCAGACGAACGGTAAACATCCACCCGGTAGTCTTCGGGCGATAAATTCACGTCTACGTCGTCGGCTTCGGGCAAAACAGCCACGGTGATGGTGCTAGTATGAATGCGGCCTTGGGTTTCGGTAGCCGGCACCCGCTGCACCCTATGCACGCCAGACTCGAACTTAAACTTGCTGTACGCGCCGCGCCCGGTGATTTCAAAGTTAACTTTGCTGACACCACCGATATCATTAGCATACGAATCGATGACTTCGGTGCTAAAGCCTAGTGATTCAGCGTAGCGCACATACATCTGCAGCACTTCGCCAGCAAACAGGGCCGCTTCGTCGCCACCGGCGGCAGCGCGAATTTCCACGATGACGTTTTTGTCGTCAAAGGGGTCTTTGGGTAGTAGCAAGCGCTCGAGCTCCTTTTCGAGGGCGAGCTGTTTGGTTTCCAGTTCAGTCATTTCTTCTCGAGCCATCTCGGCGAGTTCGGGGTCACTTAAGGCATCTTGGGCGTCTGCTAAGCCTGTCATCACCCCGTCATACTCGCGGTAGGTTTTGACTAATCCCGCCAGTTCGCTGTAACGCTGCATGGCTTCTCGGTAACGCTTTTGGTCGGCGATGAGTTCTGGGTCTGCCAAACTTCGCTCGAGCGTCTCAAATTCGTTTTGCAAGGCTTTGAGTTTGTCTATCATTAACTACAGTCTAACGCCAAGCGCCCCGCCGCACCGTTGCCATTCTTGCTTGACACCATCTTTGCTTGATAAGTGAAAAGATGCGCTATTGGCAATAAAATTTTATTGCTGCTAGGGTTAAACGTGAGTGGCTCGAGTGACAGGGCTTGCAATACGAGGTGATATTATCACATACAAGAAAATCGTGAAAAATTTCTTTAGTCATCCGAAACGCTTTCCCTAACGTTCAGCATGCTAGCCTATGAGGGTGGCGCAAGACCATTACCACATCCTCGGTGTGAGCCAAGAAGCTGATGCTCAGACCATCCGTCGTGCCTATTATCGCCTAGCCAAGTTGCATCACCCTGACCGCAACCCGAGTGATCCTTATGCTGACGCTTTGTTTCAACGCATCAACGAAGCCTATAGCGTGTTGGGTGATGAAGACGCCCGTCGCAATTACGACGTGAGGCGTCAACTCAGCACCAAACAGACGTCCGAACAGGTTTTTTATGAGGCGACACGACAAGCCACCCAAACGGCTGCCAGTGACGAAACCTTTGCCAGAAGTGACCTGTTTGCCCGCATGGTGGCTAAAGACCTAGAAAACCGCTTGCGCCGCCCGCGTTTTGATTGGCGTAAGTTACCGAGGGGGCATTACGTCATTTTGGGGACTTGGTTGGCGATTACGTTGCTAGCCCCTAGTACGGCGGCAGCACGCTTGTTGGCGTGGGTATTTTTTGTGATGTACGCGGTGATTTCAACTGCGTGGACGCACGGACTTCGGGCACTCGAGCGCTGGCGTCCGGAATTGCTTAGCCCCTTTGATTTGTTTTTGGTGCACACGGCGTCGTTTTTGGTGACTGCTGCGGTATCGCCGCCACTGCTGTTTGTGTTGTGGGCAGCTCGAGAACTCGGCAATCTGCGCTGAGTCTGGCCTGAGATGTTAGCTGAGATGTGGGTTTAGGCGTAGCCCTCAGGATGAGCTTGAAACCACGCCCAGGCGCTTTTTACCATCGCTTCTAAGTCATCAAACTGCGGCGACCAGCCTAGTGCTTGGCGGATGCGGCTCGAGTCGGCAATCAGCAGTGCTGGGTCTCCTGCGCGTTTTGGTGCAACCTCAGCGGGAATGGCGTGTCCTGTCACTGCTCGGCAGGTGTCGATGACTTCTTTGACTGAGTAGCCCTTTCCGCTGCCGAGGTTGTAGACGCTACTTGTTGCGCCGGATGCTAATGACTCGAGCGCCAACACATGCGCCGCCGCTAGGTCTTGCACATGCACATAATCACGAATACAACTACCATCGGGGGTGTCGTAATCATCACCAAAAATGCTCACCTTGGCGCGTTTGCCTCTAGCCACTTCTAGTACCAAGGGGATCAAGTGACTCTCAGGGCGGTGATCTTCGCCGTAAGTCGCCGACGCCCCTGCGGCGTTGAAATAGCGCAAACTGACGTAACGAAAATCTTGGGTTTGCGACAGCCAGTGCAGCACCCGCTCAATCAAGTATTTCGACTCGCCATAGACGCTACCTGGTTGGATCATGGCGGCTTCGTCAATAGGGATGCGTTCGGGCGTGCCAAACAGTGCCGCCGTCGAAGAAAGCACAAACTGCGACACACCGTTTTCGCGTAAGGTCTGCAAAAAATGGGTTGTGCCGACGCTGTTGTTTTCAAAGTACTTAAACGGGTTTTGCATCGATTCGCCCACTAGCGAAAACGCCGCAAAGTGTAGTACTGCTTCGACGCCGTAGTAGTTGATGGCTTTGCCTACCGCCATACGGTCTTGAATGTCGGCTTGCACAAACGCCGCTCGGGGGTGCACGGCTGCTCGGTGTCCGGTGGCCAGATTATCGAGCACCACCACATCGTAGCCACGGTTAATGAGGGTTTCTACGGTAATCGAGCCGATGTAGCCCGCGCCGCCTGTTACCAAAATGGTCATGGGTCAGTGTACGTCTTAGGGCGTCTTGAGGGTGTGGTCTTAGGGGTGTAGTAAACAAGTGATGCTTGTTGATTTCCTTGCTGAGCGCCTTGCTGTGAGCGAGTTCTGGCAGAATACGGGTCTTGTGTCAACTTTGCACGCTGTACCTGTTACGATAAGCGGTAATACTTTGCAAGGAGGACATCCCATGAGCACATCTACTGCTACTGCTGACGTCACCAAGAAAAAGCTCGAGGCAGGCCTTATCTGGTTCGATGGCGAAATGAAACCGCAAGCTGAGGCGACTGTATCAGTGTTGAGTCACTCGCTGCACTATGGCTCGAGCGTCTTTGAGGGCATCCGCGCTTACGAAACCCCCAAAGGTGCGGCTATTTTTCGGCTAGAAGAACACGCCCAAAGGTTACTGGATTCAGCCAAAATCATCGGTACGCCCGTCAAATACAGCCTAGACGAGGTGTGCGACGCCATCAGCCAAACGGTACGAGAAAATAACTACACCTCGTGCTATATTCGTCCGCTCATCTGGTACGGCGGCGAGGTGCTCTCCATTGACCCGCGCAGCAACCGCGTGCATTTTATGGTGGCCGCGTGGTCGTGGGGCAACTATTTGGGTGATGATGCGGTAACTAAGGGCGCACGGCTCATGACCAGCAGTTGGCGGCGCAGCCCCGGTGATGTGATGGCCACCAAAGCCAAAGCCGGCGGCAACTACATCAACTCGGTGCTAGCGAATTTGGAAGCCCACGACAACGGTTTCGATGAAGCCTTGCTGCTTGATAAAGAAGGCTTTGTGGCAGAAGGCTCGGGCGAAAATATTTTCTTTATCAAAAACGGCGTCTTGCACCCGATTTCCCACTCGATTAACTTACGTGGCATCACCCGCGACTCAGTGATTAAAGTGGCGCAGTGGTTAGATATGCCCATCGAAACTACCATGGCCACCCGCGACGAGCTTTATGCAGCCGATGAAGTGTTCATGGTCGGTACTGCTGCCGAAGTCACCCCGATTGCCTCGATTGACCGCCGCGACATTGGCACAGGCAAAGCCGGCGAACACACCCTCAAAATCCGCGAAGCCTACTTGAACGCTTGCACGGGCAAACTGCCAGAGTTTGAGTCTTGGTTAAGCTACGTCTAAGCAACGGCACAAGTGACTGTGTAAGCAACGTGTCGTGAACCTATTGATGTGAATCATCTGAGCGTATGTCGAAAGGGGCATGCGCTTTTTTGTTTTTGTGGTTGATTCGAGATAACCACCACATCATCGTGCGAAAGTCACCATCTCGTGCTAAACCCATTACAGCATCGTGCTAAACAGCATCGTGCTAAACATGATGAGTACCTCGAGCCACCTCACACCCGTCACCCACAGCGTGCACTATTACATGTCAACATACTGCCGCCTGACGTTGAGGTTTTGTTGTAAAGAACAAAAACTGTAATACAAAGGATAACTAAGTGACGCATAAAGTAGCGTGCTGCGCGTTAAGCTTGGCTCGAGCCACAATAACCACAAACACACCCCACCCCACAACGCCGCCAAGCTGACATGGCGTGCTCTACCTACCAGCAAACGGCTGATGTACAAAAACCGCCACGGCACAAACACCAGCCCTGCAAGCACCAGCAACATCACCGTGTTAAAAAGGGGCGGTGTGCCCCACAAATACCAGTAAAGTACGACGATGTTCCAATATGACGGAAACCCCACGAAGGCGGCTTCGGAAGCCAGCTTAGCAGTTGAGCGGGTAAAGCCAAACGCACTAGCGAGCAGCACCAACGCCAACCACAGCGGTAGCGGCGGCAGTAGCAAATTGGCTTGCACAGCAAACAACAGCGGCAACACCACGTAACTCAAAAAGTCCACGATGTTATCTAAAAGTTCGCCGTCAATAGCAGGCGCGGTCTCTTTGACGCGAAAGTGCCGCGCTAGTGCGCCATCAGTAGCATCAATGATGATGGTAATGGCCATGGCTAGTAACGCAAGGCGAAAGTGTCCCTCGAGCACCCACATGAGTCCGTAAGCCAACACCAGCAACGTCGATGCCGTGTAAGCGTGTACTAAATAACCGCGTACAGAAGCCGTCATAGTCAAACTGTAACAGGTTTGTGCGCGATATAGGGCTAGCACAGTACTGTCAGAAGCGTATCAGTGTTCATGATGGTGTCACCTGCAGTAAGGTGAATGAAAGCACGTTGATGGTTAACAGCAAGGCCAGTAGCAGCACATTAGGCAGTAGCTCGAGGCCATGTCGTGTGAGCAGGTAACGCAACCCACGCAGAAACCAGCGACGGGTGCGTGCTCGAGTTTCTGGCGTGCCCTTAAATAAATGAATGAGTTGCCGTTTGAGCAACTGCGGCAAAGGGTCATAAAAACGCCGCTTAATCGTCCAGATGCGTTTGCCCGTATCCACGAACCCATAGAGGGTAAGACAAACAATCACAGTGCGAAACACAATCAATGGCAGCAGTGCCAACGCGTCACCCCTGCAAGGACTGCAACAGCAGGGCTACTGCCAGCACAAACGCGGCAGCGGCAGCAGCGTACAGCAGGCTAATGCGGTTTTTGTGCAAGTGTTTTTTGATTTCGCGGTCGCTGTGATGCTCGAGCTGTTCTTTCAGTTCAGTTTGGGCGTAGCGGTTTAAGGCGTTGCCCAAGTAACTCACCACCGCCACCACCACCGCCACGTCATCTGTTAAACCCAGTCCGGGAATCACATCGGGAATGGCGTCAAGGGGCGACACCACGTACACCAAAGACGCTAGCGCCACGGCTTTGCTCTGCCAATGCGCTGCTGGGTCGCGCATGAGTTTACCGAGGGTTTGCACTTTTTCCCACACCTCAGTGAGTTTGCCGCGTTCCATGCCGCTGAGTTTATTGTCCACACCTTGCACTACGTCGTCGATGTTGCCTTGCTGTTCGGCTTCTTCTACCTGCTTGAGAAAACGTTTGAGGTAGCCGCGCATGGCGCGGTTGGTGGTGTGTTCGCGTTCAAATTGCTCGAGCAAGTCCGGCGGCAACGTCCCATCAGGATTCAAAGGACGCGGTTTGGTCTGCTCAGGTACGGCTGCCCGCGAACGCTGCCACCAACGACGTTTGCCACCAGGAGCGCTGTCAGCCACGTCTTCTGGGATGACGTCTGGGATGACGTCTTTTGGGATGACGGCGGTAGGCTCTGGTGATGTAGCCGATTGTTGATGGCGAAACCGCCACCACGGCTTGCCCCCTTTCTCGTCAGGTGAAGCAGTGTCGGTGTCTGCTTCAGATACTGTTTCAGATACTGTTTGGGAAACTGTCTCGGGAATCGTCTCGGGTGAATCAGCTTCGGCTGCGTTGCGACGCCAGAATTGCCAGCGCTTGTTTGCCATGTCTTTATGCTAACGTCTTTAGGCTCGCTCGAGCTAGCCACAAAACCCCGGACTGGTATTGCGTGCGCTATGGTAAATAGTTAATGAACGACCTCCGTGACCCGTCTTCTTCTGTTGATGTTGAAAGTGACACCCAGCTTATTGACACCCAACTTATTGATACTGAGCTTATTGACACCCAGATTGATGCGGCTGTGCGTGCCCTTCAACACGGTCAAGTGGTGGCCTTTCCCACCGAAACCGTCTACGGATTGGGTGCAGATGCGCGTAATCCTGCGGCCATAGCAGACATTTTTGCCATCAAAGGCCGCCCTGCCAACCATCCAGTCATCGTGCATCTTGCCAGTAAAGACATGCTACCTGCTTGGGCAAAGCACCTTTCTGACGCTGCGAATACGTTGGCAGAGGCGTTTATGCCCGGCCCTTTAACGCTTATCGTTGACCGTCAAGACGATGTACTCGATGCGGTCACAGGTGGCCAAGCCAGCGTGGGTTTGCGGGTGCCCAGTCATCCGGTGGCGCAGGCGTTGCTTGAAGTGTTTGGCGGTGGGGTGGCTGCCCCTTCAGCGAACCGTTTTGGACGCATTAGCCCCACGACGGCGGCGCATGTGCGCAGTGAATTTGCGGGGGATACGCGGGTGGCACATGTGCTCGAGGGTGGCGACTGCCAAGTGGGCTTAGAGTCAACCATTGTTGATGTGCGAGCAGAACGGGTTAAGTTATTGCGTCCGGGTGGGGTCAGCCTCGATGAGCTAGCAGGTGTGCTGGGTTATGTACCTGACAGACCTACCAAGAATATCCCGCGCACCTCGGGTAATCTCGAGCGCCACTACGCTCCTATGACCCCCACCCGTCTCATGAGCCGCAGCGACCTTGACAGCTATTTGTTCAAGACACTTCAGCCTGTTGGTGTGGTGTCAACTCGAGAACAACCCGTCAGCGCCGACGAGCAGGTTTGGCGCACCTTGCCTGCAATACCACACGCTTACGGGCGACTGCTCTACGCCACCCTGCGCGACCTTGACAACTTGGGGCAAGCCGGAGACGTGACGGAAATCATCATTGAACACGTCCCCAACAGCCCTGCGTGGTTAGCTGTGCAAGATAGAGTAACGCGGGCGAGCCGTTAACTTTGCTTGTCTTGGCGCAAAAAACGAAATACTTGCCACAACACAAACGCAACAAAACCAAGGGCGAGGGCAATTTTCCAAAGTAGTAACATGAAGCCTCCTGTGGTACTGATAACAACCCCCTTAACGACCATGTGGTTATCTCAGGGGCACAGACAATGCGTATCATAGCCACAATGACTTTGGTTAGGGCGTAATGTCACACCACACAAAGCTATGCGTGTCGTGGGGACATGCGCAGCTTACGAATAGTTTATAAAAACATGACCTGTGAAAGGAATACTATGCCCAATGCTGCCAACGATTGGTACAAAGATGCTGTTCTCTACGAACTTTACGTGCGGGCGTTCCGCGATACAAACGGCGACGGTCACGGTGACTTGCGTGGCGTGATTGAGAAACTCGATTACGTTAAGAGCCTCGGTATCGATGCCATTTGGCTACTGCCAATGATGCCTTCGCCGCTACATGACGACGGTTACGACGTGAGCGATTTTTACAGCATTCACGAGGATTACGGCACGTTAGAAGACTTTCGTTTGCTGGTTGAAGAAGCCCACAAACGCGAGCTTAAAGTGATTGCCGAATTGATCATGAATCACACCAGCAGCCAGCACCCCTGGTTTCAGGAAAGCCGCAGCAGCAAAGACAACCCCAAACGTGACTGGTACGTGTGGAGTGACCGCGACGACAAGTATCAAGGCACGCGAGTGATTTTTATTGATACCGAAGCGTCTAACTGGACCAAAGACGAGCTTACTGGCGAATACTACTGGCACCGCTTTTTCAGTCACCAACCAGACTTAAACTACGACAACCCTGAAGTGCAAGAAGAGATGAAAAAAGTCATCAAGTTTTGGTTGGACCTAGGCGTCGATGGTTTTCGTATGGACGCCATTCCCTATTTGTTTGAACGCGAAGGCACCAACAACGAAAACATTCCCGAAACGCACGCTTTCCTCAAGGAAATCCGTAACTACGTCGACAGCCTCAAACCGGATTGCTTTTTGCTCGGAGAGGTCAATCAGTGGCCAGAAGACACCTTGCCGTATTTTGGTGATGGCACTGACGAAATGCCCCTTCTGTTTCACTTTCCAGTCATGCCCAGGCTTTACAAAGCCGTCGCAGAAGGCAAGCGCGATGGGGTGGTATGGATTATGAATAACACGCCTGCTATCCCTGAGACGTGCCAGTGGGTGGTGTTTTTGCGCAACCACGACGAGTTGACGCTAGAAATGGTCACCGAAGAAGAACGGGCGTTTATGTACGAGGTCTATGCGCCTGACCCGGCCATGAAGAAAAATGTGGGTATTCGCCGCCGTTTAGCGCCCCTTTTAGACAATGACGCCCGCAAAATCAAGTTGATGAATTCGATGTTAATGAGTTTGCCCGGTACGCCCATCGTCTACTACGGTGACGAGATTGGCATGGGCGACAACATCAACCTATATGACCGCAACGGGGTGCGCACGCCTATGCAGTGGAACGCGGGCAAAAACGCCGACTTTAGCCATGTTGATACAATCTATGCGCCGGTTATTGATGACGATACTTACGGTTATCACACTGTTAACGTAGCAACCCAAGAGCAAGACCCCCACAGCTTGCTGAGTTTTATGCGCACGCTTATCAAAGTACGTAAGCAACATCCTGCTTTGGGTCGGGGTCACTTTGAAATTTTAGAACCAGAAAACCACGCCATTTTGCCGTTTTTGAACGCCAGTGACGGTGATGTGGTGGTGTCAATTCACAACTTAACCGATGGCGAGCAGACTGTCAGTCTCGATTTGAGTGCCTATGCAGGTAAGACGCTGTACGACTGTTTTACGCTAGAAGCCAAAGGCGCTGTCAGTGAAGCAACAGAAATGACCTTAGCGCCTTATCAGTTTTTGTGGTACGGGCTTAAGTAGTTGTAGTACGGACTTAAGTCGTTGTCGTAAGGGTGAAACCCGCTCGAGCCAACACCTCACAAGCTGGCTCGAGCGTTTCTTCTTTCACCAACAGATAATCCGTATCAAACGTTGACAGCGCAAAAATGCTAATTTCTGCTGCCGCTAGTGGCACAGCCAAAGACGCCAACACACCCGTGAGGCTAAAATCCAACTGCCCCACGACCCTAAGTGCTCGCCACGGCTGTGATACGTGAGCGGTTTTGTCTTCAGGTACTGCACCAACATCACAAATAATCGACAGTTCAGCATCCGTGCGGGTGATACTCCACAAATTTGCTGAGCCTACTAATGTCAACACCCAATCAGGCAAAACGTCAGCCGGGTAGCGGACGATGGCGAGGGATGGGTTGAGTGGCTCGAGCCTATACACAAACGCTTACGCCGATGCAGCCACGCCGCGTTGTCGGAATTGCCGTTCGTAGAGTTCGCGGTATAGCCCACCTTGACGCAATAAGGTGTCGTGGTTACCGACTTGGACGATTTCACCTTCGTCAAGCACCACGATGCGGTCAGCATTGCGCACGGTACTAAGACGGTGAGCAATCACAAAGGTCGTGCGCCCGGCCATGAGACGCTCTAAGGCATCTTGTACAAGGGCTTCGGATTCGTTGTCGAGGGCGCTAGTAGCTTCATCCAAAATGAGGATGCGCGGGTTTTTGAGAATGGCTCTGGCAATGGCGACTCGTTGCCGCTGCCCACCAGAAAGTTTGACCCCCCGTTCGCCCACGATGGTGTCGTAGCCTTCGGGGAACGCCGTGATGAAATCGTGAGCGTTGGCGGCAGTAGCAGCGTCTATGACGTCGTTGTCGCTAGCATCTGGGTCGCCGTAACGGATGTTATCAGCAATCGTGCCAGAAAAAAGCTGGGTTTCTTGCGGGACGATGCCGATGGCGCGGCGCAAACTGAGCACATCTAAGTCGCGTAAGTCAGCACCATCGAGTGAGATGCGTCCTGCAAGGGGATCATAAAAACGCGGTAGCAGCGTCACCAAGGTAGTTTTCCCCGCCCCACTAGGGCCTACGAGCGCAGTCACTTCACCGGGGTTGGCTTCTAAAGAAATATCGTGCAGGACATAACGCTCACCTCGGTCACCATAGTGAAACGACACGTTTTCAATGCGCACATTGCCGCGTACGCTGTCTAGCACCACGGGATGTTCACTTGCTGGCAAGTCCGAGCCTTCATCGAGCAAGTCAAAAATGCGTTTGGACGCCCCTAGGGCTTCTTGAAAGTGGCTATAAAGCCCCACAAAGGTGCTAATCGAACCAGCCACGAAGATGGTGAGCATCAAAAAGGCAATCAAGTCGCCTGCTAAGAGTTCACCTGTGAGCACCAAACGCCCGCCGTACCACAACACGATGCTGATGCCCGTAAACATGGCCAAGATGACGCTGGGAATAAATACCGCCCGCACTTTGGCACGTTTGAGCGCCACGTGATAGGAGTCTGTTACCAAGTTGCCGTAACGGTGGCGCTCGAGCCCTTCTGCAGTAAACGACTTGACTACCCGCACGCCGCTAATGGCTTCTTCGGCGCTGGCGTTGGCCTCAGCTACTTTATCCTGAAAGTCGGTACTGAGGTTTTTGAGTTTGCGGCCAAAATATGCCCCTGCTAAAATCACAGGTGGCACGACGGCTAGCATCACCAGCGTGAGGCGCATATTGAGCACAAAAAGAAAAATCGCCCCACCGACTAAGATAATGATTTGATTGATGAGTTGTGCCAGTGAACCAGACACCACCCCGCGCAAGGTGGCGATGTCGCTTGTTAGCCTCGAGGTAATTTCGCCAGTTTTGTGGGTTTCAAAAAAGCGCACGGGCAGGTCAATCAAGTCCCCAAACAGTTCCCGCCGTAAATCTGCCACGACCCCTTCACCGACGATGGCCAAGTAGTACACCCGCATGTAATTAAACCCGGCTTGCACCACAAAAATAGCAAAAATCCCCAGAGCGAGTTCGTTGAGTTGGCTGACACTGCCAACATCTTCCACAAAGGCCGTATTGAACAGTCTGCGACTAAACAGTGGTAACGCCAAGCCAAGGACGCTGGCTACTGTTACCGCAAAAAGTCCGAACCAAAAAGCACGCATGTAAGGACGCACGTAGACAAACAAGCGCTTTAGCTGAGCCAAGTCTGCCCCTTCGCGCCGAAAAAACTTCGCAATCATAGCCATCAGTTTACGGGTTTTGACGGCGTAAGCCTGTGAGGGTACGCCCCTTGCGCACACATTTGGCTGACTTGACAAGCCTCGTTGGTTTGATGAGGTTTGGTGTGCCGATAAGATAGGGTCGCTTGGTTGATGTTGTTTTTAGCCATATGTCATTTCCAAATTTTTGAGCGATGAACCCTGAGGCTGCCTGACCTGAGGCTGTCTGAGATGACAGGTTAGGGGGTGGCTCGAGGTTTGATTGTTTGAGATTTGATTGTTTGAGGTTTGATAGCTCGAGCTGATGTTGCCTGCGCTATTAGCACGCAGATTAAGATAAGCATTGAGCTGGGCGCAAGACAGATCAACAACTTGTAAAATGCGTTGCTGCAACGTACGTTGCAGCACTGACTGATAGCGCATCAAGCAACCGTGCGTTTGAGGTGCTGCTGTTTGCGGCGTGACCACACAAACACCCCCAAAAGTGCAAACGCGTTGAGCAAATATAAACCCGCCAAGGCTATTAGGCCACCCCAAATGCCAATATCAAACTGAAACGGCAAGTCATAAAGGTCGCGCAAGACACTCAAGCCAACGACTGCCCACGCCAGCAAGAACAACAACCCCACCCCAGCGGCGTCTTCATCGGCGAGGCCACTGCCAGGCGCGAGCAGCGCAAACAACGTGTACAAGGGCGTGCGTGGCGCGGCGCTAGCACTTTCGAAACGCGGTAACACCAACGCAATCAAAGCCAGCAAACACGCCAGCAAAAACACCACCAACGCCACTTGCCAAATAATGTTTGCCATCCCCGGGGGGCGGGCGTCAGCGAGGCTCGTCCAAGGGTTGGTAAACGTCTGTGCTAAAGCTGTCCAGGCAGGTGACGTAAACCCCTGCTGCGCCCAATGTCCCAAGGTGGCTAGTGAAAGGGTCACGGCGAAGAGTAGTAGCAACACCAGTTTCTCGAGCAAACTGAAATACCGCACGATATTAAGCCGAGCAAAACGCGGCACGTCTTTGTACTTGCGCCAGTAGGCTTCGATGTCATTACTCTGAGCAACCCAATATTTACACAACAAAGTAACGCGCAGTGCGATAATCACGCCTACGAGGGTATAGGCCAAGTACCAGCCCACATTCGCCAAACTGCGCAACCAAGCCGCTACAGCACGTGGTTCAAGGGCTGCGGTGGTGCCTACTGGTGCTTCTTCAGTAGGGTCTGCGCTGACAGCAGTGTCTGTGGCGGTAGTAGTGCCTGTGGCGGTAGTGGTGTCCGTAGTGACATCTTCTGTACTCTCTGTGTCTACGGTTTCCGTTGCTGCTGTGGTTGTTACTGCTGTGGTTGTTGCTTCTGTGGTTGTTGCTTCTGTCGTTGACGTGTCGGGTGTCGTTGCTTCTGTGGGGGGCTGTGCCTCGGTTGGCATCTCAGTTGGGTCACTATCAACGTCTGTCGCAGATGCATTGGGTGCTGTGTCAGCTTCTAGAACGTCGCTCGATGCTGATGGCGCAGGTGCAGCTTCGGAAGTCTCAGTCTCTGGTACGTCTGAGGTGGTTTCTGTGGCAGATTCAGTGGCTGTTTCTGCGGAGGCAGCTTCTTCAGCGTCTGCAACAGGCGTTTCGGGGACAGGTTCTTCAGCCTCTGCGGAGGCAGGTTCTTCAGTGGCAGGCGTTTCAAGGGTAGCTGTCACCGTTGATTGGGTATCAGTGTTAGCGTCTGCTTCGGCGAGCTGTGAAAGAACGCTATTCACACTAAAAGGTGCGGGGGAGAGTAACACGGTTGGCTCGAGCACCACACGTTGGTTTGGGCCTACGATATCCAATGAAACGGTGCTTTCGGGCGTGGTGATGGTGATGCTGCTCACATCAGCAAAGAGGGTGCGTGAAAGCATGGCTGTGCCATCTGAGGCTACTTGTACGGTTTCTTGAATGTCGCCAGCAGAGGTGAGCAAGGTGATGGTGATGGTGTGCTCAACGGGGAGGTTGCGTCCTTGCAGGGTGAGTGGCTCGAGCGAGCTTACTTCCCACTGCGGTAGGACAACTTGCACTGTGGGGAGTGTCGTGTTGGGTAGGGGCGAGCTGATGGGCGCTTGCACAATAGGGGTTTGCATAAATAGCAAAACAAGTGTCCACAAGGCACTTAAAAACACAGTCATGCCATTAAGTATAGATGTTCAGCCTGCCAAGGCACGTTTAGCTGACGATTATGTTGGGGTGGTAGCTGATGTGGGGTGGCTCGAGCATACCCCCAGGTTATCCTGCTGCCCTATCGTGTGGCTGGGGTGCTTGTGGCTGGGGTGCTTGTGGCTAGGGTGCTTGGGGTGGTCGCAACCAAGGTGCAAGCAACGCGAGGCCAAAAGGCAGTAGCGCCGTTAGTGCTAGTACTGGGGCGTAGCTGCCCAGGAGGTCTTTACCAAACGCAAAAATAAGTGGCCCCAACGCCGTGCCTGCCACGGTAATCGTCGTGACGAAACCTTTGATTTCCCCCAAGTGCCGCCTGCCAAAATAATGGGCGTAGACGCTGGCACTAATCGCCCCATACATCCCTTGGCTAAGCCCAAACGACACCCCATACACTGCCATCAACAAACTGCCTGCTACGCGTGGGGCAAGAAACAAATTCCCACCAAGCAGCAAGAGCGGCAGCGCCAACACAATACGCGGCGGCAAACGGTCTAACAGCATGCCCGTAGACAAGTGCGACACGCCGGACACTAAACCCAAATAACCGAAGATAACAGCGGCCTCGAGCCGCCCCAAGCCTGCTGCTGCCATGATGTCGTAGTGGTGAAAAATCAGCCCTGTTCCCAAGCAGGCAATGGTAAACCCTGCCGCCAAAAAGAGCCAAAACACGCCTGTGCGCCGCGCTTGCCGCAGCGTGTAATGGGTTTCGCGTACTTCTTGATGTTTGGCATTCGTTGCAGGGTGACCATCAGGTTCTAAGCCGTAGTGTTCAGGATGAGAACGAAATAGCAGCGCCCCGAGTGGCAAAATCGTCACCGCAACCAAGCCACCGAGCAGTGCATATGCCGTGCGCCAACCGAAATTCATCAGCAAAGGTTCAATCACAAAACGTGGAAACAGCGCCGTGGTGATGGCAAACCCTAGCCCAGCAATACCTACGGCCAAGCCGCGTCTGCGCACAAACCACAAGTTCACCACGTGAAAACTCACCAAGCTCAACGCCCCTTGGCCAAAACCGCGAATGAGCACAAAACCAATCACCAACATCGCCCAGTTGCGCACGCCCCCCATCCATACACAGGCGAGTGCAAAGATGCTGGCAATGGCAATGACAGCGATTCTGGGGCCGCGTCTATCGACAAAACGGCCAATGAACGGCAACATCAACGAACCACCAAGGGTGCCAAGGGTGTACATCAGCGACACCGCCGAGCGTGACACACCCAATTCGGCAATGATGCTGTCCAAAAACGCCGATACGCCGATGGTCTGCCCCGGTATGGTCATGGCCAGGCCGAGCGTGCCTGCTATAAGCACAATCCAACCGTAGTACACGGGCGACGCGGCGATAACTTTACTGTGAATCACGTTACTAACTGGGGTGGCTGATACCTTCACAACAACACCTGACTTTCTAGTTGGGGTTTGGTGGAATATGGCGCGGTCAATGATAAATGTGCATGCGAGGCACTAAGCGTTTACGGTACAGCGCCTGCTGCTCGAGCTATCGTCAGCTACCTGACACGCGCACCACACATAAATACGGCGCACAAATACGGCGCACAAACGCCTGATAAAACAAGTCATACACACCCTTGTGCAGTGAAATACTCAGCAAAACTTCATATTGAGAAGTAAACTGCTTGGTGCGTCCGACAGGCGTGATACAGTGAACGCACTGCAGGTTTTGCATCGTTTATGGCGTCAAAACTATGTTACTTTGGCGCAATATAGCGTGTGACGCGTGACAAGGTCGTTAGTAACAAGGCCGTTAATACGATTGGCCGTTAGTACGATTGGCTGATACGGTTGCGTGTCACGGGTGCTTGTGTTTGGCTACCTATATTTAATGGCTCGTCGGCTTTGCTGTCTGCTCGAGTAGCCAACGTTGATCGGTCTTCAGAAATGAGGTTACTTTTGCAACGATATCGTTTTGATTTTCCCAGTTTGCCCGCTTTTGCCGCCCCTTTGGTGCGTGAATTTCACGTTTCTAAAGAAGCCAGGGGACGTTACCAGTTTGCTGAAGCGTTGTTTTCGTTTCATGGCAACGCCGTGATTGCTGATTTTGCTGCCGCCCAAGATGTTGCGACGGTCATGAACCGCGTGCGCGAAGTTGAACGGTTTCCTGAACTGACCGTGCGGGCAGGCGACTTGTACAGCATGGGTTTGCTCGATGAGATTTTCCACCTAATTATCGCATTGTACCGCCAAGATAACCCGGACTTTTACGAACGGGCGCAAGCGTTTATCAGCCAGCAAGTCGGTGACGATGCTTTTGAAACAACCTTACAGCGTTTTGCGGAGACATTTCCGCCGACGCGGGTCTATAAGGGTGAAGAAACGCTAGCAGACTATCTTGCAGGCGAAACCGACGGCGTGCCGCACAAGCATGTGGTGATGGAAGAGCTGCTGTTGTTGTACGTGAACAACGAAAATCCTGCCTTAGAGCGCTTCCTTGACCTATTTGACGACAGTGAACTGGAAACGGGTACGGCTTACCGGGCGGTCATTGATGGTCTAGAAACCTTTTTTGACGATGAACCTGCTTTTGGTCCCCAAGGTGAGTCGCTGTTTACCTTGCTGCGTTTGCCTGCGATGAGCAGTCCGACGTCGTTAGAAGGGCAACTAGATTTTATCCGCGAACGCTGGCCTAGCTTTTTGGGTGAACACTTTACGCGTTTTATGGATAGGTTACTGCGCGCTGTCGATGTCTTGCGTGAAGAACAAAAAGGCATGGGGTTGCCTGGTGGGTTTGTGCCCGGGCCTGCGCCAGTACTAACCCAAGACAACTTGCGCGGCGAGTGGATGCAGCGCGGCTATGAACCCGTCGAGTACGAACGCTACAGCAGTGACAGTTCATGGATGCCTAACGTCATTATGCTTGCCAAAAGCACCTATGTGTGGCTCGATCAGCTTTCCAAACGCTTCAAGCAAGATATTCACCAACTCGACCACATTCCCGACGAAGTCTTAGATGAACTGGCTGAACGCGGGTTTACCGCTTTGTGGTTGATTGGTTTGTGGGAACGCTCGGTGGCCTCTAAGACCATTAAAAACATGATGGGTAACCCTGATGCGGTGGCGTCTGCTTATTCGCTTTATGACTACGCCATCGCCGCCGATTTGGGTGGCGAAACCGCTTACGAAAACTTGCGCGATAGAGCTTGGCAACGGGGTATTCGCTTAGCGAGTGACATGGTGCCCAACCACATGGCCATCGACAGCCGTTGGGTGGCAGAACACCCGGATTGGTTTTTGTCGCTGCCCGAATCGCCCTATCCCAGTTACACCTTTAACGGGCAAAATCTATCCAATGATGACCGCATGGTGGTGCAATTAGAAGACCACTATTTTGACAAAACTGATGCTGCGGTGGTCTTTCGCCGCATTGACAACCAAACCGGCGAACACCGCTACATCTATCACGGTAATGACGGTACCTCCATGCCCTGGAACGATACCGCGCAGCTCAATTACCTTGACCCCAACGTGCGCGAAGGGGTCATCCAGACCATTTTGCACGTGGCTAGAAAATTCCCGGTCATTCGTTTTGATGCCGCTATGACGCTAGCCAAGCAGCACATTCAGCGGCTTTGGTTTCCGCAACCAGGAGCAGGCGGAGCGATTCCTTCACGGGCGCAGCGGGGCATGACCACCGACGAATTTGATCAACACATTCCCGAAGAATTTTGGCGCGAAGTGGTGAACCGCGTGGCCGAAGAAGTGCCTGACACCCTGCTACTCGCCGAGGCCTTTTGGATGATGGAAGGCTATTTTGTGCGCACGCTAGGCATGCACCGTGTGTATAACAGTGCGTTTATGAATATGCTCAAACGGGAAGCCAACGCCGATTACCGCACGACAATCAAAAATGTCTTGGAGTTTGACCCGCAGATTCTCAAGCGGTTTGTCAACTTTATGAACAACCCCGACGAAGAAACCGCCGAAGCCCAATTTGGCAAAGACGATAAATATTTTGGGGTATGCATGATGATGGTGACCATGCCCGGGTTGCCGATGATTGGTCACGGACAAGTCGAAGGGTTTACCGAAAAATACGGCATGGAGTATCGCCGCCCCCGTTTTGATGAAACCCCCGATCAGTGGCTCGTTGACAGGCATCGCCGCGAAATTTTCCCGCTTATGCACCGCAGATGGCAGTTTTCGGAAGTCGATAACTTTTTGCTCTATGACTTCTATCAAAACGGACACGTGAACGAAGACGTGTATGTCTATTCCAATCACGCGGGCGGCAAAGCATCGTTGGTGGTCTATCAAAACAAATTTGGTAAAGCCCAAGGGTGGATCAAGACCTCGAGCGCGTTTGCCGTCAAAGAAGACGGTAACACCCGCTTAGAACGGCGCGATTTAGCCTCCGGTTTGGGTCTTGAAGCAGGCGAACAGCACTTTACTATCTTGCGTGACCATGTGAGCGGTCTTGATTATTTGCGCCGCAGCCGCGACTTGGCAGAACAGGGTTTTTACGTCGAACTTGATGCTTTTAAGTATCACGTGTTTGCAGACATCGAAGAAGTGTTTGATAGTGATGGGCTGTACGCTCAACTGCACGATGAACTTGCAGGTAGACCCATCAAAGACGCCAAAGAAAGCGCCTATGATGTGCTTTATCGTCCGCTGCATGAAAAACTCGTGCCGCTGCTCGAGCCAAGCATGGTCGCACTTGCCTATCCAGCCGCCAGCGAAGTAAGCACCACTGCTGACAGCGACATCGTGGTGGATTCCTTTGAGGCTTTTTTGCAAGCCGCTGAACCCTTTGGGGCAAAATTCAACCGCACCAAACTCGTGCAAGAGCTCGAGCAACAACTGACTGCCCTGCGCCGCTTGGCTGCTATTAGTGACATCGTTAAAGACGCCAACCCGGCGCTTGCCAAAGACCTCAAAAACCGCCTCACCCTAACCGACCAAGACGCTGCGCTGGTTGTGGCGTGGTTGGCGACGCATCAACTGGGGGCATTGCAAGCACCCACAGCCAGCAGTGATGACCACCTCGAGACCTTTACGCGCTGGCGTATTGAACGGGGCTTAGCGCGGGCACTGCAAGCCCATAATGATGCGGCGGCGGCGGCTTCTTTGGTGGCGCTTTTGGTGCGTTATCAAGGCTGGGCGCAAGACACCGACATCACCCGCGACGACCTGCTGAAATACATAGCCGAAGACGAAAGTTGGCAAACCCTCATTGGCGTGAATCATCACGACGGTGTGACGTGGTTTAACAAAGAAGCCTTTGAACGCCTTAGCAATTTATTGCTGGTGACGGCTGTATTGCAGGCTAATTTGCAAGACGACCAAGCCGACACCCTTATCGTGCACGCCTATCAGGTGATATTGCAACTTGACGGTGCCAAACAGCGTTCGCAATACCGTTTTGATGCCCTTATCGCCCCGGTGCGTCCTACTGAGCTATCTGCTGCGACATCTGCTGGGACATCTGCTGATACGGATAAAACGGCAAGCGCATCAACCGATACAACGGCGCGTGCGTCAGCAACGGGTACACCAGCAACAGGGGAGACGGCTTCGCCTGCTGCTAGTGATGCTATAAAGAACGAGGTATCTAGAGACGTATCTGGAGACGTGTCAACGGGAGTAACTGCTGCTGATGCGCCGCCTGCCACGACGTCTCGCTCGAGCGACGATAACAGCACTGATTCACGTGCTGAAAAGGATAACTAAATAGTCAGTAGTCACTGCGATACCTTGTCAAACGTTGTACGCAACGCTTCGCCAAAATATTGGGCTAAACGTTACCCAAACGTTACAAGGTGTCGTGCTTTGGTGGTACGAATTCTTATCGTCCGCTGATTGTCAAGGCAGACCGTCAAGGCAGTCGGTACGCCACCGTCAAAACGTGCGTTATAATCGCTTTGTAACGACGTTTACTTGTCGCACCATCCGTAAGGAGAATCATGACGCGCACTTTCGGAAACTACATCGAGAAAGACGAAAACGCCCAGGACTATTTAGTAATCGTCTTTAGGCCGAGTTCTCTTCCTTTGCAGCAGAGATGGCGCAACAACGGTCTCTCTGCTGATTTTTTGGCTGACTATGTGACAACGTTTTTTCCAGCAGAAAACGACGAAGCGTTGCACCGCCAAATTGAAGCCAAAGATGCTGTTAGCTACATTGCCAACGAACTGCTAGAAAATGCCATGAAATTTAGCTACGAACCCGCCATGCAACCCATCAGTATCGACTTGCATCTGCAGCAAAATAACCTGCGTTTTTACGTTTCCAACGGTGCCAATCCGATGATGATTGAAGCCTTTCAAAGCTATATTCAAGAAATGCTCGCCAGCGACCCTGATGATATGTACATGCGCCAGTTAGAAGCCAACGCCACTGAAGACGATGGTCAATCACACTTGGGTTACTTGACCATGCTCACGAGCTACGGTGCTGAAGTGGCCTGGAAATTTGAAACCATGCAAACCGACACCGAGTACGTTATGGTGACAACGATG
>CAZKAZ010000042.1:0-18956 GCA_964550765.1 uncultured bacterium | reverse complement strand
CTGAGCATTTGAGCTTGGCGTCTAGCACGCCCACGACGCAAACAATCATTGGCAAAACCCCAGTGCTAAGCGTGGCAGTGGTAAGCGTGGCAAAACGTGGTGTGCGCAGTAACAGTACCTACCTGTCAACACTGCCCTTGAGGGTTGCTTTGGAAGACGTCAAGCGCATTTATGAGGAGCTAGCGAATTATGGAAGAAATCAAAGGCGAAAATTACAGCGTCAGCTATGACCAAGACAGTACAGCCGTGCACTGCAAAGGTTCGTTTCGTTTGCGTGGGGCTGATGAGTATGACCCGATTATCACGCTACTTACCAACATTGTCGATGAAGAACCGGAGCACATCACGTTAGATTTGCGGGAGCTCGAGTTCTTAAACAGCTCAGGTATCAACATGCTGTCTAAGTTTGTTATCAACGTGCGTAAAAAAGGCTCGAGTGCCTTAACAGTCAAAGGTTCTGAAAGCTATCCTTGGCAAAACAAGTCCCTGAAAAACTTGCAGCGCCTCATGCCAAACTTAGAACTCGACGTGCAGTAACGTGTGTTCGCTTTTTCGTTGCAGTGGAAGTTGCTTCGCACGCCTTGTTGGTTCTCGTTGTTGGTTTTTCGTGATGCTTTAGGTTGTGTTTGTAGGTTTCTTGATTACCTTCTTGGGTGGCTTGATTACCTCATTAGTGACGGCAGCTAACGCTTTTGATGTTTGTTGTGACTGTGATGTTGTTGCTGATTCACGTATAGACGTTTTCTGGCACGATATTATTTGACATGACGTTGTTTGGTGCGATGATAGACAGTGACAGTTACCTTCGACGCCCCTACCTTCGACGATGTACTTGGCGAAGCCTCTAATAACAAAATTGGCAAATAATAAAACGTCAAAACAAATAGTGTATTCACGCGATGTTGTTGATAGGGCATTGTTGATAGGGCGTTGTTGATAGGGCATTGTTCAATCGATATTGTTGACAAGGTGTTGGGTTTGCTCACACAATTGATAAAAGCTTTGTAAGAAAGGAAAGTCTATGTCAGCGCAACCGGACTCGCAGGCTAACCAAGAAAAACTGCTCGCAGAACTCGCGAGGTTGCGGCGTGAGGTGACGGACTTGCGCAGGCAAAACGACGACCTCACTGAAGAGCGCAATGACCTCGAGCTACTGCTTGAAACCAACACCGAACACTCCGACAACATCGAAAAAGAACTGCAACAAGCCAAAGAAATCGCCGAAGAAGCCAACGCGTCTAAGAGTGCTTTTTTGTCTAATGTCAGCCACGAACTTCGCACGCCCCTGACCTCGATTTTGGGCTTTTCAAAACTGATTCAAAAGAGCCTCGAGAAAAAAATCTTTCCCAATATCGTCAGCGACGACCGCAAAGTCGAACGCGCCGTCAAAAGCGTCGGTGAAAACATCGGCATCATCGTGGCCGAAGGGGAACGGTTGACCGCCCTTATCAATGATGTTTTGGACCTTGCTAAGATTGAATCAGGGCGCATGGACTGGAAGATGGAAGTGCTTGACGCCAATGAGCTTATTGAGCGCTCGGCGGCGGCGACGTTTTCCCTTTTTGCTAACAAACCTGTGCAATTGCACAAAATTGTGGTTGATGACCTGCCTGCTATTGTGGGTGACAAAGACAAACTTATTCAGGTGGTCATCAATTTGCTTTCAAACGCGGTGAAATTTACCGACGAAGGCAGTGTGACCTGTCGTGCTGACCGTGTGGGTGATGATGTCGTGATTAGCGTGACTGATACGGGTTATGGTATTTCTGAAGAAGACCAACCCAAAGTGTTTGAAAAATTTAAGCAAGTAGGCGACACCCTCACCGATAAACCCAAAGGTACGGGTTTGGGGCTTCCTATTTCCAAAGAAATCGTCGAACACCATGGTGGCAATATCTGGGTGGAGAGTGAAATTGGCAAGGGTAGTACGTTTGCGTTTGCCCTGCCTGGTCAGAATGCCAAAGCGGGTGTTGCCCAAGCGGGGCCTGCGAGTGGTGTAGAAACAGCGCAAGTGCGTCAAAAGCTCGAGCCAGGCATTGTGGCCATGCGCCAAGCCGACGATCTCGCCCAAAACCCACCAGCACCCGCTGCCCAACAAACTACCCAACAAACTACCCAAGGAAATACCCAAGGAAATACAGCGTCAGCCGCCCAACAAGAAGGTGCTACTGAGGCCGAAAATCAACCGAGCCGCGCCACGAGTCGCAATACGCCGCGTGATGCTCAAAGTGATGCTACCAGTAAAGCCAAAACCACGATTACGCTAGATGACAACATCCTCGAAATCGACGAAACCTACGTGGTAGACGCTGACACCTTGGTAGCTAAACTCAAACCTCATATCCTAGCAGCAACCCAAAGTGACAGCAAACACGACAAGCAAATTTTGGTGGTCGATGATGACACCAACATCCGGCAACTGTTGCGCCAAGAACTCGAAAACGAAGGCTATCAGGTCATCGAAGCCGAAAACGGTCAAGACGCCGTGGCCAAAACGAAGACACTGCAACCTGACTTGATTATTTTGGATATTATGATGCCCGAATTATCGGGTTTTGATGTGGCGGCTGTCCTCAAAAATGACCCTCGTACGCTAGACATTCCCATTGTGATTTTGTCTATCGTCGAAGACGAAAAACGCGGTTATCGCTTGGGTGTCGAACGCTACATGACCAAACCCATCGATATTGACGCCCTGTTAAAAGAAATCGACCACCTGCTCGTGCACACCTCAGTGCGCCGCAAACGCCATGTGCTCGTTGTCGATGACGAACTGCCTGCAGTACAAGCGTTGAGTGATGTGCTGCAAGCCAAAGGTTACAATGTGGTCAAAGCGGTCGACGAAACGGGATTGCTCGAGAAAGCCACCGCTTCGAGGCCAGATATGATTATTGTGGGGGCGGTGTTTGCTAAAAACAACGACATCGTCAAGACCCTGCGCGAGCGCAAAGAGCTCGAGGAAGTCTCCATTTTGGTCTACCGCTAGCCATCGTTTTGTCGCGTTTTACATGATGTGGTTACATGGTGTGGTTACACGATTTGGTTGTATGGTTTGGGCGCTATCATTGGTCGTGATGGTGCGCCCACATGCTACTTACGAAAACTGGCATAGGGTTTCACCAAATGACGCACATGAGACGATACTGAAATAGCCATGAGATACATGTTGGTAGCGTATACACGTTCGTCAGGTATCGTGGGGTATTGGTAGCGGGCGAGCACAACACGCGACAGCCAATACCTAAACATCAAGCACCTAACATCAAGCACCTAACATCAAGAACTAGGACACCTGTGGACAAAAAAGTACTGATTGTAGATGACGAAGCTTCCATTCGGGCGTTGCTCGAGCAGACCCTTGAAGACCTCGAGGACGAGGGCGTCGAACTGCTTGTAGAAAGCAACGGCGCAGATGCCCTCGAGACCATCAAAGCGCAGCGCCCCCAACTGGTCTTTTTGGATGTCATGATGCCCAAAATGAACGGGTTTGATGTTTGTAACGCTGTCAAAAACGAACTGGGTTTCAAGGATGTGTATATTTGTATGCTCACCGCCAAAGGGCAAGAATTTGACCGTGCCAAGGGCATGGAAGTCGGTGCTGACGAATACATCACCAAACCCTTTGACCCCTATGAACTTTACGAAAAAGCCGAAGAAATCCTTGGTGTTTAGTTGAAATGGATAGTTAGTTGATGTTGTGGTTGAGGTGCTCGAGTTAATTGATTAATAGGGTTATTGATATAATGTCATTAAAATGGCGATAGTTGCGTGGTTTGTGTTGAACGGTTGATGGTGTGGATGTAAAGGATGTTGGTGCAACAATTGGTTGTAACGAGCGACAAGGTAGGAGGTGAAGAAGTCAGCCGTGTGCGTGAAGGCTGGCTTTTGTGTGTGGTTGAGGTGGTGGGGGTGGCTCGAGGCTCATCTCGCCATGTACTTACTTTTTGCATTAAGGTGTTTCACACGAAACTGCGTAAGCATCTGCCATGATGGCCATACGGCATGTCAGTCAAGTAGCCTGAGGTGATGTCACTAGGTTGGCTAATCAGCTAGTGCGATGTTGTGGATTTTGCTGTAAATGGGGTGGCGTCATGCTGATAACGTGTCTAAAACATGGCGAAACAGTAACGAGATAGTGGCTAATGGGTCACTATATACAAGACTGGGTCACTACACAAAAATGTGCGGTGACGCCGTTAAGGCTAGACTCGAGGAGGACGTTCATGATGCGTGTAAAGGTTTTTCCTGCAAGCGCTTGGTTAATGTTGGTTGGTTTGCTGTGCAGCAGTGCGCTAGCGCAGACGGTGACGGTACAAGTAGCAGCACTGTCTGATGAAAGCAGTGCCATCACCTTACAACGTGAGTTGGTCGAGGCGGACTTTCCGGCTTATTTGGAGAGTGTGGCGACAGAAACAGGCGTACTGTACCGTTTGCGCGTCGGGGCGTTTGCTAACCGCGAAGCCGCTTTGATTTACGCCGAAGAATTGGCCAAACGCATTCCGGGTACGGAGCCGATTCCGGCGACGGCGCAGTTATTGCCCGAAGGGGTTGCGCCCCTGTTACCTGCCTTGGTAGCCCGCTACGACTACACGCCTACTGTCAGCGAAGTGCGCGTTGTGCGCTGGGGTGAAGGTTATGCGTTGCGCTTTCAGGGGTCGTTTGAGGGTGAACCGCTCGAGGCAGAATATCGGGTGCTTAATCCAATGCTAGACAGTCTGCCGTTTCGGGCGTGGCGGGCTGCTCCTGATGAAGGCACAGGCGATAGTGACGCTACTGATGACGCGTGGAGTATTCGCATTAGCAACTTGCCGTTAGCGCCTGCAGACAGTAGTGGCGTTGAACGCGATGACAGCGTGCAAGCTAGCCTCGAGCAAATCGCCCAAACTATGGAACTTGACGCTGATGATGTGGCTTCGTTTGTGCGCTACACCCCCGGACAAGGGCGGCCTTTTGTGGTGATTGTTGAACGTTATAACATCGCAACGGGTGCTACCCAAAGTTATGACGCTTTGGGGGATGTGCCAGAAAGCATGCCCGCACCAGCCGGCCCGAGTTTAACCTGGTTTGCTCGCGCCATCCCCGAGCGGTTGCCTATGACTGTAGGAGAGACGGTGCTCGAGCCAAGAACCATCTTGGGCTTAAACCGCAGTTTGACGCTCTTACCTGAAGCCGACGAATTGCAACTGACGGGGGACGGTTGGCAAGTGCTTGCCGAAGACGGTTTTGCCCGCGTGAACCTGGCTGATGGTACGTCTTGGCGGGCGGTGGTGGGTTTTCCGCTGTGGGCGTCTGGTGACTACTTGCTCACTTTTGCTAGTGACGAACTGCTGTTGTACCGGCTCGAATAATGTTTCGTTCGCGCCAAGGTGTCGATGACGTGATGGACGTGGTGATTGTAGGGGCTAACGACACCGCTGAACAGATTGCCGAAGCTTTGCACTATGCCCACAACGTCACCGTGCTGGCCGCCGACGAAGAAGCCGCGAGTGCGTTTGAAGCCATGGACGTGCGTTTTATTCAAGGTAACGGCGCTGACCCAGACAACCTGCGTGATGCGGGCGCTGACCGTGCCGATGCGGTGATTGCTTGCACCATTAATGACGATGTCAACGTGTTGGCCTGTCTGGCAGCCAAAGGCTTAGGCGCCAAGCGCACCATGGCGTTTGTGACTCGCGAACGTTATGTGCATGCGTTTGCCCGTGAAGGGGCTATGGAAAGTGTCAATTTGATGATTGACCGCATCTTGTGGCCGCAGCGCACCTTGGCCAATCAAATTGTGGACATCGTGCGGGTGCCAAGGGCGCTCGACAGTGCGTTTTTTGCCAGTGGGGCGATTAAACTGCTCGAGTACAAGCTCGAGCCCTTTGACCCCTTTCATGCCAAGCGGGTCGCTGATATTCACTTGCCACAAAGCGTGCTGATAGCAGGGGCAATTCAAGAAGAAACGTTTGTTGTGCCCTCCGGTCAGACCATCTTGCGCATGGGTGACCGGGTGATTTTTATGGGTACTGCCCAGAGTATGCGCCGCTTAGAAGCTATGTTTGCCCCCAAAAAGCGCACCCTAAACGTGACCTTGGTAGGTGGCGGCAACGTGGGGTTTATGGTGGCCGAACAACTGCAAGACGAACGCGCCAACATCACCATCATCGAAGCTGACGAAGCCAGATGTAATACCTTGGCTAAGGGACTACCCAAAGCCACCATCCTCAAAGGCGACGGCACAGACGTTGATTTGCTCGAGCAAGAACGCATCGAAGACGCCGATGTATTGGTGGCCATCACCAACGACGACGCCAAAAACTTGCTCGTCTCGCTTTTGGCCAAAGAACTAGGTATTCCCAAAGTGATTACTCGAGTGAGCAAAGCCGGTAACCGCCGTTTGTTTGCCCGTTTAGGTATCGATAGCCCCCTAGCAGCGTACAGCGTAGCAGTGCAAGAAGTCCTCAACTGGTTGCACCTCAATGATGTGGATCACTTAGCCAGTATTGAAGGGCACGCTGACGTGTTGGAGTTAACCTATCCGCGGCAGTGTCAGGTGGGTAAAATAAGCGAACTAGGCACGCCGCCAGACAGTTTGATTGGTGCGATTGTTCGAAAAAATCGAGTGATTATTCCCACAGGTGACACCACCATTCAACATGGCGATCAACTTTTTGTGGTGACGACCCCTGACAATGTGAACGCTGTTCACGCGTGGCTCGAGCCAAAACTCTTAGTCTAATTGTCTAATTTCACGCTTACCCTAGCCCTTAACCTTACTCAATGTGAAGGCTACTTGTGCCAACACACCGCCAGCCACGTTTTGCATCGTAAATTGCCCGCCCAGTTGCTCGGTTAAGGCCTGAATGATGGTCATGCCCAGCGATTGGCTGCGGTTTTCTGTGAGGGGTACGCCGTTATTGCGCACGGTCATGGTGATGGTGTTGTCATGGTGCTCGAGCTGCAACCAAATTGTGTTGTCGGCATCTGGGTTATTAGCATGTGCAAAGGCATACTTGAGGGCGTTGGTGATAATTTCGTTGGTAATAAGCCCCAAAGCAATAGTGTGCTCGAGCGGCAAATCGACTGCAGCAAGGTTGCACTCGAGCCGCACGGGTGCTTGACTGGTGCTGTCAATGACGTTTTCAGCTAGCAGTTGCAAGTAGCTAGCTGTGTCTAAGGTGCTGGCGTCTTGGCGGTAGAGCATGCTGTGAATCTCAGCCAAGGTATGAATGCGGCTTTGGCTGTTTTTGAGGGCGGCTTTGGCGCTTTCATCTTCGAGTTGGCGGGCTTGCAGTGCCAACATCGACGCCACGAGTTGGAGGTTGTTTTTGGTGCGGTGGTGCAGTTCTTTCATGAGCATGTCTTTTTGGGCGAGGGCGTCTTGTAGGTCTTGCTCGAGCTTTTTACGCTCGCTGATGTCCGTTGCATAGATGACGAGGCCACCTTGGTGGGGATAGACGCGGTGCTCGAGCCAATAACCGCTGCGGCTGCCTTGGGCTTCAAAGGTGACAGGTTGCTGTGTGTCAAAGACCTGTTGGTATTTTTCGTGAAAGATGCTCCCTTGATTATCAGGGAAAACATCAAAGTAATGCTTGCCTAAAACATCTTTAGAAAGAAACGTCTGCACGCGGCGGTTGACATACGTGATGTGCCAGTTGTTATCTAAGCCCATCATCATGTCGCTGATGCTATTTAAGATAATTTCTTTGTCTGCAAGGGCGTTTTGGAGTTGTTGCTCGAGCTTTTTGCGTTCGCTTATGTCGCCGCTATAGACCGTGATGGTGTTGCCATCGACACTGGGGTACACCCGAATATCACGCCACGAGTTATCCGAAGGGCTGACATACTCAAATTGAACTGGTTGCCCTGTGGCAAATACCTGGCGAAACTTACGTATGAAACGTTTGTCATAGGTGTCGTCACCGAGTAATTCGAAAACGGTTTTACCAACGGGACTTTCTGGCATGAGTTTTTTGGCGTGTTTATTGACGTAGACATAACGCAAGTCCCTATCAAGCACTGACACGCGTTCGGTGATGCTGTCGAAAGTGGCATCACGTTCTTTGAGGGCGTTTTGGAGTTGTTGCTCGAGCTGTTTGCGTTCAGTAACGTCGCTACTATAAATGGTAATCGTTTCGCCATCTTGACTGGGATACACCCGAAACTCCCGCCATGTGCCACCGAGGTCGCTTTGGGCTTCAAAAAAAACGGGTTCTTTGCTGTTGAATGCTTGCTGGAACTTGCGCTCAAAGATGTTGCCACGACTGTTAGGGAAAATATCCCAGTAGGACGCACCGACGATATTGTCACCATGACGGTTAATGAGCGCGCGGCTATTGGCGTAGCGGTAGCGCCAGTCTTTGCCCAGTACGGTCACTGAGTCGGTGATGCTTTCAAAAGTGGCGTCACGTTCGCGTAAGCTGGTTTCTAGTTGGGCTTGTAAGCGGCGGCGTTCTTCGATGCTGCTAGCATTGATGATGATGCCATGTTGGTAGGGATAGACCCGAAACTCGAGCCACCTACCGCTAACACTTGCCTGGGCTTCAAAGGTGACGGGTTGTTTGGTGTCAAACACCTGTTGGTATTTTTCGTGAAAGATGTTGCCTCGGTTTTCTGGAAAGATGTCCCAGTAGCTCGTGCCCAGATAGTCAGCCGGTAAATATTGGCGGGCGTAGCGGTTGGCATAACTAAAATGCCAGTTGGCATCCAAGCTGACCATACCGTCGCTAATGCTATCCAAAAAGGCGTCTCGTTGTGCCAGGGTGCGCTCGAGCTGCGCTGCTAAACGTTTGCGCTCGTCGATGTTTTGGGCATAAATAACAATGCCTCCACGATGCGGATAGACGCGGTACTCGAGCCACCTGCCGCTAACACTTGCCTGGGCTTCAAAGGTGACAGTTTGCCCTGTGTCAAAGACCTGTTGGTAATATTGTTCGTAAATACTACTGCGGTTGTGCGGATATACATCAAAATAGTGCCTGCCCAGATAGTCAGCGGGCAAATAGGTTTGGGCGTGGGCATTGGCATAACTAAACCGCCACTTGGCATCCAAACTGACCATCAAATCGCTGATGCTATGTAAGATAGCTTCTTTGTCTTCAAGGGCTTGGGTGAGGCGGTGCTCGAGGCGTTTGCGTTCGCTGATGTCACGTCCGTAAATCACTAGGCCGCTTTCGTAGGGATAAAGGTGTACGTCGAGGTATGTCCCGGGGAAGCGCGTTGACTCGATTTCGATATGTTGGGGCTGACCGCTGTCCATGGCGTGTTGGTAATGCCTTACCAAAGGATGCCTCGGGGGTAGGGCACTCACCTCCCAAAACGACTGACCGATAATCTCATCGCTGATGGTCTCGAGGTAATCTGCAATGGCGTCGTTGGCATAGGTAATACGCCAGCTATTATCCAGAATAAAAAAATAATCGCTGATACTGGCCAAAATGGCGTTGCGTTCGGCCAGTAATTTGTCGCTATAGGCTTTTTGTGCCAGTAGGTTGTCGTGGCTGCGTTTGCGGTGGGTAATATCTTTGATAGTGACGAGCAAGCCATCGGCAAAAGGCCGCAAGTGAGTGGCGTGCCACCGTCCGCTAAAAGGTGGGTCGTGGGCGACTTCTTCGTGATAACTAGGCTGGCCGCTCGTCATGGCGGCGCGGTAGTAGTTGCCCATGACATGCTGGGACAGTTCTGGGGCAATATCCCACAGCAATTGACCTTGTAAGTCGGCGGCGGAGACGCCCAAAGACGCGGCGGCAACAGTGTTGGCAAAGCGGAAGCGCCACTGCTTGTCAACGCAAAACACCGCGTAGGGCAGGTGCTCGAGGGCATGGTCTGGCGATAAGCCCGATATATCATCAGCAGTATCTTCTACCGTCAGGGACTGCCACAGGTCGATGATGTCAGCGAGTTCGCAATCAGGTATATCGTCAGATACGTCACGAGGTACATCACTAAGTACCACATCACTAAGTACCACATTGGCAGTTTCGTGAGTGTTGGTTGCTTCGTGAGTGTTGGTTGCTTCGTGAGTGTTGGTTGCTTCGTGATGGGGGGCGCTTGGGGTGAGGGGGTGCAGGGTGTGCTCGAGCACCACACAACTGCCAGCTGGGCTGAGTGTGATGTGGGTCGTTAATGTGGTCGTTAATGTGCTTGCTTGGTCAGGGTCTACCAACCAACGCCATGTATATTCACAACGCTGAGGCGCTGAAGTCATATGCAGGTTGCGCCAGTGCTGGTAGTCATCAGGATGCAGCAAGTGCGCTAGTGCCTCCTCACTGACATGTTCGGTCAGTTGATGGGCAGCAAAGAGTGCTCGAGCTGCTGCATTGCAGACCAGTGAACCTGTGTGGCTCACCAAAAAACTAGCGTGGGGATGATGTTCAAAAAAAGCACTTTGTAAAGTCGTCGTAATGTCAGGCATCATCGCATCCACGTCCTCAGAAGTAACAGGCTAACACCGCAATCGCTACACAAAGCTACCGCGAATGTAAGTCGTGCTGCTATGTCATCGCATGCTAACACACCGCTTAACAAAATCCTAAAATCATGAGAATGTTGCACTCGCATCAGTGTAAGCACAATATATGCAAGCAAAGCGTGAATCAAGCAGGCAACGAGATGATAAGCGGTGATGCGTTAACGCTGGGTAAACAAGGCATTATTCGTCGCGCAAAAGAGCCATTAGCCGATAGCCAATGACCCTTAGGGTGATACTTAGTTTTTCGAGACGACATCTAGTTGTTTTAAGATGACATCAAGAAAATCGCTTTAAGAAAACGTGCTATATGTCAACATGTTTTTTATAGGTATTTTTACGCATGTGTGATAAATAGTGGCGGTTGAATCTCAGAACACATACCCCAAGCGGAAGTTGAGCACACCCGAAGCATTCTTCTCGCTGAAACCGTAGTCCAAGCGTACAGGTGCGAGTAGTGCGCCGCCAAAGCCGACGTTGATTTGTACCCCAAAGCCAGCCCCGACGTACACAGGCGCGCTGTCGTCTTCAAAGTCAGGCACGCTAGACGCATAACCCGCATCGACAAAGGCAATGCCAACGACCGTCTGCGTGAGTGGCGAAGAAAAGCCAAAGTCATAGCGGTATTCTGCTGTGCCGATAGCGTAGGTTTGTGAGGGGTCAAAGTCATCACGGGTGTAGCCGCGAATTTGCGTTTCGATGTTAGTGGTATTACCGACTGTGAAACGGCGGCGGGTGGGGTAGTTTTCGCCAAATTGCTGCCCAAAGTTGCCCTTGAACGCTAATACGTGGTTATTGCGGTTGGGGGCTAAGGCTACGTAGGTACTGACGCCAAACTCGAGCTGTTGATACGTGTAATTGGCTTGTTCATCGGTATCGGGGTTGGTGTAATCGTCACCGAAACCAAAACCGACCCGCCCGAGCGCCCTAAGGCCTTCGGAGGGAAATTCAGGGTTGTCTCGCGTGTCATAGACTAGTTCGGTGCTCAAAAAGCCAAACAGACCTGTTTGTGGCAAAAAGGCTTCAGCGGCGTCGCGCTCTAAAGCACAGTTGTTGTCAACCACGTTGCCACTTGCGTCAAATTCACATGCTTCACTCGGATCTTCTAAAGCATACGAGTTGTAACTGCCACTCGCACTAAAGCGAGCAGTGGTATCAGTAAACACAGGCCGTCCTACACTAAACCTAAGACCTGTATTGCGCTCTAAAAAGTCACCAATCAACACGTCGTTTTCTTCAATGGCATCGCATGTGCCTGCAGCCACACAAGGGTGGGCAATGCGGCGGCTGCCGTCTTCGGTGAGGGGTTGGTTGGTATCAACCACACTAAACAGCGACACAGATAGTGAAGTGGGCACGTCTTGAAAATCGAGCACATTCAAGTACAACCACGGCACACTCCACGTCAAACTGCCGCCAAACTGCAAGCCGTTATCGGAAGTTTGTCCGGTTAAATCGATACCCAAATTTTGCGCCCGACCCAAAAAGTTGCGGTCGTTGTAGCCCACTGACGCTAGCAAACCGCTATCAGTTGAGTAGGTCACTTGCGGGGTGAAGTTGCGGGCTTCCCGTTCGCGCACGAGCACGTTGACGGTAGCCAAGTTGGGCATATCGGGGTTGTTGAATTGCAAACGCACGTCAAAAGGCTCAACGACGCCCAAACGGGCGACTTGCAACAGGTCATCGCGCAGTTGGTTTTGGTTGTAGACGCTGCCTTCTGGTGCTAGATAGCGGGTGATGACGGTTTCTTGGGTGCGTGCGCCTGCTTCTTCAAACAGCACTGCGTAACCAGCAACCGTCACTTCTTGGAGGCGCTGAATGTAGACGCCTTCGACAAAATTAAAATCTGGCTGAGCCAGCAGGGCGTAACCGCGTTCGCTGTAGAGTTGCTGGATTTCCCGAAAGTCTTCAGCGGCCACTTCTGAAGTAAAGGTGTCACCCACATCTAAGGTCATCACTTCGCGCAGTTCTTCGTTGGTGATGACGGTGTTGCCTTCAATTGTCACCCGTTCGACAGGGCCAGCACTCTCCGGCGGACCAGCACTAAAAATCACCCGCACGCCGCCTTCGGCTGTGGTGGGGTAATCAAGGCGAATATCACTGGTGCGGCCTTCGGCAAGGCGCAACACATCACCGAGTAACTGGTCGTAATTAAACAAGTCTCCCGGTTGCAAAGTCAATTCAGAGGGGTCAACGCCGATGGCGGTGGTGTTGAGGCTGGCAATGGTCAGTTCGCGCAAGCGCACGGTTAGCACGCCGTCAACTAGTTCGCTGCTTTGGCGGTTGACGCCACTACCTCGGTAACCGGCTTCTTCGTAGGCGATACCCACCTCGCGCACGGCGGCTTGATAGGTATCAAAATCAAACGTGCTACTGCGCGATAAGCGCCCGAAAGCGTCTTCTAGTACCTCATCAGAGACGACGGTGTTGTTTTCAAAACGGACTTCTTCTAAGGGTACTTCTTCTTCAACGGTGAACACTAGCCGCACAGGCACGACGTTGCGGTTGGGGTCGGCTAGGGGGCTTTCTGGCACTTCGGTCACGTCCAACGTCACCGGTATCCGAAACGGCCAGCCCACTTCGTCGTAACCGCGTTGCAGGGTCACCCGTCCTTCTTGGGCGCGAAAGGTGTTGTACACCGCTCCTTCACGCAATAAGTTAGCTTCGTTAAGAACGTCTAGGAGGCGATTTTCTGGGTATCTCGAGCCTTCGATAACAATCTCAGCAATAGGCGGGTTTTCCTGTACCCGCACAAACAATATCGCCCCATTGCCCCTATCTTCGATGTTGAGGCTAACGGTGGCAAACGTACCCATCGCCAGCACCCGGTTGCGTTCGGCTTCTAGGTCGATGCGTTCAACGGGCGTACCTGCGCGGGCGTTTAGGTTGATGCGCACAAGATCGGCTAACGTGTCGGTGGTGCCTTCTACGCGCACCTCGAGCAAATCTCCTGTAGGCGTCTGCGCATGTACCACAGCACCTAGGAGTAAGAAAAAAACTACGAGCCCTCGTAACATGTTTGGCAGTTTACCTAAATTCCGTGCCACTAGGGGTGAAACTTCGTAACCAGCCGCAAGTGGCCGTGAATATGTGAATTTTGCTACTTGCTGGTTGCAAGGCGATATGGCTCGCAATTTGCCTCGAAATAGCGTCACCAAAACAGCCCTACCACAGCATCGTGATCGTGCTTGCTAGATAGGGTTTTTAGGCTCTGGGTTTGCGTTTGCTATATGCTGGACTGTACCTAAACCATAGACAGACGTCTTGCGAAATGGCAATTCCACATGTTGTTTCTACAGTCACTGATTTTTCCCTGATGTTTATCAACTGTTTATCAACGTCACATCGACATAAAATGCGTTTAACTATGTAGGCGTTGATGATAGAAATGCTAGAAAGTATCAACCCAGCTATGAAACAGCCCTTTGTTTTTGGCGACAAATTAATTTTCAATTATATATTGCTAAACAAAATTCACAATGTTTACACTAAAAAATATCTTAAAGTGTCTAAAGCTCGAGCTCCACAATCGTCTCATTGGCGTAGCGTAAACGTGTCGTTAACGTGCGGCTGATGTTAGCGAGTAACGTTATAGAAATATCGGGATGTGTGCGCTGTAAGCGTTCAAAGTCGTGTACATCCAAGCGGTAACAGACCAGATACTGACTAGCGTCAATGTTGGCCGACCGTTCGCTGCGGTCAAGTAGCGCTAGTTCGCCGAAAAATGTACCAGCAGTTAAGCTCGAGAGGCGTTTGCTACGGCCACCGGGCAAATCCAAAATGACGTCGGCGAGTCCTCGGGTAATGATATACATAGCATCACCGGGGTCACCTTGGCAGACGATGCGCTCGCCTTGGCGGTAGTGTTCGCGGTAGAACTTGCCTTTGAGTACCGCCAAATCCGCAGGGCTTAAGCCTGCTAGGATGGGAACGTCAGGTAGCTCGAGCTCCACGCGGCTGCTCATTTGTGGGGCGCGGCTAGCAAGCAAGTGGTCTTCAAAACGTTCTAAGGCGCTATCGGTATCAGCAAAACACGCCCCCAAGGGCAAACTATCAAATAAACCGCCCGTTACCAACGTGCGCTGCACCAAGGTGTCTGGTTGTACGTAACTCAGTGCCAACTGACAGCCGACGTCGCGCAAGCGGGCGTAGGTTTGTGTGAGTACCCGCACGCTACTCAGGTCGATGTCGCGCAAGCGTTTGAGATCCAAAATAATCGCGTGCACCCCCAAACCTGCCAAGGTGTCTAGTTCCAAGGCCAAAGCATCGGCGGAGGCAAAAAACAGTGACCCTTCTAGTTCAATCACGTGAATGTTGCCGCCATGTTCGGTCAATACTGCTAGCGCCCGTTCGTCGCGTTGCCGTTTGGAATGACGCGATGCGGCGTCGTAGCGCCTGCGCACAGTGGTCTTACTCATCTTGACAACAAACACCACAATGGACGCTAGCACCCCCACGGCTACAGCAACGTTGAGGTTAGTGACTAACGTCACCACCGTCACCAAGACAATGAGTAAAGCGTCGGTCAAAAATAGTTTGCGTTGCCGTTTGTCGCTGATGACCCGTGCTAGCAAGCCCAAACTCCAGCGATCGGTCATGGTGAGGGCGATGTAAAGCAACAACCCACTGATGACCGCGTTGGGAATGAGCTGAAAAAAAGGTGCTAAGACGAAAATAGCCAGTAACGTCACCACACTCCAAGCAATGCCGGATAGTCGCGTGCGTCCGCCCGCTTGGTAGTTGCCTACACTTTGACTAAATGACCCTTCTGAGGCAATGCCGCCAAAACCTGCAGCAGCAATGTTGGCGAGTCCTTGTGCCATTAGTTCGCGGTTCACATCACTGCGCTGATGACTGAGGTTTTGTACGTTAAGCGCAGCAAGTAGGGTTTTGGTAGACGCCAAAAACGCCACGCTCAACGCCGCTGTTATCAGCACGGGGAAAATACTCAACGTGCCCTCGAGCGCGAGTGCCCCAACCATCTCACCAAAATAACGCGGCGTCAAACGGGTTTGTCCCAATGAATCGAGGCGACCCCCTAGGACTGGCTCGAGGCCAGCGTACGCCAAAGCGTAATACGCCAACGACCCGACAATAAGGGCAATCAGCACCGACGGCACACCGGGCAAAAACCTGCCAAACACGCGCTTGCCCCACAAGCTTACTGTTAACACCAACAACGCCAACAACCAGCGCCACACGTCAAGTTCTACAAACGGCCATGCCGCCGAAAAATGCAGCAAACTTGCCAGTTCGCCAAAAAATACCAAGAGCGCCAACCCGTTGAGCAAGCCCGCAATCACTGGGTAGGGTGTGAACTTGATTAAATTGCCGAGCCGCAAAAAACCAAAAACCACTTGCCACAAACCCGCGAGAGCCATCACCAAAAAGCCCATCACCAGTGCAAGCAACTGATAACTCTCTGGGGCGACTTCACTGGCAAACTGCGGTGCGACAGCTGCCAACTGGCTGATGGTGCCAGCAAACACCAACGCCGCCGCTGCTGAAGGCCCAGAAATGAGCGCAGGCGTACCACCTAACAGGGCAGCCACCCCGCCTCCGACGATGGCTGCTGCAAAGCCTGCCATCACCCCTTGGCCTTGCCAAGCAACACCTAGCGGCGCGAGAGCAATTAAGCCGTAAGCAATGTTTTTGGGTAAGCCAATGACCGCAGCCGTCACACCGCCGCTGAGCTCACGACCGAGCTGAGACAGCTCAGGAAAGCGGGAAACACGGGTTTTGTTCATGTGGCTGGCTCGCGTTTCGTCATAGGCCTAGGGTACTTGCCTGCTCGCCTTGGTTGCGGTGATAATTTAGGCACGGGCAGCCAACCTCGCCACAAAGCACGTCAGCTAAGAGGTGACACGCCAAGTGAAAGAGGCTCGAGGCAAACATGCCGTCAGCCATCCTGCTTGCTGTCACACTTCCTGTTTTTATAGGCGTTGTTATAGGTGTTGTTATAGGTGGCGTGTTGTGTGCTTGATGAGGTGGTTGCACGTGAAAGGTTATGTGTGGCACGTTGGTCTTTGGGGTGCTAACCTCTGAGTGAACAGTCAAACAATGACCGCAGGGCGAGCTCGAGCTGGTAACTTGACCTGAATATGCTAAACCTGAAAGACTATACATGCACATACAAATGTCCCTAGACGTAGGTTCCTTAGGCGTAGGTTCCTTAGACGTAGGTTCCTTAGACGTAGGTGTCATCATGCTAGACGTAGGTGTCGTCATGCTGTTAGCCTAACAAGGCTCTTGATGAGCTTGGCTAGCAAATTCAGGTAAGGGGCAAAACGTGAGATACATGCGCGACGCCACGCCCTTTGGTCGTGATACACTGCCCGTAGCGTTTTGTAGTCAGATGCCCAATGTTGCCTATCTGGCATGCTTGTCCTCCAAGATGTTTACCCATGTATAGGATGTTGATTAGCGTGTAGGATGTTGATTAGCGTGTGTAGCAACGTGACATGTGCCAAGCATGTGCCAACGTGACACTTGCACTGTTAATAAACTGGTGGTGAGTGAAACCTAAGCGCATAAGACACCTGAACGCATAGGATATCTGAACGTGTAGGACATCTGAACGTATAGGACACCTGAACGCAGAAACGCACAGATGGATAGGTGCGTGATACGTGAGTAAGTAATACGCGGGCAAGTAGCATGAGGGTGAGCAACATGGGCAAAGCGCGTTCACAGTGAAGGTCACAGCGAATTTGCATCGAAAAGGAGGTTTTTGTGGATAATCAGGATAAAGAACCCAACACGCCTGTCAACACCGAGGAGTCCAGTATGCCGATAGGCACGCTAGCACTCGTGGGCTTTTTGATGGCCGTTATTGGTGGTGTGTGGCTCGCTATGTATTTCCTCTATCTTTTCCGAGGTGGACAAGGTTAATCTATGCTCAATTACGAAAAAATTAACAAATACGAATTTATTTGGATTTCGTTCTTTTTGGTGATGGCCGTTGGCCACATTATTTTGATTGCCTATAGTCTTGCGCTCGAAGGTCCGCACATTGCTGAACGGGTCACGCGGGCAAAACCTGCGGAGTTGCTCGAGTCAGGCATGTTTGCCAGTCCGGGAGTGACGTATCTCGAGCGTCCTGCGCGTGCTGAAGTGGTTGGTGTGGCGCAAGCGTTTGCGTTTTTACCGGCTGAAATCGTGCTCGAGAAAGACGTTGAGACCACGTTTTATTTGACCGCTAAAGATGTCATTCACGGTTATCAAGTTCAAGGTACCAACATCAATGTGGAGTTGATTCCTGGCGAGGTGGCGTCGTTTAAGTACAGCTTTTCCCAGCCAGGTGAATACCGCTTGGCGTGCAATCAATACTGCGGTATTGGTCACCAGAATATGCTCGCTAAAGTCATCGTGGTGGACGATATTGACGCTTACCGTGAAGAGCAAATAGCAGCAAGCACCACAACAACCGAAACGACCGAGATGACCAGTATGCCTGCGGCGACTGACACAGCGACTGACACAGATGGTGCGCCCATGGGTGAAGCGCGTGCGGATGGTGCATTGATGGCTAGCGCTGCGCCGAGCAACTGGCAAGACATTGGTGCGTCAACGTATAGCAACAACTGCGCGAGTTGCCATCAAGGTAGCGGTCAAGGTATTGCGGGGGCGTTTCCACCTTTGGCAGGTCACACGCCTGACTTGGTGAGCGTGGATGGTGGCCGCGATTACCTGCGAAACTTGCTACTCTATGGTATGCAAGGCCAAATTCAGGTAGAAGGCGGTAACTACAATGGCGTCATGCCTGCGTGGGCACAACTGAGCAACGAACAAATCGCCTCAACGCTCAATTATGTGCTTACCGAGTGGGGCAACGAAAGCGATTTGCCTGCGGGATTTACGCTATTTAGTGCTGATGAAATCGAAGAAGCCCGTTCTAACGGTCTCAATGGTATTCAAGTTCACGACATGCGTGGGCAGTTAGGTCTGTAAAGGAGTCACATGGCTGTATCTAGTGTTCCGACTGGTGCTCGAGTTGCGTCAGACGTCTACGTTACCCATCCCGAGAAAAAACTCACCTTGTATTTTGTGGTCACAGGGTTTATTGCCCTCTTGATTGGCGCGCTTATTGGTCCTTTGCAAGCCCTCAACTACGCTGGTATCAACGTCTATCAATACTTACCGTTTCTGAAGTCGTATTATCAAGGCCTCACCTTGCATGGCGTGCTTAACGTGTTGGTGTTTACGACGTTCTTTATCAGTGGTTGGTTATTGTATGTGCCTGCGCGTTCGCTCGACAAACGCCCCAATATGGTGTTTGCTTGGTCAGCCTATTGGGTGATGTTGCTAGGATTGGTCATGGCTGGCACGGCGATTGTCACTGACAGTTCGACAGTGCTTTACACCTTTTATCCGCCGTTACAAGGTCACTGGGCGTTTTACTTAGGTCTTGCTTTGGTTGTGGTGGGTAGTCTCATGACGGCTATCGAAGTGGTGCGTATGTGGGTGGTGTGGATATTCGTCAACGAGGGCCATTTGGCAACCAGGC
>CAZKAZ010000041.1:0-44841 GCA_964550765.1 uncultured bacterium | reverse complement strand
CTGAATTACTTCACGACGTTTGATGAGCGGGGTGCGTTTAACGCGGGTGAATTTGAGCGCCAGCGTGACAAGATTATTGCCGCTCTTGTGGCCATGGACGCGGATATTGTTGGTCTCATGGAAATTGAAAACAACGGCGGCGCAGGGGAGACGCCGCGCTCGAGCAGCACTGGACAAACCGCCATCGATGACCTATTAGACGGGCTCAATGAGGTGATGGGCGCAGGCACGTATGCAGGTTTTGCTGAACCCGCCGGTACAGGCGACGACGCCATCAAACAAGCGTTTATCTACAAACCCAGCACCGTCACGCCCGTCGGTGATGCAGCGGTATCTGTGGATGATGCTTATACGGTCAATGGCTCGAGCCGCCGTCCAGTGGCGCGCACGTTTACGGACAATGCTTCTGGTGAGACATTTGCGGTAGTGGTCAATCACTTCAAGTCAAAAAGTTGTCGCGACGCCGAGGGTGACGAAGAGGACTTTGGGCAAGGTTGTTACAACGTCACTCGAGTTGCCCAAGCTACTGCTTTGCTCGAGATGATTGCGGTGCTCGAGGGCGAAACAGGCGAAAGCGATGTGCTCATTATTGGTGACTTGAACGCTTACGGCGCAGAAGACCCCATTGTGGTGCTCGAGCAAGCTGGTTTCATCGACTTGGTTGAACGCGACATGGCCGCCGAAGAACGTTACAGCTACGTTTTCTCTCCCGGTCAATCGGGTTACCTCGATCACGCCCTGACCAGCGGCAGCTTGGCCGATAGTGTCACAGGTACGACCATTTGGCATATCAACGCCGACGAACCTGCGTTCTTGGATTATGGCACGCCGCCGTTCAAACCAGACTCGGTGCAAGCGTTGTACGAACCCAGTCCCTTCCGCTCGTCTGATCACGACCCCGTGATTGTCGGTTTAGACTTCAGCAATTAAGCCAAGTAAACTAAGCCAAGTAACCAAAAAATACCAAGCCCTTCCATGTTGGAGGGCTTTTTTCGTGTCGTTCGGTTAGCTGTTGTGATTGATGTCGTTTGGCGGGTTTAGGGTTCTTCGCCTGTGGCAATGGGGGTGTCGTCGCGGCTGCTCCAGTCGCTCCAACTACCCAGATAAAGCTTGCTTTTGATGCCAATTTCGTCCATGGCAAGCACGTTGTGGGCGGCACTCACACCAGACCCGCAATAGGCGATGATGGTTTCGGCTTCTTGCACATCAGCAAAACGTTCAGCCAATGCGTCTGGGTCTTTGAAGAGGCCGCCTTCAAGCCCCCCTGTGAGGTTACCTGCAAAGGGCATGTTGATAGCGCCGGGGATATGTCCCGCTTGTTTGTCGAGGGGTTCAGTGTCGCCTCGGTAGCGCTCACTGGCTCGAGCATCAACGAGTAGCACATCGGGCACGTCAAGGCTGTTTTTTACCTCATCAATGCTAGCGACCATCTCTGGGCGTGGATTGGCTGCAAAGTTGCCTTTGGGAAAAGACGGCACAGCCGTGGCTAGTTCGTAGCCAGCATTCTGCCAAGCTTGCACCCCACCATCTAACAGTTGCACGCGGTCGTGTCCAAGGTACTTAAGCAACCACCATAAACGCCCCGCAAATAAGCCGCCCATGTCGTCGTAGGCAACTACCCGTGTGTCGTTATTGATGCCTGCAGTTTGCACGTGCGCCACAAAGGTATCAATATCGGGTAGCGGGTGACGGCCACCGTGACCGCTAGCAGTAGGTTTAGCAGATAGCACCTCATCGAGGTCGAAAAATTGCGCCCCTGGAATGTGACCCACGTCGTACAAAGCTTTGCCTGCAGGCGGGTCTTGCAAACGAAAACGGCAGTCGATAATGCGCACTTGCTCACTCGGTAAAGCAGCCAAAGCCGCAGCAGAAAGTAAATTGCTCATAGGGTTAGCCTATCGGTTTAATGCGGTTTGTACCAGTGCTGATAGCTGTAGTGTGTCTCAAACCCGAGTTTGGCATAAAGGGCGTTGGCGCTGGTGTTTTGGGTTTCTACTTGCAAATACAGTTGCGTTGCCCCTTGTTTATCTGCCCACTTGGCCAAGTAGTACAACAGGGTCGTGGCTGCCCCGCGCCTGCGCATGGTGGTTTGCGTGGCGATATTAAACAGGCCGGCTTGGTGTGTGGTGGGATGAAAAACACATAATCCGAGGGCAATGACGGCGTTTTCTTGGCGCAAGCTGGCAAAGGTACAAGGTGTGGGTACGTTCTCAAAAAGGCTGCGGTACGCCGGATGTTGGGCGCGTTCGGGGTGGGCAAAGCGGGTTTCGTGCTCGAGCCACGCTGGCGTGACTGCTTTTTGTAACCATACTTCAAATAGTTTGGCTTTGGCACGGGTCAGCACAGTTTGTGTGTCAGCGAGTTGCACGCTGGTGACGGTGTCAACCTGGTAGCCTCGAGCGCTCAAGATGTCAGGCAGGTCGTGTGGGGCACACGCAGGCGACACTTGAAAGCGGGCAGGTTGGTTGGCTCGAGCATAAAAGGCTTCAACTAGGTGTAATTTTTCGCTTGTGCTCAGCTTACCTTGCCGCAGCGGCAACACCGAATTGGCGCGGCGGGTCATCCCGTAGTGATAGCGTAACAACCAACCATCGACATTACTACACACTTCGGCGGGTAAGGCATGGGCAGCAAGTTGGTCAAGCGTCGCTATCATAGTGGCATCTTGATGCGTAGCCACAGAATCAGAAACGTCAGCAGCGGTTGGCAGATGGGTCATAGATATACCTTAATTTAACAATTTCTTAACTTGTGGGCGTCAAAACTCGCCAATCAAAAACATTGACAAAAATATTGACGTTATGCAGCGTAGTATTTTGACAAAAAAGTTGTCGATAGGGGCGTTGACCCTAGCCCAGGGCATCACAGAGGGCACTCAAGATGGTAAGGGCAAGATAGTAAATATTGCCGATGGTCACTCACGGGGGGCGAGCAGCCAATGTACAGGTCAGCCAACAACGCACGCGTGTGAGCCTTGGCGCTTTATGTCTCTAATCAGTATGATGCCTGACATATCAGGTAATCAAGTGTGTGTTAAAGCACGAAATGCGGGTACGTCGTCTTCATGGTTACTGCAATACCTCTCTCACAAAAATGGGTTTTTATCATCTTTTTCATGACAGTTTCACGCGTTGCTCGAGCCACGTTCACAGTTCTTAGCTCTGCATCATCCTTCTTGCTTGTCTGCAGCGTATTTTTGGCTTATGAACCTCACCAAAAAATTCCCTGTGTTTGTTGTGACCGCTGCGGCTGCTTTTCTCATGTTGGCGAGTGCCCAACCTTTTTTTGACCTCAGTCACAGCCGCTACCCCGAAGCGATTACCTTTTTACATGAACGTGAGGTGCTAAACGGCTACGAAGACGGTACCTTTCGGCCTGCTAAATCAGTAACGCGAGCCGAGCTTACGGTACTGGTGATGCTCGAGCACACTAGCCGCATCTTTGCGCCGCAGGAGTGTTTTGCCGACGTAGCCGTCACCGATTGGTTTTCGCCGTATGTGTGTGGCGCTCGAGAATTGGGGTTGATCACTGGCTACCCCGACAACCGCTTTGCCCCCGCCGAGTCTGTTACCTACGCCGAAGCCCTCAAGCTCATCACCACTGCGTTTGCTCTCCCGGTAGACAGTGCCGTGAAGGGTGAACCGTGGTTTTTGCCCTATCAAAAAACTGCCCACCGTTTTGCGCTCATGCCCGTAAGTAGCTACAACCCCCGCGACGCCCTTACTCGTGAAGGCATGGCGCAACTTTTGTATCGCGCTATTGTCGTGACCGATGTGAATTCACTAGATTATGCCATACCCAGTGAGGGGCAGCTTGGTGATGTTGATTTTGTCAGCTTGCAACCCGCGCCGTCGTTTCCCGAAGATGCCTTGCGGCGTTTGGCACAGATGTTTTAAGACGCAAAACAACACAGGGTGGCTCGAGTCAGTTGTGCTCTCTTTACGCGATGGTTAAGTGCAGCATAAAAATGTCAACTATTTTAATATCAATAAAAAACATCGACATAACCTGCCGTCATCTGTGAAGGTTCAGTGTGCGGTGTGATAAACCAGCTTTATGCCTTCTAGCACGGGTTTTTCTCGAGGTAATAAAAACGCGTTTGCGTTGTTGCCGACGTTCGACGGGCAGGTTCTCATCTATAATTCTCAAAATCTTGCCGTCAGGGTGTAATGCCTGTGATGGCGCGTGTTTTGTGAAAGTTAGGTGTAGTTATGACGTCTGTCCTGCCTGAAAAAATCTCCATTAAAGAAAAATTTCGTACCGAAGCCCTCACCTTCGATGATGTACTGCTTGTGCCTGCCTATTCTGATGTGCTCCCGAGCGATGTTGATATTACGAGTTATATCTCGAGGCATATTTCCCTCAATACCCCTATCGTGTCTGCAGCCATGGACACCGTCACCGAAACACAAATGGCAGTAGCAATGGCGCGGCAAGGGGGCATTGGGGTCATCCACAAACGTATGGATACTACTACCCAAGCCGATCAGGTGCGCAAGGTCAAACGCTCAGAAGCGGGCATGATTGTTGACCCTATCACCTTGGGGCGCGGTGCCCGCCTTGCAGAAGCGCAAACCATCATGAAGGAATATCGCATCAGTGGTGTGCCGATTGTTGAACCTGACGGGCGCTTGATTGGTATTTTGACCAACCGTGACTTGCGTTTTGAAAACGACCTTAGTCGTTCAGTTGAAGACTTAATGACGCGGGACAATTTGATTACCGTGCCCGTGGGTACGACGCTCGAGCAAGCTCGCGACATCCTAAACCGCCACAAGGTTGAAAAGTTGCTGGTCGTCGATGACGATTACATTTTGCAAGGGCTTATTACCATCAAAGATATCGTTAAGAAGCTCGAGTACCCCCGTGCCGCTAAAGATAGCCTCGGACGGTTGCGGGTAGCTGCTGCGGTGGGCGTGTCGCAGGATTTGGAGGCTCGCGCTACAGCCCTTGTTAAAGCAGGCACAGACGCGTTAGTGCTCGATAGCGCCCACGGGCATTCCAAGGGCATTATCGACGCGCTCGTGTGGCTCAAAGATACCTTTCCAGACGTGGACGTGATTGCAGGTAATATCGCCACTGCCGAAGCCGCAAGGGATCTCATCGACAAGGGTGCCGATGCCGTCAAAGTGGGCATTGGTCCGGGGAGTATTTGCACCACGCGTGTTGTCACTGGCGTGGGTGTGCCGCAGTTAACGGCCATCATGGAAGTTGCCCAAGTCGCCAAAGCCGCAGGTGTACCCGTCATTGCCGACGGTGGCATCAAGATGACGGGAGATTTTCCCAAAGCCATTGCCGCAGGGGCGTCCGTAGTGATGGTGGGGTCAATGCTCGCAGGTACCAGCGAAGCCCCTGGTGAAGATATTTTGCGTGATGGACGCCGTTATAAAGCTTATCGGGGGATGGGCAGCTTGGGTGCGATGGCTTCAGGCAGCGCTGACCGCTATTTCCAAGAAGGCAAGCAAAAATACGTCCCTGAAGGCATCGAGGGCATGGTTGCCCACAAGGGCCCGGTTGATGACGCACTCTACCAGATGGTGGGTGGACTTCGTTCGGCGATGGGGTACTGCGGGGCGGCCAATATTGCTGCTATGCATGATGCCCAATTCGTCAAAATCACCAATGCCAGTTTGATTGAATCGCACCCGCACGACATAACGGTCACCAAAGACGCACCGAATTATTCGCTACGGCGCAGTTAAAGCAGCCAGCTTTTCTATGAATAACGTCTGTGTGCTCGAGAGTGATTGATGTCGATGTAGGCGAAAATCAGCCACTATAAAAACAACACGTGCAATTGCTAATCCTAACGGCAAAAAACATAAAAAACGGCGATAGGTTCAGGGGGTGAGGTGCTCGAGCACCACCCTCACACTGTCCCGTTCTGGCTCGCTGATGGTTTCATGTGTAAAGCGGTAATCATGCTTGCGAATCACCTCGCTAAGCTGAGCGTCTGCTTCCGCAAAACGGTCAACCAGTTGCGTCTGCACGGATTTGGGAAGCACCTGCGCCAAAGCTTCAAGGTGAGCAAAACACCAAGGCAATGCCAAAACTTGCGCTTGAACCTCAGGGTTTTTGCGCTTGCGTTTAACAAACTGGATAATTTGCTTGGCGTAAGCCTCCTCGACCTGACAGGCTTGGCAGACAATGGGGCGTGTGCTACCGCGTGCGATGCGCTCTAAGCGAGTTTGCAAGATGTCTTGGATCAAAATGGCCGTAGGCAGCAGCAAACTGTTTTCTGCAAACATGACCGCATGACGCTGGCAATAACCCCCCGCCCGGCGTAAGCGTTGCCGCAATGGAATATCATTGACACCGTCTTGGGCGATCCCGCCCAGGTAGCGTTGGGCTCGAGCGTCCATCTCTGCACACAGCACACACGTAGTGGTGTGTTGGTCAGAAGGGTGTTGGTGTAGTGGCTCGAGCAAATTGGCCGGAACAGGCAATTAAAAACGCACGACCTGATGGCCTTCAGGGGGTAGCTCGAGCAGTTCTTGCAGTACAGGTTGAATACCAAACTTGAGAAAATAACTAAACGGACTCAATAACCGTTCTTGGCGCTGACCCAAGGGAAGTAAGTGCGTCTGTAAGCGGGCAAACTGGTGGGCGTAAATGTCGTCGCGTTCGGCTAATGCTCGAGCACTCTTATCGCGCAGTTGCGACAAAATCGCGTGAATGCGGGCGCTGCCTTTGTCAACAGGTTGTTCTAAGGTGGGGTCGATGCTTTGAATGTGTTGAAAAAGGGCGTCGCTGCTGCTTTCGATGGTGCGAAGCGCGTCGTGAATGGCATCACTGTGACCGTGCAGTTTAAGCAGCACATCTGCCCGTACGCTGTCGAAGTTGCTGTACAACGCGTCAATATCCAAACCAAACTTATCGACAATGCGCCGCGCGGGTGGTTCTAAAATGGTTACGTTCATGCGTGGGTAGATAAGCGGCATAGCCACGCCGTTAAGTTCATAAACGCCTTTGAGTTGAGCAAAATAACGCAATTCGCCAGGGCCAACTACGGTAATGGCAGTAGGTAGGGCAGCGTCTTGGGTAATAGGACGAAGGCCAGCAGCAGGGGTGATACAACTGGCAGAACGTGCTAAGCACTCGAGCAAATCCTCTTTAGTCACGCTCATTTCGCCGTCGCCATCAGGGTTGTCGTAATAAAAAAGCCCCTCGCGAAACCGCAACAAATGCCGAGTGCCGCCCACTTCAAAAAACAAGTTGGTGGCGTCTTCTGCCCGCCCAAGTTGCGGGGTGTAACCCAGTTCATGCAAGCGGTCGCCCGCTTCGTTGATGGCTTCTGAAGAAGCTAGGGGGCGTTCTAGTTCTTGCTTAATCACCCCGTGAAAGTGCGGCGCAATACAGGTATCGAGTGGGTTGATGATGATGAGACCCTGATCGCCGAGCAGTTCAAACAGCAAACTGGCAAACCAATCAGCAAAGGTGTGACTGCGCGCTGCAGTGCGCTCGAGCAGTGCCACCACGTCTTGCTTGTGCACGCCCGCCAAATCACCTTCAGGCAATGCGCCGATTTCTTGCTTAATGGTTTCTAGCCAAGCGTCTTCTAAAGTGATATGACCAGCAGGCACATCGTTTGGTAACGGCACTTGCATGCGGCGCACGTGTTCGTCTTCAGCTAATAAATAGGTGTGGTCAATCTCGTCACTGTCATGGTCTTGACTGGCGAGCCAAAAAATCGGCACTACCGGACGCTCGTCGTTATCGAGTTGGGCAGCCAGTTTGATGGCTGTGACCGCTTTGGCTAGCGTAAAAGTAGGGCCAAGCAGCAAGCCCACCTGCTGACCTGTCACCACGGCGCGGCTTTCGGGGTGGGCAAGTTTTTCCAGAGCAGCATGCACGGCAGCGGGAGCGTCGAGTTGTTTGGCGTAGCAACCAAGGGCATTGGCGAGTGCTTGACGGTCAATCTCACGCGGTAGCTCGAGGGCTTGCGTCTTTGCCTCACGCGCATGTCCACCGAGCGAGAAAAACGCTTTCAAGTGACCTTGCCGGTAGGCATCACGAAAACTCATTTTGGGTTCATGCGAATGTGGCGTCACAAAGTACGCTACCGCGATTTAACACGCCAAACTGTCACGCAGTTAGCGTTGCGCTTAACCCCTACTGAAGCTTGGACGGTGTTCTGCTGTTGCGTGCTTGATGACACGGTGAATTTCTTGTGTTGATGTGCGTTTGTTAGCTGATATGGCTCGAGGAGTGGGTGTGGCTCGAGTCGTCCACATAACAACAAATCCGTATAACAAAAAATACGTAACAACAAATACACTTTTGACAGCCATATCCACAAGTAAAGTGCTGAAGATGCTTCACAAGCGTGTTGTTTGGAATAGCATCGATTACCGTTGGGGCTAAGCTGACTTTTTGTAGTATTTCCATGATTGACGTCTACATAGTTGAACGCAATTGATGTTGATGTGACATTGGTAAAAATCAGTCACTGTAGAAACGACACATGAAATTGCCATTGGTTGTCCTGTCATCTCGAGGGGCTGTGATAGTTTGCTGTGGTAGTTTAATGAAATTGCTATCAGTGACGCCATTAACGTCAGATACCTACCATGCGCGTCAAAGCAAATCCACTTAATTCACTCAAGGAAACTTGTCTAGAAATTATTGTAGCTAGCTCGAGTTAAGTCTTGCATCAGAAATAAGCTTGACACCAGAAAGAGGTAAGCATGAAGCATGTTGTGATTTATGGACCACCCGCGACAGGAAAATATGCCGTTGAGATGGAACTCGAAAAGCGCACGGGGTTCAAACGGATTCAGCGTAGGTTAACTTATCCCACCATATTGGCGCTCTTTGAATGGGGTTCGGAGTCGTTCAAAAAGACGCTTTACCAAACCCATACCCTCATGATGGCCGAAGCCGCTAGGGTGGGTATCGACATTATTTTTACCTTTGTGTTTTCGCCCTCAAAAAGTGATGTTGCCCAGGGGTATCTCGAGAGTGTCGAGCAACACGGTGGTGACGTGTGTTTAGTAAGGTTGTTCTCAGCGCCAGAGGTTATGGAAAAGCGGGTACAAGAACCTTGGCGGGCTGAGGTAGGTCTTATGTCAAGCCTTGAGAAGTTACGTGCTTACTACGAACAAAATCCCGATATAGACGCGGCGATTTCGGGACGCTCGAGCCTAGAAATTGACACAGGTGTGTATTCAACAGAAGAAGTCGTTGACAAAATCATGTCCCATTACAACTTACCGCTTACGTCTGCAGCCTGATTTTTGTAGCAGTGTGCCAAGCTGTTTCAAGCTATTTGTACGGGGTGACATACACGCGTTTTTTGGGGAAGCGTTAACAAAACAAGGAAAAGGGGAGGCGATAGTTTTATACGGACAATCGCATCCCCTTGGTATATCAATGTATATCAATTGGTGTGCAAAATCAGGTAAGTGATTAAAACAGTGACACGGTGCGCAGGTCGAAGTTGGTGTCAACCAGTACCAGACCAACATCGTTGCGAATTTCGCCTACAAAAGGCGCGAACCAGATTTCTTGCTCGAGCACCTCGATGACACTACCTGCTTCATCAAAACTGCGGCTTTCAAAGTCAATCACAAAAACATCAAACGTCCCTGCTGCCACGTTCACCTGCCGCACGTCGATGACGTTGTATTGATAATCGACGAGTAGCTGCCGGAATTGCTCTTCTGGGCGGGCTTCGGGAAAGTAAATCGTGGCTCGGGTCGAACCACCCCAAGACGCCCCTAAGCGCAAAGCGTTTTCAGCAGGTAATTCTTGCACCGGTGGGTCAAACGAAATCACTGCCCCTGGGCGGGTCTCACGGTAGGTAAACACCCCATCAGGACGATATTCACGGTAGGCTTGCGCGTCGATACCGCGCCCAACTAACCGCCAAGCAATGAGCCTGCGGCCTTCGACTAAGGTAGGGCCTTCTACTCTAAGTACCGCAGGCATGCTGTCAACGCGTTCGCCAGCGGGCAAATATTGCCACAGTGCGCCGGTTTGCCGAGGGTAAAAACTGGTTTCAGCCGCGAGTTGCTCAACTTGCACCCGCTCAACGTCGCTACTAGGCGCGCAAGCTGAGATAACCATCACTAGCCCCAACACCAGAAAACGACACCACAAGGGGAGTGTGGTTTGTTGTGAAGGACGCGTCATAGATTCACCCTTTGCAAAGACCTTTGAGAAGAGAGGTTGTGAGGGGAGACGTTGACACCACTGCTTGTCATGGCCGCTTATCATTGCCGCCATGATATGACAGGTAGCTCGAGCTTGCTTGTGATATTAATTGCTTATTTAGCGGCGGGAGCGTCCGTAGCTGCTCGCGGGTGGCATATCCGGCAAACTGGCGTAGGTTTCTTCCAAGGCGTCAAGTTCAAACAGGGCGTCTTGCAGTTCACGGTTACTCACTTGGTCAAAGTCCAGTTTGGCAGCTTGCCCGAGCACTTGATAGCTTTTATCGCGCAACGTCATGAGTTGCTCTAATAGTTCGCGCAATTCGCGTTCGATGTCTTGGGCTTGTTGTTTTAGTTCGGGGTGTTGGTCTGCGCTCACGGTTTGCTTTTCTAAGCGTACGAAATAACCTTGCAAACGGCTACCGTGTTGGGCGCGGGGCAGGGCGCGCTCGAGGCTAGCTTCGATGCGTGCAGCAATATCTTGCAAGCGCCTTTTTAGGGCAGGCGACGCGTTGTCACTCTGCTTGCGAATGTCTTTTAAGCAGGCGAGGGCTTCGTACATAATGCCCCGATACGGTTCGGCGAGGCCGCTCAGGTGCTGGGCAGACAAACGGCTTTGCTGCGCGGCGGCTTGGCGACTGCTGCGCATCCCGCTGGTAATGGCCCAGGTGCCTAGCCCAATAAGCCCAAAAAGTAGTAAAAAAAATACCCCAATTGGCACGCTGTTATCCTAGCACGGGCGTACTGACAAGACGTTTGCCGTCACCACTTCTGCTTCTTCTACGTCAGTGGGGTGTTGATATCAACCCTTAAGCAAAAAAAATCCCCTAGTAAACTAGGGGAAAAGGTGGCTCCGCGGGTAGGATTCGAACCTACGACCAATCGGTTAACAGCCGATCGCTCTACCACTGAGCTACCGCGGATCGCGGTCATGGCTTAAACCAAAAAAGAGTTTAACAGACCTGCCCCTGTTTGACAAGCCCCCTTGAACGATGATGCAAGCAGAGGTTGTTGCTGCTTGCAATACCCGGTGCAATACCTTGGCAGCCGCAAATACTGCATCACCAAACTGATTTGCCAACTCATTGCGTAGGGTGTTTCAGGTGTGTTTCAGGCAACATCATTGGCTCGAGTACTCAGTTCGATGTCCACCTTGGCCTAGCAATACGCAGGGTGTCGTAGAGTGTCACTAGGTTGCCCTATGTATGTGACCATCAGTGTTCACTATCAGTAGCGGCAAGTTGATAGCACCAAGCGTTGCCCGTTTCATGACGACGGTCTAGTCAGACTCAGCCTTGCTGGTGTTACTGTCGCTGGTGTTGGCGTCGCTGTTTTGAGTGCCATCATTAGCTCGAGTCATCATTGCTCGAGTCATCAGAAGTATTGTCCATGATAATACGATTTTTTCCAGTGTTTTTGGCGTTATATAAAAGTGTGTCGGCGCGGTTTAACATTTCTTCGTGGCTGTGCACCGTTGTGTGACCTGTCAGCCCTAAACTTAGCGTCACGCGCAAACCTGGGGCGAGGTCGTCCCACGATTGATTGGCAACGAGCAAGCGGATTTTTTCACAGGCTTGATAGGCGTCTTCGGGTTTGGTTTCAGGGAAAACGATGACAAACTCTTCGCCACCATAGCGGGCCACGATGTCGATGTCGCGGGTGTGTTGTTGCATGATGGCAGCAACTTGGCGCAGTACCTCGTCACCGATGCCGTGTGAAAAGGTGTCGTTGACGTGTTTGAAGTCGTCGATGTCGCAAATCATCACACTCAAAGGCAGCTTGTAGCGGGTAACCCTGGCAAACTCTTTGGCGAGTTGCGTCTCTAGGTGACGGCGGTTGTAGATACCCGTAAGGCCATCACGAGTACTCAAGGTGATGAGGCGTTTGTTTTTTAGCTCGAGCTGCCCTTTGGCGTCGGCAAGTTGCGCGTTAGCGTGGTGTAAGTCACGATTGATGCGTTGTTGTGCCTCGAGCAACTGCACATTACTGAGTGCGCTAGCTAGTTGTCCGGCGACGGTTTCAGCCAGTTCAATTTCTGCGTTACTAAACGTCCGTTGGCTATCTGCTGCTGCAAGATGTAACACGCCCATCAACAGGTGTTGGCTGCGCAAAGGCAAGATAAGTTTGCAGTAACCCTGATGGTTTGTGTGGTGATGTGTGTGGTGGGTGGCGCTGTCGCCGGGTGGCGGTAGTTGGTGCGTGACGCCAAAGTGCTGATAATGCCCTGATGTGAGGGTGGCTGCTTCGCTGACATGAACGGGTTCATTGTCACGCAGGGCGTTGAGGGCTGTGGTGTCCTCGCTGAGTTTGATGGCAGGGGCATGCTCGAGCACGTGGCTTTGTCCGTTGCTAAAGCGCACAACTTCGCGCAACGTAGCAGTATCTGTCCAGTCTGGGTCGTGTTCAGCTGGCTCATTGTGGCTCGAGGTGTTTGCGGTGGCGTCTGAAGTGGGGTTTGCGGTTGTACTATCTGCATCTGCATTACCCGCATTGGCATTACCCGCATTGGCATTATCTGCTTCTGCATTATCCGCATTGGCATTAACTGTATTGCCCGCATCTGCATTACCCGCATGTGTGACAGCAGCGGTAGGCGACCACGGCAACATGTGACTCGAGGGTGCATCGAGCAAGCTAACTGATACGCCTTCGAGGTTGAGCAGTTGGGCAATCAGTGGGGCGACGGCTTCTAGGGCGTCACGTACTCGAGTAGCACTGGTGAGTACTTCCATCATGTGATTAAGTGCGGCGAGTTCGCTGGCGTGGCGGTTGAGTTCGCGGTTGCTAGCCGTCAGGGCAAACTCCATGCGCTTGCGGTCACTGATGTCGGTAGCATAGATGGCTAAGCCTGCCCGATTCGGGTAGATGCGCAGTTCTAGCCATAAGTCGCGTTCTTGCCAAAAAACCTCGAGCTGTTCGGGGGTGTTGCGCGTTAGTGTGCGGTTAAAGACTTGCTCGAGCGGCAAACGCTTGGCAAAACCAAACACTTCCACATAAGGCCGCGTGAGCACTTGGCTCACATCATCAAACGCGGTGTAAGAAAGGGCACGCTGGTTGACATACCTGAGCCGCCAGTCGCTATCAAGTGAGACAAAACTGTCGGTGATGCTCTCCAAAATGAGGGTGTTTTCGTCTAGGGCGCGCTCGAGGTCTGCTTTGGCGTCTTCTAGCGCCTGTTCGGCTTGCTTTTGTTCGGTGATGTCTTGATTGGCACCAAACAATGCGATGACCACTTTGCCAGACGCGTCAAACACCGCCCGCGAAAAGTCCCGCACCCACTTAATGTCACCAGTTTTGGTGATGATGCGGTATTCAATCACCAACCTTTGTGGCCGTGATGATTGTGCTAAGGAGTGCGCTATGGGCTTGTCATCAGGGTGCACAATGGCCGCCCAGCCGCCGAGGGTATCAATTTCTGCGGGTTCGTAACCCGTTAAACGCACTTCGCCCACACCGCTGTTCCAGTCACGTACAAAATTGCCGTGGTTATCGCGCTTATAGGCATAGAGCACATCGGTCATCACGTCGCTGATGATGCGGTAGCGATTTTCACTGTCACGCAGCGCCTGTTCGGCTTCTTTTTGCCGGGTGACGTCACGCACGATGATGATGGTTTCTCGAGCGTTTTGCACGTCTAGGGCGTCGGTAGCCACAACCCGCACCTCGCGATATTGCCACGTGCCTTGATGGGAAAAACGAAACTCAAAACGCTGTATCTGACGGGTCTCGAGGGCACGCTGCTGGGCATCATGAAACATCTTGGCGATGTCTGGGTGACTATCGCCAATCATGTCATGGACAGTTTGACCCAAGCGGTCTTGCAAAGGGAGTAACGATACGTGGTGTAAGCCCGGACGAATGTCAAGGTAGCGCCCGGTGGCGTCGTGGCGGCTGATGGTATCTGGAATAGCCTCGAGTAGAGCGCGGCTGCGCAGTTCGCGTTCGCGCAGTTCACTTTCTAGCCACAAGCGCCGCAAGTACACGCCGATTTGCCCAGCATAAATTTCTGCCATTTCAATGGCGTCAGCATCGAACGCGTCTTCGCTGACAAAGTTGTCAATAAACAGCACCGCTTGGCGCGTGTTGCCCACCACGACGGGCACGGTCAGCATGGCACGAATTTCAGCAACCCGCCCCACATCGTTAAAATAGGCGTTTCCCTCACTATCAAGGGATGCCACTTCGTAATTTTCGGGGTTATGGGCGACCTTGGCGCTGTTTTCATCAGGAGCGATGTGTAAGTCGCTTTCGTGCAAGATAACATCGCGTAAGCCCTCGAGGTCATAACCTTCAGCGGCCACAAAATAGTAATGACCATCATCTCGGCGCACCATAATACTACCGGCTTGCGCCCCAGGAATGGTGGCGATGGCTTTGGCTAGCAAGTAGTGGTACAAGGCTGCTGCGTCGCTGGTGTCGTTTTGTAACACCTCGCGGCTCAAGTCAATGAGTTGCCTGCGAAACTCGGCTAAGCGGTTGAGTTTGCTTTGGGCGTATTCGCGCTGACTGACGTTTTGTACTAAACCAGTGATGCCAATCACCGTGCCTTGGCTGGTCGTGAGGGGCACGTTGTACCACTCACAGATAATGACCTTGCCAGACTTGGTGAGGTTTTCGTTGATGCTGTGGGTGACGTGTTTTTGTCCGACAGTGTTGCTGATGAGCGTGGTGATGTGTGGGCGCACCTCTTGTGGGATGAGCAAGTCTGCTGTGGACTGACCGAGCACTTCTTCTTCGCGAAAGCCAAAGATAGTTTCGGCGGCAGCGTTCCACGTCAAAATGCAAAAGTCAGTATCCCACTCGATGATGCCCAAAGGACTGCGCTGGCGCAACAATTCCAAGCGCTCCTGCGACTGATACAGCGCTTTTTCGGCACGTTTGCGGTCACTGATGTCACGGGCGTAGATGCTCAACCCCTGTTCGTGAGGGTACACCTGCGTTTCGTACCACGCCCCAATGCGGTGATGAGAGGGGGCTTCAAAGCTGCGTGCTTGTCCAGTTTCCATTGCTTGGCGGTAGTGTTCTTCGAAGGTGCTGTGGGCTTTGGGGAAAATATCCCAGTAGCACATGCCCACAAGTTCAGCAGGGGGGCGGCCAATAAACGTGGCGGCGGTATTGCTCACACAGGTAATTGTCCAGTCGCGGTCTAACTCGAGCACATATTCGGGGGTGTGCTCGAGCCAGCGCTGATAGTGTTGCCATTGTTGTGTGGGGTGTTGTGTAGGGTGTTGTATAGGGGTGATATTGGCGAGGGTCGCTGCTGCTACTTGCGGGCTAGATACATCACAATTTTCTGCATCATTATGTTTTTGCCCAGGATTGCTGCGACTATCTTCTTGCATGTCACTATCTTCGGGCGTTGTATTGGGCGTTGTAACGTCACGGTTGGCAGCATCAAAGGGTGCATCGTCTGCTAACCGACGGCGTTCATCGGCTAGCTCGTCTGGTGACGGGCGATTGAATTGTGTGCGCCGTTCATCAGCCATGTGCTGCGTCCTCGAGGAGTATCTGTATTAGAAGTTTCTGTGTTGAGCGGTCTTTGTTAGGTCGGCCTATGTTGGTTCGGTCTGTGTAGACAGTTCTGTAAGCAGCGTTGAGCAGGTAGATGGTAAAGCAGACGAAGCTCGCTAACGCGTCTTGCTTATCTCTTGCTTATCATAGTCTAATCTCTGGTCTAGTCTTTGTCCTCATCTAATCTTGTGTGAAGGCGTTTGTCATGTTGCTCGTTTGTGTGATTGCTCGTTGGTGTGAGTTCGTGTTTGTGCTGTTTGCTGGGGTGGCGAACATCCTTGGTCAGTAGTACGACGTGTGAACCTATGTGTGAAATTCTGTGTGTGAAATTCTGTGTGTGAACACGTGAAAAAAAGGCGCTAACGAAGTATGACAAACAAATTATGTTAACATGATATTAAGTTTGCGAAAAGTGCTAACGTACCAAAAGACTTATGATACCAACCCAATGCTGAACCGGTGCTGAACCTACGCAAAACCTATCTAGCCAAACCTACCCGAAGCCCTGAACATGGTTCATGTTTCTATGAGTAGGGTAGGATGTCGCTAGCATCTTTAGTGCGTTCTAATCTTTGTGACACGTTTTTTGTGACACCGTTTGGGGGTTTTGGTTAGGAACAAGTTTATATACGAATCCTCATCTTTGCTTTTCTTTATTGTACCAAGGTGAAGGGCTTTTGAACACACCCGTATGGGCGATGTTTGACCATGTTGCCTATCGTCTGTAAGTTACAGTAACAAACGAGTGTTTATGTTCATCTGCCGCGGTCGTTTTGTGGTGTTTTGTAGTACAAATTACGCTTTATTTTAAAAATCTTGACTTAACCGACGTCCACTTATAAATGTATGTTCATGATGCCGCGCTCGGACAAAAGTTTTTATATAAAAAGTAACCTAAACAAGACAATCGATAAAAAAATGATTAATCAAAGGGTTGGTGAAAGGGCGACGCTACTAACACTGCTTGTCACCTCACTGAGTTGTGTGGTTGGTTGCGCTTACACTGAACATAACAGAAATTGTTGCACTGTGTGCTCGAGCAAGCTCGAAGCTCGAGTGGTAACTTTATACTTAAACCAGTACCTGCCGACGGCTATCCGCTTGCGCTTTTCGCGTGAGCGACTTTATTATCACAAGTATCGTAGGCTCGTAGCCTGCAAGGTGGTTTGCGAAAATATATTCACAAATATCCACAGGAGGATGATTATGAAACGGTATCTATGGCTGCTTGTTTTACTGCCCTTGGTGTTTGCAAGTGAACTGGGTGACCCAGAAAACTACGTCGGGCACGCACTTGCTTTGCATGGCGATCTTAAGTACGACGCTGACTTTAGCCACTTTGAATACGTCAACCCTGATGCTCCCAAAGGCGGCACAATGCGGTTAGCCACCACTGGCACGTTCGATAGCCTTAACCCGTTTATCTTGCAAGGCACACCCGCCGCTGGTTCAGGGCTTATCTATGACACGCTACTTACATCCTCGAGCGACGAAGCTTTTAGTGAATATGGACTACTAGCCGAACGAATCGAAGTTCCCCCCGATGGCAGTTGGGTGGCGTTTTACTTGCGTCCCGAAGCCCGTTGGCACGACGGCGAACCGTTAACGAGTGACGATGTGGTGTTTAGTTTTAACTTGCTCATGACCGACGGACATCCTTTTTACCGCAGTTACTACGGTAGCGTAGCTGACGTAGAAGCCATCGACGAACGCACCGTGAAGTTTACTTTTGAAGGAGACATTAACAAAGAATTGCCGCTCATCGTGGGACAATTGCCGATTTTGCCAGAGCACTATTGGCAAGACAAAGACTTTACGGCCCCAACACTCGATGCACCCTTGGGCAGTGGTCCTTACCGCATCGCTGATTTTGACGCGGGCAGAAACATCAGCTACGAACGCGTGCCGGATTACTGGGGTGCAAATGTGCCTGCCAACGTCGGTAAAAACAACTTCGGTATTTTGTCGTATGACTACTACCGCGACACCACCGTGGCCATTGAAGCCCTTAAAGCCTACGAATACGACTTCCGCTCAGAAAATATCGCCCGCGAATGGGCCAATGCTTACAACATCCCCGAGAAAGACGAAGGCTTATTTGCCCAAGAGTTGATTCCCAACGAAAACAACCAAGGTATGCAGGGCTTTTTCTTCAATACCCGCTTGAGCAAGTTTGCCGACCCGCAAGTGCGGCGAGCGCTTACCTATGCGTTTGACTTTGAGTGGACAAACGAAACCTTGTTCTATGGGCAGTACGTTCGTACGAATAGCTTTTTTGAAAACAGCGAACTAGCCGCTGAAGGCGTGCCGACGGGGTTAGAACTGGAAATTTTAGAAAGATACCGCGACGAACTGCCCGAAGAAGTGTTCAATACCCCCTACGAACTGCCTGTGACTGACGGTTCGGGGAATGCAAGGGAACAGTTGCGCACCGCCCGGCAGATGCTTGCTGATGCTGGTTGGGAAATTCAAGACGGCGTTTTGACCAATGTTGATACTGGCGAGGTCATGGAGATTGAATTTTTGCTGATTGACCCCAACTTTGAGCGCATCGTGTCACCGTTCATTCAAAATCTCGAGCGCCTCGGGGTGCAAACCAATATCCGCACCGTCGACCAAGCCCAATATCAAAACTTGGTGCAAGACTTTAACTTCGACATGATCGTGTCTACCATTCGCCAGTCGCTCAGCCCCGGCAACGAACAGCGTGACATGTGGACGAGTGACGTTGCTGATGTAACCGGCAGCCGCAACCTCGCAGGCATTCAAGACCCCGTGATTGACGCCCTCGTTGAAGAAGTCATCAGTGCCCCTGACCGTGAGAGCTTAGTAGCTGCTACCCGCGCCCTTGACCGTGCTCTCTTGTGGGGTCACTACGTTATTCCGCAGTGGCACATTGCCGCGTACCGCATCGCCTACTGGGACAAATTTGGCCGCCCAGAGATCTCACCTAAGTACAGCCTCGGGTTTATTACCTGGTGGATTGACGAAGACAAACTCGCCGAGGTCGAAGCCGCCAACTGATGTATCCAATATCCAAAGACATATATCCAAAGACGTTGCGCGTTTTTCCCCTTGCCCATTGGGTAGGGGGATTTTGGGAGATTAGATGCTTGCGTATATCGTTCGCCGTTTAATTTTGATTATTCCGACGCTCCTCGGCATCATGATTATCAACTTTGCCGTCATTCAAGCCGCCCCCGGTGGCCCGGTTGAGCAAACCTTGGCACAGTTTCAGGGTAACGTCATGGACGCTACTGCTAGGGTCAGTGGCGCGGGCAGTGGTGAGACCAGTGCAGCATCTGGTGATGGCGAAAACAACGTCACAAATAGTCGCAACAGCCGCTACCGTGGTGCTGAAGGTTTAGACCCCGCACTGATTGCTGAACTTGAAGCCCTGTACGGCTTTGATAAGCCTGCCCACGTGCGCTTTTTTCAGATGCTCGGCAACTACGCCCGCTTTGATTTTGGTGAGAGTTTTTTCAAAGGACAACCCGTCACCCGCTTGGTGCTCGACAAGATGCCCGTGTCTATTTCACTGGGTGTGTGGACGACCCTGCTGGTATATCTCATCTCCATTCCTTTGGGGGTGCGCAAAGCGGTGCAAGATGGGTCACGGTTTGACGTGTGGACGTCTACGGTAGTGATTATCGGCAATGCCATTCCGGGGTTTTTGTTCGCTATTTTGCTCATTATTCTCTTTGCAGGTGGGCGCTATTTTGACCTATTTCCCTTGCGCGGTTTGACGTCTAACAATTGGGAAGACCTCACCCTCGTTGGCAAAGTGCTCGACTACTTGTGGCACATCACCTTGCCCGTTTTTTCGATGGTGATTGGTGGGTTTGCGGGGCTTACCCTGTTAACTAAGAATTCGTTTTTAGAAGAAATCAACAAGCAGTATGTGATGACGGCAAGGGCCAAGGGTGCTAAACAAGGACGCGTGCTTTACGGACACGTCTTTCGCAACGCCATGCTCATTGTGATTGCCGGCTTTCCTAGTGCGTTTGTGGGGGTGCTGTTTACGGGGTCGCTGTTAACTGAAATCATCTTTTCGCTCGATGGTTTGGGGTTGCTTGGTTACGAAGCAGCCATTACCAGGGACTATCCCATCATGTTTGCTACCCTGTACTTTTTCACGCTACTAGGCTTGATTATGCAACTAGTAGGCGACTTGAGTTACACCGTGGTTGACCCGCGCATCGACTTTGAAGCGAGGGAGGTATAAACGTGGCAGACGTCAGCACCCGCACTTCCCAACCTGTCCCGCAAGACATCGTCACGACGTCTGTCGCGGTGCCGCCTGCGCCGCCGGATACGCGACTCCTGGGTGTGCGCGTATCCCCTTTGGCCAAACGCCGCTGGGAGGCTTTCCGCGCTAACCGCCGAGGTTACGTTAGCTTGTGGATTTTTTTAATTGTCTTCGGTTTATCGCTACCTGCTGAACTGCTGGCCAACGACAAACCCCTTTACGTGAACTTTGAAGGGCAGCATTATTTTCCCGTTTTCGTCAGCTACCCAGAAACAGCTTTTGGTGGGGACTTTGACAGTGAAGCTGAGTATTTAGATCCTTTCGTGCAGGATTTAATCTCCGAAAACGGTTGGATGGTGTGGCCAGTCATTCGCTCGAGCTATGACACTATCAACTTCGGTTTGCCCCAACCCGCCCCCGCACCCCCTTCGCGCCGGCACTGGCTTGGCACCGACGACCAAGCGCGGGACGTACTCGCAAGGCTTATTTACGGCATTCGCTTAACGCTCCTTTTTAGTTTGCTGTTAACGGCGCTCAGTTCCATTGTGGGCGTGGCAGCAGGCGTGGTGCAAGGCTTCTTTGGCGGTTGGGTGGACTTGCTGTTTCAGCGTTTTATTGAAATCTGGGGCGGCATTCCCACGCTTTACTTGCTGATTATCTTGAGCAGTTTCGTAGAAACCACCTTTTGGGTGCTGCTTGGGTTCATGTTGCTGTTTAGCTGGACGGGCCTCGTGGGCGTGGTGCGGGCAGAAGTCTTGCGGGCCCGCAACTTTGACTTTGTACGCGCTGCCAAAGCCCTCGGCGTCAGCAACCGCGCCATCATGGTGCGGCATATTTTACCCAACGCGTTAGTCGCCACTATGACCTTTTTGCCGTTTGTGCTGGTAGGCGGCGTCACGGCGCTGGCGTCATTAGACTTTTTGGGGTTTGGTTTGGGCGTCGGGTCACCATCAATAGGAGAACTGCTCAACCAAGGCAAACGCAACTTACAAGCGCCCTGGTTGGGTATCACGGGGTTTTTGACGTTGTCGATTCTGCTTACCTTACTCGTGTTTGTTGGTGAAGCCGTGCGGGACGCGTTTGACGTGCGCAAGACGTTTGGACGGGGTAGCAAGTGAGTTTGTTGGACATTCAGCAGCTCGAGGTGCACTTTCGTATCGACAGCCACACGGGTGATGAGCATCATGTCGTGCAAGCCGTACGCGGTGTGTCGTTGCACGTTGAGCAAGGCGAAACCGTCGCCATCGTCGGCGAATCCGGCTCGGGCAAGTCAACCTTGGCACGGTCTATCTTGCAACTTTTGCCCTATCCGCAAGCGTTTCACCCTGGCGGCAGCATCGCCCTAGACGGCGAAGAACTACTCGGTGCGCCACCTGTGGTGCTCGAGCAAGTACGCGGCGGGCGCGTTGGCATGATTTTCCAAGAACCGATGACGTCACTTAACCCGCTGCAGACCGTTGGCAAGCAAGTCGCTGAAGCCATTACTCTACATCAACAACGGCATCAAAAACTGCCCGAAAAGCAGGTGAAAGCGCGGGTCATTGAATTGCTCGAGCGCGTCCGCCTCCCTAACCCTGCGCTGTATGCCAAAAGCTACCCCCATCAACTTTCTGGCGGTCAACGGCAACGGGCGATGATTGCCATGGCGCTTGCCAACAACCCCGACCTGCTCATCGCTGACGAACCCACCACGGCTTTAGATGTGACCATTCAAGCAGAAATCTTGGCGCTCATTGGCGACATTCAACGCGAACTTGGCATGGCGGTGTTGTTAATCACCCATGATCTCAATTTGGTGCGGCACGTGGCTAACCGCGTGTATGTGATGACCGAAGGGCGTGTGGTCGAAGAGGGTCAGACGCGGACCATTTTTGCCAGTCCGCAGCACCCCTACACGCAAAAACTGCTCGAGGCAGAACCAAGCGGTGAACCTGAAGACGTTGACCCAGCTGCTGAGGTGGTGCTTACGGGCAACAACATTCAAGTCCATTTCGACATTCGTAGGGGTGTGTTGCGCCGCAAAGTGGGATATGTGCCCGCCGTTGAAGACGTATCCATCCAGTTGCGCGCTGGGCAAACCGTGGGCGTCGTGGGTGAGTCTGGCTCAGGTAAAACCAGCCTTGGTCTGGCACTCTTACGGCTTATTAGCAGTCGCGGGGCGATCACCTTTGCTGGGCAAAACTTGCAAAACGTCAAAAACAAACACTTGCGCCCACTCCGGCGCGACCTACAAATCGTCTTTCAAGACCCTTTTAGTTCGCTCAGCCCGCGCTTAAGCGTCTTTCAAATCATTGAAGAAGGCTTAAAAGTACATAACCTCGGTGGCAACTACGACGACAGGCGGCAACGCGTCGCCAGGGCACTGGTGGAAGTGGGTTTATCCCCGAACGTGATGGACAGGTATCCGCATGCGTTTTCTGGTGGGCAGCGGCAGCGCATTGCCATTGCCCGGGCGATGGTACTCGAACCCCGCGTGCTCATCCTCGATGAACCGACCAGTTCGCTGGATATGACCGTGCAAAAGCAAATTCTCGAGCTACTCCAAACCCTGCAACGCCGTCACAGTCTAGCGTATATGTTCATCAGCCACGACCTGCGAGTGGTGCGCTCTCTGGCCAGCGAGTTGATTGTGATGAAAGATGGTTTGGTGGTGGAACAAGGGCGTGCTAGAGACATTTTTACCAATCCACAACACGAATACACCAAAGCGTTATTGGCAGCCGCGTTGGATACGGTGGCACTGCAGACATAAAGCAGACGTAAAGCAGACGTAAAGCACCCTCGAGCTACTTACGCTGAAGATGAGATGCCTGCTCGAGCACCAGAACACGCCACCCACAAAAAGGTGTTTGATGCGTTTGTGACGTTGGTTTAGACGAGCTACCTAAACCAGCCAGCGCACCTGATAAGGCTCGAGCACCACCTCACCTTCCCCCGTTTCACCACTCAACAAATCACGCCACGCTTTCGGCATTGACACATGCTGTTCTTGGGCTGACACGTTGTGTAAACACGTTATTGCTTCACCACGAACCACAGCAAACACCTGTGGGGATACATCCACAATTTGCTGCGATGCTTGTGGGTCAAACGCCGGATGATGACGGCGCACCTTGAGCAAACGCGTCAAACCACGCAACACTTGAGAACGCAAACTATCCGCATCAGCCAGTTCGTTGCCTACGTTGTCAGCGTCGAGTACCGCCCGATTGATGCTGCGAAAGCGCCCTGTTTTGGTAACGCCCGCGTGGTCACTGCGTGAACCCAACAAACTGTGAACGTAAATAGCAGGCATCCCCGCTAGTGACATCATAATGGCGTGGGCAAGGGTAAAACGTGACACTTGCAAGTTAACGGCTTCGTCTGCTGTGGGGTCGCTTAAGGCGTCAAAATAGCTGATGTTCAGTTCATAGGGACTTTGGCTGCCGTCGCTGTTGGTTTTGAATGAGACATGACCGCCGTGAGCTTGGACGCTCTGGGTTAAGTTGGCAATTTCTGCCGGGCTGAGTAAACCTTCTACCGGACGCACGCCGATGCCATCGTGAGACGCCAAAAAGTTGAAAAAGCAGGTGTCGCCCGTGGTTTCAAGGCCTTTTGCCCACGCGCTTAGGGTGCTCGAGTCACCCGTCAACAAGGTATGCAGTACCAATGGTGGCAAGGCGAAGTTGTAAACCATATGCGCTTCGTTGCTACCATCGCCAAAATAGCTAATATTTTCCGCGTGGGGAACATTGGTTTCGGTGAGCACCAACACGCCCGGAGCAGCCGTCTCCATAACTGTGCGCATCAATTTCAATGCCGCGTGGGTTTTAGGGTGATGGACGCAAGACGTGCCGAGTTCTTTCCACAAATACGTCACCGCATCCAAGCGGATGATGCGAGCGCCACGGGCAGCGTACTCGAGCAGCACCCTCACAACTTCCAAGAGCACCTTGGGGTTGGCATAATTCAAATCCACCTGATCGGCACTGAACGTCGTCCACAAGTGTTTAGTCGTACCATCACTTGCTTCAAACGGGGTGAGTAACGGGGTGGTGCGGGGGCGGGTCACTTGTGACGTGTCTGTTTTTGGGTCAACGTCGATGAAAAAGTCTTGGTAATCGGGGTTACCTGCCAGGTATTGCTCGAGGTAATGACTCGAAGCCGACACGTGATTTACCACCGCGTCAAACATCAAATCCACGTCATCAGCGAGTGCTGCCACATCATCCCAATCGCCCAAAGCTGGGTCAACGCTCAAGTAATCCACCACGCTGAAACCATCATCGGAAGTGTAGGGAAAAAATGGTAACAGGTGCACGGTGTTGACTGCCTCGAGCAAATGCTCCCGCACAAAATCTCGCAAGGTGGCTAGCGGCGCTTGTCCGTCTTTGACCAAACTGCCGCCGTAGGTGATTAACACCATGTCATTAGCACTGATGGATTTATCGGGCGGGTTGATGGGGGTGTGCGCAATAAGCTCGAGCAATGCCGCCAAAGTTGGTTCAGCGTCGCCATAGAGATACTCGAGCTGCCCCTGCAGCGTCCTCTGCACATCCACAGAAATCTCAGTCATAAACATCCCTTCTCGGTGAAAAGATTCTAACCGAGCCTATTCAGAGTTAGCGTCCATACAGATAGGCAGCGCTAACATTCGATGGGGAGAGTTACAGCACGGATTTACGGTATTGATCTATAGCGTTGGGTCGAGTCTATCGCGCAACCAGTCGCCAATCAGGTTCATGCTGAGGGCAGTTAGCACCAGCGCCAAGCCCGGAAACAGCGTCACCCACCACGCCACATAAAGGTACGTGCGCCCTTCGCTGAGCATCGTTCCCCAAGCAGGGGTAGGCGGTTGCACCCCGAAACCCAAAAACGACACGGTAGCTTCGGCAATGACAAACTGCGACACTTGCAACGTTGCCACAACCACGATAGAACCGATGATGTTGGGCAAGATGTGGCGCAAGAGGATGCGGGTATTGCTCGAGCCAAGACTCTGCGCCGCCGTGGTAAAATCCCGTTCTTTGACGCCCAGCACTTCCCCGCGCACCACCCGCACATACACAGGCCAGCCGGCAATGGCGAGACTCAAGGTGACGTTCCAAAGACCATCGCCAAAGAGGGCACTAATGGTGAGCGCCAGCAAGATAAACGGAAACGACAGTTGAATATCGGTGATGCGGGTAATAACAGCATCGAGCCAGCCGCCAAAATAGCCTGCTAACAGCCCAAGGGTGCAACCAAACAGCGCAGAAAAAAACACACTCAAAAAGCCGACGATGAGGGTGACTCTCGAGCCATAAATAATCCGCGTTAATACATCCCGCCCTAAGGTATCGGTGCCGAGAATATTGCCATTGCTACCAGGGGGTTGCAAAAACTTGTTGAAGTCCACCAGTTCTGGGTCATATTGGCTCAACTGCGGTGCAAAAATAGCGCACGTAATGAGCAGCAGCAAAATGAGCATCCCGAAGATACCCGTGATATCACTAATCTGCCAGCGGAGGCGGCGGCGCGAGTTTGGTGTGGCTTTGGAAACCATCAACTGACCTTAATGCGCGGGTCTAACCACGCGTAAGCAACGTCTACCACGAGGTTAATGGTGAGGTAGAGGGCGCTCGTGAGCAGCACCCCGACAATGACAATAGGAAAGTCCCTGGCGAGCAGGGCATCGACCAAGTAACGCCCCATGCCCGGCCATGCGAAAATCGTTTCAGCCACGACAGCCCCACCCAAAAGTGCGCCAGCATCTAACCCAAACACAGTGACAATGGGAATAGAGGCGTTTTTTAGCACATGCTTGGAGAGCACCCGCTGATTCGTTAACCCTTTGGAACGGGCGGTGCGGATGTAGTCGAGGCGTAAGACTTCCAAGATGGACGTGCGGGTGACGCGAGCGATTCTCGAGGCACTAAACGCCGTGAGCGTAAGCGTCGGCAAGACAAAATGCTGCCACGTGCCGCGCCCACTGGTCGGTAACCAACCGAGTTGCACCGAAAACACCCAAATAAGAATCAACCCCAACCAAAACCCCGGCACGGCTTGGCCAATGGAAATGACCGTGATGATGACCCTATCTATCAAGCCACCTCGGTGAACGGCGGCGATGATACCTAGCGGCACGCTGATGATGGCGGTGACGATTAACGCGCACAAGCCTAGCTGTAAGGTATTGGGGACGCGCTCGAGCACCAACCTAAAGGCAGGTTCGTTGTAGCGCAGAGAATTCCCAAAATCGCCTTGGGCGGCATCCCACAAAAAGCGCCAATATTGCTCATAAACAGGCCTATCAAACCCGAGCCGCTGCCGAAAGGCTTCGATGTCACGCGGGGCAACGTCTTGCGGCAAAAATAGCAATACTGGGTCGCCCGTCACGCGGGTCAGCACAAACACCACCGACACGGCCACGAAAATAGCAAACAGGGCTTGGAGAAGCCTAGAAATAAAAAATCGAGTCATGAGATAAACAGCTAAACCTTAAAATAAACCCCGCCCCATAATATGTAGGGGCAGGGCAAGAGGGTTATTGGGCGGCGCTAGCTTCAAACATCCACAGTTTTTCGTCAGCGCGTGGTGACCAATCTAACCAGTTGGCAACACCATAAAGGTCGTGTTGTTGCCACAGTGGCATCCACGGTGACTGCTCAGCGAGCATGGCTTGCACCTCGGAAAAAGCCGCAAAACGTTCATCGGGTTGCACCACACCGAAGGCTTCTTCGATAGCAGCAGTAATGTCTGGGTCGCCAAAGCTAGCGTAACTTTGGTCATCGCGGAACAGTTGCGGGATGGTACCCGTAGGTTCTAAAATGGGTCCCCACCCCAAGAAGAACATATCTCCGGTTTGACGGTTCACAATGGCGTCCAAATGCGCCCGCCACTCGTTGACTTGCACGTCTACATTGACGCCTAAACGCTGCAACTGGGCGGCAATGGCCACCGACACTTCACGGTCAAGGGGGTAGCGGCCTGAGGGGGTGTCAAGTTGTAAGGTCAAATCTTCAGGGGCGTAACCGGCTTCGGCGAGCAGTTCGCGGGCGCGCTCGAGATCAGGCTCTAAGCAAGGTAAATCCGTGTTGTAAGAAGGATCTGTTCCCGAGGTATAAGAGCAAATGCGGGTAGCTTCACCCCGATGCACCGATTGAATCAACTCGTCAACGTCGATGGCGTAGGTTAACGCTTCGCGCACTCGAGCATCCTGCAAAGGCCCATCAACCAGCGTCTGAAACGCCAAGTAGTTGATGCGAGCAGACACCGTTGAACGCACTTCAGCCATTGGTGAGCCGTTGACGGTTTCGACAACTTGCGGCGGTACGTCTTTCATGATGTCGATTTCGCCAGCAAGCAGGGCAGATAAACGGCTGCCAAACTCAGGAATGACCCGAAAGACCACGTTTTCAATGTCGGCAGTGCCTGCCCAGTAGTCTTCGTTGCGGGAGAGGCTCAGTGACTCGCCGCGCACCCAACGAACAAAGCGATAAGGCCCGGTGCCAACGGGATTTCTGGCGGCTTCTTCGATGCCCACTTCGGCAACATAGTCGGGCGCGAGAATCATGATGTTGGTGCTCGCTAAGTTGTCAATTAATGCTGGAAACGATTCTGAGGTGAGGATGCGCACCGTAAAGTCGTCGACGATTTCCACTTCGGAGATGCGGTTAAAACGCGGTTCCCACATGCTGCCGTTTTCGGGGTTTAGCAGGTAATCAAAGGTAAACTTGACAGCTTCGGCATCAAAGGGTTCGCCGTTGTGAAACGTGACGCCTTCGCGCAGGGTGAGCTCGAGCGTATTTTCGTCAATCACCTCGTAGCCTGTCGCTAACCAAGGGGTCACCTCGAGCGTTGTGCTGTCCCGCGTCAGCAGCGTGTCGTAAATGTTTTCAATCTGCGCCGCGGTCGTCCAGTCGACGACTTGCGACCCCAACAGCGTGAGCGGTTCCGCGCCAATGCCGATGGTGACGGTGTCTTCTTGGGCAAACGCCGTACCACCAAGCCCAACAGTGAGCCACAAAGTGAGTCCGATAACCAATAATCGTTTCACGTTTTGTCCTTTCTGGTTGCTCTAATGTGGGTAGCGCTGCGGTGCGAAGCTGTCTGTGTGACGGGGTTCGTGGTATTGTCAACAGTCTACTTTAACTTAGCGCCGCTGCTACAGACCTCGAGCAACTGCATGTTTTACATGTCTCGCTTAAGAGTATACAAAAAGCCGCTTGGGCATGAAAGGTCTTTGCGTTTGTTGGTAAGACGTTGCACTGTGCCGAGTTAAAGCAAGTGAGTTGCTTGGTGCGACAAAGAAGAAAAATACAAGTATGTTGTGTCTATGATTTGTGCGTTTTTATGCAAGAATAATTGTGACTGGGTTTTGGGTGGTGTTTTACGTCTACAACGAAGTGAGCATGCCATATGAGTCGCAATGAAACAGCCGACCCACAAGCTATCCTAGCTGAGGTATTTGCGTTTTCACAAGCAGATATTGTCGCCAATCGTAGACGCGAACTATCGGCAGCACAGAGGGCACGCATTGCACGTAAGCACCATGCTGATGTGCGCTTGGTAAGGGGTGTCTTTGTAACGATTTTTGGGGTAGGGCTGCTCGGTTTCTCTGCGGATAGGATTCGCCATGAGGATATGAATGTTAGGTCGTTGCTCATCTATTTTGGTGTGATGGCTTTTTTTGCATGTATTGTGGGAGCTTCTATGCTCTTCAATCGGTATCGGCTCAATCGCACCCTGCGGGAGGGAAGCGTGCAGCCTGTAGAAGGTAAAATTCAGCTCATCACAAAACGGGATGGGAGACTGTTGATGAGGTATTTTTGTGTGGGTAGTCAGCGGTTTAAAATTGACAATTACGCACATTTTACTTTACTAGAACAATCAGGTGTGGCGGGGCAGGAAGCTATAATGTACGTTACAACCCCATGGCGTAGCGTACTATCTGTAGTGCTAAAAACATGATGTTTATTGATTACTTCGAGACGGTTTGTGTTTCCCATGCACTCGTCGCTGCAAAGCCGTCATCGTTGTGCTCATTTACCCAAGGTTGACCTTTCGCAAAGCGGTTAGCGCTGAACGGGTGCATATCAAAACTGGTAATCTGTCCGTCTACAATTCACTCGGTTAAGGCTTTCAATCGCAGGTGCCGTTTTCAATGAGGTACCACAGTGAGGTATTACTGGCATCCGTCATGGTGTAGAGGCTGTCTATGGCGTCTAGCTAGATGCCACAAGTTTTTCTGAAAGGACAGGATATGGCACAGTTTATCAGTCGTCAGGTAGTTCAAGAACGTTGGGAAAAGATTCAACGTTGGTGTCAAGCGGAAGGTTACAACGCGTTGGTGGTGCTAGAACCGCAAAACACCACCTATGTCTCTGGGTGGTATTTGGACGTGGAACCGTGGGAACGTCCTGTCGCAACGGTCATTCCAGCCGAGGGCGAACCGTTTATGTTGTTGCACGAACTGTCTACCCACCACGTGAAAATGGCTCGAGAACGCGGCACGATTTACATAGACGACGTGACGTTTTACTTTGAGCGCCCGTCAACGACTCGCCGCACCTGGACGACGCCCCATTTTGTGGAGATGGTACACAGTCACCTAGCGCGACGTGGACTGGCGACGGGCAAGATTGCTGCTGATATCAATCCGGGGACGCTGGCGCAAATGTCGTCTAAACTTACTTGGCACAACGAAGAACCCTTTTTGCGCAGCTTAAGAGCCGTTAAACACCCCGATGAACTGGCGCTGATGCGGGACGCTTGCGAACTGTCCAATTTTGGGCAAGATGTCTATCGGGATTTGGTCAAACCGGACAAGTTGATGGTGGAAGTCGATACCAAGACGGTGCTGGAAATGCAGCTCGAGGGTGCCAAACGCTTCCCAGGCTGCGACTTGCAGGTGCGCTGTTTTAGTCTCACCGGGCCAGACGCCGCTTCACCACACGGTACGGGCGCAGGATCAGCCGCCACCATTGAAACAGGTCACGGTATCGTCAATATCATCGTAATACGCTTAAATCACTACAACATCGAAAATGAACGCACCTATTTTGTGGGTCATTACAGCGACATGCAAAAACGTGCCTTTGAGTGCGTGCAACAAGCCCAAGCTGCCGCCGTTGCTGCTTGTGTACCCGGCAATGCCCTAGCTAACGTGGATGCTGCCGCGCAAACAGTGATTGAACAAGGTGGTTTTGGCGATAATCTTTTCCACCGCACGGGTCACGGGATTGGTCTTCGGGGTCATGACCGCCCGGCGGATATTGCCTTTAATTACCGTCCATTGCAAGCGAATGAGGTGTACACCATCGAACCGGGAATTTATATCTACGGGGTAGGTGGCTTTCGGCACGATGACACGGTGGTAGTAGGCGATCCGCCCGAAGTGCTCACGACGACGCCCAAAGATATTGACCAGATGACACTAGCGGTGTGAAGTAGCCACAAAAAAACGCGCCCGTAGGCGCGCTTGCGTTCTGTTTTTGTGTTGTTCTTGTGTTGCTTTAGAGGATTGCGGCTAGCAAGCTGCTCGAGCCAGTCGGTGTGCTTACAATCACTGAACGCAAGTTACCTGCACCCAACGCTTGGATGTCGTAGGTGGTCACTTGACCACCGATAAGCAAGGTTAAGTGCGTGGCGTTTTGTGGGGCAACTGATGCCATCATGTCAACATTGAAAGGAACAACTTGGGTGACGGTGCCTTGGTCTAACGTGCCGTCACTGAAGATAGCCACGCCATAGTTGGCATTGCTAATATCACGGGCGACGTCATTCAAGCTCATGCTGGCATTGTCGGCTAAGTCTAGGCGGACAGAAGCAGCCATCACGTCTTCGCCAGCTTTTAAAACGTGGAAGCGAGCTTGCGTGCCATTGATGTTAAGGGTAACAAAGCGTGCGTCTTCGATATCACCTAAGTCGGAGGCGATGTTGCCTGTGCTCACCGAAGCGGTGTTGATGACATCGCCTTGGGCATCGACAAACGTGGCGTCATAAGCGAGGTCTTTGGCGAAAGTACTGCCGACTAGGGCGAGGCTGGCAACTAAGGCGGTACTAAGGGTAATGCGTTTGAGGGTATTCATGATTATCTCCTTGTGATGACCCCGAGAGTTTGCCCTGTGACTGTTATTGATCGTGGGCGGGGGGTCATTGGCTATGAACGTATTGTGCGCGGGCAGTGAGTAGGCTTGGCGCAGGAGATGGGTAGGCTGCATGGAGGTTGCATCCCTGGTCGTCTTTAGTCAAATTTTCCTGTCCTAGACGGTTGCAATAAGATGCTTGCTGGGTTTTATGAAGGGGATATGTGAAGGTTGGGTAGAGATTGGCTCTTTATGTGAAGATTGGTAGAAGTGTACCTGTATCTTGTCAACTGTAGGTGATGGTTATCAGCCAATACTCGAGCAAAAGCTAGGTGTTTTGGTGGCAAGTGTTTTTCATGAGATGCATTGACAAGCAAACGGTTGATCGCTCGAGCTACCCCATCACCCCGCAACGTAGCCAACGTAGCCAACGTAGCCAACGTAGCGGCGTGTTTGCAGCGGCTTGCTTCTTTCAGCTAGGCTAACTTTATGTTCCAAGGACTCGGAGACAAACTCCAAGGTGTATTTGAAAACTTACGTGGGCGCGGCAAACTGTCCGAAGGTGACGTCAAAGCTGCTTTGCGCGAAGTGCGTATTGCCCTACTCGAAGCCGATGTCAACTTGATGGTGGCCAAAGACTTCGTGAGCCGGGTGCAAGAAAAAGCCATCGGTTCTGAAGTGTTAATGTCCCTTCGCCCCGACGAACGGGTTGTTTCTATTGTTCACGACGAACTGGTCGAAACCCTCGGTGGCAAAGCCCAACAACCACAACTCAAAGAACAAAACCTGTGGATGCTAGTAGGCTTGCAAGGCTCAGGTAAGACGACCACTGCTGGCAAGCTGGCCTATAAGTACAAGTCCCAAGGACGCAGACCGTTACTTGTTGCTGCTGATACGCAACGTCCGGCAGCTCGAGAACAACTGGCCATTATTGCCAAACAAGTCGGCGTACCCATTCTTGAAGTGCAAGACAACGAACTGCCGCAAACGACTGTTGAGCGTATTAACACCTACCTCAAAGCGGACTACCGCGACTTGATTATCGTGGACACGGCTGGCCGTTTGCAGATTGACGAAACCCTCATGGAAGAACTGGATGTGCTGCACGATTTGCTGGCACCAGACGAAACCATGTTGGTGATTGATTCCATGACCGGGCAACAGTCGCTCGATGTGGCTGGGACGTTCGATGCCCGTATTGGCGTGTCGGGTTTGGTGATGACCAAACTTGACGGTGATGCCCGCGGGGGGGCTGCCCTTTCTGCTAAGCAAGTAACAGGCAAACCCATCTACTTTGGCGGCATCAGCGAAAAACTCGATGGCCTAGAACCCTTCTATCCTGAGCGCGTAGCAGGGCGCATTTTGGGCATGGGCGACGTGATGACGCTCATCGAAAAAGCCAAAGCCATCGAAGCTACTGAAGACGAACCCGCCCGCATCGACGAATTTAGCTTGCAGGACATGCTCACCCAAATGCAAAAAATCAAGCAGATGGGCTCATTCAGTGACATCCTCAAGATGATTCCAGGTGCCAACAAAATGCTGCCGCCCGGTGCCGATGTGGACGACAAGCAAATCGCCCGCATTGAAGCCATTATTTCGTCGATGACCGAACAAGAGCGCCGCCGCCCTCGACTTCTTAATGCCAGCCGTAGAAAGCGTATCGCTGCTGGTTCAGGGACAAGCGTGCAAGACGTCAACCGATTAATGAAAAACTACGAGCAGATGAAAAAAATGATGAAAAAAATGATGCGCGGTGGCAAAAAACGGGGGGGATTTCCGGGTATGCCCCCGATGTAGCACCCGCATGGCTAGCTCGTGCACAGCATTGGACTGCTTGCGAAAGTGCTCATCAAAGGTTGACATAGCCCTTTGGCATCATCGACAAATTGATATCGACAAATTGATTTTTGCAAGAGGTCTATTACGTCGTGAGCAGGGCGATGTGTGCTGGGAGTAGCCATTAATGAAGCAAGCGTTTTCTAAAACGTAACAATACGCTTGACCTTTTCGGTCATCATAGAAACGTGGCAAACAACAATCTTTTTCCCAATGTCGAAGTGCGCACAACAGCCGATGGTAGCAAAACTTTGTATAGCGGCGCATACAAGCAAACCTTTCACTCAGATAAGGGGGCTCTTGCCGAAGCGCAACATGTGTTTATTCAAGGCTCGGCGCTGGCGTTGCGACTCAGAAGTCAGCCGCGAGTGCGGGTGCTCGAGGTTGGTTTTGGTACGGGTCTCAATTTTTTGTTGAGCGCCCAAGTTGCTGGTGTATATGACACGACGCTCGAGTATTATGCCCTCGAGAAAACCCTGTTACCTCGTGAGGTGCTCGAGCCACTTGACTATCAGCAACTGCTCGCAGACAGTGACGTGTGGCAGCGTTTTTTGGCGTGGCAACAACACCTCAATGTCAGCCAAGTGATGACGCGTTCGGCGTATTGTTTTGATTGGCATAATGTAACGCTCAAATTGCTTGTGGGGGATGCTCGAGACCGCATTCTCGACCTTGGGCATGTGGTGCATGCAGATGTCAGCGACGCAGCACGCGACTACAACGGTTTGGTCGATGTCATTTATCACGACGCCTTTAGTTTTGATGCCAACAGCGAACTGTGGAGTGAAGCCTTTTTGCGTCACTTGTATAACGTGCTCGTACCGGGGGGCGTATTGGCGACCTACTCGGTGAAAGGGGTAGTGCGCAGGCGGCTGGCTGCTGGGGGCTTTCAGGTAGACAAGTTGCCAGGCCCTGTGGGGGGCAAGCGGGAAATGCTCGTTGCCACCAAAGTGTAACCGTTCAATCAAGGGTAGACTCGAGCCATGTTGACGGTACTCGGTGACTTGGCGTGGGACGTACTCATTCGTACTAACAGCGAACTGCTCACAGGCGGAGATACCTTTGGTGAGGTGGTGCTTGCTCCGGGCGGTAGCGCTGCCAATGTGGCGGTGTGGGCGGCACGCTGCGGGCTTGAGGTGCAGTTTATCGGCAAAATTGGCCGCGATAATTTTGGACACTTGGCTGAAGATCATTTGCGCAAAGAAGGCGTTAACGCCCATGTCATTCGCACCGATGCTTACCCAACGGCGTCGATTGCCGTGTGGATTGATCACGTGGGCGAACGGTCGATGGTGTCAGGTAAGGGGGCGGATTTTTATTTGCTACCGTCGGAGCTTCCTAGGGGGTTGCTCGAGCAATCCACCCACTTACACCTCACCGCTTGGTCCCTGTTTACCGACCCACCCCGTTCGGCGGCCTGCCGGGCTGCCAAAGTCGCCAAACGGGTAGGCGCTACCTTATCGCTCGATCCGGGTTCGTTTCAGATGACCCAAGAGATGGGCGTAGAGCGCTTTTTAGACGCCACCACGCCCTTAGGCGTTGATATTCTTTTTCCCAACTACGAAGAAGGCAGTACACTTACCGGCGAACGCGACCCCGAAACCATTGTTCACAAACTAACCCAACTTTATCCGGGGGCGCTCATTGCTCTCAAACTTGATGCACAAGGGGCGCTACTGCTCGAGAATGACCAACTTGTGCCCATTGCCCCAGCCACCCAGCAACTCATTGACGCAACAGGCGCGGGCGACTCGTTTGCGGGGGCATTTTTATCGCATTACCTAGCCCATAAAGACGCAGCAGCAGCAGGTCGTTTTGCCTGTCAGATTTCTGCTTGGGTCATCGAGCGTTTGGGCGGACAAGCCGCCATAGACGACAGCCTCACCGAGATTTTACAAGGGCGTTCCTGAACACGGAGCGAATGCCAGTATTGCGCCAATATTTCTGCCAATACCTGAAGCGTTTAGGTGTGATAGTCGGCGTTGATGTGTACATACTGCGCCGATAAGTCACAGCCCCACGCTTGCCCTTGCCCGTTGCCGTGTTTGAGGTCGATGTCGATGCGCAAGTCACTGTGGTTCATTTTGTGCGAGACATGTTCGGCATCAAACTCGAGCGGTTTGCCTGCAAACAATAGTTCACCTTGCACAGTGATAGTTAACGCGTTGTAATCGGCGTCTACTCCTTCTTGGCCAATGGCACTCAAAATGCGCCCCCAGTTGGGGTCATTGCCGTGGACGGCGGACTTGACCAAAGGGCTGCGGACGATAGCCCTAGCGGCGCGCCTAGCATCGGTATCCGTTTCTGCACCAATGACGTTAACAGTAATGAGTTTGTTGGCACCTTCGCCGTCCCTAGCAATCTTTTGCGCCAATTGCTGACAGACTGCCAGTAGCCCCCGCCGCAAAGCATCCTCATCAGCGTCTATTTGACCGCTACTGAGCACTACCGCCATGTCATTGGTAGAGGTATCACCATCGACGGTGATTTGGTTAAAACTTTGGTTGACAATCTCGCGCCACAGTTCCCGCAGACGGTCTTGGTCAATGGCCGCATCCGTCATTACAAACGCCAGCATGGTGGCCATATTGGGGTGAATCATCCCCGACCCTTTGGCAAAGCCCACGATGCTTGCCCCATTGGGCAAGTTAACGCCAGCAGCTTTGGTGACGAGGTCGGTGGTGAGAATGGCTTCTGCTGCGGCGTCGCAGTCGTCAGCGAGGGAAAGCGTTGGCAACGTGCTTTCGATGCCAGCAAGGGGCAGTTGATGCCCAATCACCCCTGTGCTCGCTGTAATCACTTCCTCGTTCCTGACCCCCAAACGTTGTGCCGCTAGTGCTGCTAATTGCAAGTTGGTGCGTGCGCCCGCTTCGCCGGTAGCGCAGTTGGCGTTGCCGCTGTTGATGATGATGGCGCGGATGGGATGGCTGCTTTGCAGTTGCTCGAGGTTACGCGTCACACAGGCGGCTTTTACGCGGTTGGTGGTAGCTGTTAGCGCCCACGCCGCAGCTGTTTCTACGGCAATGAGCGCCACGTCAGGTTTGCCGCTTTGTTTGATGCCCGCTGTGCCCGCTGCGCACTGAAAGCCTTGGGGCAACTTCATGGATACACGGCTCGCAGCATCAGACCTGTGGTTTCGGGTAAACCCACCATCAGGTTGAAGTTTTGCACTGCTTGTCCGGCTGCCCCTTTACCCAAGTTATCTTCAGCCGCAAAAGCAATGATATGCCCGCTGCGCCCATCTACGCGCACGCTGATGACCACGCGGTCACTGCCGAAAGTGGCTTTGGTTTGGGGGAGGTCTGCTTGCACGGTGATGAGGGGATCACTAGCAAAAAAGGTGTGATAGAGCTCGAGCAACCCCTCCGTCGTCAGTTTTCCGCCATCAGGAAGCGTTTTACCTTCCGGATGGGTATACGCTGTGGCCAAAATCCCCCGCGTCATTGGGGCCAAGTGCGGGTTAAAACTGACGGTCACAGGGGTAAACGGTTCGTGGGTACGGGCGTGCTTACCCAACGCTTGCACCCGTCCGAGGCTGTGTTCAATCTCAGCGGTATGGCGGTGAGTACCAGCTACTTTGTAGGCTTTGAAATTTTCGTTTAATTCGCTGTAATGCGTACTCATACTCGCCCCACGCCCTGCTCCCGAAATACCCGTGGTGCTGGTGATGGCGATGTGTTTACCGAGGAGTCCGTGCGCAGCTAGTGGTGCCAGTGCCAAGGCACCTGCCGTCGAGTGACAGCCCGGATTAGCCACAAATGAGGCTTCTTGAATTTCTTGGCGGTGAAGTTCGACTAGTCCATACACCGACTGAGCGTAAAGCTCTGGATACGCCAAAGGACTGCCGTACCACTGTTCATAATCAGCAGCAGGCAAGCGAAAATCGGCGGATAAGTCAATGACGGTTTTGCCTGCTTTGACCGCTTCAGCCACCACGTCGGTGACACTGCCGTGCGGGGCAGCAGAAAACAGCACGTCAGCATCCGCTACGGTGTTGTCCGTATCGCCAAAAACCAGCTCATCAGCAAAGTCACTATCGGCAAATTGCGCCCAGCAGGCGCTCACAGGTTTGCCGAGGTACTGCCTGCTAGCAATACCCGTAAGGTGCATGTGGGGGTGGTGTTGCAAGCGGCGCAACAGTTCAGCACCACCGTAACCACTTGCGCCCAAGATGCCGACCTTGTACGTGATCTCGAGCGTCTCATTCTTGTCAAGTTGGGTTAACGTCATACATTCATCCTATCGTGCATCCTATCGTGCTGAGAGGTCGTAACCTGCTTTATGCAAGCAGTTCAACCAACACACCCTTTTGCGCGTGCAAGCGGTTTTCGGCTTGGTCAAACGCCACACTGCGCTCACTGTATAGCACCTCTTCGCTGCATTCTTCGCCGTAGTGGGCAGGCAAGTCATGCATGAATACCCCTCTTGGCGCGAGGTCAGTGAGCCACTCGAGCGTCACCGTATATCCTGCGAACGCCCTGAGACGTTTTGCCGTTTCTTCTTCTTGCCCCATCGACGTCCACACGTCGGTATACAGGGCATCTGCCCCCCGAATGGCCTCGCGGGGGTCGTGGCGGATGGTGATAGATGCCCCCTGTGCCTTGGCATGTGCAACGATGTCGGCGTTGGGTTCATAACCTTCAGGACACGCCACGGTCAGGTGCGTACCTGCTAGCATGGCCGCGTGAATGTGCGAATTGACGACGTTGTTGCCATCTCCCACGAAAACAATATTAAGACCCGCTAGCTCGCCGAAGGTTTCTTGCAAGGTTAAGTAATCTGCTAAAAGCTGACAAGGATGAAGCAAGTCAGTAAGGCCATTAATGACCGGAATATCGGCATGTTCTGCGAGTTGTAAGACGGTGTCGTGAGCAAAGGTGCGTGCCATGATGGCGTCGAAGAAGCGCTCGAGGTTACTGGCTACATCGCGTACGCTTTCTCTTTGCCCTAAGCGCACAAAACTCTGATCGAGCAATACCGCGTGTCCGCCGAGTTGAAACATGCCCACATCAAACGTCGAACGGGTGCGCAGCGACGGTTTTTCAAATAACATCGCCAGACTTTTGCCTGCCAAATAGGGAGGTAGTTCACCGCGTTTGAGGTCGTCTTTGATACGCTTGGCCGTCGCCAAAATACCTGCAAAGTCGTCTTTGGATAAGTCAGCCAGCGACAGTAAATCGCCACCTTGTCGTTGGGTGTGCCGGACGGATGTAGCCGTTGGGGTCATGGTGTCTCCTTGTTCGTCAGAATTATCTCAACGCGTCACGCGAAAACCCCAGCATAAGCTAAAATCCCAACAAGTTGAGATACCACGCCAGCAAAGGTTGACCAATAAATAGCGACAGTAACCCTGCAATCGCCAAGTAAGGCCCAAAGGGAATCAACTTGGCTCCGGCAGTAATGCGGCTGATGATGCCACCGATCGCCCCAATGATAAACGACAAAAACAGCGCCACCAGCGCCAATTCCCACCCTAAAAACGCCCCCAAAACGGCAGCCAGTTTCACATCGCCAAAACCCATGGCGATAGGTTCATCGGCAGCAGGGTCAGTGGTATCAGTCGTGTCAACGTTACGTTTGGGAGGAATGTCACTTTCAGGAGGTACGTCTCGTTCACTGCTAGGTGGTGCTGTCGCATCTGTTGTCGTGTCTGTTGTCGTGTCTATTGTCGCATCTGGCGTATGGGTTTCGGTCTGGTTAGCAGCAACGCTATCAACGGGTTCAACCTTGCCCGCAAGTTCCATCGCCCACCAATAGGCTGCGCCAAGTATCGACAACGCACCAGCAGCAGCAGCCGTACCCAGCAAACCTGCTTGCAGGCTAACCAACGGCGTCCAGATAAGTAACATCATGGCGACTAACCACAGTCCGTACAGCAGTGGTTCAGGCAGTCGTAACGTGCGTTTGGTGATGACGTTAACCACGACCGACACCACCGCCACCCCAACACCAACCCACACGCCACCAAGTGCGCCAAACAAAGCAGCAACATTCACCTGATCCATGCCGATAGGAAAAAGGCGTTCTTGGGTGTCTTGAAAACGCCGCATCACCAGCGAGCCAATGCGGTTGATGAGTGCCAAACAGCCCGCTGCAAACATTGCCCCAAATAAGGACTCAGTAACGGTAGGAAGTCCGCTCATCGGCTCGTAAAGAAACGCGCCGAGCACACCCACGGCGATGGCAGGTAGCGTCAGACTGTCCGGCAGTAAATAGTGATCGATGTCGATCATAGACATCATCACCAACATGGCGTACAAAGCAAGTAGCGGTAAGACGCTCGAGCCAAACAGCAAAATAGGAAACCGCCACACCAACACCACAAAACCAACTGCCATCAGCAACTCGATGCTGGGGTAACGGGCAGAAATAGGCATGCGGCACTTGCGACAACGCCTGCCTAGGGCGAGCCACGAAAAGATGGGCACAAGATCAAGGGGTTGCAAGCGGTAACCGCAGTTGGGGCAGCTCGAGCCAGGAAACACAATCGAACGCCCTGCTGGCACGCGAAAGATGACCACGTTGGCAAAACTGCCCACGAGCGCCCCTAAGACACCAGCAAAAATAAGTGAAAATGCCGTCCAGGTTGCAAACACAAGCTGCATTATAGCCGCAAGTATCCTTAGCACGCCAATCTGTGGTTGATGCTGCTAGGTTTTGCGCTGCTAGGGTTATAAGGGTATGCAGAATGGCTGAACGTATCAGGTGAATACTTTTTGGGATTTACTCACCCTGTGCTCATCTGCACGCATCTTCACATGACCTTGACAGCAAAGGTGCTAACATAGCAGCCATGTGGAAATACGCAACGATTCTCTTTGCTGCTTTAGCACTCTTTTTTGCCCTGCGCCCGACCACGCTCGAGGCACAACAGGGGAGCAATTCGCTCGTTTTCGTCAACACCGCTGAACTTTTTCGCGCTCATCCCGCCGGTCAAGCGGCAGCGGAAGTGCAACAACGTGCTCGAGACGAACTCAACCAATTGGCCGAGAGCTTAAGTCCTTTGGCGCAAAAAATTTCTTCGGGTCAGCCGCTTAGTGCCGAAGAACGCGACTCGTATGATTTGCTGCGCCGTTCGATTGAAAGCACCGAAGAACGCTACCGCCAAGAGTTTGAACAAGCTGCCGCCCCTGCCCAAGCCGACATTCAAGCCGCCATCGATGCTGTTGCCCAAGAAAACAGCTACAACATCATCATGGACGGTAACGTCGCTGGCCAAGCAGGTATTGGTTTGGTGGTTTATGCCGAAGAAGGTTTGGATATCACGCCGTTAGTCGTGCGCCGTATTCGTTAAACCGTATCCGTTAAGCGATAACAAAACGACAACAACAACAGACGTTCATTCACGACCCCGTTACTGGTTAGCGGGGTTTTTTTTGTGCCAAAAAAGCGCGGTCTTCTTCGGTTAAAGGGGCGTGCTCGAGCATGTCCGGCCTTCGCTCGAGTGTACGCAGCAGTGCTTGCTGCCGTCGCCAACGGTCAATGTTGGCGTGATGCCCACTTAAAAGCACATCGGGCACGCGTTGGCCATCAAATTCTAACGGTCTGGTGTACTCGGGATAATCTAGTAACCCCGTGCTGTGCGAATCTTGCAAATGACTGTCGGTTGCCCCCAAAACGCCCGGTTGCAATCTGGCTGTGGCTTCAATGAGCGCCAAAGCAGCAATTTCTCCGCCCATCAACACATAATCCCCGATGCTAATTTCGCGGGTCACCAAGGTTTCGACGCGACTGTCAAAGCCCTCATAACGACCCGCCAACAAACAAAGGTGACGTTTGCTGGCTAAATCTTCAGCGTGTTTTTGGGTAAACGGTTCACCTGCTGGGGTGAGCAAAATGGTTTCATCAGGTAAGGGTGTGCCGTCGCGTTGACAGTCGGCGTGCAGTGTCTCGAGCGCCCTAGCGACAATATCGACCCGCATGACCATGCCTGCGCCGCCCCCGTAAGGGGTATCATCGACGCTTTTGTGTTTGTCAGTAGCCACATCGCGCACGTTACGCAGGCGAATGTCGATGTGTCCGGCTCGTTGCGCTTTACCTAACAAGGCTTCATCGCGCCAAGGCTCAATCAACCCCGGAAACAACGTCAGGAGGCTATAAATCATGCCGTATCAGCGTCAAGGTCAGTATCGGGGTCAGCTTCACGTACAAATAACCCTTCAGGTGGGTCGGTGACGTAAATGATACCGCTTTCTTCATCAAACGACACATAGTCGGCTTGCAAAGGCAGCATGTGCTCTGTGCCTGTTGGCGTGCTGATAATGAGCAGGTCTTGGCTCGAGGCAGTTTGCACCTCGCTGACCTGGCCCAAAGGTTCACCGTCAACGACAACCTCAAGCCCAAGCAATACATCGGCATACACGCTGACTTCGGGTTCGGGTAGGTCTTCGAGGTAAGCGTATATGGGTTGATTAACCAACGTGCGGGCGATGTTGATGTGTTCGACTCGAGCCAAAAACAATACCTGCTTGTTGCCCTTGGTTTTGACGTCGAGCACCCTGCGTTCGCCCAATGTCGGCACAAACACACGTGGCAGTTGCGCGAGGGCGGCGTCTTCGGCTGGCCCCAAACCATAAAAATGCAAGCCTCCTTTGAGTCCGAAGGTCTTGCCAAGGATGCCAATTTGTACGCTGTCAACAGGTGGCTCGAGCGCTAGCATGATGCTACCCCCAACCCAGTCAGGGCTAATCCAGTCAGGGCCGACTCAGTCAATGAGTTGCACTTCAATGCGCCCCGAACCTTCCGAAGCGGCGCGGGCGAGCGTGCGAATACTGCTAATCACTCGGCCACCACGTCCGATAATGCGCCCACTATCTTCAGAAGAACAGCGGATTTCAATGTAGGTGTCGCGCCCGCGTTGTTCGCTGCGAATGTCGAGGTTATCGACATCACTCGCCAAGTTATAAACGATATAACGGACGAGTTCCTCGGGCATTACGCGCCTGCTTGAGCAGCTTGACGCGCTTTGTAGGACTGGCGGTTTTTGGCTTGTAGTTTGCCGGTTTCGACGCCCATTTTTTCCATTAAGCGCAATGCCGTGTCGGTGGGTTGCGCACCTTGCTCGAGCCAGTACTGAGCGCGCTCAACATCAATGCGCAGGGGTTCTTCGATGGTTTTGCGCGGATCATAATAGCCAATGGCTTCAATGTAGTTGCCGCTGCGCTTTTTGCGGGCGTCGGTGACCACGATGCGGTAGTGGGGGTTGCGTTTAGAACCCATGCGGGTAAGGCGAATTTTAACCATGATTCCTCCAAAAAATGCCCTTTGGGCAGGTTGGCTGCGTGAGTATTACTACGTGAGTATTACGCGTTATTAAAACGTGACAAAATAGTGGCGCATAAAGACGCGTCACAAACATAGCATTGTACTGACTTAAGGCAATTTAAGCAAGGCTCGAGCACACATAACCCTCTTGCTGGTTTTGTCGCATCCATGCGTTTACCTCTCATTTACCTCGGGGCTTTACACTGACTTCATGACCTGCCTGTTGCTCATTTCCTGCGCCATCATGCGCCGTCCGTTACCCTACTGGTTACGCCGTCTGGAGCGTGTTGTTACGCTGGTTATGTTTTTATCAGTGGGGATTGCCAGCGACCACATTGGCCCTGGGCCGTGGGTAGAAATGACCGGTTTTGTCGATGAAGTTAACGGCAGTATTGTGGTGGTGCAGGGGGTGCGGGTGGATATTTCACGGGCAGAAGTCGATATTTGGCAACCGCTCGAGGCAGGTTTTTTGGTCGATGTGGAAGGTTGGCTCGATACCAGCGTGACGCCTGTGGTGTTGATTGCCAGCGAGTTTGACCTCGAGGGTATCGGTTATGACTACGAACGTGCGGATAATCGGGGCAATGGCCGAGGTAATCGGGGGCAGCATGATGATGACGACTGGGACGATGATGACGACGATTGGGACTGACGATTAGGACTGATGTCATTCACATTCGCGTAGCGGTTGTTAAGTTTGAGCCATAACCTTAAATTGCAATACTGAAAAAGGAAAACAACGATGCGACTTCTTTTGCTTGAAGATAACGTTGGACTGGCTGAACCCCTAGTGGCGCTGTTTAAGCGCGAAGGCTACACCATCACCTGGGCGGGCTCCAAAGCGGATGCCTTAGATGCCTTTTTTGAGGCTGAACCTGATTTAGCCATTCTTGATGTGATGCTCCCCGAAGGTGATGATGCTGGCTTTGAACTGGCGCAAGAACTGCGTGAAGCAGGCTATCAAGGGCATATTTTGTTTTTGAGTGCTCGAGATGAAATCGACGACCGAGTGAGGGGTCTTGATATTGGCGGTGATGACTACCTCACCAAACCGTTTAGCATCATAGAACTGTCGGCTCGAGTGCGGGCGATTTTGCGGCGGCAAGCGCCTACTAAGCAAGCCCGTTTTAGCCAAGGTGATTTGGTTGTGGACTATGCCCGCCAAGAAGTGTACTGGCAAGACGCGCTCGTGCCCCTTTCCGAAAAAGAATTTGCCCTGTTGAGTGCGTTTACCCACTACCCAGACCGTCACTTTACGGTTGAAGCGCTCTTTGATACGTTTTTTGCCAATACCGACTCAGGTACGCGCATCGTGCGGGTGTATATCCACCGTTTGCGGCAAAAGATTGCCCCAGAAGTCATTGAGACCACCCAAGGTGGTTACCGGTTGGGTATGTAGATGAAGCGCGTTTCTCGCTGGTATCGGGGCTTGTATCAGGCGACATTAGGACGTTTGGGGTTGCGGCAGCGGCTGTTGGTGATGCTGTTGTCGTTAGTGGTAGTGGCCATTGGCATCAGTTTTTATTCAGAGTACACCATTCACCGGGAGATGCTCGAGGCAGAAATTGCTGATGACGTACAAACGGTGAGTACATTGCTACTTTCGTCATTGCAGTTTCGCGATGGACAGCCGTTTTTACCTTATGACCCACGCCGTTCGCCCCTGAATGAACGTGTATTTGGTGAAGAGCGGGTGCGTTTTCGTATTGTGCAAGTGTCTGTGACTGATGCGCCCAGGGTGTTGGTGCAAGGCGGGGGTAACTTTCCCGACCCGTCGCCGCCAGCGTTGTTGGTGCGTGCTCGAACGGAAAGCGTGTGGCATGTCACGACCTTGTGGCTCGACCAAGAACGCAACTTACAGCCTGAACCACAGCTACTCGAACCACCAGACGCGGTGAGCACCCCAGCCAACGCTGTGCGGGTCGATATAGCCCTCGAAGTGAGTGAACGCTACGCGGGGTTGGCGGCGTATTTGCAGCGGGAACTTTTGGTGTTGCCGTTAACGTTTGTGGTTACTGCCCTGTTGGCGTGGTGGTTGGTGCAGCAGATACTCGAGCCACTAGCCAAACTGACCGAAGCCACCCGCCAACTGCAACGGCAGCGTTTTCCTGAACCCTTACCTGTAGCCTCCGAACACGATGAAATTGGCATGTTGACCGCCAACTTTAACGCCATGGTGGCAGAAGTGCGCGGGATGCTCGAGCGCGAACGCAGTTTCACCCGCTATGCTTCCCACGAACTGCGCACGCCCCTCAGCACCCTCAAAGCCCAACTTGAAGCCTTAGAACTCGGCCTCATGCCGCCTGAACAGGTCATGCCCACCATGCAACACGCGCTGGCTGATACCGAAACCATCTTGGGGGCGCTACTGCAACTCAGTCGTCTCGAGCAACCCCGCTTAGAACCTTTGCCTTTAAGTGATGTGATGGGGCAGCTCGAGCAGCACATAGAAAATGACCGGGTGCGTTTTCACATGCCAGCGGATGTGTGGCTACTTTCCCACAGCGATTTGCTCAACCAAGTGCTCAGTAACCTCATCAATAACGCCCTCAAGTACAGTGACGGCCACGTTGACGTGTGTGCCAATCAGCAGGCTGACACGCGTGCTGAGGCGGTGACCATCAGCGTGCGCGACTACGGCGCGGGTGTCCCCGAAGACGTGCTCGCCAAGTTGACGACGCCCTTTTTTCGGGTGCAAGGCAGTCGGGCGAAGGGTTGGGGGTTGGGATTAGCCTTGAGTGAACATATCGTCCGTTCGCTCGGAGGCGAAATTACTTTT
>CAZKAZ010000040.1:13989-46953 GCA_964550765.1 uncultured bacterium | reverse complement strand
GAGCATCACCTTGCCAAGGTGAATGTCGCGAGTTCGAATCTCGTCTCCCGCTCCACTATTATGATTTCATCAAACAATCTGACCAAACGATGCAACCAACCCAATGTGGTTGGTCTTTTTATTTGGCTTAGAGTGTTTTGCCTTGGAATGTTTTGCCGAGTTTACCTCGAGCACCCTCCCTTATTGCTCTTTCCAACAAGCGCCACCGCTTCACATCACCAGCCGATAACGCTTCTACTGCTATACCAAAACGCACCAACGTCAAATTAATCAGATACCAGTGATAAGAGCCTTCACGCACATGTCGCGTCCAGTAAATGGCGTTGCGCGTAGCATAAAAAATACGTTCGTCGCTCGGGGTGATAAAGAGCTGTTGCAACGCTCGCGTCTTTTTCTTGCGCACGTGCCACGAGGTATCAACATCGATGATGCGACTAGCAGGTACAAGAAAAATCTGTCCGCCCTGTTGAGTAATGCGGTACGTGTATTCGTAGTCGTCGCTGTAGAGATAAAAACGAGGGTCGGGGGTGCCGATGGTTTCAATGACGTTTCGGGGGAGCAACATCCCCCCATAAGGCGCAAAAGGTAGCGGACACAGTTTACAAGGGGTGGTCTTTTGAAAACGGATGAGCAACTTGGTGGGAATATCGAGCAGGTGAAAGCCAAGTACGCTCGAGGGACGGGTAATCGCCGTAGGCACGCCCTGCGCCCACGCTTTGAGATTCGCCCGATCATCGCGCAAAGCACACAAAGTAACCTGGCTGTATTGAGGTGATAATGTGGCGTAGGCGGCTTGCAAATGGTTAAAAGCATCCTCTGCAGGCACGTTATCGTCATCTAAGAGCCATATGAAATCACAATCTGTCTCGAGCGCCGCTTCGATGCCCGCTTTATAACCTCCTGCTGAGCCAAGGTTTTCGTGCATCGTCAAGACGGTCAAGTTGTCATGGGTATGCTGTGCAACGAAATTGTACAGAGCTTGCTGGCACGTTGTCGCTGAGGCGTTATCTACCACGATGATATGACCGATGTTGGCTTGCAACAGGGCAGTGAGGACTTGCTCGAGCAGTCCAAAACGATCCCCATACGTCACCGTCACAGCGCACGTACGTTCTGGTGTGAGTGTGTCTATCTGTTGGGTCATGGCAAGAAGGTCAACGATGACGCCGAAGTGGTGTTAGGTAGCGTGCTCGAGCTGCTCAGCCCCATCTTGACGTACCTCGCATGAGACGTGCCATACCTCATCTCATCAACACACCACGATGGAGGGACGCTAGAGGAAGATGTCTGCCCGATTGCATCAAACACCGTGCAACGGGCAAAGCGCTTGTTGAGCAGTTTCATAACTGACTCAACACAATGGAGTTCATCTAGCTAACGTAAGTAGCAAGATAGGTGCTTGCGGGTTAGCTTTGTTGCACTTTAGCTGGCACATAGCCACCTGCCTCGAGCGCCCCCAAGACTTTGGCGACACTTTCAGCCACGGTTTCAAGGTGTGTTTCGCAGACCACTTCGGGGTCAGTGGGTGCTTCGTAAGGGTCGTCGATGCCCGTAAAGCCTTTGATTTCACCTGCTCGAGCCTTAGCATAAAGTCCTTTGACATCGCGCTGCTCACACACTTCGAGGGGTGCTTTGACATAGACCTCGAGAAAATTGTCTGCTTGGTTGCGAATTTCATCACGAATGGCGCGATATGGACTAATGGCAGCAGTGATGGCCACCACCCCATTGCGGCTGAGCAAATTGGCTACAAACCCGATGCGGCGCACGTTGGTATCGCGGTCTTCTTTGCTAAATCCTAGACCCTTAGAAAGGTTTTGACGGACGATATCGCCGTCTAACACTTCCACGTTGCGCTGACGCTTGTGCAATTCAGCAACCACAGCTTGCGAGATGGTGGTTTTACCTGCTCCGCTGAGGCCAGTAAACCAGAGGGTGACACCTTTGTTCATAAAAACTCCTAAAAAATTGAAAAGCGAGATGCAAAAAAGTAAATGAGCGTATGACGCTTATGATGCTTTGGCGCGGTATGCCTCAATGAGTACTTGTGCCACTTCGGGGCGGGTGAACTCTTCGGGGGGTAAGTTTCCTTGGCTGAGCATTTCCCGCACTTTGGTACCTGACAAAAAGACGCGTTCTTCGGGGCGGCTGGGGCTGGTTTTGGCAGTGGCCATCTGTTTGGTGCGGGTGCAGTAAAACGCGTGTTCAAACTTCAAGGGGGTAATGGCGAGGGCATCTTCTGCTAGCTCATCAAAGATGTGTTGGGCGTCATACGTGCCGTAGTAACTGCCTACGCCCGCGTGATCGCGCCCCACAATAAAGTGGCTACAACCGTAATTCTGGCGGGCAATAGCGTGCATGATGGCTTCTCTGGGCCCTGCGTAGCGCATGGCTGCTGGAAACACCCCAAGGAGCACTTTGTCGGCCACGTAGTAGTGTTCGATCATCATTTCGTAACACTGCATGCGCACATCCGCCGGAACATCGTCGGACTTGGTGGTGCCTACTAAGGGATTGATGAAAAGGCCATCGACCATTTCTAAGGCCACCTTGGTGAGGTATTCGTGTGCTCGGTGGATGGGGTTGCGAGTTTGAAACGCTACGACTGTGTGCCAACCATGGTCAGCAAAAGCAGCTCGAGTTTGCTGCGGGGTGAGCCTATACGCCAAAAAGTCTTGGTGGGGAATGTCTTTAAGAAGGGTTACCTTACCGCCGAGGTAGTGCTTACCTGCTTCTTTAATAGCCGCCACACCCGGATGGGCGTCGTCGTTGGTACCGTACACCTGCTGGGCTTCGTGGTCTTGGTCGGGCGAAAATTTGCTGGTTAGGTGCAGCGTAGCGAGGATTTCGCCTTGCCAGGTGAGGGCGATGTCATTATCAAGCGGGTACTGACTGGCATCAGCAACTTGCAAACTGACAGGTACGCTCCACGCTAAACCGTTAAGCAAGCGCATGTCACTCACGATACTGCTGTAGGTAGCTTCGTCAACAAAGCCCTCGAGCGGACTATAGACGCCCGTAGCTAAGCACTCAAGGTCAGCCAAGTTGCGGCTCGAGAGTGCTAGTTGGGGCAGAGTGTGGGCGTGCTCGAGGTCAGCCTCGGGATGTTTGGCACGTAAGTCAACCAGACTTCCGCCGTGTGGGGGAATGAGATGATTCATGAAACTCCTTTTGTTATGTCACGTCTTGTGCTGTCACGCCTTGTTTTGTCATCTCTGACAAGACGGTCAATAGTGTTATCAAGTTGCTTGCAGGTAGATGGCCAACGACAGGGCTAACGACCATGACTAGTGATGAACGCAAGCGGCATTACAAACCGTCACAATACGCTAAGAAACACTTTCAAAATGTGTCGTGTTAACGGTGTCGCTTTCTCTTTGTAACGCCTTTGTTCGTACCTAGGGTGTGTACGGGGTGTGTACGGGGTGTGTACGGGGTGTGTACGGGGTGTGTACGGGGTGTTTATGTACAGACAGTGCCCCCTCTATCTCGTGATGTACACCTTCTTGTGTGTGCCCTTCTTGTGTGTGCCCTTCTTGTGTGTGTCCTGCTTGTGTATGCCCTGTGGTGTACATCATGCTGTAGCGTTGCCGCTGACACCTTGACAGCCCACTCCCTTGCGCTATAATCACAGCATCATGATTAAGCAACGAAAGACTCTCAGTGCAGTGCGCGTATTTGTGCGTGCGTTTTTACGCTGAGGGTTGCTGGTAATGCTGCTCGAGGTGCTCGTTGGTACTGACGCATAAGCGTCCTGTATCGGGCGTCTTGGGTTGTGGCGTCACCAGCTTACTGTGCCACTTGCGCTTATGCGCGAGGGTTTTCTTTTTATTTCCACACAAGCTTTCACAAACCAACCACCTTTTACAAACCAATCACCTTTTACAAACTAATCACCTTTTACAAACCAATCACAGCGCGTTGACGACTTCAGGGACGACTTTAGGCGACTATCTCGTCGGATGCGTCGCAGCGTTTCACACCACTCTAGCAAAGGAGCCCATCATAGAGAAAGTACACGGTAATCTATCCGGTCTTAAGAAAAATCAAGTCAAACGTGTGGGGCGCTTGTATCGCCGTAAAATTGCTCCGGAAATGCCTGTGAGTCTAGAACTCGCCCGTGAGATGGGGACGTTGTCGCTCGAGCTTAACAAACCCCTCTCTGTCTTGCTCGATAGGCGGGGGCGAGTCGTCACGGTGTCCGTCAGTAACAGCGCCGACACCCCCTTGCCGGCATTGTCTGGTGAAGCCGAATCGCGCCTCTATGGTTTGCGCTTACTGCACACCCGTCCTAATCTCACTGGTTTTGCCGAGGGTGACTTGTCGAAGTTGTTTTTGAACCGTCTTGATGCGTTGATTGTCTTTGATGCCCTGGTTAATCAACAACAAGGCATCGAAATCGGTCAGGTGCACCTCGCTCAAATCGCGCCACCGACTTCCAAAGAAGAAGACTGGGTCATCGAAGCGCCTATGCGCATCCGTGAGATGGAGCAGGTGAACATCTTAGAGATGATTCGCAGCTTGGAAGAAGAATTAAGCCGTAGCATCCGCGCCCGCGAAGTGCGCCGCAGCAGTCAAGAACGCGCTGTCATCGTGGGGCTGAATACGGGTGAAAGTGGCGTCGAAAGTGATGCCCGTCTGGCTGAACTCGCTGAACTGGCTCGCAGTGCTGGGGCTGTTGTGGCGTATGCCAGCAAACAACAACGCAACAGCCCGGATCCCAAAACGCTTATTGGGGGAGGTAAATTGCAAGAGTTGGTGTCCAAAGCCTACCACGAAGACGCCGACATGCTCATCTTTGACCGCGAACTGAACCCAGCGCAAGCAAGGGAGATTGCTGCAGCCACCAACCTCAAAGTGCTAGACCGCACCCAGCTTATTTTGGATATTTTTGCCCAAAACGCCAAAGGACGCGAAGCGCAAGTGCAAGTTGAATTGGCGCAACTGCATTACCAACTCACCCGCTTAACGGGGCGTGGGCAAGCCATGAGCCGTTTGGGTGGTGGTATCGGCACGAGAGGCCCTGGTGAAACCAAGCTCGAGGTTGATCGCCGCCGCATCCGCGACCGCATCACCGCTTTAGAAGACGAAGTAGATGATATCAGCGCCCACCGAGGTCGCCGCCGCAAATCGCGCACGCAGTCCAACACGGCAGTCATCGCGCTCGTCGGTTACACCAACGCGGGCAAGTCCACCCTCTTTAACCAACTAGCCAAATCAGACGTGCTCAGTAAAAACAAACTGTTTGCCACCTTGCGCCCGACCACCAGGGAAGGCTGGTTACCCGCACTAGGCGCGTGGGGTGGAAAAGTTCTTTACACCGACACCGTGGGGTTCATTCGCGACTTGCCCGAAGAACTGATGAATGCGTTTCGGGCGACGCTCGAGGAACTGCACGACGCTGACGTTCTGTTACATATCGTTGATGCAGCAACCCCGGGGGTAAGTGACCGGGTAGACGCTGTTAACCGCATCTTGGACGAACTTGATGTTCACGTTGAGCGGCATGTTGTGCTGAACAAAGCGGACTTGGTACAAAAAGACGTGCTCGAGCAGCTCGAGTCTCGCTACGACGCGTTGAGTTTATCAGCAGTCACCAAAGAAGGCCTTGACGCCCTCAAAGCCCACTTGGCCAAACTCATCGAAGGTGACGCCCACGAACCCTTGCCCGATGACGTTCACGCGGCGTATGGGGTGGTTACTTAAGGTAGCCAGTAAGTGAACGTATAGCCGAGTAACTGAGAAACTTCTTACGACATGGCTCGAGGTCAGCAACAATGACACCTCAATTGCCATGTCGTTACTTATGTTGTCACGTCGTTTCATGTGGCTGGTTTATGCTAAACGGTGCTATGAAGATGTCTTTGCTCTCCTTGCCGCGTTGGTGTGTCGTTTGGGTCGTTCTGCCGCTTGTGTTTGCTGCGTGTAATGGTAGTGACCCGGGCTTGTTGTCGGTGTCAACGGGCGCACTCGATGTGAGTTTGGGGGGGCAGTCGTTTACGGTCAGTAACGCTGGGCCAGTAGGCTCGACGCTCGCGTGGCGACTGACAATCTCGCAAAATGCCAACAATCCTGTCACGGGCGATTGGTTTTCGGTCAGTAGCAACCAAGGCAACTTGGCTACTGGCGAGAGTGATGCGGTGGTGATTGTGCCAGATAGTGAGCTCGAGCCAGGCACTTACAACGCCACCATCACAGTGATAGCCGGTACAGAAAGCCGCCGCGTGCAAGTGACAGCGTCCCGCTTGGTGAGTGCGACGAGCTGTGTGGCGGAAATGCCGGTAAGTGGCTCGAGCCGCCGCTTAGGGCGCACATCACCTGAACAAGAAATCTTGGTGCGTTACCGCGATGGGGTGACGAGTGGCGTGACCAAACGGCTCGAGTCTCGCTATGACTTCAAAACGGTGGCTTTCGGAGCAGGCATCGTCCCAGATGTGATTACCGTCAAAGGTGATGTGGATGCTGCCATCGCCCGTTTAGAACGTGACCCCGATGTGCTTTATGCTGTACCCAACGAAACTTTAGAACTGCAACAAAGCTCTCAGCCAATTCCCCAGCCAATTCCCCAGCAAATTCCCATGAACGCGGTGATTCCTAACGATGCGCTCTATCCTGAGCAGTGGCACGTGCGTGATTTTGGTATTCCTCAAGCGTGGGCGATTGAAACAGGTAAGCAGCATGTGACAGTCGCAATTATCGACAGCAGCGTCGACACCAATCATGAAGACTTGACGAATGCCCTTTTGCCCGGTTGTGACCTGTTTGACCGTGACGACGACCCCAACCCCGGCGCTTTTGATCCTGATGGTTTCAACACGCGTCCGACCCACGGCACTCACACAGCCGGCGTGGTAGCGGCAACTGGTAACAATGGCGTGGGTGTAGCTGGCGTGGCGTTTGGTGGCGTGCGAGTCTTGCCCGTTAAGGTCTTTAACGATGCTGGCGTGGGCGCGCAAGTCGATGACCTCATTAACGGCATTCGCTGGTCAGTGGGGTTAGCCGTGCCGGGGTTTAACCCTAACCCTTACCCTGCCCAAATTTTGAACCTCAGTTTGGGGACACGCGGGGAAAATGCTGCTATTAATGAAGCCGTCGCTGACGCGGTGGGTGCGGGGGCGTTAGTGATTGCTGCAGCGGGTAATCAAGGGCTTTCGAGTGAAGTGTTAACGCCTGCCAACGCCGAGGGGGCGCTGTCGGTGGGTTCGGTGGATAGTGACTATTTGCGCTCGAGCTTTTCCAACTACAACCGCAACGAACCCCAAGTAGACATCATGGCACCGGGTGGCGTGCTCGTGGGTTCTACCCGCAGTTTTTGCGACATCGGCAACGAAGCCGCCATTTTGAGCACCTTTGCTGATGATAACTATGGTTGCTTGTCAGGGACATCCATGTCGGCACCGTTTGTAGCAGGCGTAGCCGCCTTAGTGTGGAGTCAAAACCCGACACTGAGCGCCGCAGAAGTGACCACACGCCTACTCACGTCAACCCGATACGAAGATGATTGGGATCCCCTGCAATATGGCGCAGGCGTATTGTGCGCTGACCGTGCCCTTGGTGCGACTACCCTGTGCGGTCAATAAGTTTAGTAACAAGCTGTCATCTATCTCTCATCAAAATAAATAGGTTGCCCCCCCAATTGGGGGTACTTTTTTTGTAATCACGTTGTTAGACTAACAGACTATAAGAAATTGATGCATTTGTCTGTTCGATTTTTCCTGAATTCATAAAAGCTTTAAAAGTCATATCTACAAACAATAAACCAGCCTCACATCACATTTTGGACGAATGTGGAGCGGTGATTGTGAGGCGATGGCGTTAGTGGACTTCTTGCGAAAGTATCAACCGAACCATGGCATAGCCTTTTGATATCAACGACACATTGATTTTTGCAAGAGGTTTAGTAGGCAAGGGGGCGTAGAAAGTGAGAGGAAAGCAAGGTATTGCCATCATTACAGCTATAAGCTTCATGGTTGTGGTATTGGCATTTATAAGTACTGCATTTATTGTGAGTATTTCTAATACCCGCTTATCGGGTGACCAAGTATCAACTACCCAAGCGCAATTGGCGGCGCAAGCAGGCATCGACGAAGCCATTTTACGCATTTGGCACGAAGCTACTGCCGACATCAACCAAACGGGTTCACGCACAGGTAGGCGCGACATTCCCGATTACCGCGATCGCTGGGAAAGTGTGCGCACGTGGTCTTCGCACGGCAACTGGGGGGGCGCTAACAAATTACAGGGTGCAGTAGACGCAGACGGTACCCCGATTTTCGGTGACCCAGTGACGTTCACAGGGCAAGTAGATGACGGTACCGGGCGCATGGCTAGTTATGAAGTGACCATCGAACGCCGTGATGACAGTGTTGAATCATCTACGTTGCGCATTACCTCAACTGGGACACTGCCCAACGGTGCACGTCGCCGCTTACAGCAAGAATTAAATGTGGCGTATCCGCCGTTTCAGCTTGACTTTGCGTTCCTTACCGACTTTGTAAATTGCACTTTTTGCCACTCAGCGTTTACCTCTATTGAGATGGGTTACAGCCGCGAACATGGTATGCGCAACCACGAGTATTTAGTTGACTTGACCGATGAGGACAAGCGTGAAGCTGCTGCCGAAGGCAAACAGCGCATTCGGGTCGCTGGGCTTAACGACTTGCAAATCAGTACGGGCTGGAAGTACTTAAATACGCTAGTAGCGGGTACGATTTATACTCGAGGACCCCAAAACATCATGCGCACCGATGGAACAGGTGGTGGTACACGACCCAAAGCCAATGTGTTCGGACCACAATATCAGGGGGGCAGTTCGCTCATTTCTGGTGAAGACTGGGAAGGCTTTCGCCCTTCGCAAGCTCCAGACAGTAAAGACCAGTTGCTTGCCTGTACCAATAATCTCACCGATGGTAACGCGGGTTGCGAAGAGCGGTTTGCCCGTTTTTATGCCCAGTATCCGCTCGAGCGCGAAGGCAGCGCCCCCCCGATTGACGGGGTCATTCCTGCCGTACAACAGTTTCCTTCACCCATTGTTGACCAAAACGGTGACCGCCGCATCGACAACGATGAGTGGGCAGATGTCATGGAAGGCAAAAACATTGGTGAATTGAGAGATGCTGCTGAAATTTGGTTTTCACCAACCGATGACAATGGTGTGCCGAGTGGTGCGAGTAGTGTGACACTACCCTTTGAGGTGCGTGGTCAAGACGTCACCATTCCGGGTATGCAAACCAACGTTGAAACTGAAGCAGGGCGCGGTATTGCCGGAAACCTCTTTTTGATTGGTACGGACACAAATCCCATTGAGATTGAGGGCACGGTGTATGTCGATGGTGATTTGGTTATTCAAGGTCCTATCGACCCCGGTAATCGTGGTGTGCTTGTTGTTCGTAAAAACATTTATATTGTGGGTGATGTCGTCTACGACTGTAACGGCAATGTTGCTGGTACGGACTGTACCTACTACGAGCCAAATACGTTGCCTCGTGTGGCGTATGTAGCGGGTGGCATGATTGTTATGGGTGACCCCAACCAGAGTAGTAGAACCAAAGGTTTCCCCAATGGCTTTAATGAACGTTGGACTTACAGGGGCGACCGAGATAAAGATGATCAGCGCTTCAATGGACGATTCCCGTTGCAAGGTGAGTTGCTAGCGTTCAATGCTAAACAACATGAAAAATATGTTGCATCTCAAAAGGCAGGTGCGGCAACACTTGAAGAGATTTTTGTGCCTCGTTACTACATGTACCGCGAAGGTGATGAAATCGTCATGCGCTGTAACTTCGATGGCGAAGACACGCGCCTTGACAATCGTGGCGGCACAAGTGAATGTCGTGATTTTCAATCACACTATGGTGGTGCAGATGAGTTGAGTCCTCGAGAAAATATCCCTTGTATCGCTGGTCAAATCGACATTTTCGGAAAGAACGACGAAAACGACATCTTCCGTCATGCAGACGAACAGTATGAATGTATGTTTGCACGTGTCGACATCGACGGTGATGGCGAGTTAGAGCCGATTACAGGTGTCGATCTCAACGGAGACGACGCGTTTGATCCAGACCCGAATCGTAACGGTGTGCTCGATGAGGGTGAAGATTTAGTCATTCGAGACGGCAGTAAGTCGGTTGCTGATGATGATTACTTTCAAGCACTGCGTTTGATTAGAGCCGGAACAAACGAAGCATGGGATGATGCTGGTTGGCGCTGGGGCACAGAACCTTTTGCCAGCGCGGGTGGTATTCCGGTAGAGCAATTCGTGCAAAGTGACGGTGACTTGGAAGACTTTGCACTTTTGGCTGACGAAATCTTTGTGCGTGATCGAAACGGTAACATCATTCAGGATGCTGATGGCAATGACCTTCAACCTGCTTATATCTACATGTCACCTAACAACAGTTGGCTCGCGCCAGTCGATGACCTTAACGGTAATGGCATCCCTGATAACGAAGACTTGGCACTCGAGCCGATGGACAAAGTTTACAGCCGTCAAAACGCCATAGCTGCTATGGAAGTACTCACAGGTGCATGGATTGAGTATGGTCTTAATAATGACCGCAGCCAAAACAATCAGCGCCCTATGCGCATTGACGGGTTGCTGTTTACCAACAATGCCATCCAATCCTTCTTGCCAGCAAAGGGGCGTCGTAGCCACACTGCAGGTGGACTCATCGTTAACGGTAGCATCATCTCCTACGAAACAGGCTTGCTCATTTACGGTACGGGTAGTGGCCCAGATGGCAGTAACAAATGCCAACATGGTCAAAACAAAGGCATGTTTGACGCCAAAAACTATCTCTGTGTGGGGTTGCGCTTGCAATACGACCGCCGCTTGCCCAGTTTGATTGACGTGCGGGTAGAAGTGCCTGTGTTATTGCGTTCGCGTTCGCAATGGTTGCCCATCAATTGAGGGGGCAACGGATGCGACACAAACGTGGTTTTACGATTATCGAACTGCTGATTGTGATTGCCATTTTGAGTGTGCTGTTTGCCTTGGGTTTTGGTGCTTACCGAGATTGGCGCGATGCGGAGAATTTTCGCGCCGCTCAGCGCACTATCTTTGAAGCCATCAACCAAGCCCGTAGTGACGCCCGCCGCGAATCACAAGACCAGATTATTCGCTGGGCGGGTGTAACAGGCAACGACGCTTTGCAAGTGTGTGACGTTAACGATGCTTGTCAGAATGTGGCTTTGCCTTATGGGGCGACGTTTGATGTGGTAGACGGCCCCAACACGACCTTTACCTACACCGCGCCCTTTGGTCGCAAGACGGCCACTGAGATTGAATGGTTGGTGCGCAGCCGCGATGAAGAACGTTTTGGCAAAGTGCGGGTCTATGGGGTGACGGGTAAAGCTATGCTGACCACGTGTGAAGCGGAGGATGATGCCGCATGCTAAAAAAACAGTCGCCAAAAAAACAGTCAATGTGCCAACGACATGATTCACAGAGTCAGGGTTCACAGAGTCAGGGTTCACAGAGTCAGGGTTCACAGAGTCAGGCTTCACCAAGACAGGGTTTAACACTGGTTGAAGTGCTGGTGTCACTGGTGATTATTGCTATTACTATGGTGATGTTTGGGTATTTCAGCACCTCACTGCGCGCAACAAGTAGCTCGAGACAAGCGACGGCTGCTGCTAATTTTTCCCGCAGCTATTTAGATGCGCTGCGTAGCCAGTGGCAAGACTTGACGATGTATCGGGCTGGCTCGAGAGACGTCATTGACGAACTCAAACGCACTAACCCACCTTTTTTGGATGTGCCAGAAGGCTTTGTTTCTTACGAGATTAGTATCGACCGCCGTAATGTCGCAGGAACGTCGATTGGCACGGCAACCTTTTCTTCAGATGACGGGGTAGCAGCGTTTAATTGGCAAGATGAAAACGATAATGATTACATACGCCTAGTCACGCTGACTTTGACCGATGTGCAGGGTGATACCTACACCTACAGCACCCAAATTGTCCGCCCGACCACCGACCAAACCCCCTAGGAGTGATGAGATGCGTCAACCAGTACCTACCCCAGCAACGATGCGCCAGCGCAGTGCGTTTACGCTCGTAGAGTTACTCGTCGCTATGGCGATTTTTAGCATCATCCTTGGGTTGGTGATGAGTGCCTTGCGCACGGGATCTAACACGCTAGGCGTGATTATTGGCGAAGCCGACATCATTGAAGATGCCCGTGCTGCGAGTGCCATTATCGCTGACGAAATCAGCCAAGCAGCCTATATTTATCCACCCGGTACGACCTTGACGCTTAACAGTAGTGGTTACACGACCGTCAATCCCAATACAGGCGATCGTACATGGACAGTGGGTGAAGACCCGATTCTGGCGATGATTACCCCGCCCAATACTAGCAACATCAACGGAGATTGCGATGATGACACGGCGTTTTGTTATACGTTTGTGGCGTTTTATCCGGTAGCACGCAGTGTGGTATCGCGAAATCTGCCTTACATGGCAGACCCCATCAATGACACAGGCGACAACGAGAAGTGGGTGTTGTACGAATATCGTAGGCGGTTAGATATTGGCGCTAGTCCGCTCGAGTTCATTGGTTTGCAAGGTAACTTGCCCACGCAGTTTGGTGGGATTGCGGCACAAATCTTGGTAGATTACGTGATACCCGATTCACTTCGTATCGATATTGGTGAGCGTGATTGTTACCCTGGTTTTACCGATCGTCCCACTGAATATGTGGTGGGTTTTTTGGCCTGCGATGAGGTTGCAAAAGATGATATCTATGCTTCGGTGGCCTCTGGTGAGTTTGCGTTTCGTTCGGGACGCAGCCGCAGAAGTAGGGATTACCGCAGCCCAGAAATGCGCTTTTCACTAGCCCCTTTGAATTTGCATAATCCTTTGCTAGACGCCCAAATCTACAACTGAACCCCGTTCACTTTGGGTGGCACTGCTATTGTGCTAGTGTCACTATTTTTTGGGGGGTTGTGGAGTGTCGTCTGCGTGGCGCAAAGCGTGCACTACCTAAACAGGTACTGCTTGACCAGCAAGCCTTCAGCGACTTTTCATGTAAGGTGTGCCTGTACCTGTGATAGTATAATGGAGTGGTATACACGTTTGGCGGTTTTCTGTACGCGTCACTATGGCAATAATGCGTGGAATAATGCGTGCCACAGTAGCCGTGCCACAGTAGTCGCAACGCCCGCAATGGTGATATCTTGACAAATGGTGACATTTGACTGGTCGCCCGTCGCTGTTTTTGTGTCCCTGCTTGTCGCCCTGATATTTCGCCCTGACGCCTATGTTTCTCCACGTTGATATTTCCTAGGTAGGTGTTGTTTACGCCTATATTTGAAGAGGTTCAAGGCAATATGACTGACGCACCCATCCTCAGCATCGCTATCGTCGCTCGTGACATGACCTATGCACACATGTTGCAAGCGGATTTATTGGATGTTGCCCAAGTACAGTGTGTAACGTCTGCTGATGCAATTCCTGCAGATGTCGATGTGGTGTTGATTACTGACCTTGCTGATGCCTTGCAAGCTGCCCGCATTGTGCAACAGGTGTATTGGGTGACGGACAGTGTCTCGGAAGTTACTTTGGCTGATGTTGCTTTGGCGGGTGTGTGGTTGCGGCCATTTGTGCGCCAAGAGGTGCGCCGCCAACAAGCACATATCGAACAGCAGTGGCAACTGAATCAACTGCAGATTTTTAAACAAACCTGTGACAGTGCTGTGGAAGCAGTGGTGATTACTGATGCTGCCTTGGATAAGCCAGGGCCACGCATCGTGTATGTGAATCGTGCGTTTTGTGAGATGACGGGGTATAGCTCGAGCGAACTCATCGGTAAGACACCACGCATTTTGCAAGGGGTTGGCACTGACTTTGACATGCTCACGCGTTTGCGCGAAAGCTTGGAACGTGGCCACAGTTTTCAAGGTGAAACCGTCAACCACCGCAAAGATAGCCGCCCCTATATCGTCGAGTGGAACATTGAGCCACTGCGCAATGAACAGGGCACAATCACGCACTTTGCTTCTACCCAGCGTGACTTGACCGAACGTAAACGCCTTGGTGACACCCTGAAACGTGTTTCAGCGACGTTGCAAGAAGCTCGCAGTGTCTTGGGTTTATCCGATAATATCTCAGAACGTGGTAGCGATAACTTTCCTAGTGAAGATATTATCAGTAGTGTTGACTTAATTGGTATTGACAATACCTTGCGCCGTTTGACACAAAGGGCGCGTTTGAGTGCGTCATTTGAAGACAAGCTCGAGCGCAAAGGCGGCGCACGCAATTTGTTGCAGTCGCTAGCGATGTTGGGACTCAATGGCATGTTGACGATTGAAGGGTTCACGCTTTACCTACAAGACCGTCATGTGGTGCACCTAGAACATCCTGATTATCCCTATGATAATCAAGCAGGCGATAACCAAGAAGCGGGGTTACAAGGCTTGTTGCGTTTGCAAGAAGGTGACTTTCGCTTCGACCCCAATGTATACCCTGAGCGCGAAACCATGCGTATTAATTTAATGAGCGCCCTGCTTGAACCCGAAGCCACCCCCATTGCTGACAGCAGTGAACGCACGTTGGTCGTGCCTGATATTGCGGCTGCCCTCGCGCTCATTGCCAGTAACCACAGCGATGAAGCCTTCAGGGTCGAAGGGGGTTACTACCCCACCCAAGACAAGACCTATGTGACCTTTCGCAGTCCAAATTTATCAATTTTGTCGCTGTCAGGGAGCGTTAGTGACGTCCCCAAAGACATTTTGCACAATGTGCAGTAACGTCAGAAAGTATTACCAATCATGACTAACTGTTATTATGTTTATAACCCGTGACACTGCTGCAATAGCCTATTTTACGTGTAAAAATACAATCAATACACGTTGATAATACAGATTGGTATCATTATTCTCTGGCTCGAGGGAGTCTTTAGAGATGCTGGTGTGTGGTGGTAGTGTCTTCGTTACTCATAATCACAGGCTGACTTGGGTAATATTGGCTGATTGCTACGAAAATCAATCTAGGGAAGTATTTCTAGAATAGAACTTTTTTCGATGATGACGAGGTCGTTGCGTTCACCCATGCGGTCTTCAAAACTCATTAAGTAGACGCCAGCGCGGATTTCTCGCTGGACGCGTCCGATTTCAATGCTGGTCATGCCGTGTTCGTCTTGCATTTTGACACGCACTTTTGACCCCTTGCCGATGGTCTTGGGTTGGGGCTTTTCGGGTACTTGGCTGGGTTTGGGTATACTTTCAAATTCAATGACCCCTTCAGCGTTGTAGAGGTTGACGACCACGTTGTTGAAGCGCTCGAGCGGTTCATCATCACTAAACACTTCGTAGCCTTTGTGTTTGAGTTTGCACAAGTGCACGTTGCTAAGTGCTTGAAACGAGGTTTTGTCGGTGATGTCCTCGAGGTAGCTGCTCATGCGGGTGTTTTCGCGGTAGCGGATATTGCCGGACAGAAAAAAGTCATCAAAGAGCACAGCAACACGCTGTTCTACTACATGCTTTTTGACCTCATCGGACGCCCTTGCCCCCACCATCCAGAGAATTTTTTCTTTGTGAACCGCAATAAACGGGGGTGCTGCACTGAGGGTACGAATATCAGGTGGATATTGCAACGTACTGCGGTAAATCATCGGCTCGCTAATAGGCACAAACGCCCGATCGACTTTATTGAGGTATACATCCATGTCTTCGTTGGGGGGGGTATACAGCAAACCGTATATGGTGTACTTGCTGGTGTACACCCGTCCATCAAAGGTATCAACGGCTTTTTTATTGCTTGTATGATTCTGCATAGTCCTCCAAGTCATCACACATCACACGAAAAATAAGAGGAAACGCCTACGCTCACGGTGCTTGGGGCGGCTGTTTTTGAAAACCAAAAGCGCCTGCTGCTAAGCCCATTACGTTATGACATTGACCGTAGATATTGACCGTAGATGATGTCAGGTTTCATTGTACTCCTGTGGCTTCCGAAGATAGGTGTTTGTTGCATAAACATGTGCCATTATCATGTTGTACGGATTCCAACGAAACATTTCACAACGTCCTACAGACTTTCTTTCGTTCCCATCTGCATCCTTAGTTTTTCCTACGCGCCCTGCGCGAATTGATTTCGCAAGATTAATGGATGCGCCTCTTTCACAGAAGTGCTGAGGTGTGTAGCGTGTGCTGATGTCATATGAGCGTGTGGTAATGCTACTTTGGTATAGACGCAATTATAGCTTGGTAAGTCCTGCTCATGGGGATTTTTGTGAGGGGTGACGCGGTTAGTCTGCAAGCGCCCCCAAAAAACGCCCAATGAAACGGGCAGCAGAGGTTAGGCGCTCGAGTAGGCTATGATGACAAGCATGATTGCGATCCTTAGGTCGCTGTACCTACTCTGTCTTCTCACAATTGTGACGGGTGTTTGGGTCAGCGCACAAACTGAACCTGAAACGAACCCGCCGCCTGTCGCCGCTCCTGAGCTCACTAATGATTTTGCTGATACTGCTGAGGGCACTGTGGCTGCACCCCTAGCTCGAGGTGACGTGCCTGAACAAGTAGCAGACGATGCCATCGCCCGCTGGCAAGAACAAGCCCAAGGGTTTGACATTATGGCGTTTGCCAGTGCTGACGCGTCTCCGGCGGAACTGTGTCAAGAACTGACAGTACTCGGTCAAGACCCGCGCATTATTAGTAGCACCACGGTGAATTTTGATGACCGCCGTTTGCTCGAGAACCCCGGAGTAGACGCAGCAGCCTTAGGTGCCAACCAAGTGCGCCGCTATTCGTATCCGGCTCGAGTGGGTGAGGGTACGGTGGCTCGAGTGGAAGTGCTCTTAAGCCAGCAAGGTGACACCTGGCAAAGCGAAGGCGTGCGCATCCGTTTCGATGACAGTACGCTTAGCTTGCCTGGGTTTTTGCAGTCCAACTTTGCTGGCATTGCCTTTTTGGCGCTCACTGCCTACCTGATTACCCTGTTGGTGCGCCCGTCGTGGTTTCGTAAGCTCTTAGCTGATGGTTGGCAGGTGATCAAAAACTCCAAAGGGTTAGTCATCGGTACCATCGTGGCGCTTTATGGGGTGTATGCGTTTGGGTCAATTTTGGGTACTAGTTTGCCCGAGTGCCAAGTGGCCATTGCCACGTTCGTGGGCGGTAGCCTCGATGATATTGGCATCATGCAAGTGCTAGATAACAACAACGTTGCCCAAACCGCTGCTGCCATCACCTATTGGAACTTCGTACAAGGCACCCTCACGACGACGTTGTTTCCGGCGGCACTGCTAGCCATTCCCGCGTATTTGCTCAATTTATCGCGCTTTTTCGTGCTTGGTTTTGCCCTTGCGCCAGTAGGCCCACAAGCCAGCATGTTGCTTTTCCACATTCCAGTGATTGTCATTGAACTGTTAGCGTATATTTTAGTGACCGCAGGGGGCGGCATCATGCTCGGTACGCTCGCCAAGCAAGGCTTTGGCAGTATTCGCTTGGCGGTGCGCAGGTTGTTGCTCATGATCCCGATTGCCTTTTTGCTGCTAGTGATTGGTGCATGGTACGAAAGCATCGAAATCCTCTGGTTGCTGCCCGCGATTATGGCACCCTGACGAACGATTGGATGATTGGCTCGAGCAGCACCTACTGCTATCTGTTATCAATATGTAGACGTCAACATGTAGAAAAAGCATGTCAACTCGCGTTTGGCACGCTTGGAAAAAGGATTTGTTGTAACGATGTGGTGGATGTTTCCAATAGCAAATCCACGTGTTGTTTCTGCAGTTGCTGAGGTTTACCGTTGCTGAGGTTTACTAACGTCACATCGACATAAAACGCGTTTAACTGTGTAGACGTCAATCATGGAGATGCGATAACAAACAAGACGTAAAAAAAGGCGAGTGCATTTGCGTACTCGCCTTCATCATTTCTACGTTTTTGACAACTCGTTTGACCCTAATTGACCATCTTAGTGCGGCGGGATTGGTAGTCCATCAACACATATTGCCCAATGGTGTGCGGGCGGGTGAAGTAGGCTTTACCTTTGGTCATTTGGCTGACCTGTTGCACAAACGCCATCAGTTCGGGGTCTCTGGCTAACATGAAAGTGTTAATTTGAATCCCCTGACGGCGGCAACTGCCCACTTCGCGTAAGGTTTCACCCAAAACCACGGGGTCAAGCCCGTAGGCGTTTTTGTAGACGCGCCCATTAGGTAAGGTAATCGCCGAGGGTTTGCCGTCAGTAATCATGACGATTTGTTTCATGTCTTTGTTTTGCCGCTTGAGAATTTTTTGCGCCAGCCTCAGCCCTTCAGCCGTGTTGGTGTGATAAGGCCCTACTTGACAGGTGGCTAGTTTTCCCAAAGGAATTTCTTCAGCGGAATTGTGAAAGAGCACAAAACGAATCACATCGCCCCGATACTGGGTACGAATCAGGTGAGCTAAAGCAAGGGCAACCTGCTTGGCTGGGGTGAAGCGGTCTTCGCCATAAAGAATCATCGAGTGGCTACAGTCGAGCATGACCACAGTGGCTGCTGATGAGTTATATTCAGATTGCATCACTTGTAAGTCGCCATAGTCGAGCTCGAGACGGCCACCGCCACCACCACCGCGCATAGCAGCATTGATAAACGTTTGGCTCATGTCCAAATTCATGGTGTCGCCAAATTCGTACTTTTTGGATTCGGCAGTAGCTTCGATGCCCGTCGTTTGAAATTTGGTTTCGTGCGCACCGATGCTGGACTTGCCTGCACCACCCAACACGTCTTTGAGGGTGCGGTAGCCCAAAAAGTCGATGGCTTTGTCGGTCAGTTCAAACTTGGCTTGACCGGGGTTACCATCTGGCCCCATGCTGCCTTGCTGGCCGGGTTCGCCGGGTTCTTGACCTTCTTGGGGGCGCAAGTAGCCTTCGCGCTCGAGCCTTTGCGCTAATTCTTTGACCGTTTCGCCTAGTTTAGAATCCATCCAGTTTTCAGCGTCCATGGCGTTTTCGACCATCTCATCAGACACCAAATCGTTATTGATGAGGGCTTCGGCGATGGCGTCATACAGGTCTTGCATGGTCTGCTGATAATCCGGGTCAGGATCCCACGGGTTGCGGTTAAAACCAGATTCGGTGAGGCGGTCTTTGATCATGTTCATCAAATCCGCCATGTCGAGATCGTCTAGGGTTGCCTCGTATTTGGAGTAGCGGGTGACCGCCATGATGTGCACCTTTCATTAAGATGAGAACGTATCATAAGATGAGAAGCTACGAACAAGGCTCGAGGGATGCTCGAGCCCATCAACACTTCCGTCAAAATCAATAACGCACGGCGTAAGAGATATTCTGGACTTAGTTCCTAGTTCCAGCGTCTGCGTACGTTTTGGTTCATGTCCGGTTCTGCTGCACTGTAACCGCGTTCTTCACTGCGGGCAATCTGCCTGCGCGCATACAAACCTTCTAAGACAAATTCGGCAGCAGCGCCGAGTGTATCTTGATTTTTGTCAGCAGCTACCTGCTTGGCGGCTTCGAGTAGCCCAGGAATTTCCGTCATCACTTCGGGCAGTTGAGCAGTGGTCAAGTTATCGGGCACTTTAAGATAGTTATCAGATTCAAAGTGTTCCACAATATCGGCCACATCAAGGTGCATACCGTGGCGGCTGAACACTTGCCCGATGGCGCGGCGCACGATGTCTTTGGCAACCGATTCGCCGCCCTTGAGTTCGCCTTCGTACTCGAGCTCGAGTTTGCCAGTAATTGCCGACGTACCTGAATAGATATCGGCTACCCTAGCAACAGGACGGTCTTCTTGCAAGATGAGCGCCCGCTGTTCGGCGCTACTGAGCACGTTTTCCATCAGGCTAATAGGCAAACGTTGCGATACACCTGAGTGTTTGTCAACGCGGGTATCTTCACGGGCTTGAAAAGCCACTTCTTCAATGATTTCAGCAATGTACTCGGGCACGTAAATCTCACTACCCCGCGTAGACCACGCTTCTTGGGCGGTAATCGACATGCCTTCTTCGAGGGTGCTCGGGTAGTGGGTGCGAATTTCTGAACCGATGCGGTCTTTTAGTGGGGTGATGATTTTGCCACGGGCAGTGTAGTCTTCGGGGTTCGCCGAAAAGACCATCATCACATCAAGTGCCAAGCGAATGGGGTAGCCCTTAATTTGCACGTCACCTTCTTGCATGACGTTAAACAGTGCCACTTGTACCTTGCCAGACAGATCAGGCAGTTCGTTCATGGCAAAGATGCTGCGGTTGGCACGTGGCAATAATCCGTAGTGTACGGATAGTTCATCACCGAGTTTGGTGTTGAGTTTGGCGGCTTTAATCGGGTCAATGTCCCCGACAATATCAGCCACAGTCACGTCAGGCGTGGCCAGTTTTTCAACGTAGCGGGCTTCTTTGGGCAGCCAGCGAATGGGGGCGCTTTCACCTTCTTCAGCCAAAATGCGTTTGCCTTCGGCGCTCACAGGCTGAAAAGGATCGTCGTTGATTTCACTGTCGGCAAGCACCGGGATTTCGTCGTCGAGCAAGTTGGTAAGCTGCCTGAGGATGCGCGTTTTGGCTTGTCCGCGCAACCCCAACAAGATGAAGTTGTGACGGCTCAACAGGGCATTGATAATCTGCGGCGCAACCGTATCTTGATAACCGACGATACCCGGGAACACGGTTTCGTGGCATTTGAGGCGCTCGATGAGGTTGTAGCGAATTTCTTCTTTAACACTGCGGCCTGCTTTGGCTTCCCAAGGGGTGCCGCGCAAATCGCCTAAGGTGGTTGGTTTGGTGGCTGTGGTCATAGGGCGTTCCACAAGACATTCCACGTGGCATCCCACGTGACATCCCACATGAGGCGGGTTGAGGGCGAACGTGGTAATTGCTCGAGTTTATTCATACCTGTGCATTTTAGCACGCAGGCTGTTGCCTCTTGTGTGCATCAACGCTGAATTGCCCCCGCAGCAAGTTGTGTTAAGCTAACGGTAACGTCTACGACAACTTATTTATCCGTGTGCCACAAAGGGGGTCACATTCTGGCTGTAATGACTGGTGCTGGGGGCTTTTTCGGCGGGCACGCTCTTTGAAAGACTATTTGACAGGTTGGGCTCTCCATGCTATCTTTATGCAATACTCGTATGCATAAAAAGCCCTGTATGTGTTAACCGCAGTATCTCAAAAGCGACCTTGGGATGCTAAATTTTGCGTGGTTTAATCCGTCTAGGGGACAGTTTTTAACCTTACTTCGATACGGGCGAGTAGCGGCGAGTAGCAACCTCACAAGCAAGGTGGTGATAGTCAGCGCTGTTGTATTTTTTTGCAGTTTCGTGGTGTAATGTTTTAGTGGTTATGTCACCGCTCGAGCACGCGTTGTCCACCTAGCGTGCGACGCCGTTTGTTGGGGGTGGTGGTGACAGTATTTCAATTCAATTCGGAGGGTAGTATTGTGAAAGTTTGGACGAAAATTTTAACTGTTGTGCTTGTGATGGCACTAGGGCACAGCGCACTGGCTCAGCGGGGCAGTGACGGTACGGTAGAAGTTCTCTACTGGCAAGCCATTTCTATTTTGAACCCGTATTTGTCGGGTGGTACGAAAGATATTGAAGGCTCATCATTGGTGCTCGAGCCCCTTGCCCGCTACGACGAAAACGGCAACTTGGTTCCGTGGCTCGTTACCGAAATTCCTACCGTGGAAAATGGTGGCGTGGCCGAAGACCTTATGAGCATCACCTGGACGCTCCGTGATGACATTTTATGGTCAGATGGGACGCCGTTTACCGCTGAAGACGTGGTCTTTACGGGTGAATACTGCATGAACCCCGAAGCCGGGTGTGTCTCGAGCAACTTCTTTGCCGATATTGAAAGCATCGAAGCCTTAGACGAACACACGGTACGCATCAACTTCACCGTGCCCAAGCCGTTTCCTTACAGCGCCTTTGTAAGTGCAGAATCGCCCATCTTGCAACAAGCCCAGTTTGCTGAATGCACGGGTATTGCTGCGCAAGAATGCAGTGAAGAAAACTTCAACCCCATCGGTACCGGGCCTTTTATGGTGGCAGAATTTCGTCCTAACGACGTGGTGCGCTATGAAGCCAACCCCAACTACCGTGAAGCCGATAAACCTGCTTTCCAAACGGTCATCATCCAAGGGGGCGGCGACGCAGCCTCAGCAGCCCGTGCTGCTTTAGAAACGGGTGAAGTGGACTGGGCTTGGAACTTGCAAGTCTCACCCGAAGTGCTTTCGCAAATGGAAGCAGCTGGTATTGGCACAGTGGTGACCTCGTTTGGTACCTCCCTCGAACGCTTGCTGATTAACTTCGCCAACCCCGATTCTGCTTTGGGTGATGATCGCTCAGAGTATATGGACGGCGAAAACCCTCACCCCTTCTTGACCGATCCTGCGGTGCGTGAAGCTTTGGCGATGGCCATTGACCGCGCTATTCTGGTAGAAATCGGCTACGGCCAAACTGGTCAAGTGACTTGTAACATCATGCCCGCCCCAGAAATTTATGCTTCAACTGCCAACGACGGCTGTGAAGCCCAAGATATCGAAGGTGCCAACGCCCTGCTTGATGAAGCCGGTTGGGAAATGGGGCCTGATGGCGTGCGCAGCAAAGACGGCGTGCGTTTGAGCATCCTCTATCAAACCTCGACCAATGCTGTGCGCCAAGACTTCCAAGCCCTCATTCAAGAGTGGTGGGGACAAATTGGCGTCGAAACCGAATTGCGCAACATCGACGCAGGGGTGTTCTTCGGTAACGACCCTGGCAGCCCTGACACCTACGGCAAGTTCTACGCAGACATCCAGATGTACACTAGCAGCATGTCAGGAACCGACCCTGAAGCCTACATGAACCGCTGGCGCTGCGATGAAATTGCTGGTGCTGCTAACCAGTGGATTGGTAGCAACAATCACCGCTGGTGCAGCCCCGAATACGACGAATTGTCAGCAGAATTATCCGTGACGGCAGCATTAGAAGACCGCGCCGAAATCGTCAAAGCCATGAACGACATGTTGGTGCAAGAATATGTGGTCATCCCGCTGGTGTATCGCGGTGATGTGTCTGCCCGTTCGAACACTTTGCAAGGTGCAATTATGAACTCATGGGATTCCGAACTCTGGAACATCGCGGACTGGTACCGCGCTGACGAGTAAAGGAAAGATGGGGGAGTCTTCGGGCTTCCCCTTTTTATTTTTATGTGGCAATTTTTCATTAGACGCATTTTATCAGCGATTCCCACGCTGATCGTCATCAGTTTTATTATTTTCGCCGTCCTTGACTTGGCACCAGGCGACCCGACGGGCAACTTGCCCATGACCGTTCCCCCGGAAGTGCGCGCACAGGTGCGCGAAGCCCTCGGCGCTGATGACCCTTTTATCGTGCAGTACTTAAAGTGGGCGCGACAGTTTTTTTACTATGAACCAGTAGCCCTCCTTGAAGAAGCCACGGGTTGGAGCATTTTGGGTGAAAACAGTTTGCGCATTGTGTCGTGGCAGACGCGAAGCCCGGTGTTTGATTTAATTGCGCAGCGTTTGCCGCAAACGTTGTGGGTAGTGGGTTTGGCGTATCTATTCAGTATTCTCATTGCTATTCCCATTGGGGTTATTTCCGCGTATAAGCAATACTCTATTTTTGATCAGTTAGGCACGTTTGTAGCCCTCTTGGGCTTTTCGGTACCGACGTTTTTTACGGGGCTAATGGCCATTCTCATTTTTAGTGTGCAGTTGCGTTGGCTTCCGTCTATCTATGACACCACGCTGGTAGTGAACAGTTGGTCAAGTTTTCTGCAGCAAGTGCGGCAGATGATTATGCCCGTGATGGTGTTGACGTTTTTTAATGCCTCGCAGTTGAGTCGTTTTATGCGTTCTTCGATGCTCGAGAACCTCAGTCAGGACTACGCCCGCACGGCACGCTCCAAAGGCTTACAAGAGCGCATCGTGGTGCTCGGGCACGTCTTGCGCAACAGCCTTATTCCGGTCGTTACGCTCATTGCTTTGGGAGTGCCGACGATCTTTACCGGCGCGATTATCACTGAGCAAATTTTCCGGGTCAATGGTATTGGTGACTTGCTCATTCGCGGAATCTACAACAGTGATATCCCTTTGGTACAGACGTTAACGTTCGTTTTTGCGGTCTTGATTGTGTTGTTTAATATCGTAGCTGATGTGGCTTATGGTTTTCTTGACCCGCGTATTCGCTATGGTTAACCACATGGTTAACAACCGCCTAGACGCGGGCGTTGGTGATGTGATTTCCCAGATGGCTAACGAGGTGGCTTTATGAGTGCGGTTTCTCCGGTCATTAAACGCAGAAAATCCCAGAGCTCTTCGCAGTGGCGCGACACTTGGAAGCAGTTTGCTAAGCACAAAGGGGCTGTTGTGGGGATGGTGGTGTTTTTTGGCATCATCTTGACAGTGATGTTTGGGCCTCTTTTTTATCGGGTGGATGCTTCGGCAACCAACGTGCGCGAACGCAACCAGATGCCGTCGCTCGAGCGCCCCTTCGGTACTGATAACCTCGGGCGTGACTTGCTGGCACAAAACCTAGCAGGCGGACGCATTTCCCTGTCAGTGGGAATCACCGCCATGCTCATCAGCATCACCTTTGGTACAACCATTGGCCTGCTCGCAGGGTTTTACAAGCGTCTCGATGGCATTTTGATGCGCCTCACTGACTTGTTTTTGGCGCTGCCGCTACTGCCGCTGTTGCTTGTTATCATCATGCTCTTTCGCGATAGTCTGCGGGGGGTGTTTGGCCCGCAAACGGGGATATTCATCTTGATTGTCACGGTGATTGGCTTGACCAGTTGGATGAACACCGCCCGGGTCGTGCGGGGTGAAGTGTTGGCCGTGCGTGAACGCGAATTTGTGACCGCTGCTAGTGCTTTAGGGTCGGTTAATAACCGCATCATTTGGTTGCATATTTTTCCCAACGTGTTAAGCCCCATTTTGGTGTCTGCGACGCTCGGGGTAGCCAACGCCATCATCACCGAGTCGGCACTATCGTTTTTGGGTTTAGGCTTTCCTTCGGACGTGCCTACCTGGGGGCGGTTATTGTTTGATGGCAAAGACTACATGAACATTACTCCGACGCGGGTGGTGTGGCCAGGAACGCTCATTTCACTCATTGTGTTGAGTGTGAACTTCATGGGGGATGGTCTTCGTGATGCCTTGGATCCCAAACTGCGCGGACGTTCGTAAGCCTACTAAGCACATTATCCTGCAAAAACTGACAACAATATCACGATAACGATGACGACTAGTGGCATTTCCATGATTGACGTCTACACAATTGACGTCTACACAGTTGAACGCGTTTTGTATCGATGTGACGTTGGTAAACATCAGCAACTGTAGAAACAATACGTGGAATTGCCAATAACGATTACGACCAATCAACATGACTTGACCCGACGTATGCAAACTGACGTCGGGTCTTTTTTTCGTTGTGTTGTTAAGGCGTTTTTAGCGTGCCGTCCAACCCAAGTCCATCGTCTGAAACGACCCGGTGATGCTCCACGCTTCGGGAGAGCTAAGAAACGCCACGTAGTTGCCGACGTCTTCGGGTTCTAACAGGCGCTTGATGGCGACGTTTTCCAAAAAGACTTGTTGTTCTACTTCACTTTCAGAGATGCCCCGAGTGCGGGCTTGGTCAGCGATTTGTTTGTCCACTAATGGCGTGCGCACATACGCCGGACAAATGGTGTTGCAGGTGAGACCGTGTTCGCCGCCCTCGAGCGCTGCTACTCTGGTAAACCCTATAAGCCCATGCTTAGCGGTCACGTAGGCAGCTTTGTAAGGGCTAGCGGTCAAACTGTGGGCGCTGCCGATGTTGATAATGCGCCCTTGCCCGGATTGAATCAAGTGGTGCCAAGCATATTTACTGAGTAAAAAAGGGGCAGTGAGCATAACCGCGATGAGTTTGTCCCAGGTGTCTTCAGGAAAGTCGGCAATGGGGTTGATGTGCTGAAAACCGGCGTTATTTACCAAAATATCGAGCCGTCCAAAGGCATCAACCGTGCTATCTATGGCGTGTTTACAAGCGTCGCGCTCGCTTAAGTCGGCTTGGACAAAGTGCATGCCTTCGGCGTCGGCGATGGTTTTACCGCTGTCGTTGATGTCGACGATGCTGACGTCAATTCCTTGGGCTTTGAGGGCTCGAGCAGAGGCTAAGCCAATACCACTCGAGCCACCTGTTACTAGTGCTGCACGTTCCATAGTGTCTCCTTGCTGAAATCTTTCAGAGTGAACGTTGTGATGTTACCTATGGTAACAAACCTGTGTAGATGACACCTATGGTTTTTGCTGCTAACGGTACGATGAGCCGTTAGTACGTGCTTGCTGACACGTTGTGAAAAGACACGGCAAAACGGTCGTGCATGACCAAGATAAAGCATCACAACAAGGCACGAAGATAGTGCACAAAAACAAAGGCATCACGACAATACATGATGATAATAGACAACAACGATGCACGATGATGAAGGAGATGTTGTGACCGAGTTTCACACCCCCGCGTTGGGGCGTATGCCCGCTGAATGGGAGCCACACCAAGCTACGTGGATAAGCTATCCGTTTGAAGGTGGCAACTGGCACGCCAATGTTTGGCCGGGGTTACTAGACAACGCACGTGAAGAAATGGCTCGCTTGATTGCCACCATTGCTCGCTTTGAACCTGTAGTGGTAAACGTGCGTGACAAAGCCGCCGAAGCGGACGCGCGAGCCAAGTTGAGCAGCATGAGTGACTTGCAAAATATCAAGTTTTTTCGCATGCCCCTAGACGATTCATGGTTTCGCGATAACGGGCCTATCTTTGTGCGTCAGCACAGCGGTGAACTGTGTTTGACCGATTGGCAGTTTAATGCTTGGGGACGGGCGTTTCCCCATTGGCATCGCGATAATGACGCCCCCAAAGCTGTCGCTCGAAACTTAAAACTCGAGCGCGTCAGTGTGCCGTTGGTGTTAGAAGGCGGGGCGATTGATGTCGATGGTCAAGGCACGCTGCTAACGACCAAGTCGTGTTTGCTCAACCCTAATCGCAACCCAGACGCCAGCCAAGCCGACATCGAAAGCATCTTGGCGCATTACTTGGGGATTTCTGAGGTGATTTGGCTCGAGGGCGGCCTCATTGATGACGATACCGATGGTCACGTTGATACCATCGCCCGTTTTGCCAACGAAAACACCATTGTGGCTTGTGTTGCCGAAGAGGACAATCCTAGTGCGGATACGCTAGCAGCTAACTTGGAGATTTTGCAAGCGTGGGTCGCCGACACACCATATGCACTTGTCACCCTACCGCTGCCTCACACGCAACGGGTTGTGGCTGGTAAGCATGTGCCGCAGAGTTACGCTAACTTCTACATAGGCAATGGTTTTGTGGTGGTACCGCAATACGACGACGAACGGGACGAAGAAGCCCTAGCACGCCTCAAACCCCTGTTCCCGGGGCGCAAGGTCATAGGCCTGCATGCTTGGCACTTGATTGTTGGTGGTGGGGCGTTTCACTGTGTGACTCAGCAACAGCCTGCTAATTGATACCCATTCCCATTGATTTGGCGAATCAACGCGTACAGAGCACATAGAAACACGACGGATGCAGGCGAGAACGGAAGACAGTCTGTAGGACTTGTTGAAGTGTTTAGTTGGAATCCATATTGCATGACCACACAAAACATCAAACAAACGTCGCTAGTTTGAGGGTACACGTGTAAGGACATCGAAACGGGTCATGAATTGACAAATAAGTCTGGTGATGCAGTATCAATGGCGTCATCTTGGTTGGTTGTGGTGGGTAAGTTTATTAGTTAGCGCGCATCAGGGCATCAAGTTGGGTGAGGCGTTTGTTGTCGTGTTGGCCAATGAGGGCAAGGACGTCGTGGTGCTCGGGTTTGAGGTCGATGTCTTGGCAATAATTGACGTTCCAGTGGCGCAAGCTCACGAAGGTTTGCAAGCTGGCTCGAGCCAACAACCAGCGGTGCTCTGCTCGAGCGTCTTGAATGAGGGTTTGCCAGGTGCTGTGGCCTGCTAGTTTGCGTTGACGCAACTTGGCGCCGTAGACCAGTTCGACGTCGGCGAGGTGTCCTAATATTAGCAGTACCTTGCTGAGACGGGCTTCGTCGAGGCTGGCTTCGTGTTGTTGCCAGAGGGTTTGCAACTTGTCTGGCATGGCATGAAGTGGCTCGAGCACAGGCGGTATATCAGCCATATCAGCTTTCACCTTGGGGGTCTGGGGCGTTAAATACCAGCCAACCTGCTTCGCTCAAAGCCGCCAATGCCGGTAGCACCTCGCTGCGGGAGTAGCCTGCGATGATGAGGTCGTCGAGGCTGGGGTGATGCTCGAGGGCGTGAAACATGGCGGCAAAGCTGTCGGGTTCACCTACTTGGGTAGGCGTGATGATGGCTTTGGGTGAAAATCCTTGCTCGGTCAATTGGCTGATGAAGTCAAGGTATTGGGCGATACTCATGAGCAGTTCGTTGGTGCTTTTGTTGAGGGGTTGGGCGGTGACGGTGGTAGCGTCAAAAAAACTAAACTGACTGGTACCCCACAGAATAATCTCGAGCAAAGCTTCAATACCTGTTGCCCCAAACGTCTCAATGCCCGTGGCTTGGCCGCTTTTGAGGGCAATCCAGCCGCGTTTTTGGTCCGTACCTAAGCCTTCGAGCAGCAGTGTGCCATTGCGTGACAGGCTTTGTGCCATCTGCAAGACACTGAATAAGTCTTCACCTTCAACAATACCACTCAAGGTGGCTTGGTCAGCGTCAGTGATGATGTCGCGTTCATACTGGCTCAACGCTTGAAACGCTTGCAGCGGGTAGCGTTTTGGGACGCATTCGCGCAGTGCCAACAGCGCTTGTTCACCGGGGGTGGGTTGTTGCACGTAATCGCTCACTAAGGCCACGATACTAGCCAAGCAAACGGCATTTGCCCCCGCTCCAAACGTCACATTGAGTGCGGGTAGGTCACTTTGTGTGCCATCACTGATGTCTGCTAGATAGCGCAAGCAAGTTTTGAGATCGCTTTTGAGGTTGCTACGGTCAGGGGACGCGGCTACATTGGTGTGCAACCGATCGGCAACACCCACACAAAGACTCTCGAGCCGTTCAAAGTTGTGCTGAAATCCCCCCAACTGGTTGACGAGGTGCACGTAGCTACTGCGCTCAGGCACGCTGTTAATTGTCGGAGGGGCAGCTAGCAAGCTCTCGAGCAAAGCAAAACGCAAGTCACCTGCTAGGCGAGCATCGCTATTTGCTAATAAACTCGGCAACTTCACCAGCGCCCGCACCACATCAAGTGGGTTATCAAGTTGCACCGTGACGACGCGCTCGAGCCACGGATCTTCTGCTTGATCGGCAGCCAATCCCAACATGCCATAACAGAGCGCCGGACTGTAATACAGGGTGAGCATCTCCCTAGCATCAAGGATAACCTGCCCCGTGCCGTTAGTCAGTTGAAAGGTATGACCGTGACGCTCAGCAAAGGGCGTGTCGGTAGGGCTTTTATCCGTGACTAACAGGGTAATTGGGTTAGTGGTTGCTGCGCTAGTGGTGACAGGGGGAGGTGTCGTATCTGTTGAGGCGGATTCAGGCGTAAGCTGGGCAGTGGTGATGAGGGTATTGGCAAGCTCATGGTATTGCGCACGGTAGAGCAAGCGTGGTTTGGCCGCTTGATAGCTCTCCTGTCGCAAGGCATTAAACAAGGGTGTTGTCTGCACCATAGGCTTGGCCACTCTCATCAATCTGCATCGTTTGATGATAACAAACGTACTGTCATAACACCGTGCGCATCTTGCACGTCACGGTTCACCCAGCATGATTCGCCCGTTATAGGACGCCGCTCCAGAACCGGTCATAGCTATTCCAATGGACGCCTGCAAATAGTGCGCGCAGAGTGCGCAGGAAAAGCTATCGATGCAGGCGAGAACAAAAGAACTATATATGACCTTGTTAAATATGTAACTAAATTAAATACAAAAATACTAAAGCAATAACGTTCGCATTGCCAATCAACACCACACGACTAGGCAGACAAAACATGTGTTTTTTGGTTGCTGTGTGTTGTTACACGTCACCTTGCTCATCAGGAGTGTATCGCTTATCAGTAGTGCATCAGTAGCATCAGGTAGATGAGTTGCCACACGTCTGGGGCGAATTGATAGTGATGCTTGATGGTGATGCTTGATGGTGGTGATGATGTTGCCCTTACATCAACCCGACAAGCAGTTTAACCCGTTAAACGACACAAACAACACGACAACGTGTGCTATGCAAGTCTCGGTAATTTGTGGCTTAGGTCAACCACTGCGCAGCGAACAGGGTATACCTAACTATGTTACCTGACAAATTGTTGCCTGACAAACTGTTGCTCGACAAATTGTTGCCTGACACACTACTCATAACAGTTAACCGCTTTGCGAGCGCGGCCTCATCTATGGCCACAAGCTGTATCGACGTTTATAAACGACATACGGTGTGATGCCCTGTAACGAGGCGTGTAAAGCATGCCCTGCCCGCTGCTTGGGTCAGCAAATTTAGGCTACCAAGAACAGATTCATATAGCCACCTACGCCGCCCCTAGCATCGAAACGGTGCACGGCTTTGGGTTTGCGGAAGTTTTTGATGACGTTGAGCGCTTTGACATACTCGCTTTCTTGCAAGTTGAAAACCCACACAGGGTAATCTTTGGCGCTGTCAAGTAGTTGTAATAACGCTTGGTCGTAGGCTTCTTGGGTGATGAGTTTATCACCAAACGTGCCTTTGACAGCTTCACGCATGGTAGGTAGCCAGCTTTTGGCAGGCCCAGATGTCCAAATCTCTCGTCCGACAGGACCTAGCACCCGCTCGCCCTTGAATTGTTCTAAGTTGAGGCCTTCAGCGGTAGGAAGTTGCCAAAAGAGCACATCAGCTCGAGGTTTTTTGACAAACTCGCGCGCTTCTTGGCGGTGGGCGTGACCTTCGCCATTGTCCGTCACTCGCACGTTTTGCAGCTTGAGCAGGTTGTGAAACACCATCGGTAAGGGTTGTCTGAGCGATTGGTAAGACGCTGAGGTGTCGAGTGTTTGCACGTAGCGAATGGTCAAGTAGCCTGCGCGGATGGCCATGCCCTTGAGCGACGGGGGTAAGTCGTCGATGCGACTACGCAACTGGTCAAAAAAGTGGGCGTCGTCACGCGGTACCAAGCGGGTTAGTTCGGGGTTGCTGAGTTTGTCTAGTTTGGGCTTGAAGCCTTCAGTGAGGTTGAGGATTTGATCTTTACTAAAACGCTCACCAGTATTTTCAACCATACCCACAGCATCCCAATAGTTGAACGCTGTCAGGTCGTTGAGGTGAACGCTTTTGCCCAAGGTTTTAAGCCACCACGCCGCCCACATGGGGTTGCGCCCACCGAAGGCAAACGCGATTGAATCAGCTTTGATGACTCGAGAGAGAAGCAGGACTTCTGCACCGACGTACTCTTTCATGATGATCCCCTGTCTTATGGCGTCTTATGGCGTCTCATGGCGTCACAGCTCATGGCGTCATAATGGCGCGAAGGACAATGATAATAAATAGACAATGATAACAAATAACTTGAAACTTAAGTAACTTTAACCTCAAGATGCTGTCACTGAAATGAAGTTGGCAAAACAGTGTTAGCAACGTCATACTATTGACAGTTCCTGTCGTGATGCGAGTGGGATGGCTTAGATGTATTGATACGGTGACGTGTTGATATGGGCGAATGTGTAGCCCTATGAGGACAACTTTATAATGCACGATACACACGCACGACGTACATTCACGATGCCAATCCCTGACACTAAGCCCTGACACTAAGCCCTGATGCTTATCCACTAAGACCGTGCTCTAGCTTACGCTTTACTGATGGTACTTGATAGCACCTTGCTCGAGCAAATCCAAAAACACCAACACGATTTCTGGGTCAAATTCGTTACCTGTATGTAACAGGATTTCTTGCACAGACTCTTCTTCGGTATAAGCCCGTCGCCAAGGGCGCTCATGGGTGATGGCATCCCAGCTATCGGCGAGGCGCACAATGCGCACGCTCACTGGCGTATCAACCCCAAAAAGCATGTCAGGGTAGCCATTGCCGTTGTACCACTCGTGATGCCAGCGGACGATGAGTTGTTCTTCACGGCCAAAACCACGCCTTGCTACTTCGCGCTCGCCAACGAGTGAGTGCTGCCACATGTCTACGACTTGCGCCGCCGTAAATTCTTTGGGTGAGTGATAAAACTTTTGATTTAAGATGATTTCGCCGATATCGTGCAAGAGCGCGCCTGTTTTAATGACCCGCACCTGTTCGTCGTCAAGCATCATGGCTTCGGCCAAGCTGACAGCGACTTCTGCGACGCGGCGGGCGTGCCCGGGGGCATAGTTAGAAAACTTGTCTGACGTTTCGACTTTGGTGTCAAGTGTGCTGACGTAGGCTTGGACGATATCGTCAATGAACCCGCCTTCGGTGTTGATGCCTGTGCTCATAGTGCTACTCCTTTGCGTAAAATGCATAAGATGCTTGGGTATATATTAGTTACAAGATAGCCGTAGGTAACGTAATCGTGCTCGAGATAGTTGCCCTGTTCGGGTCATGGTGTTCGTGTTCGGGTCATGGTGTTCGGAAGTGACATCTTGGTTATGGAGTTACGCGTGCTTGTGTTGATGGGTCGGTGACTGCAACATCGTTACGAGCGACTGCTTAACCATATCGTGCCAAAGAGGAAGTGTGTTTGGCTGTGTTGCCATGAGCATTTGCCGTGTGTGAACTCGAGACCCGTGAGCCCAAGATGTCCTGTGAGCACAAGACGTTTAGAGGGGGGTAACGCGTTAGCCTGTTGAGCTGTGCGTTGCGTTGTGTGTTTGCGCCGTCACCTGTCATGTCACCTGTCCTTTCATGTGCTTGCAACAACGACGCAGCGAGGTTGTTTGTGGAGGTTGTTTGTGGAGGTGTGACACTAACGGTGTGGCATCAACATTAACTTGGCTTAGATATCTCATCATCACACGAATACCTTCACACGAATACCTTCACAC
>CAZKAZ010000040.1:9708-13889 GCA_964550765.1 uncultured bacterium | reverse complement strand
TCACACGAATACCTTCACACGAATACCTTCACACCATCAGGGTGATGGGTGACTCGAGCGCTTCTTTGACGTCGCGCAAAAAGTTCGCGCCAGAACGCAAGTCCACATCGCCTACCAAGGTGAGAGTACCTTTGAGTTCTTGGCTTATGGGGTCGGTTTGCAAACGGGTGAGCAGCAAGTGTGTCCCGGTGAGTGCCACGCTCAAATCATCGAGTTCTAAGTCGCTGATGTCGGCGACTAACACCCCCTGTTGCTGCGATGCGCCAACAGCTTCAGCCTCAGTAGTATTCTCAGTAGCAGCTTTGGTAGTAGCTTCTGTGCTGTTGCTTTCGGCACGGTCTTTAGCCATGAGCACCCGCCGAAAACTCTCTTGGCGCGGCACTTGAAAACTCGGCACAAAGCTGCTGCCCGCTAGGTGTGCTACCGTCACGCTGTTGTGGTCGGGGAGGTGCTCGAGGCAACGTTCTGCAGCCCGCCCTAAAAATACCACCAAAGGAATTTCGGGGATGTCTAAGACATCTTTGAGTCTGTCGGCGGCCTCGAGCATGATGCCCGCGTTAAAGTAACGCCGCAACTGGTTCGGTGGCCGATAATGGCGGGCGAGTTCGGCAGTTTGTGCTGCTAACTCCTCTGGGCTGGGCGCTGCTGATGAGGTTGCTGATGAGGTTGCTGGCGTCGTTGCTGATGAGGTTGCTGGTGTTGTTGCTAGGGGCTTACCTTGCGACCACGACCGCGCTAGTTGGGAAAAGCGTTGGCTAGTTGGTGCAGCTGGTGTGCTTTGATTAGCTGTTTGGTTGGCTGTAACGTTGGTTTGGGGTGGCGTGGAGGGGGGCGTGCTGGGTGTTGCAGCAGTGGGTTGACGGTCTGTGCTCGCTGTGCTTTCGGCACTGGGTTGACGGTCTGTGCTCGCTGTGCTTGCAGCAGTGGGTTGACGGTCTTGAGCGCCGTCATCGTCGTCTTCATCGTCATCTTCTGCGGCCATCACCACACTGCTAAGGTCAGCGCCACCGCTAGCAAGCAGGGCGAGTTCCTCGAGTTCATCCATGCTGGGCTGGTTGCGTTCGTCGAGGGTATCCTCGAGCAGGTTTTTCCCTGACGACGGGACGTCACCACCAAAAGAAGTCCTACCACTGGTCATCGCGCCTGTATTGGCTGTGTCAAGGTTGGAAGCGCCAAGATTAGGAGAAGCAAAGTCCGCAGCACCTAGTGTTGTACTGTCAGCAAAGGGGTCGGTTGTGTCACCTAGTCCCATGTCGTCAGAATCATCGGCTGGAAATTCGTCATCGCCAGCTGCCAAGCGTGCCAAGGCTTCGAGGTCTTCTGCGGGCAACATGCCACTAGTTACCTGGTCGAGCGGATCCGGTGGGGTGTCGTCTTCTTGTGTGGGTTCTGGTTGTGTGGGTTCTGGTTGTGCGGGTTCTGACGCTTGCTGAGGTACGTTGAGTGCAGGTGTTGTTCGAGCGGGTGTCGCGTTTTGTCTGTTGGCTTGTCTGCTTGCAGCTTCGGCTTCATCGTGAGCGCTAACAGCCGCATCGAATGAGGCGTGCACGTCTGCTGAGGGCATGGGCACATCACTGAAATTGCTAAGATCATCAAGCGCAGTGGTGTCTCCAAGGCTGTTTAACGTGCCAACGTCATCAAGCAGGATGTTGTTTTCAAGGTAATCCGGCTCTAAGATATCCATCAGATCTGAGGTATCGAAGTCACTGCCGGCACCGGTGAGCGCTAACAGGTCATCGACCAAGGTATCGCCGAAAATGTCGCCATCCATGAGACTACTCCTCTGCTCTGATGATTACGAAAACTATCATGTATCATTGTAACGAATTGGTGCGCCAATAGCTAGTAAAGTGTGTCGCACGTTGCTTTTCTGAAGATGTGGTTTGGGGTTTGCTCGAGCTAACCAGCCAACCCTGAGACTAGCGTGAGACTAGCGTTGCAGACAGGTTACTGCTAAAGTGTAAGCATTCTGTTGGGAATAAGCTGTGAAAGATAAGTGGTGCGCTTAATGGGCGTGTTTTGGCAGGCGAGCACATAGAAGTAAGGTACAGGCAGTAGGGAAGCGTAGATAAACATGTGGATTACATATGTGGGTAAAAAGGGCAATTGATGATATTGCTTTAGTGACGATATTGCTTCAGTGTGGTGTTGCTACCTCGAGTTTTACCAGCAACAGTTTTACCAGCAACAGTTTTACCAGCAACAGTTTTACCAGCAACATGGGTAGGTTTCTAGCAAAAATCAATTTGTCGTTGATGACAAAAGGCCGTTTTATAGTTCGGTTGATATTTACGCAAGAAGTCTAGTATATAAATAACACAGGCATCTTCTGTAAGCAGCACGTCTACACGAGTAACATAAATATATAAGTAGTGTAGACATGTAAGTAACATAGGTATCTATGTGTGTGTCTACGTGCTATCATCGCCCAATCACAAGACGCCAAGCAGCGATACCCAAAACCCCAAGCGTCAAAAGGAAGATCATGGATAAACCTGTTCAGCCCACAACGTCGCTGTTGCTATCCTCGGTCATTTCGCCGGGGCGTTTGGGCGCGGCGCTCGCTCGAGCGGTGGACATTGCCAGTGAACACCGTTGCAGTATGTCACTGATTGCTATTGCTATAGATGACCTAGCTGCCCGTGCGACTGAGCGAGGGTTGGCTGCTGAGCAGCTCGAGCAACAAGTCGCTGACACCCTCGTGCATATCTTACGCAACATTGACATTATTGGTTACCGCAGTGGTGGTGGGTTGATGATTATCACGGCACCTGCCTTTCATTTTGAAGGTGAAGAAGTGGCTACCCGCCTTACAAATGCCCTCAGTCGTTTTAATACCACAGGCTTGTCTGCGCTGAGCTTGAGTTGTGGCGTGGCCAGCTATCAACCAGGTGATACGGCGACGCGTTTTAGTGAACGTGCTCTGGCTGCTTTGGAACAGGCTCGAGCTAATGGCGGCGCTTGTATTGTGGCTGACGAGATCGACGAAAGTACGTTCTCACCGTAGGAAAGATGTAAAAAAAGTGTAAACCTACGCTGGCATTGTCGCATTCAAGCATGAACAAGTTTAGTAGCATTGCCATCATTGAAGACATAGTTGAACGTGATGAATATAAACGTGATGAATATTTGTGACGTTGGTAAACATCAGTAACTGTAGGAACGACACATAGAATTTTATAGGCGTTAGTGGCTTGCATTAGCGGCTCGAGCGGCGTTCACAATTGCCTGGGATACTACTTCTTGTACGGCGACGCTGAGTGCCAACAGTGGTATGTTACTCACTTTTTCTGTGCTAATAACAAAACAGGTATCGCCGTCGTGGGGCGTGTGTGATGGATAGGTAACATGAGCGATGCCGACGTGGGCGCTATCTGCCAGCATGTGGGCGTCGCGCTTGCTGATGACTGCATCCGTTGCCACGACAACCAGCGTGGTGTTACCACCAAACGCCAGTTCGGCAAAGTGAGGATAGCGTGGCGGTGTGATGGGATGACCGTGGGCGTCTTGAGCACCAGCTACCAAACCACCAGCCCCATCGACGATATCGCCGAGGGCGTTGCAAACAGCCAGGGCAGCGACTTTTGCGCCTGCTACCTCAACCAGGGCGCTACCCAAGCCACCAAACGCAGGTGTGCCGCCCAACACATATTTGCCGACCAATGCCCCGCTACCTGCACCGATACGTCCACTGTCAATAGGGGCGCTCGAGGCCACTTTGGCGGCTTCGTACCCCGAAGCGAGGGTGGGTTTTTCTTTGGCGAGCCCTAAATCATAAATGGCTGCTGCTGGCACAATCGGTACTCGTCCGTGTGGCGTGACAAAACCGCGTTCTTGTTCGACAAGATAGTCCATCACCCCACGTGCGGCAACGAGGCCAAAAGCACTACCGCCGGTGAGCAAAATGGCGTGAATGCGTTCAACCGTTTTGGCAGGCTCGAGCAGCGCCGTCTCCCGCGTGCCGGGCGCACCCCCTCGCACCGACCCCGAAGCAATGCAACCCTCTGCTGGGCACAACACCACCGTGCAGCCTGTATTGTCGCCTTGCCAGTGACCAACGGTTAACCCGTCAATGGCTGTGAGTGAGTGATTAGATAACGTCTGTGACATTCTTTTAGCTTACCTTGTTGCAAGATGCTGTGGGTTGCAAGATGCTGTGGGTTGCAAGATGTTGTTGTTTG
>CAZKAZ010000040.1:0-9608 GCA_964550765.1 uncultured bacterium | reverse complement strand
GTTGCAAGATGCTGTGGGTTGCAAGATGCTGTGGGTTGCAAGATGTTGTTGTTTGACTTGATTGCTCAATGTTGAGGTTGCTTAATGCAGTGTCAGTGGGTAAGAAGTCTGTTATCAAGTACAACGCACCTGTCTTGTTATCACCTGTCCTGTTATCAAGCAGGGGGTAGTGGCGCGGGTGCGGTATGCTAAACAGGTGTTAGCCAAGCGAATCATTCCTTGTTTAGATGTACACAACGGACGCACCACCCGTGGGCAGCAATTTGGTCGCGCTGAAGCGGGCGAACTGACCGATGTGGGCGATCCGGTTGAGTTAGCGCTGCGTTACAACGATCAAGGTGCAGACGAACTGGTGTTTTATGACATCACCGCGACGAGTGAAGGCAGAAGTGCCATGCGCGATGTCATCACCAGAGCGGCAGAACAGTGTTTTATGCCCCTCACAGTAGGCGGTGGCGTCAAGACGCTGGCGGACTTTCGCAGTTTGTTTTTGGCAGGTGCTGACAAAGTGTCGATTAACTCTGGGGCGGTTGCCAACCCCAACGTGGTACGGGAAGCGTCAGACCACTACGGGGCGCAAGCGGTGGTGCTGTCTATTGACGCCAAGCGGCGCGAAGACGGTTCGGGTTGGGATGTGTATGTAGCTGGCGGCAGGCGCAACACAGGTTTGGACTTGCTCGAGTGGGCTGAGCGCGGTCAAGCTTTGGGCGCAGGCGAAATTGTTTTTAATAGCATCGACGGTGACGGCATGAATACGGGTTATGACATCGCGGGTACCAAAGCTGTGGCTAGAGCCGTTGACATTCCCGTGATTGCCTCAGGCGGTGCAGGTAGCCCCGAACACATGCGAGCGGTCTTGGTAGAAGGTGAAGCCGATGCTGCGCTGGCTGCAGGTATTTTTCATAGGGGTGAGTACACCGTTGGTGACGTTAAACGTGCCCTTGCTGAAGGTGCTTTGTTGATGCGTTTGGTGTAAAATTTAGTTTCGTAATGACAATATACTACTACCGTCTAGCATCTAACAACCTAACGGTGTTTGTGTTTTATTTCATCGAGGATGACTTGCACTTGTTGCCATCTGAGGTTGCTGGTGATGCTTTGGGCTTGAAACGCAAACGGGTCATCATCTACAAACCATGTGAAGACCATGTCCCACGTCATGCGTTTTTTGCTGGGGTCATAGAGCACCACAGACGCACCATAATCGTTGTCGAAGCGGTAAATACGCTGCCGCCAAGAAGTAAACAGGGCTTTGAGGCTGGCGATATTGGGGTCTTGTAGGGCGTGACGGAACAGTCGGTACTGACCGTTATAGACGAGATGGGCTTCATGGCGGTCACTGAGTTCTGCTATGAGTAACGCGTCGTCCATAGTCGATTATAGAATAAAACTGCCGTGGGGTGTGTAAATATTAAGGTGGCTCGAGCCACCCCCACCCAGCCAGCTACAATTACACCCCATATCAAAGCAGTCATTTGCTGAGATAAAAGCCGTAAGCGTGCAGTTGGCAGGGATGCCGTGACCTAGCTATCCTCGCGGCTATCCTCGTGCTGCTGCGAGTAGACGGGTCACCTCGTCATCTGTTGTTTGTTCAAAGTGCCGATACCAGCGCCCAACGCCGCCAAAGGGTTCGGGGGTTTCCATGCAAACGACGACATCGGCATGTGACTCGAGCCCTTCACAGGTATCCGCTGGCGCAACGGGCACAGCCGCGATAATCTGCGCCGGATGGTGCTGTTGGAGGGCAGTGAGGGCGGCGTGCATGCTGGCACCGGTAGCGAGGCCGTCGTCAATGAGGAGGATGGTTTGGTTGCGTAGCTCGAGCGCATCGCGTTTGCCTCGGTAGTGCCGTTCACGGCGAGCAAGTTCTTGGCGTTCTTGGTGAATCACCTTGTCGATGGCGTCATCGCTCACCTGCAAGCGTGCCACAATGTCATCGTTCATTACGCATACGTCCCCTGAAGCAATCGCCCCTAGCGCCAGTTCGGGTTGCCCAGGCGCACCGAGTTTACGCACCACAAATACATCAAGCGGGCAACCGAGTTGCGTGGCCACCTGATAAGCAACGGGTACGCCCCCACGCGGCAAACCAAGCACGACGGCGTCGGCGAGGGTATCTTCGGGCAGTTGCCACAGTAGACGTTGGGCGAGTTTGTGTCCGGCGTCGTAGCGATTGTGAAACACAGTTTCCATAGCACGTACTTTCGTACCATATTTGAACTACTGAGAAGGATAAGTCCGCTGTTTGGGTGTTGTGGGGGATGTAGCTCGAGTTTCAGCAGGTTTATACCGTGTTTTTACGGGGTTTTTCCTGTATTCTGCCTTGCATTTTTGCATACACTTGACGAATGTCGCATAATGGGCTATAATACTCTTTATCAATCGCGCAAACGAGCGCGACTTTTTTTTGCCCTTTTTCCGCTACAACCTAAGCTCGAGCGACGCTATCGCCCCACTGTTGACGCTAACCTTTGAGGTGAACAAGCCTCAAACCCATCGCTTTGGCAACCTTCTCAAGGGTGGTGTCTCGAGGTTTGCGGGCTTTTTCGGTTTCTTGAAATGATGATTGCGTGACCCCCATGCGCTCCGCGACTTCTTGCTGGGTAAGGCCTAAGTACTCACGCCAAGCCTGTATCAGGCTAATGTTGTTTCTGATGTGATTATCGACAACGTGCACAGGGATGCCATCAGAATCTGGCACAAAAGGTGTGTGCCCTTCTTGCTCGAGCAGTTGTGGGGCAACTTTTTCAATGACTTCTCGAGGAAAAAATAGGTAAGACTGCCCTTGTAAGACGATTTCATTGGTACGTTTTTTCATTGCGCTTTTTAACCTCCTGAACACTGATAACGCGCACGCCACTCACGTCTCCGTCAAAAAAGTCTACGTCAAAAAATATGCGGTAGTGATTCACCCGAAGGCGGTAGCCATACGCATGGTCGGTGAGCTTTTTAATGCCTGTAACATGGGGAAAGTTCTCGAGGCCATAGATACCCTGAATCACCGCGTCGTAATCAGGAACATGCTTGCGTTCTAGCTTTTTGAGTTGGCGTAGGGCTTTAGGCATCACGAGAACGGCAAACATGGCTGCATTATAGGTGAAAAAAACCTGTAATTTCAATTCAATACAGGTTTTTATGTGACAAGGTAAGGCAATTTGATGAAGTGCAATATTGATGTTGATTTGGACGTTGGAATTTGCGTCATATTGACCTGTAAATCTGGCATATGCCTGCATACCCTTGACGAATGTCGCATAACGGGATACAATCGTCTTTATCAGTTGCGCAAACGAGCGCGACTTTTTTTTGCCCTTTTTCCGCTACTCCTTTTTTTACCATCATACCCGCTCGAGCTTGCCATCTACCCAGTGCAAACGCGCTACACTCGCTCTTAGATGGTTGATATTGTTGCTTGCACCAGTGCTGAAACGCTCGAGCCACTCCACATAAGCTCCGCGCTTGATATGTTTCGCCCGCCGCAAAAACAACACGCGGCGCTCGTTGACATTGCCCAAGACGCTGCGACTGACCCGCTGTGCTGCGTGAGTATGGCACGCGATGGTGAGGTGCTCGTGGGTTATGCCTCGTTTCACCCGCCTACGGATGTAGAAACGTGGGGCGATGACGAAACTGGGCAACTGGTTGAACTAGGTGCGGTGGAAGTGGACCCTAGTTATCGGGGGCAGCGGTTGGCACAGCGCCTGTTAGAAGCCAGCTTGGCAGGGGGGCGTTTTGACCACACGGTGGTGTTTGCGACGATGTATGTGTGGCACTACGACCTGAAGCGCACCGCCATGACGCCCTATCAGTACAAGCGGATGCTCGAGCGCCTTTACCGAGGTATCGGTATGGAACCTTTTCGCACCAGCGACCCCGAAATTCGCGCCGATCCGGCCAATCAGTTGATGGCTCGAGTGGGGTCTGCTTGCCCACAGCACGTAAGAGCTGAATTTGACCGCTTGCGCTCGCAAGACTTGTTGAATTTTTCGGCGTTTTGAGTGCGTCTGCGCGTGTCTGTCAATGTTCACGCGGCAATATCCATCAAGCAACGTCCACCCAGCAATATCTATCAAGCAATGTCCACTAAGTAATATCCACCGAACAACGTCCACTAAGTAATATCCACCGAACAACGTCCACGAGGCAATATTCACGAGGCAATATTCACGAGGTCATGCTAGCCAGACCAAGTTAGCCAGCAACGTTAGCCAGAAGAAGCGCAAAAATCGTTCACCTTGGTACACTAAGCCACGTTTCCACAGTTTATGACCTGACGGCTCGTGCACGCGTGTCACGCATGGGTTGGCTGGGTCGTTTTATGTATCTCGCCGTGTGTGATGTTAAAAAATATACTTACTGATTACCTTTACACGAAAGAGGATTGCCATGCTCGTGCAAGACATCATGACCCAACAAGTTGTCGCCATTGACCCAGATATGCCCATCGGTGACGTATATGCCCTGATGCGCCAACGCGACATCCGCCACTTTCCGATTGTGAATGACCAAGAGGGCAAGACAGTGCTAGTTGGCATTGTGTCCGATAGGGATATTCGCTTGGTGGGTTCAGAGTTGCCCCAAGCGCCTAGGGGCGTCACCCTCAAAGACCCCATCAGCAAACTGATGTCGTCGCCGGTGATTACTACCCATCCAACCGATCCGGTAGAAGAATCGGCTAAGGTGCTCAGGCGGGAAAAAATTGGGGCGATGCCGGTGATGGATGATGACGAACTGGTCGGTATCGTCACGGGGATGGACTTTTTGGAGGCCTTGGTGCGCATGACAGGCGTGCACGAAGCGGCCACCCGCCTCGAGGTTGAAGTCGGTGACCGCCCGGGGGCATTAGCAGAACTCACCGCTGCCATTGCCAGTAAGGGTCTCAATGTCTCGAGCATCTTGACTACCTTCGATGACCGCCACAGTGACACTTTGACGTTTGCTCTTAGGGTCAGCACCATTGACGGGCGCGGTTTGGCAGAGGCGCTGCGTGCCGAAGGGTTTAACGTCATTTGGCCACCTGACAAAAACGAATGGTTGGGTAGCCAGCAAGACGCTGAAAGCAGTCTGTGATGGACACGCGTTTTGTTTATGACGCCAGTTTGTCGGATTATGAACTGTCTGAAGGGCATCCCTTTAAGCCGATTCGCTTGGAACTGACCAAGACGCTCCTTGAAGAAGTGGGCTTGCTGCAAGCGGGTCATGTGGTGGGGGTGCAACCGCTCGAGCCAGCTTTGCTCTCGACCATTCACGACATCGACTATATCAACGCCGTCAAAGAAGTCTCGCAGGGTCACTTGCCCGAGGGTCACTTGCGCTACGGGCTAGGCACAGCAGATAACCCCATTTTTCCCAACATGCACCGCGCCATCAAACAGGTGTGCGCAGCCACTACCACTGCCCTTACCTTGGTGGCTACAGGCGAAGCGCAGCGGGCGGTGAATTTGGCAGGCGGACTGCATCATGCCCATGCCAGCAAAGCGTCGGGTTTTTGTGTCTACAACGATCTCGCTACTGCCATTGAGCATGTCAGCAAAAGTTTTGGGGTGCGGGTGGCCTATATTGACATCGACGCCCATCATGGGGATGGGGTACAGGGGCTTTTTTACGAACGCGAGGATGTGCTCACGTTTAGTATTCACGAATCAGGGCGCTATTTGTTTCCGGGAACAGGCCACACCTACGAACTCGGCAAACACGCCGGACGCGGCCTCAAAGTCAACATGCCCTTAGAACCCTTTACGGAAGATGGGTCTTATTTGCACTGTCTCAGAGAGATATTGCCCAAAGCCTTAGCGGTGTTTCAGCCAGATATTATCTTGCTACAAGCAGGCGCAGATATGCACCGCCGCGATCCGCTAGCGGATTTGGCACTCAGTTTGCAAGGGATGGCTGAGAGTTACGCGTTTATCAGTGACTTGGCCGATCAGTTTTGCGGTGGCCGTTTGGTGGCTACGGGCGGTGGTGGTTACGACCCCTATCACACTGTGCCACGGGCGTGGGCGGCACTGTGGGCAGCCGTGAGCAAGCAAGCGATGCCGGATGTGCTACCGTCCACGTGGCGCAACGCGTGGCAGCCGCGTAGCCCTGAAACTTTACCTGAAACGCTTTTTGATGATGTGGACAACTGGCCAACGATTCCGCGCAGAAGTGAGATTGAAAAACACAATGCTGCCGTGGTGCGCAGACTGCTCAACACCTTAGAACCCATCTGGCAAGAACGTCGCGCTAAAGACAATGACCCTCAAGACAATAATCCGCAAGACAATGGCGCTAAAGACAATAATCCGCAAGACAATGGCGCTAAAGACAATAATCCGCAAGACAATGACCCATCTCCCGCTCGAGAGATAGGCCATTAGCTGATGCTGAGAAGGGACTAAAACGGAAAGAAAATCGGCACGATGACAAGTGAGGTGAGTAGCAATAGAATCTGCAGCGGCACACCTACCCGCGTAAAGTCCGTAAAGTGATAATTGCCCGGGTTGAGCACTAACGTGTTGACTGGCGAAGCAATGGGCGTGGCAAACGCAGTAGACGCGGCAATGGCTACCGTCATCAGCAACGTCATGGGTGAAACGCCAATTTGCTGGGCTACTTCAAAAGCAATGGGCGCAAGTAACACGGTTGTGGCGGTATTAGACATTACCTGTGAAAACAGCGACGTGAGCAAGAACAATGCTGCCATCATCACAATAGGCGGTGCACCGCCGAGTTGACCCACCATGTTGCTGACAATCAAGTTCATACCGCCGGTGGTTTCTAGGGCCGTCGCCATTGGCAAAATGGCAGCAATGAGCACCACGCTTTCCCAGTGAATGGCGCGGTAGGCGTCTTCCATGCTGACGCAACGACTGAGAATCATCGCCACAGCCCCGATCAACACGGCAATCACGTTGGCAGTAAGCCCCAAGGTCATCAAAATGAGCATCAAGACCATGCTGGCAATCGCCCAAGGGGCACGTTCTGCTCTGGGGGCAGCGTGTTCAAGTTCGCTTGACTCGGTCACGGTGACAAAGTCGTAACGCTCGTTGCGAAGGCGCATCAAAGCTTTGTTGTTGCCAGATACCAACAGGGCGTCACCTGCTTGTAAGGTCGTTTCGGCGATGTCGCCTTGAATCAACTTGCCGCGCCGCTTAATGGCCAAGACGTTGACGTTGTAGCGGTCAAAGAACTTGAGCGCCCGCACGGTTTTGCCCGTAAAACGCGAACGGGGGCGGATGAGTACCTCGACCACGGCGGTGTTGTCGGGCAGTTGAGAGGTTTTGCCCAACAGCTCGAGCGATTCTTCGGCCACCATCCGCGCCAAGTCCGTGGGGTCAGCTTCTACATACAACACCGATTCAGCCGGTACTAGCGAGGTGCGCTCAGCAACATCAGCATAATCAAAATTGGTGTCTGCAGGTAGGGTAGCCGAGGCAGAGACGGAATCGGCAGTAACAACAGGCACAGCAGGTGGTTTGGGTGCGGTTTTGGACATTGCTGCGAGGGCGACGACGGTGACGTTATAACGGCGGCGCAACTTAAGATCAACCACGCGCTTGCCTGACAGAGCCGAATCAGAAGGCACGCGCACCAAAAAGAGTTTGTCGGCAAGGGCATAGTCTTCGCCCAATTCAGCAGCCGAGGGTGTTCCACCTAAGCGACTACCTGGTGGGCGGCGATCAGGTAACAAGCGCTGGCCAAAGAGTGCCATAAACCCCAAGCCTACGGCGAGCATGGCCAAACCTACGGGGGTAAAACTAAAAAAGTTGAACGGGTCTAGCCCCCTTGACACTAACTCGTTACTGACTGCCACATTGGGTGGTGTGCCGATAAGCGTTTGCATCCCGCCCAACAGCGAACCAAACGATAGTGGAATAAGCAACTTGCTGGGGCTAATACCTGCGTCTTTAGCCAGACTTAACGCCACAGGTAGCATCACTGCGACAGTACCTGTTGAACTCATGAACGCCGACAAAAACGCACTGGCGAGCATCAACAACAGCATCAAACGGGTTGGGTCACTGCCAGCGCGACTGCTCAAAAAGCGCCCCATGCGGTCTGCGACGCCTGTTTCAAACAGCCCTGCGCCGACAATAAACAAGCCCGCAATCATGATAACTAGCGAGCTCGAGAACCCTGCCAACGCTTCACTAGCTGACAGCACCCCCGTAATGGTGAGCGCCAATAGTGACAAAAGCGCCACCAAGTCCAGCCGCATGCGGTCGCTGATAAACAAGCCAATAGTGATTGCCAAAATCACAAAAACGACGATCATTGGTGTATTCACAATTCCCCCTTATCGCCCGAGGGCGTATATCGTGTCATAACATACGCTCGAGCGGCTGTACACGGGTGTCTGTCCTGACGACATGACCCTTCTCAACCAAAAGCCCTGTCAACCAAATGTCTCAACCAAAGGTCTCAACCCAAGGTCAACACAACGCAAACCAACGTCAGCAATATGCAATCCACCAACACCGAATCAACCAACACCACATCAACCAACATCAACGCGGTCTTGAGCGTGCTCAGGCAAAGGGTGTGTTGTAGGTGCAGAAATGACCAAAAAGTGCACGTCTTTGTGGCTTTCATTGCGCAGTTGGTGGGTTTGCTGAGGGTTGACAGTGAGACCTTGCTGGGGATGAAGGTGATGGGTGACGCCGTCTACCTCGAGCACGGCCTCGCCTGATAGCACGAAAAAAAACTGCTTTGCCCGCTGATGATAATGGTGCACTTCACTGCCGCCTGCTGGCACGCGTTCATAAATGACGCTCAGATCGGTGTGTTTGAGCAGATGCCAACCATCACAACCGTCGCCCCAGTAGTAGTGCTCGGCGCTGTCTCGATCGATGATGTGATTGATAACGTGATTGTTAACTGGGTGGTGATTCATACGTCAGTTAAGCACAAAGTTAAGCATAAAAAAAACACCTCGCGGTTGAGGTGTTCATCAAAAAGTGTGCGTCTGTTAGTAAATTATTTGCGCACCATTTGGCGGGTGTAAGGGATTAATGCCAAGTAGCGGGCACGTTTGATGGTTTGCGCCAAGCGGCGTTGGTATTTGGCCGACACCCCAGTGCGGCGGCGAGGAAGAATTTTACCCGTATCAGAGATAAAGCGGCTGAGCATTTTGGTGTCGCGGTAGTCCGTGACTTCCATTTGACCAGACGCGAAAGGACACACCTTGGGACGACGCCCACGGCGGCCACCTGCGGGTTTGCGTGATTTTACAGGTTTTCTTGCCATGTGTAGGCTCCTTTCAAGTGCGGGTTAATCACACAAACGACAAGTATACGAGGTTTTGAGAGCAGGGGGGTTGCTCGAGCTAACACGTCAACATCTACCTGACCAATAACGTCTCACAAGCTGACTTTCGAAGGGGTTGTCGTCACATTCCACCATTGGCTGGCCATCACGTTTTTGTCACCACAGCGACACTACAGTGATACTGCATGACCAAGCTGATTTTTCAACTAACGCGTAGCAGTATCTGGGTTGATAACATCGTCCTCGAGACAAACAAATTTGTTCTATGTTCAATGTGGTTTAGCAATACTGATACTGCATCACTAAACTGATTCACTAACTAATTGCGTATGGTGTTCAAGGCAACATCATCGACTCGA
>CAZKAZ010000039.1:0-48673 GCA_964550765.1 uncultured bacterium | reverse complement strand
CGCTCAGCGACTTCGTGTACAGATAGCCTGTCGCTGGCATTTTCACGTGAGCCATGAACCCCGTAGCGGGTCAGGGCATTCTCGAGATACCTAGGTAAGTGCTCAGCGAGGAGGCGCTCGAGGGTGGAAGCAATAGCCTGTTCAATGCTCATCAAGCACCTCGACAAACTCAAAACACTCGGCAATTTCATCTGGGGGTGCTTTATCACCGAGGTAGCGAAGCTCAATGTGTCCGTTGCGCCGACGAACATCAAACATGCTGCGCTCGTCTGGTAAACGTGTGCCGTCCCGAGTGAGTTGCTGGTAAATAGCAAAGCCGGGTTGCATGTTCAAGCTCAGATTCAAGTTGGCAATGCGCCACCACTTACCGCGCCTGTCTGGATGCATAACGTGAGCAGCAATCCAGTAAACGCGGCGGCTTTGCTGAGGTACTTCTAGTTGTGTAGTGGTTGCCTGTTTCACTTTTGAAATGCTTTTAGCAAAAAAAGACTTGACACCTTTTCCCGCCTTATGCGTCCTTTCTTTGAGGTTTTGACCTCATACGAGCAGGGTCATTTCAAAAGTGTAACACACTCGGTATACTACCGTCTACAAGTGTCATGAAAATGTGTATAATCATTGCATGGATACTCCTGCTGCTAATGACGACCCTGACATATCTGACCAAAGCGAGGAACCTGACAGCGACGTGAAAGAAACAAACAACTCAACGAAGCCAGCTTATGCTATTGCCCTCAAAGAACTACGCGAAGCGGCAGATTTGAGTTACAACAAGATTGACACCGAATCTAAAAACTCCAAGGTGTACGGCTCGCTGATGTGGCGGCTCGAAAACGGCAAGAAACATCCTGCAACGCTCAAACCCGAACAAATTAAGGGTATTGCTCACTTACTCAAAATCCCTGTGCATACCCTTGCTGACGCGCTTGACATCGCCCTGCCCAAAAGCCTACGCGAGGAAAGTGAAGCCACGTCAGGTGATACTACTCACAATTCTCAGAATTATCAAAATAATTTTGTTACTTTATGGGTTTTTGATGCGTTATATAGTGACGAAATGACTGTTCAACAGTTTCCTTCAATATCATTAGAGAGTCGTGGGCTTGAGCCTGAACGAACTATCCCCGTGACCGTCAGGGACAACATGCTTATGGACAGCGAAACACGCTTGGAATATCCAGAAGGTACGCTGTTGTTCTGTCACGAACTCGAGCAAGGGCAAGTTGCCGATGAAGAGTGTGTCATCTTTGCCAAGGCAACCATTGCAGACACTGAGCAATACCTCGTCTACTACGAGAGCGCACAAGAGTACGTCACCCTTTCCAAAGCGGGGGAACGTCCTGTTGTGGTCAGTCGCTTGGATATTGTGCCAATAGCGGTGTGTCTGTATGACTCGCGCCCGCACCCGAAAGCACTTAAATATCTCGGTAAGTAATGGCACGGAAACCAACCCGTAAGAGCACGGCAAAGCTCTGGAAGTCCGCGAAAAATCCCAACCAAAAATATCGAGACCGCATCTCGCTGACACTTGCCGATGGCACAGTACGTGAGTTAGTTGGCTATGGTGCTACGAAACGCGAAGCGACGGACGCACTGTATGCCAAGGTCGATGCCATTGTTGGCAAAATTTCGCCGCGTACACACGCTACGGTGACGCTTGATGATGTTATGCAGGAGTATCTCGAGTATGGCAAGCAACACAAGGGCTGGTCGCCAACTACACAAGCTACCTACTCGAGAATACACAAGCATGTTTTGCAACCATCCCTTGGTAACGTGCCTATCAAAACACTTTCTGTAAGTCAGATACGGGATGCTTTACAACCTCATCTTGAGCAGCACATGTATCGCTCATGCGAAATGGCTTGCAACTTGTTGAAAGCCACACTGCGGTGGCTCGAGGATGACTATCCTGATTTGTCGGATTCGCTTACACTGAGCATCCGCAAAGTTCCTACGATTAAGCGTCCAAAGGGCTATGAATTTGAAGACAAACCTATCTGGTCAGAAGAACAGGTACGGATGTTTCTCGAGTATCTCCGCGTTGAATACGAGAAGTGCATTTCTGGTTATGCTTACGTTTACTACTCAGTAGCACTCATGGCGGGTTTGCGCGGTGGTGAAATTACAGGATTGCGTAGGAACACACTGGTTTGCAAACCAACAGGTGGCAACCAGCAATGGTTTCTTGAAATTAGAAGGCAAATTACGTTTCTCGACGGTAACCATTATGAAACGGTGCCTAAGAGCAGCGCGGGGATACGTGATGTGCCTATTCCGCAGCGGTTGGTAGATATACTGCTCGAGCACCAACATCGTGTTGATCAACACTACACGAAATCCAAGAGGTATAAACCTAACGACCTCATGATTCCAAATACGCATGGGAAGCCTTTATGGTATGCCCACGTTGCACAGTGCAAGAACAGAGCTATCAAGGCACTTGGTTTGCCCCAATGCCACAACCATCACATGCGCAAAATCTACACCACGCATCTAACTCGACAACTTATTGCTAAGGGAATCTATAGCCCGAAGCTGGTCTCGCGCATTCTAGGACATAGCAATACGAAACTAGCGATGCAAGTCTACACCAAAACCATTGACACCGATTTTGCTAGTGCAGTTATTGATTTTTACCCCACAGAAGCTGATAATCGGATAACTAGCGGATAATCACGAAACAAGCAATCCATACAAATCCAAGAAAAAGCCCTTCCAGAAGGGCTTTTTTGATGTAGATGCCTTTGTTAAGTTACATACTGTCACTATACGCGCTTTGACAGCACAACGACAGATGGATACTAGCCTGTATCAGCTCGAGCACAACAGCTTACTCAGGCGCACGGTGTATTCGGTAGTGCCACCCCATGTTGAATACAACCTCACGCCTTTGGAGCAAAGCCCACACAAGATACTCAAACCCTTGTGCCGCTGGTCATAAACACACCTTGCCGAGGTGCTGGCAGCTCGAGCAAGCTACCATATAGCATTTCCACATGTTATTTCTACAGTTGTTGACGTTTACCCTGATTTTTATCAACACCACATCGGCATAAAACAGGTTCAACTATCAGGTTCAACTATGTAGACGTTAAGCACGGAAATGCTAGATCAACACAATCTCGGTACTCACTCACATAGCTCACCCTGATTACCTACATTTATTTTAAAAAATTAAAAATTTGGTAATAATAAAACAACTGACCCAAAGTAACTGACGTGATGGCTGTGATTACCACACAGCTCATACGCTACCTTGCAACGCTTGACGGTCAAGCTTGCGCAGGTCGTGAAAACGAAACGCAAACCCCAACGCCGTGAGCGCCATCAGGGCGGCTAAGGCAAACGTCAAACGAAACCCCAACGCATCTACCACAAAACCTGCGGCAATGGGCGCTAAACTTGGCAGTGACAAGATACTGTTGGCAGTACCCACATAAAGGGGGCGTTCAGCTTCGGGGGACACCGCATACAGCAAGTTCCACGCGGCAATATTGATACCTGCTTGTCCGGCTGCCGAACAAACAAATACCAACACGAACCCCTGCCACTGCGGCATGAGAAACGCCAGTAACGGCGCAGCACACAGCAAACTCACCCCCCACTGCAACACGCTGACATTGCGGCCACTATCAGCAGCGCGGCGAAACAGCAAATTGGCACTGATGGTCGCAAACGTTGCCACAATCACAAACATCCCCAAAGAAGTCGCTGGCGCACCTAGCACCCGAATGGCATAGATGGCATAAAACGGTTCTGCTAGTAGCGCGAGCAAACCCAAAAACCGCACCCGCAAGTAGCGGCGGAAGCTCGAGTTCTGCCGCAGCAAAGCCGGAATGCGCCCCACCATGCTACGAAAGGGCGCTTTTTGCACCAGTTTACCAGCAGGTTCATGAATAGCACAAAACGCAATGTAGGCAAGTCCTGCCAGTATTGCTCCAAGCCCAAACAAGAGCGCAAAGTTTAGTGGAAAGGGTATGTCGCTTGCCAGTACCCGCCGCAGCACCATCCCTGACAGCAACGCTAGTAACCCACCGATGACATTACGCAGCACCCAAAACGTTCCCAAGCGGTAATGCGGTACGACCTTTGCCGTAACATCCGCAAAAGGCACGCCCGACACGCCCCCTGCTACCGACACCACCGCAATCATGCTGAGGGTGACGACGATGATGACCGAGGGCAGGTCTCGAAACACAAAAATCGAAAGCACCAGCAGCGCATAAGCACAGATACGCACCAGTGACATGCGTTTGTACCAAGGCAACTTAAAGGGTTCATGTGCCAAGCGGCTCGCCACGAATAACTGCGGCAAAAACCAGCCTCCTACCCGCAACGCCGGAATCAAACCAATCACCGCAGCAGGTGCACCGAGGCTCGCCAAAAAGGGGGCTAACACCAAGCTGCTGTGAAAAAATGCTTCTGCACCGTTAATAAAAATACCGTTATAGACCCCTAAGCGAAAATCACGGTTAGGATGGCCAAGACCTTTAGCACGCATGAGCGCCATCGTAGCAAGAAGCGTACGTCTACACCTAAACCATAGGTACCTAGACCATAGGCACTTAACTTAGGGCTACAGTACCCGTGCTTTGGCCTATCACAGCAGACAATGTCACTCGACCGTACACCGTAGTTTTTGCGCCTACCACCTACTAATCATATTAAGATACTTAACAACCACTACACATCAAGCGACCTTTTTGCGGTAAGTTATCTTGCGATGAAAGCCTTTTTAGCGATTGCTGCACTCTTTTTTGTTTTAGTCCTCTCGAGCTTCTACTACATCTTGGGTGGCCCTATCCCGCACACCATCACGTGGGAAAGCCGCTACGACAGCGGTTTTAGTGGCCGCTATGCCGTCGTTGGTTCGGATGCTGGCCAAAGCCTCAGTGAGCTTTTGGATAATGGCAAAACCATCGAAGGCGACTTGCCTGCAAGCACCACCTTTTGGGCGTCTCGCTATGCGGTCATAGCCGCCGATTTGACGCTCGAGCAAGCCGACAGCACCTACAACACCATCACCATCCGCCGCGCTGGCGTCCCTTGCGCTATCGGCTATCAATACGGCACCACCATGTCAACGCGTTGCGGGCGCTAACGGCACACAACAACGGCACACAACCTCACGACGAAACGCCTACTGCATTCGCGTAGGCGTTTTTTTGCTGTTTTGATGGCTTTTTACCCCCAACAGTAACAGGCTACCCATGGCGGGGTTACTCGAGCAGTAGCTGCTCCGGCGTTTCCAAAATGTCAATCAAATGACTGGTGAACATGGCTGCTTCTGCACCGTCAACGATGCGGTGGTCAAACGAGGTCGATAGGTAAATCATCGGCCTTGCCACGATGCGGTCGTCTTCGTCTTCGAGCACTACCGGGCGCTTTTTGATGCGGTGAACCCCCAAAATGGCCGCTTGATCCACGTTGATAATGGGAAAACTAAACAAACCACTGTAAGACCCAATGTTGGTGATGCTAAACGTGCCGTCGCGAACGTCATCAGGATTGAGCTTGCCACTTCTGGCACGTTCGGCCACAGCGTGTAGTTCGCTGGCCAAGGTCAACAGGCTTTTTTTGTCGACGTCTTTGATGACGGGCACGACCAAACCAATGTCAGTAGCGACCGCCAAGCCAAAGTTGTAATAGCGGCGCATGACGATTTCATCGCGGTGAGCGTCCAAACTGGCGTTCATCATGGGGAAAGCTTGCAAGGCCGACACCACCGCTTTCATAATAAACGGCATGTAAGAAAGTTTGACGCCCCGGGCTTCTGCCCTTGGTTTGAGCATGCCGCGCAACCCCACCAAACGGCTCACGTCGGCTTCGTCTACGAGCAGGGTGCGGACAGTCTGCAGGTGACTGGCCACCATCTGCTTGGCAATCGTGCGCCGCAAACCGCGCATGGGGGTGCGTTCCTCGAGGTCACGGTAGGCTTCCGACACCTGTCGGGGTGTGTTCGGCATGTGTAGCAGGTTGGCTGTGGCCTGAGGCTGGTTTTCGAGGTGCTTGCGCACGTCGGCTACGCGGATGCGTCCGTTAGGACCACTGCCCGCAACATCACGCAAGTCGATTTGGTGTTCTCGAGCCAACTTGCGAGCAGCTGGCGCAGCCAACACCCGTTTATGACGCTGCCGTTGAATGCGTAAAGGGGCTTCGTCGTCGTTGCGGATGGGCGCAAAAAACACCCCGCCGCTTTCCGTATCATCAGCAGTCTCTGAGGGGGGTTTTGTGGCTGGCTGGCGGGCTGGCTGGCTGGCTGGCTTGATGGCCATGGTTGCTTGCCCATTAGATAGCGCGTTTGCCCTTGCCTCGTTAGATACCGCCTGATTCGATGCGGCCTCGTTCGCGCTAGGAGCAGTCACCTTGTCAGAAGGGGCTACACCAGAAGTCACCGCATTATCAGTATTTTCTGCAAATTCAGTACTTTCTGCAAATAACGCAATGGGTTTATGGACTTCAACCACATCACCCACACCTGCGAGTTGCTTTTGTAAGACGCCACGGTAAGGACTAGGAATTTCGACGGTGGCTTTGTCAGTCATCACTTCAAGCAGGGGTTGGTCTTCTTCTACAAAACTACCCTCGTCAGCCAACCAACTGACGATTTCGCCTTCAACGACCGACTCGGCCAATTCTGGAAGCAAAAATTCTTTAGCCACGATATCCCTTAATAATCGAGCACATACTGCACGGCTTGCAAAATACGGTTGACGCTGGTCATGTAGAGTTTTTCTTGGGCATAAGGATAGGGTGTATCAAAACCTGTTACCCGCATCGGCGGCGCTTCGAGGGTATCTAAGATATCTTCGCAGATGGTTGCAGCAACTTCGCTCATAAAATTACCCGTTTTGGGGGCTTCAGAAATAAGCACCACACGGCCTTTATCGGCAACGGCCTCGAGCACCGTCTGCTTATCCCACGGTAACAGCGAACGCAAATCAATCACTTGCGCTGAGATATCTTGCTCAGCGAGCGCGTCAGCGGCTTTGAGAGTTTCAGGCATGCTGCCACCATACGAAACCAACACCACATCATCGCCTTGCCTGCGCACCGAGGCCGCGCCAATGGGCAAGGTAAAATCCCCTTCTGGCACGTCTTCTTTAATGGCGCGATAAAGGCGCTTGGGTTCCATAAACACCACAGGATCACCATCGCGAATGGCCGAGAGCAGCAAACCTTTGGTGTCTGTGGGCGTCGATGGATACACCACTTTGAGGCCGGGGGTATGAACGAAGTGGGTTTCAGGGCTTTGCGAATGGTGATGCCCCCCGCCTACACCCCCACCAGCAGGCATACGCACCACCATCGGGGCAGAAAACTGCCCTCCCGAGCGGTAACGCAACTTGGCTGCTTGCGAGGCGAGTTGATCAAACCCAGGGTAAACATAGTCAGCAAATTGAATTTCGGCTACCGGGCGCAAGCCGTGTGTGGCCATTCCCAAAGCCGCGCCAATAATGGCGGCTTCAGATAAAGGGGTGTCGATAACCCGATCAGCGCCGTAGGTGTCAAACAGGTTTTCGGTGGCCAAAAACACCCCACCCCGTTTGCCCACGTCTTGACCGAGCACCACCACGCTGGAATCTTGCGCCATCTCTGCAAAGAGTGTCTTGGCAATGGTCTGTACAATCGTCTGTTGCATGTTCTTCCTAGCTTGGATTGTGCGCCGCTTGTACCACGTGACGAGCACAACCACGGCATTGATTAAGTTGCGTGATTCACGTTGCTTGTGCCAATTACCTTGCTTGTGCCAATTACCTTACTTGCGCCAATCTTGCTTGTGGCAATTACGTATCTTGCTGAATACTAAAAAGCTTATCACGCTGTTCGCGCAAGTGCCACGGTGTACCATCGAAAACATCTTCAAACATCCACTCGCTCGGAATGATACCCGCAGCTTCGGCGTCTCTAGCAGCGCGGCGAATGTCTTGCTCGAGCTGCTCGCGCAAGTCTTTTTCCCAAGCGTCATCCCACAAGCCACGTTGCGCTAAAAAGCGCTGATAACGTAGCAGCGGATCACGCCTGCGCCAAGCGTCGACTTCTTCTCGGGGGCGGTAACGGCTGTCGTCATCGGCTGACGAGTGCGGATTGTAGCGGTATACACGCATATCTAAAAGCGCAGGCCCTTGACCGGCTCTCGCAGCGGCAATCACCTCTTGCAGTACAAAGTAACACGCCAACACATCCATACCATCCACGATATACCCAGGCATGCCATAAGCTTCGGCTTTGGCCGCGATGCTAGCAGCAGCCGTTTGTTGGTGCACGTCGACGCTGATAGCGTAACCGTTGTTCTCACAAGCAAAAATAACAGGTGCACCTTGCGCCCCTGCGAGATTAATAGCCGCGTGAAAGTCACCTTCGGATGTCGCCCCTTCGCCAAAACTGACCACAGTAACATCTTCTAAGCCTTGTATTTTCATGCTCAGCGCCGTACCAACAGCCGGCGGAATGTGTGACGCAATGGCCGAACAGACCGTGAAGATATTGAGGTCTTTTGAACCGGGGTGTCCGGGCATTTGCCGACCTTTGTTGGGGTCTGCCAGCGTCGCTAGGGCTTGACCAAAGATATCTTGAGCAGATAACCCCAAGCTCAACACCAGTCCCGTATCGCGGTAGTAGGGATACAACCAGTCTTCACCTGCTCGCACGGCTTTGGCAATCGCTACCTGAGCGGCTTCGTGGCCAGCGGAAGACACCAAAAAACTGGCTTTACCGCTGCGTTGCAAGGTGCTGTAACGGTCGTCGAGGATTCTGGCAGCGAGCATATCGCGGTAGAGCACCCGCAACAGGTCATCCTCGAGGTCAAGCTCGAAGTCAGCCAACCAGTTACCCTGTTCACTCATCACCGCAATGGGCGACGAGTTAAACGGCTCAAAACGCCGAGCATAGTCAGGCTGGGCGTGCTTGATCATAGCGCCTCCTTAAACGCACGTGCCATCTTTTGCAGCGCTTGCGCTTGCATTGATACCGCCATACGCGATACCGCCACGATGACACATGTCCCACACCAGCGCGTGGCCTGTCGTAGTGGTTTACGTCGTGATTCAATACATCGTGATTCAAAGTGACACACAACGGTTGTTTCATACAAAGTCGTTCATACCAACAAAACCCTAAAGAAACACTAAACCCATCAGGGCACGGTTACAGGCAACCTCCACGCGGCAGGCAACCTCCACACTCACGCTGCAAGTGTTTCTGCAATCTGCTGATAGTAACATTCACTCTTGGCTGCTCGAGTGACATAATAATGCTTGCACGGGGTAATCTTCAAACGCGTTTTCATAAGGGCGTGCCGTCACTTGCTCGAGCACAATTTCTATGGCTGTTTGCCTGATGTTTTGTCTGGATATGTCGTCTGGCGTCTTGCCTGTCAGTTTGCCTGTCAGTTTGCCTGTCAGTGACGTGAGCAGCGCCATACGGGTACAATCGTTACAACTACCGTTACAAGGCCACTTTGGTGACCCTCACGTTTTTGTGACCCCCAAGTTAAGGTAAGGTTTTGACATGGCACACCACAAACATAGACACCTAGCAGCACCAACCTGCGCTGCTAGCAGGAGGCAACCGTGAACCACGAACGTCGTATTGCTCAGTCACTTGTAGCCGCTGGCTTCGTCATCTTTTTGGCGATGGGAAGTCTAGGCTGGTTGCGTTTAGCAGGCTTAGCCCTAGTTGCGTTAGCGTTTTACGTTTGGAAACACCGACAAGATGGGTTAATCGTCGGTAGCGTCTTGGCAGCCCTAGCGGTGTATCGCTTGTTGGGTGGTTTTGGCACGTTGCTCATAAGCTTGGCAGTGAGCGGGTTTGTGGTCGCTAAGCTCGAGCCAAACACCCGCCGCCTCGCCCGCAGTGTTGCTCTAGCGAGCACAGGCGCAGTCTTACTGCTCGCCATTGAAGCCTTGGGGCTACTGACGGCTGCGTGGTTTGCCGTGGTGCTCATTGCCGTGGGCGGCTACATGCTCTACGTCGAACAACAAAGCGGCCAGTGGGTGACGCTTGACACGTTGGCTGATATTGCCAAAGACAAGGTTTATGGCAGTCATATCGACTCGAATGTGCAAGCACCTACCACTAGCGCACCAGCTAGTAGCACACCAGCCAGCCAGCCAACGCCCGCTAGCGACACAACACCTGCTAGTCATGAAAAACCCGCTACCAACATCGACGCAACGAACGTACCTGATGCCAGCATCACCTCAGAAGATGTGGCAGCCGCCGAAGCTGTCAATGCTGATGCAGCTTCAGAAGCGCCCGACACACCCACAAAGACACCTACAGAGACACTCGCAGCAGAAACCTCTGCTAGTGAACCCCCAGCAGAACCAAGCGCTATCCCTGCTGCCAACGGTTACGCGGCACTACTCGAGCAACTCTTCGCGTGGCGCGACCAAGCCGCTGAAACTTACGACCGCGCCCCAGGGCAAGTCTTGCGCGATGACATCTTAGAAGAAATTGCCAATGTCAAACCGCAGACCCTCGATGCTTTGGGGGAAATTCGCGGCATTGGCAGCAAAAAGCTCGAGCGCTACGGTGCCGATATCCTCAAAGTGCTACGCGAACACGACAACGCGTAACCTTGCGGCCTCATGCACTTACGCCAGCGTTACAACAAACAACGCCATGAAACACGCCATAAAACGCGCTATGACACAACGTCATATAACGCCTTCCTCAACATATTGTTGACGCGTCTGTGATATGCCTTAAGCTATGCCTGCTATTGCTGCTGCCAACTTAAGCAAACGCTACCGCCGCAAAGTTGCCGTTGACGCGGTCAGTTTTGAAATTGCCCACGGTGAAATTGTCGGTTTTTTAGGGCCTAATGGGGCTGGTAAGACCACCACCCTGCGGATGCTCGCGGGGTTAATTCGCCCCAGTCAAGGGCACGCCAGCATTTTAGACGTGCGCACCCCCGGCAAAACCCTCACGCATGTTGGCACCATGATTGAAGAACCCAGTTTTTACCCCTACTTGAGTGGCTTTGCTAACCTCAAACACGCGGCGCTGTTGCACGGTGGCGTGGAGGATAGCCGCATTCACGAGATTCTTAGTTTTGTCAGCATGGAAAACGCCGCAACCAAAAAAGTGGGCGCGTATTCCCAAGGAATGCGCCAACGTTTGGGACTAGCAAGGGCGCTGTTATGGCAACCCAAAGTGCTATTACTAGATGAACCCACCAACGGCCTTGACCCGGTGGGCATCGCTGAAATTCGTGAGAACCTCATCAGGATTGCCGAACAGGGTGTGACTATTTTAATCTCGAGCCACATCTTGGCCGAACTAGAAAAACTGGTTGACCGGGTGCTGGTCATCGAACGAGGCAAACTGCTCTTTGATGGCTCACTTCAAAAACTCACCGAACGCGTCGGTGACGCCGTGGTGCACTATCACTTGGACGCTACTGACCCCAGCCAACTGGTGCAGGTCTTAACCGAACTTGGTTACGAACACACGCCAACGAGCGAACAAACCATCCGGGTGGGTGTACCGCGCAATGACATGGCGAGCTTTCTCAAGACGTTAGCGGATAAGGGCGTGTCGGTGCTCGAGGCAGCCCGCGAAAAAGACAGCCTCGAAGCCGCTTACTTGCGCCTCTTAAAAGAAGACGGGAGACCCTCATGATCCTGCGGGTGATTCAGGCTGAACTTTTCAAAGCTATTCGCAAAAAACGGGTGTACGTTTTAGCGAGCTTAATGTGGCTACTGGTGCCGCTGCTGTCGCTCATCATCGCTTGGGTGGTGAACGTCAACGTCTCTGGTTCGTTCGTTGATGATGGCGTCACCTTGACGGATCTTTTGCAAGTGATTGCTTCTCCTGCAGGTATCACCCGCAATCTACTGTTTCTGTCGGGCAACCTTGCGCCGTCGTTTTTGATTATTGTGGTTGGGTTATTAGCGGCGCTATTTATTGGCGACGAAAAATCACAAAACATGTGGAAAACCGTGTTGACCGTTGCCCCTAACCGTTTTGCCGTCCTGACAGGCAAGTTACTGGCCGCCATGATTCTGCTTGGGGTGATTCTCTGGGGTGGCTTTTTGAGCGGCATGCTCTTCGGCAGCATCGGGATGATTTTTTTGCCGACGACCTTTGGCAGTGGCTGGGGACAGTTGGCGCAGTTGTATGCGCTCGAGTGGGCGTTTTGCACGTCAGCGATGTTATTTGCGTTTTGGCTCATCTGGCTTTTTCGCAATGTGGCACTAGGCGTCGTGGGCGTGTTTTTCTTGCCCAACTTGTTAGAAGGCTTATACGGCATTTACGCAGCCGTAGTCGGTTTTGACCGCGTGAACCGTTTTAACGTGTGGCTAGAAGCCTTGCAACTGCAAAACACCCTCCGCGAATTGCCGCAGTATTTTTTCACCACCAACTTGTACGCGCCTTCGCGTTTTCCTATCACCGAAATTGTTGGCGTGATTGGCGGGGATGTGGCTGATATTGGCGGGCCTTTTAGCAACTTTTTTGATATTAGTCTCAGTCAAGCGGCACTGGTGATGGCTGTATATGGGGCGATTTTTGCGCTGCTGTTGGCGATTGGTTTTTGGCGCAGTGATGTGCAGTAAAGGTTAAAACGTATGGACGAGATGAATGACGCTTTAGCCATTGACCTTTCTTTGGGGTTTTCGGAAAGTGAATGGCAACGCTATTATCAGCTTGTTCGCTTGAGGCAAGAGGAGAGCTTAACGGAAGCACAACACCTCGAGCTCATCAATTTAACTGACCGCCTCGAGCACGCCAACAACCGACGCCTCAAGGCACTCATCGCCCTTGCTAAAACGCGTAACGTCACCTTAGAACAAGTCATGGCAGATATGGGCATCACCACCCCTGATGTGTCGTGACGATTTGGTTATTAGCTTATTGGTTATTAGCCCAGTCGTTTTAGCGGGGTCACAAAAATGCTCGCAACCTTGCGGTAGGGTGAATTATGTCAAACCGTCTTGCGAATACCTCGAGCCCCTACCTGCGCCAACACGCCGACAACCCCGTCGACTGGTACCCCTGGGGCGAAGACGCTTTTGCCCGCGCCAAAACCGAACGCAAACCCATCTTGCTATCTGTTGGTTATGCATCGTGTCACTGGTGTCATGTGATGGCGCACGAGTCGTTTGAAGATGATGAAACGGCTGCTATTATGAACCGCGAGTTCGTGAACATCAAAGTTGACCGCGAAGAACGCCCTGATGTAGACGCTGTGTACATGGAAGCCCTGCAGATGATGACGGGGTCGGGTGGTTGGCCAATGACCATCGTGATGACACCTGCGGGCAAACCGTTTTTTGCAGGGACGTACTTTCCCAAAGAAGACCGGCAGCAATATCCTGCGTTCAAGCGGGTGCTTTTGGGTTTGGCTGACGCGTGGCACAACCGCTCCGATGAAGTCAGTAAAGTATCTGAAAACATCACTGACAACTTGGGCAATTTGATGCGCTTAGACAGGCAAGGTTCGCTGGCATCCCATCAGTTTCAAGACGCCCTGCGCACCCTCAAAACCACCTTCGATACTACCCACGGCGGCTTCGGTAGTGCTCCCAAGTTTCCGCCCCACAGCATCTTGCGGGTGCTTTTGCAAGAAGACGACCCGGAGATGTTCGGCATGGCCACGCTTACGCTTGATAAAATGGCCGCAGGCGGCATTTATGACCACATTGGTGGCGGGTTTGCTCGTTACAGCGTCGATGCTATTTGGTTGGTGCCGCACTTTGAGAAGATGCTTTATGACAACGCGCAACTCGTGCCATGTTATTTGGAAGGATTTCTTCGCACGGGCAAAGTGACCTATCGGGAGGTAGTGACGCAGACGCTCGAGTGGGTCACTCGAGAAATGACCGACTCAGCCACAGGCGGTTTTTACAGTGCGATAGACGCTGACAGTGAAGGTGAAGAAGGCAAGTTTTACGTCTGGACAGCTCGAGAATTCGACCACCTGCTCGGCGAAGATGCCCGTTTTGCTAGAGCCTATTACGGGGTCGGTGAAGTGGGTAATTTTGAAGGCAAGACGGTGTTGCACCGTCCTAGGGAAGACACTGACGTAGCACACACCCTGGGTATCAGCGAAGACGCGTTGCGCCAAAAGCGCGAGCAGGTGCGAGAAAAACTGTTTGCCGTGCGCGAGCAGCGGGTGCGCCCCGGCTTGGACGACAAAATTCTCACCTCGCTCAACGGGTTAATGTTGGCAGCGTTTGCAGACGCAGGCAGGATTTTGGGCGAAGATCGTTACCTCGAGCTAGCTACCCGCAACGCTGTCTTTTTGCGCGATAATCTCATGCGCCGCCAGGGAAATTACCTGCGGTTGTGGCACGTTTTTGACCCGCACAGTGGCACGGCGAGCATCGAAGGCATGTTGGAAGACTACACCTATCTTGGTTTGGGGTTACTGGCGCTTTATCGGGCGACGTTTGTACGGGAGTGGTTAGAATTAGCGTTTGAACTAGCAGACAGTGTGCTCGAGCACTTCCGCGATCAACAAGACGATTCTGAACAAAGCGACGCTAGTCAAGACGACACTCAGCAAAACGCCCCCAAACAACAGGGCAAAGAACAACAGGGCAAAGAACAACAGGGCAAAGAACAACAGGGCAAAGGCGGCTTTTTCACCACTGCTGATGACGCCGAGGCACTCATTGTGCGTCCCAAAAGTTACTTTGATTCCGCCATGCCTTCGGGCAATGGGTCTGCGGCGATGTTACTGTGGCAAGTAGCCCATTTCAAAAACGACCCTGAGCTTGAAAACATCGTACAAAGCTGCCTCGCCCCCGTGTCTGGCCTGCTCAGCGAACACCCTCACGGCTTTGGCACTTTGCTCAGCGTCTTGCGCGATATTCATGCTACTCCCCAAGAAATCGTCCTCGTCACACCCGATACTGAGCATCCCACGTACCAGACGATGCTTGCGCACCTCAACCGCCATATTCACGTCAACACCGTCATCGTGCAATCATCTGGTGCCGATGACCCCTTGGCGCAGACCATACCCGTGCTGCGGGAACGCACGGCACTCGAGGGGCTGCCCACAGCCTACGTCTGTGAACGCTTTGCTTGCCAAATGCCTGTTACAGACGCCAAAGCATTGGCTGAACAGCTCGAGCATTACAGTAACCAAATCAGATAAGAACACTAAGCCAGACATGAAACAACAAAGCATTAACCACGAAAGTGCCAAACTAACACGCTAACAAGACGCCCTCTGTGTTAATTTAAGTAGTGATGAGAAGTAATGTCAACACTTACAGTGTTTTTTTGTCAAGCCTTACGGTGATGCTTTTCCTCGTCATGGCTAGTGCCCTTGCCCAACCAACTCAAGATAATCTGCTTCATCAAACACCCACAGCCGTTACGACTCGCAGCGGGTCATCTGTTCGCAATCCTTCATTTGAACAGCAGGACAGTGCAGGCTTCGCCCAAGACTGGCAATTCCGTCCTAATCTCACCTCACTTGATGACACAGCCAGTGATGGCCAATGGTCATTGCGCGTTGCGACTAGCGAACCCAGTGATTCCTACAGCAGACAGTCTTCACTCGAGCTTATGCCCAACACGCGTTACACCGTGCGCGTACGTGTCAAAACCGAAGCAGTACGCGGTTCGGGAGCGGGCTTTCGTTTATTGGTAGGTGATGCTCGAGTTGAGAGTGAACGCCTGCGCGGTGACCATGACTGGCGCGTGCTCGAGGAATCCTTCATTACCCCTGCAACGTTTGATGACAGCTACCTAGACCTTATCTGGAATGTCGACAGGGGTGTCATATGGTATGACCAGCTCGAGCTGTTCGTTGATACGGGCATCTTCAATCGCAACCAAGCTAACGTTGCTCGTGGGTCATTCAACGTGTCTGATGTACCTGTGCGCCCCTTGGACAATGTGCCAATGGGTGTTTTTCAAGCAGGTGCCCATTTAGGTGGTATGGCAGGGTTCGACTTGATGGTCACCCGCTTGCAAGCTGCTGGTATGGACAGCGCCATCTTGATTGAGCGTTCACAGTCGCAAGCACTCTTTGACAGCGCCGATGAGGCCAACTTTAAGCTGATTTTGATGCCCATCTTCGAGCTTGACCGCAGTTGGTGGCCAGATGAATTTCCGGCTACGTTAGCACAAGCGCAGCGGGCTGCTAGTGCCATTATCGATAACGTGAGAGGCCGTTCAAGCCTATTTGCTTATGCCCTCACCGATGAACCGAGCAACCAACAAGCAGAAAAAGTCTGCCTGCTGACAGACACCTTTCGTGACCTTGACGCAAGCACCCCAGTGACAGGCGTTTTTATCGGTCTTAACCGTGGCGACCTCATCTTTCGCGACTGCCAACCCGATATCCTCCTCATCGACTTGTACCCTTTCAAAGAGGAAAGCGCCCTTGGCGACTTCAGCATGCGCGGTTTTGGTTACAACAACCTCGATTACGTCGATTACATCCGTCGCTTCACCCGCTTCAAAACCCCCGAACAGCCCTTGTGGGTGCTCTTGCAAACCCATAAAACCGACTGGCCTAACTACAAACTGCGCGAACCTACCCCGGCTGAATTGCGAGCAATGAACTGGTTAGCACTTGGCGAAGGGGCGAGTGGCTTTTTTTACTTTCATTGGACCAGCGCCCAAACTTGGCGTGGCCTTGCTGATAACCCAGACTTACTGGCCGAAGTTGGTCATTTCTCTAGACGCGTGCGGGCACTTGAAACATTACTGCTCAGTTGGCACAAAACCGATGATGCTTTTTTCGTCGCTGATACTAGCAGAAACGATGACAACGATCAATTTGCGTACACCAGCACACTCAGCACCGCGCAAGTCGTCCCGCCCGAAGGTGAGCTTAGCGCTCAAGTACAGCGGGAAAACATGTACGTGTTGCTCGTGAACCGCGATGTAATCAACACGCGCACGTTTACGCTCGAGATGCTCCCTACCCTCGGCACGCCCGACAGCGTTGAACTGCTCAACGCAGAAAGCGGCGCACTGCAAGCCTTAACCGACCCCATCACCCTCGCCCCCGGCGACGCAGCCCTGTTTCAAGTGTTTTTTGCTGGCCTCGAGCAAGCCATCGCCCGCCACGACCCAGAAAGCCCTGTTGACACAAGTGATGTTGATACAAGTGATGTTGATACAAGTGATGTTGATACAAGTGATGTTGATACAGCCAATGTCGAAACCGTCAACGACACCATTAGCGAAGCCCCTGATAACACTGCTGTGAGTGATGCTACTAGTGACGTTAGCAATGCCGAAAGCGCAACGGCTGAAGCTGCTAGTCCCACAACTACTGACACCACAACGGTTGAAGCTGAGTCCGACACGGCTGAGAACAGCAACCAAGACGCCAGCGAGGCAGCGGTAGACACAAGTACTGACACAAGTACCGACACCGTTAGTGACACCACCGAGCAAGTCCCTGAAATATCATCTGAAGCATCTTCTGAAACAATGCCTGAAGCAACGTCAGCTCGCGAAGAAACCCCTGACGAGGCTGACGAAGCGACCAGCGACACGGCTGAGGACGCAGTAGCAACGGCTGAAACCAATGTGGCTGAGGCTGATGTCGCTGAGGCTGATGTCGCTGAGGCTGATGTGGCTGAGGCTGATGTGACTGCCAGTATGGTGGACGATACTGAAGCAGCTAGTAACGACGAAGTTAATAACAACGACACCTTGCTCGCCGACATGGCTATGAACAACGTCGTCGATAACAGCATCACGAGTACCGTGCGCGAAAGCACCACGACGGCTGCGACGCTTGTCGAACTGCCCGCAGACGGACGCCGCGCCAAGACGATTGAAAACGGCAGTGTCCCTTATTATCCCATCGACTGGAATCTGCCCGTTGACGTCTGGTGGGACGGTCATCCCTTAAACCCAGCCAACGGCGGTTTTGATGCCAGTGAGGTCGTACACCCTCAACCAAGGGTGAACGTCTGTGATTATCAACAGGGTTCGCAAACAGGGGGCATCTTGGAGGCCTTGAACGACTTGCCCATCGCCGGGGGGACGTTGTGGCTACCAGCAACCTGTGGACCGTATGTGATTAGTACGCCGCTCGAGTGGTTGCAAGACCGCTATTCACACCAAGGACAAATCAACATTTTGCGCCGCAGCAACGTGCACTTTTTGTCCGATGGTGCGCGCATCGTCAGTCAACCTAGTGTCCAACTCGAAGGCGACGAAAGCACGCTGCTGAACTTCAAAAGCATGGAGATACAAGACGGCAACCGTGAAGGTAATCCCGAACGCAACATCTACTTTGAGAACCTCACCTTTGATGGCAACAACCAACTCCATCAAGCGCTCAGTTTTGATGGCGTTCGTGATGTGTACATCTACAATGTGCGTTTTGAAGACTTCATCCTTACCCGTGACAAACACCCAGGGGCCATTCGTGCTGCCATCCAAAGTGACAACCTATGGTGTATACGCTGCGCCTTTCACAATGCCTCACAAGGCATCTATATTGACGGTAGCCACAATAGTGGTGTCATTGAAAGCACGTTTACGGGCAGCTATCGTATGGCTGTACTGCTATTAACCAATGATGACACCGCCCTCTTCAGTGAGAGGCAACGCAGTGCTCAGTATTTTGTCATTGCCAACAACACCTTTGACTACCGCAACGGTGCGGTCATTCAGATGGCAGCAGCCAACACCCTGGTTACTAACAATATTGTGCGTGGATCACACAGCTTTTTTGTCGGGCTAGATGGCAAGTGGTCAGGCGTCTTGCGCGATGGCCTTATTTACGATTACTACGGCAATGTTATTCGTAGTAACACAATTGAAGGCAGCCTCGAGTTCTTCCTCGAAGTGTCCGGCTGGAATGAAGGTGACTACCGCCATTACAACATCGGCGATATTACTGTAACAGACAATAGTGCAACGGACGTGCGCACCATCCTCAACTTACGCCCACGTTTTGATGAAGCACTGATAGACGGCATCCGCGTACAAAATAATCGCTTTACAGGCGTGCGCAACATACAACGCGAAGATGGCCTTGGCACTGTTCTCAACGTGGATTTCATCAATAACACCATCGAATACAACGAGTAGTTCTAGTGTTTTATGCCCTCGAGCACCCTCACCACAGCGTCGCTCGAGGGTATTTCTGTTTGCATACATTCATAACCACGGGCAGCAATCGCTTTGGCTGTACGCGTCCCAAACGCCACCAACGTCACCTGCTCAGGTAGGCCATCTGGCAAACACTGCACCGCTGACGGGCTTGCTAGCACCACAGCGTCAATACCCTCAAGCTCAGTCAGTGTCAAGGGGGCTTGAATTTCCGTGTGATACACCGTCACCGGCTTGGGCGTGAACCCGGCTTGCTTCAGGCGTTGCTCGAGCGTTCCTAATGCCAGATTCCCCTGCGGTAAACCCACTTCGCAGGGCGCGACGTGTTCTATCAACTGCCTTGCCAAATCATCAACATGTTTTTTTGCTGCCACCAACGCAACCCGCCCACCTGCGGTTTCAATGGCTCGAGCCGTCTTCTCCCCTACTGCTGCCACGTTATCTGTAAAAGGCAAGCCCAACTGCTGCCACGCACTCACAGCACTGCGGCTCGTAAACGCCAACCATGGGCAGGTTAACAAACGTTTGGCTTGATTATAGATAGCTGAGTTATAGATAGCTGAGTTATAGGTGGTTTGGTCAAGACAAGCTCGAGTGACAATAGCAGGGCGGTGGCTAACGGTAAACCCCGCTTTGACTAAAGCAGGCTCGAGCGTTTCAAGTTTGCCGCTCGAGTGGGTCAATAAAACGTGCATCATCTGGTGAACAAATCTAGTGAACAGGCGGCGCGGGGCGTCCCAAAGCGTCATACGCCAAAAAGGCTGCTCCTTCGGATGACGGGTGTTCAACCACTTGGTAGTTGCCTTCGTACCAACAGTGCATGGTCAGTTTTTGCCCGTCCCACATAGCATGCGCGCCAAGCGCCAACTGGCAGCCACCTTGCAGCATCGCCATAAGACCGCGTTCGGCGGCCACGCAGCGGTGGGTATCTTTGTGGTGCACTTCGGTGAGTAGTGACGCAATATCGTAAGCATCACGGCGGCACTCGAGCGCTAACACCCCTTGCGCAGGCGCAGGAATCATCACCTGGGGCGGTATAAAGTACAGGTGCAAGTCACTTAGCTCGAGCTGCAAACGGCGCACCCCAGCTGCTGCTAGCACAATGGCGTCGTATTCCCCTGCGCGCAACTTGCCGATGCGGGTAGGCACGTTGCCGCGCAATTCTTGTACCTGCAAATCTGGCCGCAGTGAGAGCAGTTGCTTTTGCCGCCGCACGGCGCTCGTCCCCACTTTGGCACCGAGTTGCAGCGGTAACGTTAGTGCAGGACTACCATCGTCAGCTTGCTCAGCAAGGTAGGCGTCTGGGCGCACCAACAGCACATCACGCGGGTCGGCGCGGTCACTTAAGGCGGCAACTTCTAATTCCGGAACGGGCGCACTTGGTAAGTCTTTGTGTGAGTGCACAGCGATGTCAGCATCACCAGCAATGACAGCGTCTTGCACGGCTTTGGTGAAAAAGCCTTGGCCAGAAAGTTGCGCAAATGGCGCTCGGTTGCGGTCACCTTGGGTGTCGATGAGCACCAACTCGGCGGCGTAGTCGCGGGCATGCAGTTGCCCCTCTAGCCAGCGCGCTTGCCACAGTGCCAAGTCACTTTTGCGGGTTGCAATACGCACGGTTTTCGTTAAGGACATTATAACAAACCCACTTCTTTAAGAAACGTGCGGGCGGCATCCAAACCGTGATTACGGGCAACTGCGCGCAAGCCTTTGATGGGAATATGCGCAAACTTATGCGCCAGTTCGCTCGCGGCGTCTTCGGGCAGCATCTCACCGATGGTCTCTAGGTAGGTTTGCCGCAAGCGGGTAATGGACACGCCCAATTGCCGTTCTGTCCACTCTTCAACAGCAGCGTCCACTTCGCTCAAAATGATGGCTTCAGCTTCACCCAAACGCACCAGCAACTTCGCCCGCCGCTCTTGGCCGGCGTCTTGTAGGGTATCTACGTCTAGCACGCTCACCCCCCGCTGCTGCGCTAACCGCGTCGCGCCAGCAGACACGTTGCGCGGGATGCCCAAGTCAACGATAACGCGCACATCGGGCAGCTGATTTAACACCGTTTCATCGACTAACCCTGCTACGGGCGTCGCACTCACCAGCACATCGCAGTTTTGAGGGGCAGCGAGGAAGTGCTCGAGCGAACACGCGTTCACGTCCACTGTTTGCGCTTTGGCTAGGGCATACTGCCGCACTTCATTGGCCAAGGTAGCAGCTTTTGCCACGGTACGGTTCACCAAAGTGAGTTGCACGCCTGCTTGGTTGGCAAGCGTCTTGGCAGCTAGTGTCCCCATCTCGCCGCTGCCTAGGACAACAACGCGACCACTCATAGGCAATTCTCGAGCAATCAACGGCACTGCCAAACTAAACAGCGAGGTATTAAGCGGTGCTAACGCCACTTCTCTACGCACCCGCTTGGCAATGCGTAAAGCACTGTGAACAGCAAAAGAAATCGTCTTGCCGACGCTACCGCGTGCTTTGGCGGCGTGATAGGACTGACGCACTTGGGCGGTGATTTGGTCTTCGCCAGGGTTAAGAGAATCCAGCGAGGCGGTAATGCGCACCAATTGCTCGAGCGCCCCATCGCCTCGGTAGGCATAGGGTTTGAGATTCTGCCCCGGCGGGGTGAGGCGGCTTTTGGCTTCGGCCACGCTCATGCCATCTGGTAACACCACCAACACATCAAAACGATTGCAGGTAATAATCGGCATACACTCAACGAAGCCCAACGAACGCCAATCTCGAGCAGACCGTGACGCGTTCAAAGGATGACGTTTGCGGTCTACTTTGACGCCTGCGTGGGCACTGTTAGCACCATGAACACCAACAACTGACTCGCCAACAACTGACTCGCCAACAACTGACCCACTGACAGCCACATCCGCAACAGGCTGACGTGCTGTTGCCTCGGGCGGGTCATGGGTAAGCGGGTCATGGGTGAGTATGTCAGCAAAACACGACCGCCATGTTTCTAGGGCTGTCGCGCCGCCACGTCTATGTGATACGCCAATGAGAACGAGATTATCCACTAATGGTTCATGGTAAAGATGAATTGCGTTTTGGGTTGTCACTAAACTGTCAGTCCTAGTGTGCGCTAAAGTGCATTGCGGTGATGGCGAAGTTGCTTTGTTAATATTATTATACTTTTGTTTGTGCTCACCAAAACAACCAACCTCCCGCTTGAAAGATACAAAAACTGTATCACGAAATACCGTCAAGGCAACCCGCAACAAGCGCGTAAGTACATGCTTACGCGCCACCTTGCAGGCAAAAACTAGTGTAACCCACGCGCCGACCTCCACAGCAACGCTGATAACAGGATAACCACAACGTCAGCCTAACCTTGGCTAAGCACCACTCACGTCAACCTGCTTGACTTAGACTACTGGCTTTGCTGTTAAGTGTTAGTACCTGTTAAGTGTTAGTACATCGCCAAGCTGCTTCGCTGGCGTCACTGGTGATGGCGTCGGGATATTGCTCATACAACCAGATGATATTTTAACTATTAATACATTCGCTGTTGCTGCTTTAGATACTTGTCCTTGTGGGCAAGCGAGATGTTGACATGAATGGTGTTGGCATGAATGGTGTTGGCATGAATGCACGACGCTCGAGCCACACACCCCTTAAGCTACATCACTACATCAAAAAATGCTCGTACAACCACTCGGCGACACCTTCTTCTTCGGGCGCAGCCACGTGGCTACTAGCAGCGGCTACGACCTCGGGGTGCGCCCTAGGGCCTACCGCGATGGACGTACCTGCCCACTGCATCATGCTGACGTCATTAAGGCCATCGCCAAAAGCAACGGTGTCTTCTTGGGCAAAACCGAGGGTACTTGCAAGGCGCTCGAGGGCAGCCCCTTTGTGACCATCTTTGCCCGTGATTTCGAGGCGGGTTTCGTAGTTGTAATACGTCAAATCCGGATAGCACGCTTGCAGTTCAGCACACAAGTCATTGTGGCCAGCAGGGGCGTGCATGACGATTTTGTCGGCACTGGTATCTTTGTAGGCATCGTGGTCGAGCATGCGATGTTCAAAACGGCGCAACCAGTCCCACATGGGCGACTCGGGTTTTTCAACATAGACATCATCGTGCACCGTAAACGACACCGACGCCCCTATTTTGTGGGAACGGGCGACAATGTCGCGCAAACAAGCGGCGTCAATTTCAGAGCGGTGTAAGAGCGTCCCATCACCCACAATGCGAGCGCCGTGATCGGTACCGTAAAAACCCATCACCTCGAGCGGTTGCAAAAACACCTTGGCCGAACGTTCGGTGCGCCCGGTAATCACCGTGACCGTGTGACCCAGCTCGCGCAGCGCCAACACCGCCCTACGGGTGGTATCGGACATATGAAAATCATCACTCACTAGGGTGGCATCTAAATCAAAAGCAAACAACATAATCCATTTAGCTTACGCAAGCAAGCGCATCCACACCGCACATTGGCTTACGGCACATTGGCTTACGGCACATTGGCTTACGGCACATTGGCTTCACATTGGCTTACGGTGACGGCGCGCTGCTTTGGCTGTCATCTGTTACTTGACATATGCCACAAAGCAACCATGTTTCGTTACTTATAGTATTTCGATGGTTGACGTCTACATAGTTGGGCGCGTTTTATGTTGATGTGACAGTTTTATGTTGATGTGACATTGGTAAACATCAGTAACTGTAGAAACAACATATGTAATTACCATTGCTATAACGTGCATCTTGTAACGTGTGTCATAGCATCATTGGGCAACCTTCTCAGAGGGCATCATCGATAGGACATCAACAGGACATCAACAGGGATGCGCTTCATTTTGTACTCAGTTACGGATGTTAGTTACGGATATTGGTCATGAACGTTGGTCACAGGGGTAGCTCGAGCCACCCAACCCAACACCAAACAGCATCACCAAATACAACATCACCAAACAGCGTCACTGCAAACACGTGCGGTAAGCTAAGGTATGCGCTTTTTCGCTATCGCTGACCCTCACCTCTCGAGCGCACACCCCAAACCGATGGACATTTTTGGTGGCAACTGGCAGGGGCATCCGGAGATTTTTTTTGCCCGCTGGCGCGAGGTCGTGCGTGATAGCGACGTAGTGCTGATTCCAGGAGATATCTCCTGGGCAATGTCATTGGAAGATGCGCTAGTTGATTTGCGTGATATTGCCAACTTGCCCGGTCACAAACTCATCTTGCGCGGCAACCATGATTACTGGTGGTCGTCGATTAGCAAAGTGCGCAAAGCCTTGCCAGAACGGATGCAAGCGTTGCAACATGACGCTTTTGCTTGGGATGTCTCGAGCTACCACATCACCGAAAACGTCATCACCGAAAACGTCATTGAATCGAATGTTATAAATCACGGTGAAATACACGGTGAAATAGCACCCGCAGGTACTAGCCCCGCAGGTACTAGCAAAGTACAACCCACTGATAAACACCGCATTGTCGTCGCAGGTACTCGAGGCTGGGACTGCCCCGGCAGCCGTCAATTTGACGAAGACGACGAACACGACAGCAAAATTTATGCCCGCGAACGTCAGCGCCTCGAGCTATCCCTCAAACACGCCCACAAACTTGCCCAGTCAGCGGTGTCTGCCACGCTCATTGTGATGCTGCACTACCCGCCGAGCAACCTGCAAGCCGAACCGTCGGCGTTTACCGATTTGTTGACTCAGTATCAAGCGGATATCGTTGTTTACGGTCACTTACACGGTTACGACCCCGAAGCGCTGCACCCCCCTATTGCTGAAGCGCAGGTGCACTTAGTGGCGGCGGATGCGTTGGGGTTTGCGCCTAAGTTGCTGCTCGAGTGCACCCCATGACCATTCCCCGTGACCATATTTAGCATTTCCATAATTGACATCTACACAGTTGAACGCATTTTACATCAAATCTTATATCAATATGACATTAGCAAACATCAACAACTGTAGAAACGACACGTGGAATTGCTATCTCGCAAGAAGTCTATTAGTAAACATCAGCAACCGTAGACGTGACACGTGAAATTGCTACTTATGCATCCCTTGGCTTATGCGTCCTTATGCGTCCCTTGGCTTATGCGTCCTTATGCGTCAATGTGATGCCAGTGTTTAGCAGCATGGGCACTGATACATGCAAACGCATTCGGTATACAATTCTTTATGGCGTTCACCCTTACCCCTAGTGACCACATCATCTTGGCCGTTGACGACAAACCGCTCAACTTGCGGCTGCTACGTGAGATGTTGGAAGACGAAGACTTTGGCGTCGTGGAAGCGTCTGATGGGGTGCAAGCGCTCGAGCGCGCCCGTGATGAAACGCAGCGCCCCGATATTATTTTGCTCGATATCAATATGCCCAACATGGACGGTATCGAGGTGTGTCGCCAGCTCAAAACTGACGACAGCACCCAAAACATCCCCATCATCTTTGTCAGTGGTGTGGCTGAACTTGACGACAAGATTCAAGCGTTTAACGAGGGTGCCGTCGATTATGTCACCAAACCGTTTCAGGTTGAAGAGGTGATTGCCAGGGTCACCACCCACCTAACCCTGCGCAACTTGCAAAAGGTGCTCGAGCAACAAATCGAAGAACTGCAGCGCACTCAGATTGAACTCGAGACCAGCAACCGCGAATTGGCGCGTTTAAGCGTGCAAGATGGCCTCACCGGGCTGTATAACCGCCGCTACCTAGACGAAAACTTGCGCAGTGTGTTCAGCCGTACCAAACGTTACGGCAAGTCGTTGAGCGTGATGATTTGCGATATTGACGACTTTAAGCGCATCAACGACACCCTGTCACACGAAGTAGGCGATGCGGTCATCCGGCAAGTAGCCAAGATTTTGCAAAACGAAGTACGCGACGCTGATATCACCGCCCGTTACGGAGGTGAAGAGTTTGTCATCGTCTTTCCAGAGACTCTTGTAAGCCATGCTGCTATTGTCTGTGAGCGCATTCGTGCCCATGTCGAACAGCACGCATGGGAAGACATTGCCCAAGGGTTGCAAGTCACCTTAAGCATCGGCTTAACAGGCGACATCACCCCACCCAACCACGAAAAAATGCTCTTAGTTGCTGATCAAAAACTGTACGAAGCCAAAGCAAACGGCAAAAACCAGTTGGTGTGGTAAAAAAAACGCCCAACCATGTCGGGCGCTCAGCATAATTAGGTGAGGTTGCGTCAGGGAATTTCGGTGATGACGAGGTTGTAATCAGGTGCACCGTCAAAACTACCAACATACACATAGTACGTACCTGCTGCCCATGACCCTTCCACCACAGGGTTGAGGCCGTCGCTGTCGTCGTTACAAAACCAACGTCCGTAGGGTTCACCGTAAATGACTAAGGTTGTATCTGAAGCACTTTGCACGCCCACTTTGAGGTAGTTAAACGCTCCAAGCTCGAGCACATGATCGGGCGATGAGGCAATGTTACCCGCGCACTCACTGCCATACTGCGACGCCGCTACTGACCCACCGGCCACGTAACTGATGACATAAGGGTCAGGCATAAATCCCGGACTGAGGGCAGCCCCGCCACCTGAGCCTTGAGCGGCAGCAGCAGTCAACATACCCACAACAAAACACACCCATAATTGACGCATCGTCGTTTACCTCCACCCTTAAATTAAGCTTCAATGAAGCTAATAAAGGTGTTTGAGATGACATTACAGGGATTGATTGTGTTTTTTATTACGGAAATTTCTACATGAATCAGTGTGAAAAGATGCAGTTTGCTCGAGCGATTACTCGCCTGATAGGGCTTGCCGTGCCGACAGGACATTTTTGATGGTGGGCATGTAGGTCTCGAGGGCTTGTTCGCCTGCGACAATGGCTTCTTCCGCACGGTGAAAGTTGAGCCAGTTGATAGGCGGTTGAGTGTGGATGTTGAGCGCCCCAGCGGGCAAGGAGGGCGTTGTTTGCCACGCAGTGAAAGTATGTGCGAGGGTGCGTCCAAACACCAGCACCGGATGCCCCCCGGTGGTGTCGCGCAAACCGACATGGACGCGGTTACCCCACGCGGTACTGAGGCAACGCTGAGCAAACTGAATGGAAGCAGAATCTTCGCACTGCAAGCCCACTTCGATGCCAATAGCAAGGTCAGTGGCAAAGTGCTCGAGGGTATCAAGGGGCACAGGCGCACCGATGCCTCCGTCCATGAGCCGCCTGCCGTCAATTTCTACGGGCGCAAAAATCCCTGGCATCGACGCACTCGCCCGCAGCGCCCTCGCGAGCGAGCCTTCTTGCAAGAGTACCCGTTCGCCTGTATCTACATCGGTAGCGACAATGGCAAAATTATGGTCTAGGTCAGCAAAGTGGCGTCCCTCGAGCAACCGTTCAAAGTAGTCCTCGAGCTTATCACCACGAAACAATGCCGCTTTGTGCAAACCAAAGTCAATCAGTTGCGGAAGCAAGTCCCGGCGGCGCTGACTGGTCGCAAAGTGACGCAAATCCTCGAGGCTGTGACCTGAAGCATACATAGAGCCGATAATCGCCCCAAAACTCGTACCCACAATGACACTGGGGGTAAGCCCGTGGCGCTCGAGGCTGATGAGCGCCCCGATGTGAGCATAGCCCCTAGCGCTGCCACCCCCTAGCGCCACCCCTACTCGAGCCACCTCGGGTGCAAACGTCACCGCATCAACCGCAGCCAAAGAAGGCGCCTGGACAATATCGGCAGCATCTTGCTTGACAATTATCTGCTTGCCTGCTTTGGATATCTGCTTGCTAGCATCGGGTATCGGTTTATCAGCATTGGGCAGTACACCCTCAGCAGCTGAAGGCGTCACAGGTGACGTCACAGGTGGCGTCACCGGTAGTGTAGGCTTATCGTGATTATCGTGCATGTCTTTCACTGTTTGTATTATAGCAGTTTTGCCGTCACAACCCCGTGATATGCATACCGTGCGCCCCATCATGTCCTATCTTGAGGGCTATCTGGATACGTTGTATTTAGGTAATGTATTATTTAGGTAATTTATTTAGTGATGTATTTAGTGATATTGTGTATTCACTGTCCCAACCATGCTTGACAGTAACGGTACGATACAAGCTGATGTCTCCGTCTGCTGGGTATCCGTCTGCTGGGTCTGCGCCTATTCTTCCAGTTGTTATCGTTCACTACAACACTCCCGAACTGTTAGGGCGTTGTTTGCAAGCGTTGCAGGTTGCGCCCATGGCGCTCTTACCCATCGTGGTTGATACATCTTCTGAGGTGGCACGAGCCACTGCCCGCCAGCAAGTAGACGCTTTACCCGCAGGGCATTTCATCACCTGTAACAATCACAGCCTCGCCCACGCGGTGAACGTGGGATTGCAACACGCGCTGTCCGTGAGTGACCACCCGCTGCTCGCCTGTATGAACGCCGATGTTTTTGTGCGCCCAGACGCATGGCAGCCGCTATTAGATGCCTTGAAACCTGCACATGTCGGCATGGTAGGACCCGTATGTCACGACGGGCAAGGACGCTTGCAGCATCAAGGCCTGTTGTACCATCAGCATTACATCGCACTGCATCTTGGGCGGCGTTTAGGTAGGCATCATGACGTGAATGTGCCGTGGTTATCAGGGTGTTTTCAGGTGGTGAAGCGGCAGGTAGTGCTCGAGCTAGGCGGCATGAACAGCAGTTTGCGTTTTTACAACGAAGACATCGAATGGTGTTGGCGACTGCGGCGGGCTGGTTGGACATGCCACTTGGTCGATACGGGGCGGGGCAATACGGCGTCAGGCGATACGGGTTCAGGTGATATGGCGTCAAGCGATACAGGTTCAGGCGATACAGGGCACATTCACCCACATCAGCACGACCACCTTCACAGCAGTGAGTTTCACCCTCATCTTCTGAACCATGACGCTCTGAATCAGGACACTCTGAATCAGGACACTCTGAATCAGGACACTTCGAATCAGGACATCAGACAGCAAAAGTATCCGGTGGTGCACTTGGGCGGTAGTGCTACCCCCGAACAGGCGGCGTTTGTGGTTGAAGGTTACCGAGGCGGGTATCGCTTGTCGCAGATGTACCGTCCACCGCTATATCAGACGCTGCATAGGCTAGTGTTGCGCTGGCTTATTTGGCAACAGCAGAAGAGAAACCCCGCAGCACCGTTTGAAGCTTTGCGCCTGGGTTTGGCTCGAGGCAACCTCTTTGAAAGCCCTTTTGGCGATAATCTCACTGACGTTAATCCCCACTTTGAGTCTACTCACGACGAGTCTACTCACGACGACCCCTAACCACTGCCCTTCAACCATCCTTAAAAACCAGTATTGCCAACCCATCTGTGGGGCTGGCAAATGCTGTCGCTCACGATTTTTTTGTGATGTTATTTTGCGGTGTTGTTTTGCGGTGTTATCTTACGCGGTGGCTCGAGACTATCCTCTAGGTACTTTGGGCAATATCACCGTTTGCAACAAAGCGTCATCATCACACATCATGTGCATATCGCCACCAATCTGCTGCAATGCGGCCTGCAGTTGGGTCAGTGCAGCCGTTGCCAAATCCGCATGATGATGGTCACTGCTGATGGTGATGTGCCACGCGTCATCGGCATCGAGGCAATTAACCACCACAGTTGCCACGTCTGTAGTTGCCATGTCTGTCAGTGGTATTTGCAGGACGTTGTGCGGTTCGGATGCACTCACACTAGCAGGGAGGCTATTCAACCAACTGGTGATAAGCAGTTCGCTAAACACCCAATGCAACAGTAAAAGTGGGGCTGAAACCGTCGGCAAGGTCGTGGCGATGCCCACATCAACCCCCAACACCTCCATCCCGATAGTGCCGTTTCTGATACTGCCATTTCCAACACTGCCGTTAGCGTTGACAGGATAACGGCCCTGTTGCACAGGATTGTGGTTGTGTTGCGGTGTGTTGTATTGCGGTGTGTTGTGTTGCGGTGTGTTGTGTTGCGTGGGGTTTGGGCGTTGTGCAGGCAATGGCTTAACGATGCACGCCACAATGCCTTCGATGAGGACGTTGAGGTCTATTGTCTGTGGCTCGAGCACATGTTGCGCAAGATGTAGCAGGGTGTGCTCGAGGTAGCTGTTACTCACATGCCAATATGCCATCACATCACTACGTTGACGTGTTGCGAACTGATGGCTGGACTGATGATATTTAGGCTGTTCGTCGCTTGGTTCTGCGCATTGTCTGCATGGTTGTCTATTTTTTTGGTATTGTTTGTCAGCAACTTTGTCAGCAACATAGCTATACCCATCAGCAACATAGCCATTGCTAAACGCTGCCGCATCCGTCTGGACGTTGACAGCTTGCACAAACTGCCAGCGTGCCTCGAGCAAATGCCTCAAGGCAATTTCGGTGATGGCGTGCCCGATAGAAGTTGGGGGCGTAGTAGCACCTGCCACCCGTTGGTTGCGTGGCATGTCTGCGAGATAGTGAGCACTCATGTGAGCAGCATAACGACACAACTCTTACAAAACTCTTACAACTCGAGTACGACGCAAAAACTCACCCTTATTAGCAGCAAACACACTGAACACGCACAACGGGTTTCACGTCAATACGCATATCAACAAAATAACACATAAGTCAATACAATAAATCTATCACAACGGACGCAGACGTTTTACTTTACAGGTTTCCTTCATTGCTGCTATTTTTATGAGCTTGACCTGTAGGCACTCTCACAAGAGGTCTAATCGTTTTATGTCAATGCAACGATGGTGTAACCAACCTACAACGCGTTTTCATATAGAAAATGACGTCCCGTCTGTGGTGTGACACGTTGACAAGTCATTTTGATGACGCGTTGTGAGCAACTCACCCGACGCGAACAACCCCTTCAGAGCTGCGGCAAGGTTGACAGTAGGAAGGCGAATTTTTATACTGCTCGAGGTATATAAGTGAACTTTGCTACTAGCCAGCAACCTTCATCACTCGCAACCTTCACAGCTAGCAACCTTCGCAAGACGTCACCCAACATGCCCGTTCCCCTGTACTCTGCCCTGCTGATGTACTCTGCCCTGCTGAGGTTAATCATGATGTAGGTTAGCTGTTTTTTTGACTGCGTTGCCCCAAGTGTTTTGCTTCACTCGTCTTAAAGTGTCTTTGACTATCGAGCTTTTACTTTATATGACGTGTTTTTTCGTGATTAACGCACTTCGCATAGATATCCTAGCCCCTAGGCGAATGACCAGACGGTAGTCCCCTGTGAGCGAGATGTTTTTGTTTAGCAGTATTTTAATACACGCGCAGCTACAGCACACCACGTGGTTTTCATAGATATTGACGATAGCGGGTTGATGACGATATTGATAACGGCAGTGCTGATGACAGGCCTGCGCGAGAATCGTACCGTTCGGATAGTGATGGCCTCGAGGTTGTATGGTTAGTTGTGTGATTTGGTTCGTCGCGTGATTGTTGCGTGCTTAAGGTGTGGCGGTTGCGCCGCTGAACATACCACCGAGGTTATGAGGGCAGGTTTATTTCTGGTGCGTGGTTAATGGGCTTTTCCCTGAGGGGGTTTTATGAGTGTTTCACAAGATGGCGCTTTAGTGCGTGTGCGTCATGTCGATAAAGTGTATGGGAGCGGCACGCACGCCCTGCAAGATGTCAACGTTGATGTTCATGCAGGCGAGTTCGTGTCGCTATTAGGGCCGTCTGGTTGCGGCAAATCGACGTTACTTAGGATTATTGCTGGCCTTGGTGAAGCGACAGCAGGCACGGTAATCGTAGAAGGTGCTGCGCCCAACAGCCCTCGGCAACAGCCGCTGGGGTTTGTCTTTCAAGATGCCAACTTGCTGCCGTGGCGCAATGTAATGGGCAATGTGGTTTTGCCCCTAGAACTTACGGGAGTAGCCAAAAAAGAACGCATTGCTAGGGCAAAGGAAGTGCTCGAGCTCGTCGGTTTAGGCGGGTTTACCAAAGCCCATCCCAAAGAGCTTTCCGGCGGGATGCGCATGCGGGTGTCCATTGCTCGGGCGCTGGTGACCGCACCACACTTGCTACTGATGGACGAACCCTTTGGGGCGCTCGATGAAATTACCCGCCAACGCCTCAATCACGAACTGCTGCGCATCAAAGAAGCTACGGGCGCAACAGTCGTGTTTGTCACTCACAACGTCTTTGAAGCCGTGTTTTTGTCTGACCGCATCGCCGTGATGAGCGCCCAACCGGGGCGCATTGTAGAAAACATCGACGTTGACACCGACCAACCAAGAAACGCCGCCTTTCGCGGGTCTGATGTCTTTTCAAACACGGTCATGCACGTTGTCTCTGCTCTGGGCGAAGGTGCCTTGGGTGAAGCCAACACCGAGGAGGTTGCCGCATGAGTTTAGCGTCACCAAACCAACAACCAAACCAGCAACAAGCGGTTGAGCAAAGCGCCGTTCCACTACATCAGCGCAAGTGGTTTAGCAAGTTTTTTCCACCTGCGTTGACGCTAGTGAGTTTTATTGCCCTGTGGCAACTTGGTATCATCATTTTTCGCGTGCCTTCGTACATTGTACCTAGTCCTTGGGATGTGGTCGAAGCCTTCCAAGAACGTGGGGACGTGGTACTGAATGCCACCTGGATTACCTTTCGCTCGGCGGCACTAGCGCTTTTGCTTTCAGTGGTCATCGGCATCTCAGTAGCGCTCATCTTGGCCAGTTCCAAACGCCTTTACAATGCCCTTTTCCCCTATACGGTGATGCTGCAAACCACACCGGTGATTGCCATTGCCCCCATCATCATCGTCTGGTTTGGTATTGGCACGGCGTCTATCACGGCAGTCGCAGTGATTATCAGCGTGTTTCCCATCATTGCCAACACCACCACGGGCTTGCTATCAACTGACCCCAACTTGGTACAACTGTTTCGTTTGTATCGGGCGTCACCATGGGCGGTGCTCACTAAATTGCGCTTGCCCTATGCGTTGCCATACTTTTTTGCGGGGTTTCGGGTAGCTGCTGGCCTAGCCGTGATTGGTGCCATCGTAGGGGAGTATGTCGCGGGCATGGGCGGCAGTCGCGGCGGGTTGGGGTTCATCATTGTGGAATCTGCCAACCGTTTGCGAATGGCGCAGGTGTTTGCAGCCACGCTGGCGTCTGCCCTGTTGGGGGTGAGTTTCCTACTGGCGATTAACGGTCTTAGCTACGCTGCACTTCACCGCTGGCACGCGTCGGCAAGTAAACACGAAAGTTAAATCCGCTGGGGGTAGCTCGAGCTTAACACCCAAGACGGTAACCCTCGAGCACCCAAAACGCCTACGCGGCAACACCAAGCTCACATCATCACACCTTCTTGGCACATTACTTATAACGGTATAAGGCCACTAACGAATTGCTCGAGAATGACATCATCTTCATGCTGTATTGTCACTCTGTGCTCACTTGATTGTTCGTCTGGTCAATTTTTGCCCAGATGCCAGTACCCAGATAGCAGTGGGTGGATGGCTCGAGAATGTCTTGATGCTCACTTGCATAATCTTTCTTTTCATTGTAAGTTTAGAAACGGCGTGGTGCAGTCCAAGACATCTGCAAACCACTTTGTCGTGGCACGTTGATGTGGCACGTTAACGTAGCACTTTGTCGTGTGCATTTTGTCGCAAACTGACAACACCTCGCAAGCACGCACACACGCGTGATTTCATGGAGGTAACCTATGAAAAAAGGATTGAGTTTAATGCTGCTACTGCTTAGTGCAGCGTTCGCCCAAGAGCTTACACCTATTCGTTTTGTCACCAACTGGTTTGCCGAACCTGAGCACGGCGGTTTTTATGCGGCAGTGCAAGACGGCATCTACGAAGAATATGGCCTTGATGTGGAAATTATCCAAGGGGGGCCCAACATAGCCGGCATGACCCTACTGGCGACTGACCGGGTTGAATTTGCCATGACCGACGCCGCAGGTACGTACTTTGCCCGCAACGAAGGCATTCCAGCGATAGCGTTTTACGGCACGTTTCAGGATATGCCCCAAGGGTTGATGTTTCACGGTGGTCAAGAAATCACTGACTTTACCGACTTAGCAGGCCGCACAGTAGCTATTTCTCCGGGCGCACCTTATTGGGACTTTATCGAGCAAAAATATGGCCTCGAGGGACAAGTGCAAGTCGTCAACTACAATGGTCAAATTGCCGAATGGCTTTTAGACGAAAGCCGCATCACCCAAATTTACGTCACCTCAGAACCCTTCGGTGCCCGCCGCGAAGGGGCTGATCCGCAGTATTTGGCCATCGCTGACTCGGGGTATAACCCGTATGCCAACATCGTGGTGGCCAAAGAAAGTTTTGTTGCAGAAAACCCCGACGTGATTGGGGCGTTCGTTGAAGCCTCACAAGAAGGCTGGGAACGCTTTTTAGCTAATCCCACCGAATACACCGACATCATCGCTTCGTATAACGACTCGATTACCGCTGATTTCATGGCGTGGTCAAACGAACAACAAATTCCGTTTGTCACCAGTGAGGTAACCGAAGAAAACGGCTTGGGGTACATGCTCGAGTCACGCTGGCAAGAGATGTACGACCAACTTGTCGAACTCGAGCTAATCGATGAAGTCGAAGATCCCATGGCCGCATTCACCGTGGAGTTTTTCAGCACCCCCTAAATGACAGTGCTCGAGCTAATTAAAGCGGGTATCGTCCTGCTTTGGGCAGCGTGGCTTTCGTTAGTCACGCTGCTTAATGTGACAGATGCCCTCAAAGAACGCGGTGTCTTGCCCGAAACATGGTCATTGGCTTCTGGTAATTTTGGCTATATCGTCGCTGTCACCCGCATCCACAACACCCCCAAAACTGCTTGCTGGGTGATGTTTATCGGCGTGATTGTCTGGGAAGCTATTGCCTCACTACTGTTATGGTGGGCGCTGTTGGTAGGGACGCTCGAGGCCATCAACATGGCGTTTTTGGTCAGCTTGGCACTGTGGGGAGCGTTTATGCTCGCAGATGAATATTTTATCACTTATGCCACAGACGGCGAAGGCAGTGTGGCGACCACTCACCGCGATTTGTTTGTGGCGTTTTTGGTGTCCTTGGTGGCGTTACATTTGCTCTAGTGCGCTAGCTTTTGCATTCCATATCAGATGGATACCCAAATATTGCACTGCCGTTTCATGTCGTAAGACGAACAGGGCGACTAAGCCACTAACATGAAAAACCCATCGTCTGGTCAAAAAACCATCTTCTCGTCACACACAGCGCATGGGGCGTTAACCAGGCTCGAGCCAAGCAACGCAAGTAAGCCAACTGACTAAGGTATGTTGATGGTTATGATGCAACTTAGTTCACAATTTCATTTACAACGGGAGAGGTTATCTCTTGACACGTAATTTAGCTGATATGACCTGGCGCGAGGTTGATGCACTCGAGAAAGACCCTGGGGTGGTCATTTTGCCCATCGGGGCCATCGAACAACACGGCCATCACATGCCGCTCGTGACCGATGCGCTGATTGCTGGTAAAGCCGTCGAATTGGCACTAAACGCCTTACCTGAGGATGTCCCTGCTTGGGTGCTGCCGACCATGCCTTTTGGCAAAAGCAACGAACACGTCGGCTTTCCGGGTACTATCATGTTAACGGCGCACACCCTGTTGTCTTTTTGTCACGATGTAGCCCGCAGTGTGGCAGCGGCTGGTTTTACGAGGCTCATGTTTGTCAATGGGCATGGTGGCAACAAAGCCTTACTGGAAATGGCCGCTCGTGACATCCGCGCCGAATTGGGGTTAATGACGTTCGTGGTGATGCCGCCTTCGCTCACCGAGGCTGACCGCGCCGCCTTGCCTGCTGCAGAACAGCGTTTTGGCATTCACGCAGGCACAGTCGAAACGGCGCTCATCTTGGCTGACAGCCCAGAACTGGTCAAGATGGAACAGGCTAGCGTTCACTATCCCGCGTTTACCTCGGATAAGGTGCACTTAACCGCCATGCCCAATGTGGCGTGGTTATCTCGAGATTGGAGTCCCAAAGGTCACTTTGGTGACGCCACAGCGGCGACTGCTGACATGGGTGAACGCTATTGGCACAACATCACCCAAGGTTTGGCTGCTGTCATCCGCGACGCTGCCCATTTCACTATCCCCAACAGCATCCCCGACACCCTCTCAGGAGAAGCATGACCGTCGCCGCTGAACGCTGTCAACTGCTCCTCAAACAGGGCACGTGCATGGGCTTTGATACACCCGTTGATATCGCCATCATTGATGGCATCATCGTGGCCATCGGCCAAGACCTAGACATGCACGCCCAAGAAGTGTGGCAACTGTCAGGGCGAGTGGTGCTAGCGGGTTTTGTTGACTTGCACGTGCACCTCGACAAAACCTTGAGTATGCATCATGCGGGCGTGGTCAATCACAGCGGCACGCTCGCCGAAGCCATCCAACGCTGGCAAGCCGTGAAGCCCCATTTGGACGTTGATGATTACGTGGCTCGAGCCACGCAAGCGGTGAAAATGGCCATGGCAAGGGGTACGACCTCGATGCGCACTCACGTCGATGTGGGCATCGATATTGGCCTCACCGCCCTTAACGCCATCATTGCCGTACGCGAAGAAATGCGCGGCACGTTCGACTTGCAGGTAGTGGCGATGGCCGCCCCAGAGCGCACGGGCAAAGAACGCGACTTGGCTTATGCCGCTGTTGAAGCGGGTGCAGACGCCATTGGCGGGGCACCGGGGTTGTTTGGTGACGCGGCAGCCAGCATCGAGGCAACGCTGGCACTCGCTGAAAAAACCGGCGTCCTCGTTGACGTACACATCGACGAAACCGACGACCCTAACGTGCGAGCACTAGAAACCTTAGCAGAAGCTGTCACGGCTCGAGGTTTACAAGGACGCGTCACTGCGGGTCACTGTTGTTCACTAGCGTCCATGCCTCAAAGCGACGCTGATGCCATCATTGCTAAAGTGGCCGCAGCCGCGTTGCACGTGGTCAGTTTGCCGTCAGTGAACTTGGTGCTGCAAGGGCGCAGCGACACGGTCGCGAAGCGGCGCGGCCTTACCCGCATCAAAGCCTTGCAAGCTGCTAGCGTGAACGTGTCGGCGGGTTCTGATAATGTGCAAGACCCCTTTAATCCCTTTGGCAACTATGACCTGTTGTGGATTGGTAACTTGGCGGCGCACGCAGCGCACCTCACCGCTGAAGCAGAACGCCCGCAGGCGCTCGAGCTCATCACCACCAACCCCGCTCGAGCTTTCGGCAAAACAACCTACGGCATCACTGTCTCTGCCCCAGCGGACATAGTCATCTTGGACCATCACGACCTCGCAAGTAGCCTAGCCACCTTGCCACCCCGCTACGCCGTACTGAAAGCGGGCGTGCCTTACGACCTACCCATGACTGCGCTCAGTCACGTGTGATGGATAGATTGCTATTTTTGTAATCAAAAAAAACATGTATGGAGGTTGCAATGACCACACCTGATACAACCTTAGCCACAGACAAACTCACCAGCCAACTCACTGCCCAACTCAGCGCCCTCAGCCAAGCCCTCAGCGAGGTCGTCGGGGAAAAACACATCTATTTGGACGCCAAAACGCGGCAAGTATTTTCTACTGACGCGTACACCTTTTCACCGCTACTCATAGAAGCTTTGCAAGACAAACGGGCAGATATTGTGGTAGCACCAGGTAGCACCGAAGAGCTCGAGCGCTGCGTCGCTTTGTGCGTTCAGCACGACATCCCTCTGACGGTGCGTGGCGCTGGCACGGGCAACTACGGACAAGCGGTACCGTTAGAAGGCGGCGTGGTGATTTTGATGCGGCGGCTCAATAAGATCCTCGAGTTAGACAAGCACAACAAACGGGCGCGGGTACAACCGGGGGTGGTGATTGGGGCGCTCGAGCGGCGGGCTCGCGAAGTCGGCTTGGAAGTCCCCTGCTATCCGAGCACATGGGCAACGGCCACCATTGGTGGGTTTGTTAGCGGTGGGTTTGGCGGCGTGGGTTCCATTCGGCACGGTACTCTCTGGGATGGCATGGTGCTCAGCAGTAAGGTCATGAGCGCCGAAGCCACCCCCCAACATGACACCCTGACAGGCACAGACGTCCTCAGCGTCATTCATGCATATGGCGTCAGTGGCATCATGACCGAACTAGAAATTTCTCTGGCTGATGCTGTTGCGTGGGAAGAAAGTGTGTTTGCGTTTAAGACCTTAGAACAAGCGTTGCGTTTTGGTCACGCCCTAGCAACGAGTAGCGGGTTTGATTGCCGCCTCATTTGCACCTGCGAACCGCCTTTAGGGACGTACTTTCGCCCGCTTATGAACGACGTGAGCTTAGGTCAAGATGTGCATGTGCTACTCGAGCTAGGCCAGCAGCAAACCAAAGCCGCAGCGGCTATTGCTGAACTGTTTGCAGGCGTCAACGTCTGGCAGCGCCCCAGCGACAAGTACCACAAAAGTGGCTTTTCGCTGTCGGATTTTTCTTGGAATCACACCACCTTGTGGGCGATGAAAGCCGAACCGAGTTACACCTACTTGCAAGCCATGTTCTCTAGCGACTTCACTACCTTTTGGCAACAAGTGAGCCATCTCAAACAGCAATTTGGCAATGAAGTATTGATGCACCTCGAGTACATCCGCATGGGGGGCACATTGGTTTCCTCTGGTTTACCAGTCGTTGCCTACCGCGACAAAGACCGCCTTTACGACATCATCGCTGCGTTTGAAGCCCAAGGCGTAGAAATTGCTGACCCTCACACTTTCCGCTTAGACGCCGATCCCCGCTGGAACGGCGATCCCGTCGTGGAAGGCAAAGCCACCCGCAACCCGCTGGGTCTGCTTAACCCCGGCAAACTCTAAGCTTCTTCCCGATAAACACCAAAGTCCCAACCACGCGATGTGTTGGGACTTGCTTATTATGACCTTGATGTTATGACCTTGATGGACGACTAGCAATGCCACGTACCGTTTCTACAATTGCTGATTTTTACCCAAGTCATTTTACCCAAGTCATCCCAGGTCATTTTACCCAAGTCATTTTACCCAAGTCGCTTTATCAAGGTCACATCAACATCAATCACATTTATGTAGACGTCAATCATGAAAATGCTCGACGTAGAGACGGATAATACAAACGCTCGTTGCTAGCTGCGAGCACGCGGTGCTTGGCAATGCTTCATGGATCGTCCGCAACGACAACACACCACCAGTGCAGCCACGAGTACCGTGACGCGCCTTTTGCACTTGGGGCAGCGGTAGCAGGTACCGGTATCAGACGGGTCGCATTCTTGAGGGTACGCGGTTTGAGCACACTGCGCAGCAAGATGACCATGCGGCATCAGACGGCTTTCTCGAGGTTGGTAGAGGCGTTTGTTGGCGGTACAGACGTCGCGACTACGTCAGCAGTATCGTTGCAATGGTGACTGGTATGGTGAATAGTGAACGTTGCTGGTACTGACGCAGCCGGCACCGCACGCACCGTCGCCCCGGCAAAAGGTTGTAACAGGCGTTGTGGCTCGAGAAACACCAAGGTGTCTTGACCGCTCTTGTGCCAGGTGAGCGCAAAGTCGTATTCACGCAACAGCTTATCGAGAATGGCCAGTTCGGGTTCTTGTTGGGTGGATGCCATGCCCACATACAGGGGCTTATTGATGTGTACCGCATACGAAATCAGGTTAACGAGGCGGCGCTCGAGGCGAGCATGCAGCGCCCGTCTTAAGCGCGGACTCAAATCACAAAAAGCGTTGTGACTGTCTGCTTGGGCATCATAAACGAAGGGGCTAGACTGATTATTCGAGGTCATGCGCTGTACCTCAGGCGTGAACACTGAAGGGCAGCACGTAAACGCACAGGGCATACTTCGACCTGCGACGAACCCAGTAACGAACCCAGTAACGAACAGGGCGATAGTACAAACTGACTTGACAAAACCTGAACAGTAGGTGCACGATAAACCATACACAACTCCTAACGGGGGTTGACAGGACTCGCGTTAATCTTGGCGGATGGGCGCGAGTTCTTCTTGTGGCGTGTTGCTAAAACTTATACAGTGGCTATTCCATAACATCCTCCCGATACAGCGCCCACAGCAAATCACCGCGCAAAAGGCCTTGATAGACGCCTTCAATAGTGACTTGTGGGGTAGGTATGTCCAAGGTGGGATAATTGGAATTATGGGGGCGCAAGCGGAAGGTGTCTTGCTCGAGCCAATCCAGGTACTTCAAGGTCACATCACTCTCATCGAGGCGCACCGCACAGATTTCTCCCGAACGAACGGGCAACCCTTTCTTAAACAGCACCACGTCACCATCTTGAATCAAATCGGCCATCGAATCGCCGCTTACCCGCAAAGCAAAGTGATGACTGCTGACGTTCAGGGGCAAGTATCCTTCAGCGTGTTCAATGGCTTCGCTCAAAGGCCCCGCCGGAATGCTACCGAGCACGGGCACGCCCACAGCTTGTAAGGGCAAACGCAAACGCGGTGACTGCCCCCGACCCCGGCTTTCAAATATCAAATAGCCTTTTTTGTCGAGGGCTTGTAAGTGCTGTTTGAGCGACACATAGTGAATGTCCAAATCGCGGGCAAACTGCGCGAGTTCGGGATAAGCTCCCGTGCGCGCCCGGTGGGCGACGAGTTTGTCGTAGACTTTGCGTTGCATCGTTGACAGTTTGATCATGACGGTTCCCAAGGTGACGCTCGAGGTAGCTCCTATCCGCAGCGTATTTCTGTTCTAGACAAGCTTACGCGTTGCTGCAGGCATCTATTACCTTAAAAGCTAAGGTAAGTATATGTGATAGCCGCTGTCCTGTCAAACCCGTGGGGGCTTAGCACGCCAGTTAGCACGCCAGTTAGCACGCCAACGTAAAACAAGGCCGTACCACAAGGGGCAAAACGGTACGCAACCTTACGTTTATGGCAATATTGGTTTTATGGTGGTATTGGTTGTGTTTAGGGATAAACGTATGCAGCAAAGCTCGAGCCACCAGCACGCTACATCACTTTGGTGTCTTACTTTGGTGTCTTACTTTGGTGTCTCACTTTGGTGTCTTACTTTGGTGTCTCGCTTTGGAACGCACGGCCACAAGACAACAATGCCTGACAGCACCTTGACAGCACGCACCACTAACAGACACAAAAAGTATTACAGGGGTGGCATCAAACTGCCACCGTTTAGCACGGTAAGGGCGACGCCTGCCACAATGGCAATCCAAGCCACCATCGTAAGGAGGTCTGGCCAGTGTTCGCTTAACCAAGGGCGTTGGTATTCGACAGTGGGGGCTTCTTGGGCATCTTCGATGCTAAAGTCTTCAGTTTCTTCAAAACCAAAATCGCTGTCGCTCGAGTCCATAGTTTCATCATACGGAGGCTAACGCCAGCAAGTCGTAACAAACCTTACGCCTAGCCACAAAAAAACACGCGCCCACAGTGAGCGCGTGCCAAAAAAGTTAATCGTTTATTCGAAGATATCGTTTATTCGAAGATGATGCGGCTACCTTCGATGCCAGTATCTGGCAAGTTGTTAGGAACACCTTGGTCGTTGGCAGTGGCATCGACTCGAGTCAAAATGACTTGATATTCGCCATCAGCCCCTACCGGCGGCGTACCGGGACCACTACCAGGACCATCAGAATCGCCACCACACGCACTCAAGCTGAGAGCCACGAGCACCATCATCAGCAAGCGGGTGCGTCTGCGCTTAAAGACGAACGGCACAATGAGCGCCAAGGTCAGAAGCGACACACCCGTGGGCAAGCTGGCTTCTGGGGCTGGCATGCTAAAGGTGACGATGAAGTTTTTACTGTTGCCGTTTTCGTCGTTGATGATGAGTGGGTCGGCTGGGTTCAGTTCAAAGATAATCAAACCCGTTTCTGGGTTGGTAAAACTGGTGCGCGTGGCAATGGGGGGCGCATCAGGTAAGTTAAACGCCCCGCTGTTATCGCGGTCTAAGTAGAGTGCCACACTTTCGGCCACCTCGAAAAAGTCACCCCCATTGTCAGCAGCAACGCGCACACCCACGCGAGTGAGTGCCACCGTTTCACGGACATTATTAGGTACGGCCAAACCAAACTGGTGAATGGGCGCACTGCGCACGCTATCACCTGCCGGAACAACCACATCAGGGGGAATCACCGAAGCCACCGCCACGATGTTGGGCGCTTGGGCGGCTTCGTTGTCACGGTTGACAAACGCTAAGCGGGTGGGTTCTAAGCTGCTGTAATTGGGGTCACCACTACGCACGTTATCAAGCACCACGTCATACGACACATCGCCATCGAGTTCGCTGTCGTCTACGCCTGTGACAATGACCAATTGTGGTTGGTCAAAGTTGCTGGGCGTAAAGGTGATGCTGCTCGGGGTGACGGTAGCTTCATCGGGGTCGCTGCTAACCAGGTCAAAGGTGACGTTGCTGCTTGGCTCGGTGGCTAAAAGCACTTCAAAGGTGGTGCTGCTGCCGCCTTCGCTGGTAGCGCGTTCGCCATCGTTGATGATGAGGATTCTCGAGCCATCCCTGTCGCGGTTCACCACGCTTAAGGGGTCAGGGGTGAGGCCACTGTAAGCACTGTCGCTGCTGCGTGCGGGCGCAAAGGCAATCTCATAGCGCACGTCGCCGTCTTCAGTGCCATCGGGCAAACCCGACACCGTGACTGTTTGCGGAATATTCCAACTATCTGCCGTAAAGGTCAGTACTGCAGGAACAGGCGTGCCTTCGCTAGGGTCACTGCTGCGCAAATCGATGCTGACGCTGTCAGTCGGTTGGCTAGCAAGCACCACACTAAACTGACTGCTGCCGCCATTTTCGTCGGTCTCTAGCGGTTCGTCAAGCAAGGTGATGTTAATGGCGGCGCGGTCGTTGTCTTCATTGGTGACCGTGAACGTAGCAGGTGAAGGTGTCAAACCACCGTACGCAGGGTCGTCACTGGTGACCGCACCAAACGTGACCGTAAACGTGGTGTCGCCATCGACAATGCGGTCATCAACCCCGCGCACAATCAAAGCTTGTTCGGTGTTCCAGTTGTCCTCGGTGAAAATCAACGTATCCGCTGACAGACTGCCTTCACCGCTATCGCTGACGCTCACAGGTACGCTCACGTCTGCGGTGGGTTGGCTATCGAGTACCACGCGCAATTCGCTGCTGTCACCGTCTTCACTGACGGTAATGGGCGTATTGAGCGCCCGAATGCTGACACCTGCTTCATCGTCATCGAGGGCCGTTACAGTTACATCCGCAGCATCAATACCGTCGTAACCGTTGCCCGGGCTGACGGCGGGGTCGAGCATCACCATAAACGACACGTCACCTTCGGCAATGTTGTCGTTTACAGCCGTCACTGTGACCGTTTTGGGGCGGGTTTCATCGGATGGCAAGAAACGCAACACACTAGGCGATACCGTGCCTTGATCGGGGTTGCTACTGCGCACGCCAATGACCACTTCAGCACCAGCAGGCGCGGGGGCATCCAAATTGACGTTGAAGGTGGCTTGCATGGTGTCGCCGGGGGCTTCGCTAATGGTCAGTTCAAGGGGCGTCACGCTGATGCTAGCGTTGTTGTCTAAATTGGTGACACTGACATCTGGCACGACCAAGCCATCATAATCGCTGTCGTCACTTTGGACAGGGCTCGTCACGATGGTGTAGGTGGTGTCTGCATCGACGATGCCGTCATCAACGGCAGTGACGGTGACAAATTGAGGGATGTCCCAGTTGACGGGGGTGAACGCTAGTTGCGGTGGTGACACCGTGCCTTCGCTTTCGTCGTCGCTCGTTAAGGTAATGCTGACGCTGCTTTGGGGGCGGCTGTTGAGGACAATGCGGAAACAGGCTTGGGCAAGGGGTTCTGGCTCGAGCACCACCTCATCACCGGTAACGCCATCAGCACCATCAGCAGGCGCATCAGCTTGGCAACCGTTCTCGAGCAACACCCCTCCCTCGAGCGTCGTCAAACTCACGGGCGTCACGGTGACACCCGGGGTGTCATCGTCGATGTTCACCACTGCCACTGCTGCCACGCTAGCGCCCAAATAGGCGGCGTCACTGGTTTGATTGACCACGCCTTCAATCTGATAGTTGACGTTGCCGTCGGCGATGGTGTCATCAACGCCCGTGACAGTCACCATTTGCGGCACATTCCAGTTGCTGCCATCGAACGTCACGCTGTTAGGTTCAACCGTACCTTCGCTGGTTTCGCTACTGCCAAAGTCAATGGTGACGCTGGCTTCGGGGGTGGTAGCAAGCACCACGTTAAACGCGTCGCTACTGCCTGTTTCGCTAGTGATTAACCCATCGGTGGGGCTGACAATCACAGCAGCAGTGTCGTTGTCGAGGTTGCGCAGTGCCACGCTAGCGTTCACGCCGCTGTATTCACCAGAACCTTCTACCGTCACGTTGTAGGCTTGGTCGCCGTCATCAAGGTTATCGTCGAGACCGCGTACATTGACCTGTTGCGGTTCGTTCCAATCATCGGGCGTAAACGTGAGGGTGTTAGGTGGCACGACCGCGCCTTCGCTTTGGTCACTGCTAGCTAAGGTCACCGTCACCGCCGTGGTAGGACGGGTCACTAGAGACACGTTGAAACTGGCTTCGCCGCTGGCTTCGGTGGTCACCAAACCACTGCGCGGCGACACGTTGATGGCGGCTTCGTCGTCGTTGTCATACGTAACGGTCACATCGACTGGGTCGAGGCCGCTGTAGTCACTGTCGTTACTAGAAGACAAGCCCGTCACGATGTCAAACGTCACCGGGGTATCTGGGGTGATGCGGTCATCATCGATGTCGTTGTCGATGGCACTCACCATGACCATTTGCAAGACGTTCCAGTTATCAGGGGTGAATGTCAGCGCAGCAGGAGACACAGTAGCCCTGGTCTCATCACTCACGCTTAGTGGCAGTGCCACATCCGCCGCAGGGGGCGTAGCGAGGCGCACCCGCACCGTGAGCGTGCCGCTTGGTTCTGTCACCGTGGGCACTTCTGGCACATCGACAATAAACCCAGGGCTGTCGTTGTCTTGGTTAATCACTTCGACATCTTCGGGGTCGATACCGTCGTAGACGCCTTGGTCACTGCTCGAGGGCCCAACACTAATAGTGTAGGTTTGATCGCCATCGTTTTCTTCATCATCGACGCTACGCACCGTAACGGTTTGCGGCACGTTCCAGTTGGCAGGGGTAAACACCAGTAACGTCGGTGGGGCGACGACCCCTTCGCTGCTGTCGTTGCTTTGTACAGGCACAGACACAGGCACGTTGGGGCCGCGGTTCAGCACCACCGTAAACGTCGCCGTGCTAGGCGGTTCACCTGCGGCTACTTCGCTAGTTGTTAAGCCGGTTAAGGGGTCAACGGTGATACCGGCAAAGGCGGCGTCATCGTCAATATTGACCCCTGCGAGGCTAGGAATTTCCAAACCCGCAAAAGGTCCTTCGGCTTGGCTCGAGCTAGTCGTAAAGTCCACAAAAAAGTTTTGGTTGCCGTCAATAATCTCATCGTCGTTGCTGGCCACCAACACCGTTTTGGGAATGTTCCAATCCGCATCCGTAAAGGTGAGCGTCTGCGGGTTGAGGCTGGCTTCGGTAGCCGCCGGATCGCCAGCCGTCGGGTTAACGTCGCGCACGGTCAGTGTGACGGTAACTTCAACCTCAGGGGCAGGTTGGGCACTTAAGCGCACCGTGAAACTATCGGTATCGCCTGCTTCGCTGATTTCCAGGCCGCCTGTTGGCGCGTTCACAATCAAACCTGCCGTGTCGTTATCGCGGTTAATGACGCTCGGTTCAGTTTTGCTGATGCGGTTATAGGCGTCATCTTCACTAGCTGTACCGATGTTGACTACAAACGGCCCCACGTCGCCATCAGCACGGTTATCATTTTGGCCGCGCACAGTGATGGTGTACGAACGCGAGTTGTCAAAATCTGTGGGCGTAAAGACCACTTCACCAGGGGTAATCTCAGCTTCGTCAGCAAATTCTGGGTCAAAACTAAACCCCACCGTGACATTAGACGTCGGGCGCTGCGGCCCACTGAGTGACACCGAGAAGGTTGCCGTATCGCCGTCTTCAGACACTTCCAGCTCCGCAGGCGACACCGGAATGACCACTACGTCACCCGATTGCAACCTAGCCTTATATTCAGGTACAGCGTACTCAGATACAGCAAACGCGGATGCTTGCATCAAGGTTATTTCAGCAGGCGTGTAACGGGTCTCTAATTGCCAATCGCCCCCTACTCCGGTCACATCGTTTGACGCTGACACGGTTGCACCTAGGCGCTCCGCCAACGCTTTGACAAAGTCAGCATCTTGCGCCACGTCACAGGCGTACAAACGTACGTCTGCCCCGCTCACCAAAGCATGTCGCCAACTAGCAACATGGGATAACTGGCTAGCATCTAACCAGCTATCACCGAGTTGCACCTGACCGCTGCGCCCATGCGAAAGCACATGTAAGGTGTTAACGCTGTTTTCAGGTAGACGCTGCAAGTAGGCGTTTAAGTGGCTGAGCGTGTTTTCAGGCTCGAGCTGATACACTGCCGCCTGCGCGGGAATGTGCTCGAGCAACGTATTCAAATCATCAAGCGCATCAACAATGAACAGCTCTTGCCCATCAGACGCGGTAGAGGTGTAAGGGTGCGTGCCACTAGCCGCTGCTAGCAAGCAACCCCAAAACAAAATAAGCGTGATTGTGAGTCGGTACACAGTAGCCTCCCCAGACATAATTGCCCTTGGAGTATACAAACTGCCCTTTGTGAAAGTTGTGACTAACTCGGCATGGAGTGGGGTGTTTTTATCACATGTCACCCATTGTGTTGATTGTTTGCATTGATGTCTTTGTGCCTTTGGTTGAGGGGTAGCTCGAGCAATCCCGTACCACCCCAACCATCACCCTATTTTGTAAAACATATTCGCAAAAAGTAATGACATAAGAACTTGCTACACGACGTTAGACGGTTGGCTTGAAGAGACGCCGCAGGCGTTTGTCTCTAACGACACTTGTTTCTAACAACACCGCCACAACAACACCGCCATAACAACACCGCCACAACGACACTGCCACACATCAGCCTAAGAACGTCGACACACGCAGATTTGTAACGATTTTCGGACACAGTTTGGCCTACAATGACACCAATGACCAGTCATGCTCCTTTGACCCTGCCCGAACTTTTTGATGTGCCTTCAGTTGACCCACTGTTGCGCCCGCTGCTCGATGTTGACACCCCTTGGCAGATTTTGGACGCCCTCGATGACTTTTTGCAGGATGTCGCCGTCCCCAAACGCCGCCTCGCTGGAGACGTGCACCCGACTGCCGTGATTGAAGGCGCTGTGTACCTCGCTGAAGACGCCAGTGTGGCCCCGCATGCGTTTATTCAAGGCCCTGCTTGGATTGGCGCAGGGGTGAGCGTCGGTCATGGGGCGTATGTGCGCGGGGGTGTGGTGTTAGCTGCGGGTGCGAAAGTAGGACATGCTTCAGAAGTGAAACATGCGCTACTGCTCGAGCAAGCCACCGCTGCCCACTTCAACTACGTGGGGGATGGCATCTTGGGGCGCGGGGTGAACTTGGGCGCGGGCGTCAAACTGGCCAACTTGGGCGCACTCGGTAACACCATCAACGTGGCTGGCATAGATACTGGCCGTAGCAAGTTTAGTGCGGCAGTAGGTGACGGGGTGTTTATTGGCTGTAACGCGGTGTTGCAACCGGGCAGCATCATCGGGGCGCGCAGTGTGGTGTACGGCACGGCACTGGTGCGCGGCATCGTTGCAGCAGATACAGTCGTGAAAACACGGCAAGTGCAAGAGCATGTCTCGAGACACGCGTAAACAACATAACTAAGCAGCACAACTAAGCAGCACAACTAAGCAGAGATAGTGCACCTCAACCAACCCTAAACCCAACAAGGAACACCCATCTGCACGTCACCGTCAGCTAGGATAGGCTTATGTTTTGTTTTTATGTCCTGCCTTGGCAACGTCAGCAACGGGCGCAGTAGTGTTTCCGCTACGCGACAACAACCCCAAGCGCAACACAGCGTTTTTGATGTGGTTGGTGCTAGCCGTCAACGTGGCCGTATTCGGTTATCAACTGACCTTGAACCGCTTTGAATTAGAACGGTTTATTCTCGAGTACAGCTTCATCCCTAGCATCTTTTTTCAAAACCCCATCAGCAACGCCTACAGACTGCTGAGCAGCATGTTCATGCACGGCAGCTTTGCCCATATTCTCAGCAACATGTTCTTTTTGTGGGTCTTTGCCGATAACATTGAAGACCGCTTAGGGCATGGGCGTTTTTTGATTTTTTACTTAGTGGGTGGCGTGGCCGCGACGCTTGCGCACGGCTTTTTTTCCCTCCGTTCACCTGTGCCGATGGTGGGCGCATCAGGGGCGATTAGTGCGGTGTTGGGAGCATATATCGTGCTTTTTCCTAGGCAGCGGGTACTGACGTTCATTCCACCAATTTTCGTTTTTTGGTTGCCTGCTTGGTTGTATTTGGGTTATTGGGCACTGTTGCAATTTACCGAGGCTACCTCCGGCATCGTGGTGGGTTCACAAAGTGGCGTGGCCTGGTGGGCGCATGTGGGCGGGTTTGTGTATGGCTTTTTGATGGTCAGAAACTTCATCACCCCAGCACCAGAACGGGAATATTGGCAGTAGCTGCTCGAGCCAACAGCCAATCCCATCACACCAGTTGCTGAATGTCACTATCGATAAGCTGACGTATTGCTAGACCAAGGTGGACATTGAATAACGGTGTCTTGTACTCGAGTCGATG
>CAZKAZ010000038.1:0-49098 GCA_964550765.1 uncultured bacterium | reverse complement strand
TGTTGCCTTAAACACAATACGCAATGAGTTGGCGAATCAGTTTGGTGATGCAATAACAGTTGCCAACTCAATCAGGACACCTAGGAGATAGTTTTTCTACCTTAAGGTCGAACATCAGAGTAAACATCAGCAGCTGTAGAAACAACACGTGGCATTGCTAAACACTGCTAAACACATCACCCGAACGCGCCCTTACAATCAAAAAACCCGAACACAACATCACCATTGCAATTCGGGTGTCTTTTGTTGAGAAAGTTGGCTTTGAGAAGGTTGGCTTTGAGAAAGTACACCTTCAAAGGCAGTGGGGTGATTGCGTAGGGTTATTCAGCCGGAAGTTCGGTAAACGAAATAGTGTAGTTGGCCAGTTCGCCTTCGGCAAACGTACCTACGTAGATATTGTACGTGCCATACGGCCAGTCATCGACTTCAATTTGTGGGTTGGTGTCGTTGGTGTCGTCGTTGCACAAAAAGTCTTCGTTGGCGTCGCGCACAATCACCAAGGTTGTGTCAGCATCGCTGGTGACGAACACCCGCAAGTAGCCAAAGCTGTCCATCCCTGAGTCGCCTGCCTCGAGCGTGAGTACGTGATCGGGAGCGCTAGCAATAAAGCCAGCACAACTTTCGCCGCTGCTATCTGCACCGTAGGTATCAGCAGCATTGACAGCACCACCGGCAATAAACTCGAGCGTCTGTGGGTCGGGTGTAAACACGGGTGTCAAGGTAATGTCACCGCCTGCACCTTGCGCTGCAGCCACGCTGAGAATGCAAAATCCTAACATTAACACGAAATATTTGCGAAAAAGACTCATCTGCGTACACACTCCTCAATCTTTACGTGGGGGGGTAAAGTCCCTTAGCACACATTGTAGCACGGGTTCGTTGTGTTTCTGATGAGGAAAATGTCTGTCGTTGACCGTCAGACAAGCATCTGCTCATGATACAGGGTTGCTTGTACGCGGGGTCAGAGCAGGGTGCAGTGTGGCGTTCGTGTGAGGCGTGGGGGTTGTTGATGACGTGTCGTGGTGATGCTTAGTTGCGCTGTGTATGAAAAGGCTTATCGAGGGTGTGTAGTGTTAATCTAATAGTGTTAATCTAATAGTGTTTACTTAATAGTTGGCTTAGTGACTGGCTCGAGCAACCCTCAAGGATTGCGTCGCAAGGGTTCACCATAAGCAAAGCCATTCAAAGTGAGCCGGAAGGTGACAGGGCCGCGCATGTCGCTGGTCCACGTGCCCTCAATGACTTCACCGCCAGCAACCATTGCCCGACTGAGGAGCAGCGTCTCACCATTTACCAGTTCCGCCCGTACTTCGGCAATTTGCGGGGCAATATCTGTGTCGATGTCCCAACGGTAGCGGAAGGTGCGCGGTTCGCTAGGGGTCAACAGCACCTCAGCCCGAACGTCTGGGCGAGGCACAGCAACGGGTTGCACGTTAAGGGTTAAGGCCACGCTGTTGCTGGTGCTGTTGCTGTTGGGAGCAGGTGACTGCATGATGACGCCCTCGGGCAAACCAGGTCGGCTGACGGCTTCAAAGCTGGGGTTGACGCCTTGGGTTCTGGCAAGGGCTCGAGCTTGCCGTTCGCTCATGCCGATAAAGTTGGCAAAACCGTCATCAGCAATAGCGCGACTGGCCGAAGAAGCCACCACTAAACGCACGGTGGCGTCGGTTTGGAAGGGAACGAAGGGTTTGTGGTTTTGCTCGAGCACCGTGCCAGCGGCGCGGCTAGCTTGTTGATAGTCAATGACTAAGGGCGTGGTGATACTGGCTGCCAAAGCAATGGCTCGAGCATCTGCTTCGCTTAGTCCGCGCACATCAGGCAGCACCGTCATAGCAGGCGCAGGCCCGAGGCTAATCAACACGTCTATCTCACTGCCTTGAGGCAAACTGGCTTGGGCGGGGTTGGCTTGGGCAATGACCGTACCCGCTTGAATGGTGGCGTGAATGTCTAAGCGTCTACCTAATTCAAGACCCACAGCTTGTAAGCGGTTGGCCGCTTCTTCGATGGTCAAACCGCGCAATTCAGGCACATTTTGTGGGGTCATCTGGGCGGCAGGCAGCGCGTAGCGCAAAGTGACATCACGTCCTGCGCGCAGTTGATAGCCAACACTCGGACGTACGTCAATCACTTCACCTGCTGCCAAAGGTGACGGCACTGCGTCAAGGGTGGCTTGTAAGCCGTGTTCATAGAGTAAGGTGGCTGCATCGTTCACCATCATGCCGCGCACCTCCGGTACCACCACCCAAGCGGCGTGAGTGCGCACAGCAGCAACCATCAACCCCAAGCCTGCGACGCTTAATCCTAAGCCCAATAGCCACGTGCGTTGTTGCTGGCTGGTTTTGGCTAAGCGGCGATACCAAGGCACTCGAGCTATCACGCCACTGTCGATGCTGGCGTTAGGTTGCCAAGCTAAGCCGTACACATAGGTGCGTCCATCACGATGATCGCGCCGCAAAATAGCATCGTCTAGGGTGCGCCCGTGGGCGTCTAGCATGTCGGCGATAGCCAGTTGATCGGCGCTTTTGCCCGCCTGCTGGCTGGTTGCAGGGTTGGCTTGCGCCCACACCACATAGTGCGCCCCTGGCCGCGACACCACGTCATGCACTGCGGCAAGGCCTTTGCGTTTAAGGCTTTTTAGCAGCACGCGGTAGTGTTCAAAGGCAGTTTCTTGCTCGAGCGTTAAGTCATACCAAGTAATCGTGAGCCAGGTTCCGTGGTTGTCTTTGGCGGTAATGACCGTACGCACTTCGTCGAGGGCGGTTTCACTTTGCACTCGATACACGCCATCAATGAGCCGCCCACTAGCGTCAGCCGCAGGCGTCAAAGGAGGACGTGAGGTCGAAGGAATGCTCATATGTAAAGAAAATTATGGCACGGTTCAGGCGAGTAAAACGTAAGGCTTGCTCTGCGTTGCTGTAGGTGTCGCAGTAGGTATCGCAGTAGGTGTTGTAGTGAGTTATGTCAAGGCTATGACGACACCAAAGACGATACTCACGAGGGCGTTAAAGACAAAACGTTAAACCCCCACGGGCATCACAACATAAAACAAGCGCGGCAGGACACCGCGCTCGAGCTATTCATATTGCTTAACCGCCAGATTGCTTAACCGCCAGACGGTTCCGGACGGGGTTGATCCATAGAGGGTTTACTGACCCGTTCGGCTTCGCGGCGGCGACGTTCTTCTTCGGCAGCAGCAGCTCGCCTCGAGGCTTCCTCGAGTTGCCGTTCGTTTTCCGCCATTGCACTATCGACCATGTCAGCGATCTCTTCGGCACTCATGCCCTCACGCGCTTTGTTGAACGCTTGGCGAATAAGTGACCCATCTAAGGTCTCACGCCGCAACAGTGCCATAGCAACAGCCTCAACGGCCACCCAATTTTCGTCAATTAAGCGTTCAGTTTCTTGGTAGGTATCTTGCAAGATGCGGGTAACTTCTTCTTCAAGCTCGCGGGCAGTTTCTTCGCTGAAGTCTTTGCGGCGGCTGATTTCGCCCCCCAAAAAGACCGGGCCATCGTCCGAACCCCAGGCGACATATTCTTCACCACCCATGCCAAAGTCAAGCACCATTCGTTTAGCTAGACTCGTAGCTTGCTTGAGGTCGTTGGCTGCACCAGAAGACACCGTGTTGGTAAGGCGTTTTTCGGCCACACGCCCCCCAAAAGCCACAATAATCTGCTGCCGGAAGCGGTCGATATTCGAAAACATCTCTTCTTTGGAAAGGGGTGCCATAAAACCGCCTGCGCCGCCGCGTGGCATAATGGTCACTTTGCGGATTTCTCCTAAGTCAGGATTGGCTGAAAACGCAATAGCGTGCCCCGATTCGTGATAAGCCAGCACTTTGCGTTCGTCTTCACTAGGGACCAAACTACCGCGCCTGAGTCCCAAAACAATGCGGTCAAGGGCTTCGTTGAAGTCTTGCTTGGAGATGATGTTTTTGTTGGTGCGCGCAGCTACCAAAGCGGCTTCGTTGGTAAGGTTCTCGAGGTCAGCGCCTGAAAACATAGGGGTAGCACTAGCGAGTTCGGGCAAGTCCACATCATCGGCGATGGGTTTGTTGCGCACGTGTACCCGCAAGATTTGCTCACGTTCGCGGTAGGTTGGTAAGCCAATGGTCACTTGACGGTCAAAACGCCCCGGGCGAAGTAATGCCGGGTCAAGGATGTCTGGGCGGTTGGTTGCGGCTATTATGATTACCGAAGTGTCTTTTTCAAAGCCGTCCATCTCCGAGAGAATCTGGTTTAAGGTCTGCTCGCGTTCGTCGTGACCGCCGCCAATACCTGCGCCGCGCCGTCTACCAATAGAATCGAGCTCATCGATAAAGATAATAGCGGGTGCAGACTTGCGGGCTTCTTCAAACAGGTTGCGCACGCGGCTCGCACCCACACCCACGAACATCTCCATGAATTCTGAGGCGCTCACGGTCAAAAAGGGTACGCCAGCTTCGCCAGCTACTGCCCGTGCCAGCAGCGTTTTACCTGTACCAGGAGGGCCTACGAGCAACATGCCTTTGGGAATTTCTGCGCCAATACGCAAGTATTTTTGCGGATTTTTAAGAAAATCCACCACTTCTTTGAGTTCTTGTTTGGCTTCTTCGTGACCAGCAACGTCTTCGAAGTTGGTATTGACTTTGTTTTCTTTACCGTAGGTCTTGGCGCGTGACTGACCAAATTGCATGACTTGGCTCGAGCCACCTTGGGCGCGCATGAAAATAAACCAGAAAAAGCCAATCAAAATGACAATCGGTAATACCGAGAAGATAATCCCCAACCACGGCGAGGGATTTTGACCAATGATTTCGACGTTGTTTTCCCGCAACAACGCGACCAAACCAGGGTCGTCTACAGGGACCGTGCGAAACGTCTTGATGGCACGAATTTGCCCGTCGATTTCGACTTGGGTTTCGTTAAACAGCTCACCTTGAATGGCGTTGCCATCTTCAATAGTGACCGATTCAACCCGGCCTTCTTTGACAAGTTCTTCGGTAAACGTCGAGTAGGGAATTTCCCGCCCCGGCGTGTTGGAGTTAAATTGGTTGAACATAAAGATGCCCAGAATGATGAGCATCACCAAAATCCATGGGTTAAACGATCGTTTCACGTAGCCTCCAAGTCACAGGGCTCGTCATGAGCCTTTAAGCGCGCTACCGCGCACGGGTGAACGCTTGCCTAAACTTAATGGTGCATGGTAGCACTCAGGATAAACGCGCTGCTGTAAGCTAAGGGACGAACCAGCTAGCTGCTACCGAGCCGCCGTTTTTGGCTGTGAGACGCACAAAGTGCCTGTCCTCACAAGCCGCTTACTGCTACGCTATCACCGCAGCATAAGCGCCTGCTGTGAAGCGCCTATGAAGCTCTGGTTGAGATTCGCGTAACGTCATCATACCCCACACCGTTACCGCCGCCGGAAGTGACTTGTGCCCTGTCAACAAAACGGTTGACTGTTTGCACTGATAACGCCTGAAAAAACATGTTTGATACCCATTCCAATTGATTCTAGAAGGAAGCAATTTGCACAGAGCACGTAGGAAAAGCTACGGATGCAGGCAGGAACGGAAGAAAGTCCGTAAAACTTGTAAACTTTTTGGTTGAAACTTGTATAATTAAACTTGTACTACTCATTACCAATAAACATGTTGGTGTAAAGTGCCGATGTGTCTAGCTCGAGCACGGGCTCACCTTCAGCGTCATTAAACACGCCCGCTTCAAGCAACAAGTTGGGATAACCTTGCCATTTTTCCGGGTCTTGATGACCCCAAGGCTGATCTTCGGGCAGGTAGTACTGCGATACAAACGCTTGCGAACGGCGCACGAGTTCTTCGTTAGGAAAGGTGCCTGCTGGGGTGGTCTCGAGCAACAGTTCGGCTGCTTGTTCGGGATTGTTAGCAGCAAAGGTGTAGCCTCTGGCCGTCGCATCAATAAACGCTTGCAGTTGTTCTGGCATTTGCTCGAGGGCTGCTGGGCTGGTTGCTAATACAGGCGTGTAGTAATCTGGCAAACCATAGTCGGTAAAGTTAAAAAGCCGCAAGTCGATGCCTTCAAGTTCGGCTTGTACCCCTTGCCACCCTTCAAAAATCCACACAATATCGGCAAAACCCGAGAGCAGTGCGTCAAAACCAGACACGTTGAGGATGACGCTTTCGACATCGCCCACGCCATCATCGGCTTCAATCAAGGTGCGCAAAATGGGTTCTTCATAGCTAACCCCAAACGCAGCGTATAGCGCCCCTGCAAAGTCAGCGGGGCTGTCGATGTCGCTACTTTCTAGTACAGCAAACGCGGCGGTGTTGGTCGCCATAATAGCGGCTATGGAAACAACAGGGTCGCCACTAGTAGCGGCAGCAAGGACGTTTTCGGTGCTCGAGACAGCCACATCTGCCCGCCCACTGCTAACACTCACTTCGGCCATCACGCCACTAAACGGCAAAATGTTTACCGTGATGCCCGCTTCTTCGTACCACCCTTGGGCTTGCGCCACGTAGATGCCGGTGTGGTTGGTGTTGGGTAGCCAGTCCAGAGCGAGGCGGATGGTGTCTTGGGCAAATGCTGTGGAGAGCAGCAAGACGAGCAGGCTGATTAGAAGTTGCAAGGGTTTTTTCATGGTGATTCCTTTCATGATGGTTCTTGTTGGGATGATTCTTTTGGGGGTGATTCTTGTGGGGGTGACAGCGATGTCGATGGTTTTACTGATGGATTGCATGAACAAATTTACGTGTGCCAGCGGGTGAAGGCCTGCTCGAGGGCAGCAACTAGCGCAAACAGCGCAAAACTAGTGAGGCTAGTGACTACGATGGCGGCAAAGACTAAGGGGGTACTGCGAGCATTGGCAGCGGTTTGAATAAGGATGCCCAGACCAGCAAACCCGCCCACATATTCAGCAAAAATAGCAGCGGTGACGCTGTAGGTAATGGCGATTTTGAGGCCGGAAAAGATACTCGGCAGGGCGGTAGGCAAGCGCACCCAGCGCAAAGTTTGCCAGTATGTTGCCCCCATCGACGCCATTAACTTGCGCCGCGCCGGATCAACATGGGCAAGACCGTCAACGCTAGCCACCGTAATGGGAAAAAAGCAAAACAGCGCCACCAAGAGCACCTTGGGCAATAAACCAAAGCCAAACCACACCAACATAAGCGGCGCAAGTGCCACTAACGGCACCGTTTGTGAGGCAATGAGCCAAGGATACAGCGCCCGTTTGAGCCACGCCCACGCGTCTAAACCAAGCGCCAGGGCAAACGCGGTCACCATCGCCAAACTAAACCCGAGGGCTGTTTCTAGTAGCGTCATGCGGGTGTGATGCCACAGGACCGGCAGCTCTCGCAGGAGGGTGCTAACAATGCGAGCAGGCGACGGCAACACTGTCACAGGCACGTTGCTACTGCTGGTATAAAGCTGCCACAGCGCCAATACACTGACCCCAAATAGCCACGCAGGTGCTAAGCGCACGAGCGGTTGCCAACGGTTGGCTTGGCTAGGTAATGCCTTAGGTGATGTATAGGGTTTGCTGTGGGTCATGCTAGTACCGTTTCAGGCGTAAGAGGTGTGTCTGGTGCAAGGTCGCTATCGGGTGCTAGGTGGTTGAGGAGGTGGTGCTCGAGCTGTTGCATCTCCTTGTCGTGCAAACTATCGGGTTTTCGAGGACGCGGCAAAGGCACGTCATACACGGCGAGCACCCGCGCAGGCCGCGCCGACATCACCGCGATGCAATCTGACAGTAATAGTGCTTCGCGAATGTCGTGCGTGACCATGATGGTGGTTGCCCCCAAGCGGGTCACCGTTTCGCCTAACCAACGCTGCAACTGATAACGCGTCAGGGCGTCAAGGGCGCTCAAAGGTTCATCAAGGAGTAACAACTCACGGCTCACCATCACCGTGCGAGCGAGAGCCACCCGTTGCCGCATCCCGCCAGAGAGTTCTTGTGGGTGGGCGTCAGCAAAGTCTGCCAGACCAAACGCGGCTAACAGTCTCAAGGCTTCTTGTTTGGCAGATGTCTTGTCGCGTTTTTGCACCTGCGCAGCGAGCAGAACGTTCTCAAGCACCGTGCGCCACGGCAGCAGACAATCACGTTGCAACATGTAACCCGCAAAGCCTGCTCGAGGTGATTCCCCTTCGCCGAGTTGTACCTGCCCTTCACTAGGCGAAAGCACCCCCGCAATGATGTCTAGTAGGGTGCTCTTACCAGCCCCACTCGCCCCCAAAACGCTGGTAAAACTGCCCGCCGGAAACTCGAGCGAGACACCCTCTAACACCGCTAGGTCATCAAAGTGATGCGAGACGTGCTCGAGCCATACCCTAGGCGCTGCCGTGTGCCCTGTCGTCATTGCCATCCAACCGCCTCGAGGCTTGCCTTGTCGTGCGTGAGGTGAGCATCAGGATGCTGCCACACGGTGTCATAAAAAAGTTTTTCGCAGTCGTAACAGAGACTCACTGCGGCAAAAACCGCCGCTCGGGTTGCTTTTGGATCAGCACTTTCTGTCACTAAACGTTCAATCAAGGTGTTCATCTGCGCTTCGGGGGCTTCAAGATGCTCATGAAAACTGAAAAACGTAAGCGCCTCGTCGCTCAGTCCATAATTATCTTTGAGGGGTTGCTCAATGCGGCCACAGATTTCTACGAAGATGGTTTCGCTGGTGCCAATGCAGGCGATGGTTTCTACAAACGAACTGCGGGCTAAGTGGTAGTAAAACTGCGTGGTGAGGGCGGTGCAACCCGCGAGCGGTACGGGGTTCACAAGTTGGGCTGGCTCGAGACCAACTGCCGTGCCAAACGCTTGCAAACTCTGTAATGCTCCTTGCTTGGGGGTGAGTTTGCGGATGAGATAGTCGGCGCTGGTAGCATCGGGGGCTTTGGCGATGGCTAAACCGTCTAAACGGTGCACGTCGCGGATGAGCCACGCGTCTTGAAGCGCAAACGTGCGCAAGTGTCCGAGGCTGGTTTGCTGGTTTTCTAGCCCCTGCCAAAGGGGATGCTCGAGAAGCTGGGTTCGTTTATCTCGCAAAGCGTCTTGTTGGGCTGAAGTAAAGACATTGGCCAAAAAGGTGCTACCGAGTTGGTTTCCATAGCGGGATGGCATTAAAAAACTCCCTTCGATGAGGTGGCGCATTGCCGGGTCATCAAGGGAGGACTGTGCCGATATGAGCGTTGTGCAGCGTTTTGCGGCGTTTTGCTTACGAGCGCGACTGCACGGTAAGCGTGACGCTATAAGGTTGGCGGGGTGGTCGTCATGGTGTCTGACACGTTTTTGACGTTACTTCTTTGCCGTTACTGCTTTGTCATTACTTCTCTAAACTTCTCTGACATTGGCTTGACAGAAGGCTTGACAAAAAACGCGTTTGATGGACACTTGCGACGACATCGTGCCACGCTCCCTACGCTGGTACTAACCAGATCAGGTTCCTAGGGTTGGGCTTTGCCCTCTCAGCGATTGCTTGCGTAGTTGATTGCTTGCGCAGTAACGCAAACGTCGCACCCCCGATGACGTTTTATTCAGCTTAGGCGCAAACATGCGCCTGGGTCAACGCGTTTGAGTACAAACCTGCTTGATTGACCAGACTCAATTGATGGGAACGCCTGTGAGCAGTTGCCGCAAGCGGACGCTCGAGCCATCTTGCGACAAAATCTCCACATGCCCCAACGAACGCGGCGTCACGCCCCTCACCCTATAACTGCCAGTGAGCTCAGGGTTTTGCGGGATGTTCAAATACACATAGCTGGTGCGGGTCGAAATGCCAATGTTGGGCAAGGTATCGCGGTCAAAGGTGTACACCCCGGTGACTGCGCCCTCGGTAATGTCGCCTTCACTAAACAGGGCGACGCTAACTTGGTTGCGGACGTTGCTGGCGTAGTCCTCGAGCACATCTTCTAAGGTTGTGGCAATGCGGCAGTCGCGCTCGTTAACATCCAAGCGCAAATCTGCGGCAAATGACGGATTAAAAGCGATATCTGTGGCGAGCCGCTGTTCGCAATCCACCACATCGTCACCGTCGAGTAGGTCAAAGGTAGCAGTAGTGTTCCAGCTCGGAAAGGTCACTTGTACGTACTCGGCTTGGTCAAGGTCATCGAAGCCCCTAGCAATGCGGGATGCTGCCAAGGTGGTGCGCTCGAGCACCTCAGCTTCGCGTACCAAACCTGTGGTTTGCGGGTCACCATCAAAAAATGTCGCCGTCACCTCAACAGATGCGTTGCTCGAGGTCGTTTGCAACGTGGGCGTACAACTTGCCAGTAAGCTCAAAAATATCACCAAAAGAACCAGGCGGAAGAAAGTCATGGCGCAAGTTTAGCGGTTAAAGCGGTTTTTTAGGGCACGCTGGGCTTCATCGACTTCGTTCCAGGGGAGGGTTTCATGGCGGCGCTCGAGGGTTGCTTCGTGACCCTTACCTGCTAGTAGCACCGTATCACCTGCTTGGGCAACATCAATAGCGTGAGCAATGGCGTCACGTCTGTCAGCGATGCGCACAAATTGCTCACCTTCTGTACCAAGTGGGGCAGCCGCCCCTGCCATCGTTTGCAAAATGGTGTGAATGTCTTCTGAGCGGGAATCCTCTTCGGTAAATACCGCATAATCCGCCTCTTGCACCGCTACCGTTGCCAGTCCTGCCCGCTTGCCAGGGTCGCGCTCGCCAGCTGCACCAATGACCACAATAAGGCGTTGTTGGGTTTGCGGACGCACTGCCTGCAACGCCTTGCGGAGGCTGTCTGGCGTGTGCGCAAAATCGACGATAACGTTAAACGGCACGTGAATATCAGCCGTGAGCACCCGTTCCATCCGTCCGGCGACACCAGAAAAGGTCTCGAGCCGTTCACAGGCGTCGTCAACCTCGAGTCCTGTATGTACCGCCGCAGCCAGCGCAGCCAAAGCATTGGCGACGTTGTAACGCCCCACCATCGGCAGCAGTACCTCGCGGTCTACAGCCAACGCAGGCACGGTCAAACGCCAGCGCAAGCCGCCTGAGGTTTCCTCGAGCACCTCCCCTTGCCAATCCACATCGATATCTATACGGGCGTCAACCGCGTACCGCACCACCTCACCGCCTGCATCTCGTGCTGCTCGTTCAAACCAACGCGCATTGTCGTCTGCCGCGTTGATGATGCTGGTGTTGGCGCGGCGCATTAGCTCGAGCTTGGCTTCCCGATAGGCTGCAAACGTGCCGTGAAAATCCAAATGTTCTGGCGTTAAGTTCGTCCACACCGCCACGTCATAATTCACCTCGGCAAGGCGTTTGAGGGCAAGTCCGTGCGAACTGGACTCGAGCACCACATGACTGCTGCCTTTTTCAAGAAACATGGCCAGAAGCTTTTGCACTTCGCTGGCTTCGGGGGTGGTGAAGTGTCCCTCGAGGGGAATATGCTCCTGACCAATGCGAATGCCCGCAGTGGACAAGAGACTGCTTTGGTATTGTCCATTAAGCAAGTGATGCAACATGAACGAGGTAGTGGTTTTGCCGTCGGTACCAGTAATACCCGCAACAAACATACGCCGTGAAGGATGGCCGTAAAACGCAGCAGCAAGTTGGGCGATAGCGAGGCGGTCATCGGGAACGTAAATGTAAGGAATCTGGTCGTACCAAGTAAACGTACGTTGTTCGGTGTCATTGGCACTGCCGACAATAGCCGCCGCCCCTCGAGCCATCACCTCAGGTACAAACGCGTGCGCGTCCCGCTTCATGCCCCGCCGCGCCACGAACACTTCCCCTGCTTGCACCCGCTGCGAATCTTGGGCGACGCCCGTTACCAGAATGCTGGCATAACTGAGCGTGTTAGCTGTAGGGATGTTAGCGGCTGCTAGCAGGTCAGCGAGGGTCATCGCCGCCTCGTTGGTGCCGCTTGCGCCAGTCTTCATCGCGATACGAATACCAGATGGACGGTTGGCTGCGCAGGGTTTCGGGGGCAGGTTTGGCAGCAGGTGGGGTGCTTTCTTTTGTGTACGCGTCTTTTGTGTAAGCGTTTTTTGTGTCAAAGTCCCTTGTGTAAGCGTCTTGTGTGTAAGCGTCTTGTGTGTCAAATTCCGTGTCAAATTGGTTGGCTAGGCTGGGCAAGGTGATGTTCGTGACAGGTTCGGCGCTAGGGATGATGGTGTGTCTACTCACGATAGCAGGGGGCACGCGCAAGATGGGGGTGCTGAGGCCGTGGTGCTCGAGCTGATGCAGTACGGCATTCAAATCCATGCAGTTATTGACAAAATCCAGCTTGTCCGCGTCGATGATGAGCACTTTGGACAAATCATAGTGGGCAATCCAAGTTTCGTACAAAGCGTTGAGTTTGAGCAGGTAATCGTTGTGGATACTGGCTTCGTAATCGCGCCCGCGTTGGTGGATGCGCTGCCGCAAGGTCGGTAAACTTGCCCGCAAATAAATCAACAAATCTGGTGGTCGCAAGGTGCTACGAATGGCCTCAAACATGCGCCAATAACTGCTAAAATCCCGCCGCGACATGATGCCCTCGTTGTGCAAGTGCTTGGCAAAAATCTCAGCGTCTTCGTAGATGCTGCGGTCTTGAACGATGTAGTGGTTATCTTGAATGTGGTGCAAGTGCTGTTCAAAACGCTGGGTCAAAAAATACATCTGTGAGTGATAAGCGTAGCGTGCCATGTCTTGGTAGAAGTCCTCGAGATACGGATGCTCATCGACGCTTTCATACATCGGTTGCAACCCGCAGCGCGCTGCGAGCACCTCGGTCAAACTTGACTTACCCACGCCGATATTGCCGGCAATCACTACGTACATGGACACGCCACCACCGTTATAGACACCGTTATAAACACCGTTACAAACACCGTCGTTACAAACATCAATAAACCTGCTGAGCTTGCCGCAGATGTCATCATATGGGCTGATTTTTTGGTATTAGATTCAAGGTTCGTTATTTTCGGGCTAGTTGATGTCGTGTTTTGGGTGCTCGTTGACGGGGCGTCTACTCGAGCAACGGGTGCTATTGCTGTGTCTAATGCTGTGTCTAACGTGCGTTGTGTACCAAGTGGCTGCAGTTGTGGCTGACGTAATGACGCTTGTGAGGGTGACGTTTGTGAGATATATACCTTAGCGCGTGCAATAATCCATGAGTCTGTCACTCCTACACGCCTCGAGGTTTGCTGTTCAGTCACTAAAGCACCAACTAACCACAAAACAACTAACCACAAAACAATCACGACAGCCGCGAGCAACTGCCGAGGAGGTAACCCACTCGAGAAAGGGTGAAAGTTGGGGTCGTTGAATTGCCAGTGCGCGTCTCTCACCATGGACACATGACGATTATAGGCTGATGCATACGCTTGTGGGTGTATGATTTTTTGCCGATGGTGACGTGCTTTTTCTAACAGTCCGCCGCTATTTGCCACGACTGACGCGTACGTATTTTGGTTGCGTTACCAAAAAATAGTTGCCAAAATATCAAAAAACATTAAGACAACTCATAGCAGCTGTTGCGCTGGTGCAAATCGTAAATTGGTAATGGCCTGTTACAGCAGGGCGATGGCTTCGATTTCGATCATCACGTCTTTGGGTAAGCGGGCGACTTCCACGGCACTGCGAGCAGGTGGGTTATCACTAAAAAACTCGCCGTAAACGCTGTTCATAGCAGCAAAGTTGTTCATGTCTGACAAAAAGCAGGTGCACTTGACCACTTGCTCGAGGCTACTACCTGCTGCTTCTAAGACGGCTTGCAAGTTGCTGAGCACTTGGCGGGTTTGTGCGTGAATGTCGCCTTCTAGCAGTTCACCACTGGGCAAAAGCGGAATTTGTCCTGAGGTAAAGAGCATATCGCCCACTTTGACGGCTTGCGAGTACGGGCCAATGGCCGCTGGGGCGGTGTCGGTTTGGACGATAGTTTTAGTAGACATGGGAAACTCCTCGAGGATAATTTCCTGACTATACCTGATGAGCGCTCGAGTTGAACGCGCTCGAGCTTGTCTTGCCAATAGCATTTCCATGATTGACGCCTAGGTTGACGTCTGGGTTGACGCCTAGGTTGACGTCTACACATTTGAACGCATTTTATGTCGATGTGACGTTGGTAAACATCAGCAACTAACGACACATGGCATTGCCACCAAACATCAACTTGTCTTCCCACACATCAGAACAACAAACATCAAAACAAGACACCCGTCAGAGAATTATGCTAAGACAGTCTTGTACTGTCAGTATTTGTCCATCAAGCAGATAGGCTGGTGTTTTTAGTCCGCGCAAACGGGTTAACGCGTCAAGCTGATAACCAACCACAACAGCAACAGGGCAACGACTGTACCGCCACCGATGAGCCAGTTGCGGTAGCGCCACCAGAGTTGTAAGAACACCTGCTTGGCGCGTTTTTGTTGTGGGTAAGCGGCTTCAATTTGGCGGATGCCACTCATGGTGTCTTTGAGTTTAACGGTAGTGAACTCGTAGTGGTTTTGGGTGATGTAGGGTTTGACGCTACTTTCAACGTGTTCTACAAGCACCACAACCGCTGTAACGTTGTCGGGGCTGCCTTGTTCATTGGCGCGGTCAACAAGTTCTTCGACGGCTTGGTCGGGCATGTACTGATTGACAATGCGGGCTATTGTGTCATCTTCAATCAAACTGGTGATGCCATCACTACACAACAAAATGCGGTCTTGGGGCATAATCTCAAAACTCATCAAGTCTAGTTTGATTTCTGGATTGGCACCCAAAGCGTTGGTGATGACGTTGCGCCAGCGGTGGTTGCGGGCTTCGTCTTCGGTGAGAATACCCAAACGCACCCGCTCTGCGACCCAACTATGATCTTGGGTGAGTTGGCGAATGGTGCCATCACGAATGAGGTAGGCTCTCGAGTCACCAATATGGGCTACCAAACCAATTTGATCGTCAATATAAAGCGCACTCAACGTCGTACCCATGCCTTTGTGTTCAGGGTTGTCAAGGGCGTAGTTGTAAATGTCTAAGTTGGCAGCTTGTACAGCTCGAGCGATGGCAGTAGGTGGGTAGGCGTTGGCTTGCTCGAGCGTCTTGCTCATCACTGTGACCGCTTTTTGACTGGCAATTTCTCCGGCTTTATGACCGCCCATGCCATCGGCAACGACCGCCAAAAAGCCCTGTTCACCTAGGTAATCAACCCAATAACTGTCTTGGTTAATTGCCCGCACTTGGCCAACATCGGTTAAACCAGCATGCTTGACGCGGGTTCGAGACGGTTCTTGCTTTGGTTTACTTACGGTCGGTAGGCTCATCTACAGTCTCATATCTGGGGCTTTCTAAGGCGTGTGACCAACAAACACCAGCATACCCTGTAAGGGATGATGCCGTGTGCGATATTCACGTGCAAAGTGCAAGGTGATGCTAAACAACCTCAAGCCTCACCGTTACAGCATGTGTATTTAACCATAATGCACCAAGTGCGTGGTGACATCAGCGCGGTGTCACACATCTTGCCATTTTGTTAGGCATATTGTCATAGTTAAGGGGTTGGTTGTGGTTTCAACGTTCACGAGTTTGCCAGATGTTTTGTGGGTGGTTTTTGACGGTCTAGCTTTGTGGGTAGGTGCTTGTGGGTTGGTGCTTGTGGGTTGGTGTTTGTGGGATACACATGGGCAAATGTCGGCAACGTCATCGGTAACGTTACTAGTATAAGCATACCATGTTGTGAAGTATGTGATAGCAACGTACGTGCAAAGCAATGGTCAGACAAATGTATGATGGCTGCTTGAAACAAGTATTTTAAAGTAATCGGGTAATTTCTTGTATAAACACGACCTTTTACAAACACGACGGTGTAACTGACAAGTCACTGACAAGTCACTGACAGAAAACGTTTAAACTGACGTATGCTACAGTCTCAACCTTCAAATGTGCTCGAGAGCAACCTGCACGACATCGCTGCTGCCATTGTGCGCATGCTGAGTCTCACGCGTGAGTCTACCGAACTTGCCAAACAAGCCCTCCTCTATGGCGAAGCCGATGCCGCCCAAAAATGCATTGATAACGACAAAAAGATTGATGCAGCACAGCTCGAGATAGAACAAACCATCCTCACCGTCATCGCCCGTCACCAACCAACGGCGACCAACTTGCGCTTTTTGGGGGCAATGCACCGGGCGCTCAGTGACATTGAACGCGCAGGCGACTACGCTGAACACGTAGCAAGAGCAGGCGTTGAACTAGCGACGCAACCACAACTCAAAAAGTACACCGATTTGTCGCGCATTCTGGATGTGCTTGTGGGTATGCTCGACAAAACCAGCAAAGCCATCGCCGAAGCTGACTTACACGTTGCCCGCGAAGCTGGCGAGATGGACAATGAAATCGATCAACTCTATCAGCAGATTCAACGCGAACTGCTCACCTACATGATGGAAGACCCCAAACGCATCACGGTGGCCATTCAACTGCTCAACGTCACCCGCTTTTTGGAACGCTTGGGCGATCACCTCGAAAACGTCAACGAACACATCGTCTTTTGGCTTACAAGCAAACGCGTACAGTAAACCCCAATAGACCTCTTGTAAAAATCAATTTGTCGCTGATAGCAAAGGGCTATTCCATAGTTCGGTTGATACTTTCGCAAGACCTCTAATCAAGACTCATAATATAGTAATTTCATGTTTTTTCTATAGTGACAAATTTTTATCAGGATTACATCAGTATCAATCGCGTTCAACTGTGTAGACGTCAATCGCAGAGATACTAATAGTAAACGCCGGATGAACGTATCTTAACTACGTGCCTTTGTTAACTGCCTTCGTTAGCTGCCTGAAGTGGTAAGCTCAATGAGCTATGCCGAGAGGAACGACAAAAGAGTCAGGTGAGCGGTTTTTGCCCCAGCGCAAGCAATTCTTTGTGAACTGGTGGCATGACCGAACCCTGCGCAGGCGAACACTTGCCAGCATGTTGCTCGTCGCGTTGTCGTTTTGGCTTGTTGCTATGCGCTTACCAGCGCAGCAAGGGTTGCAGCACACTTCACTAGCGACCCGCTGGCAACCCCAAACACCCCACGCACGGCCTTGGTCGGGTTGGTCGTTTATTCGTCTGCCACGCATGCGCCCCGAACCAGTGCAGCCGCCCAAGGTGGCTTTACAAATCGGTCATGAAGACGTGGCCAATCATCCCCACGAACTGCGTGCTTTACGTTGGAACACCGGAGGGTACGCCGACGGGGTACAAGAAGTTGAGGTGAATCGGCAGGTCGTCGCTCGGCTCGAGCACCGCCTGCGTGCTATTGGCGTCGATGTTGAGGTATTGCCCGCGACACCGCCAGTAGGCTACCGCGCTGACCTATTTATTTCGGTGCATGCCGACAGTGTGCGCGACCCGAGCAGGCGCGGTTACAAATCTGCCCACTTTGAACCCCCTAGAAACGCTTTCGAACCCATCTTGCGCAAGCATCTCGATGAAGCTTATCTGCAAGCGTCACGCATGGCCGACGACAGTATCAACGTCTCGCCGACCATGCGCGCGTTTTATGCGTTCAATCACCATAAGTATCGCCACAGCGTCCACCCTGACACGCCTGCTGTGATTGTCGAAATGGGCTACATCAGCAACCCAGATGACCGGGCGTATCTTGCCAAAGCCAGCGAACCCGCCGACGCCCTCTTTCAGGGCATCGTGAGTTATTTGCGTGAACAGGGCAAACTGCCCGCGCCACCGGACAGAACCCCCATTGAATTACCAGAATTACGTGCTGAAGCCATGCGGCTTAAATAGCGGGTTCAGTTGAGGCTTTGGGCATTGAGGTCTTGCAATTGCTCGGGCGTAATCCAGTAGCGGGTATTGCACCACTGACAGATGGCTTCTGCGCCGCCGTCTTCTTCAATCATGGCTTGGCGTTCTTCGCGGCTAAAGAACGTCAGCGCGTGCAAGATGCGGTCTTCGTTGCAAGAACAGCGAAATTCTAGCGGGAACGGTTCAGGCGTCATCAGTTGAAAATCCAGCCCCCAACAGAGATCACGCAAGATGTCCTCGAGGGCTTTACTTTTCATGGCGTCCGTTAAGCTCTCATGTGCACGGATGTTGGCTTCTAATAAGTCTAGGGCTGCCGGGTCAGCATCAGGCAGGGCTTGAAAAATGACCCCACCTGCTTGAAAGACGCCTTCGGTTTCTAGGTATACGCCGAGCATCACCGCTGAGTTAATCTGTTCGGAGTTAGCCAAAAATACACTGACATCCTCAGCAATTTCACCCGTCAAAATAGGCACGCTACTGGTGTAGGGGTCGCCTTTGGGAGCATGCGAACGAATCACCTGAAAGTCACCTTCGCGCCCGACGGCCTGCCCGACGTTGAGTTTGCCATCATCACGCAAGGGCACACCAATATCTGGGTGGCGCACAAAACCGCGCAACACGCCATCTAAACCTGCTTCCACGGTGATGCCACCCAAAGGGCCGCCGCCATTAATGCGCAAGGTGATGCGGTCTTGGGGGGTTTTAAGCAGCACATGACTAAGCAGTGCCCCAGCGGTCAAACTGCGCCCCAGCGCTGCGGTAGCAGTAGGGCTAGCGTCGTGTTTTTGGCGAGCGGTTTCGACGAGTTGGCTGGTGTCGGCGGCAATCACACGAATATCGCCACGTGCTGCTAAGCCGCGTACTAAAAATGACATAAGTTGTCCTTTGCTAACAAGTTACTGAAAAAACATTGGCTGCGTGGTTCAGAAGATGCCTCGAGCCAATTGGTTTGCCGTCTCCGTCAAAGATTTAGTCAAATATCTAGTCGGATAACTCAGAAATCGATGCGTGGTTGTTGATTACCTTCCGAGACGCCCTTGCACGGCTGGCAATACTTACGCCGAAGCACGTGTGAAGCACAAAGATATAAAGCACAGAGCAACGCCTGAGACAATCATTTCATTACGTTAGCGGGTTTGTAAGGTAATTGCCGTACCGTTGAGAACATTGCGCGTTTTGCCGTGACGCCTTTTGGTTTAGTAGATGTTAACTCACACGGAAGGGGAGGGTTTGAAGTGCTCGAGCAAAGCCTTTTCTGTTGTTTTGGGAACTAACTTGCTGACATCTGCCCCGTACTTAGCGATTTCTTTGATGCGGGTACTTGACACATACGACCAACGTGTCGCCGTCATGATGAAGGTAGTTTCTACATCGGGGTTCATCTGGCGATTCAAGTGTGCCATTTGCAGTTCGTATTCAAAATCTGAAATTGCCCGCAAACCCTTGACGATGACACGTGCTTGCACTTGCCGCATGTAATCAACGAGCAAACCAGAAAACGCTTCTGCAGAGACATTCTCGAGGTTGTGGGTAGCCGCGTGAATCAGCTCGAGGCGTTCTTCAGCGTCAAACAGATGATGGCTTTTGAGGGGGTTGTGAAGTACGGCAATAGTGAGGTGATCGAAAATATGACTTGCCCTTCGTGCGACATCTAAGTGACCATTGTGAAACGGGTCAAAACTACCCGGGTAGACTGCGTGAACCATGCCGGAAGTGTACCTCGAGTTTCCAGCCTGTTTTGCAGACGACGCAAAAACGTCACCACAAACTGCTTCACGAGGGTAGCTACGTTAACTGATATATTGAACTGATATGTTGTGCTCAACTCACTACCTGTTGCACCCTGTTGCGCAGCCTTCTACTGACGTTCCGCACCCTCGAATAAGATATTCGCTAATTATAGAAAGTAACGTCTAGCACGGGATTTCTTATTTGAAAGAATGTAAAAAGTTTCGTTATGCAGCATAAACGTAGCAAGTTGACGTATGAATTTGAAATCGTATACAGTACGTTTTCCCTCCTGAACGCACTGCTCACAAAAAATACTGAAACTTTAAATACTTAAACTTTCCACAGGGGTGCGGCCTGTGGGTTGAGGGCAAGTCCCTGCCCTTTGTTAAGTCCCTCTTTGGTGCAACCTCTTAGGGAAGCAATCAGCAAGCATGACCAGACGCGCTACCCAGACGCCCCACAACGTACCCTCTGAAGCACACAACACCTGCCTATGTGGGTGATAATGGCGTGTTACGCTCAGCCATTTTGCTATGTTTATCTCACCGCAAAATATCTTACTAATAAAGTGATTCCCCAACTGAAGGAGGCGTCATGCCACACAACCCTACACAACTCAGCATCGATGAACTGCGACGCTTGTATCTGAACTTTTTTAAAGACAAACAACACCTCATCTATCCGTCGGCATCACTCAAAAGCGACGACCCTACCTTAATGTTTACCTCAGCCGGGATGGTGCAGTTCAAACCCTACTTTTTGGGGGCAACGCCCAAGTTTGCCGGTTATGACGGCGTACATTATCGGGTGACTACTGCCCAAAAATGCTTGCGCATCAACGACATTGAAAACGTAGGCCGCACCTTACGTCACCATTCGTTTTTTGAGATGATGGGTAACTTTTCGTTTGGCGATTATTTCAAAAAAGAAGCCGCTACTTGGGCATGGGAATTTCTCACCAGTGCTGACTGGTTAGGGCTTGACCCCGAACGGCTTTATGTGACGATTTATTTGGACGATGACGAAGCCTTTGAGGTGTGGACAAAACACGTCGGCGTGCCAGCGGAGCGCATCTCCCGCTGGGGAGAAGACGAGAACTTTTGGCCTGCTAACGCCGTCAGTGAAGGCCCTAATGGTCCTTGTGGCCCTTGTTCGGAAATTTTTTATGACCGAGGGCAAGCCTTTGGCAGCGAAGATGAAAACGGCCCCAACACCGGCAGCGGCGATCGTTTTATTGAGATTTGGAACTTGGTGTTTACTCAGTTTGATAGGCAAGAGGGCGGCAAGCTCGAGCCACTCCCCCAACAAAACATCGACACCGGGCTAGGCTTTGAGCGTTTTGTGGCGGTGATGACTGGCAGCGACGATGCGTATGGCACGGAGCTATTCCAACCCACCATCCGCCGCGTCAGTGAACTTTCGAAGGTGGCCTATGAGGGTATCTCGAGCGTTTCCCATCGGGTGATTGCTGACCACATTCGGGCGGTCACGTTTGCCATTAACGATGGGGTACTACCTGCCAATGATGGTGCGGGGTACGTCGTCAAGATGCTGCTAAGAAGGGCAGCGCGGCACGCGTGGTTACTGGGGTTGCGCAAACCTACTTTGCACCTGTTGGTTGATGAGGTAATCACGGCCATGGGCAGCGCCTATCCGGATATTGCTGATGCCAAAGCGCGCATTGCCGGCATCATCAAAACCGAAGAAGGGCAGTTTTTGCGTACCCTCGAGAGCGGCATCGAACGCGTCAATCACCTGCTTGATGACCTTGACGGCACGCAGCTCGCCGGCGATGTCGCCTTTGATCTATGGCAAACCTATGGCTTTCCCTTAGACCTCACGATTGACATTGCCGCCGAACGGGGCATCACCGTTGACCGCGCTGGCTACGAAAGCGCCCGCGAAACCGCCCGCGAACGTTCGCGCAGTGCTAGTAGCGGCGGGGCACTCTTTAGCAGCGACAAAGATACCCTAGGGCAAATTGCCAGTGATTACGGTGAGACAGTGTTTGTGGGGTATCACGACCTGCAAGCCGACAGTGAGGTGGTTGCGCTTCTCAAAGATGGTGATATACACCGTCAAGCAGGCGAAGGTGACAGCGTGCAGGTAATCTTGACCACCACGCCTTTTTATGCCGAAGGCGGCGGGCAAGTCGGTGACACGGGGGTGCTCGAGTGGTCAGGCGGTAAAGCCTCAGGTGGTAAAGCATTAGTGAGCACCACAACCAAAACGCAACAAGGCTTGTTTGTGCATCACGCCAGAATCATGCGGGGCAGTCTCACGGCGCAGCAAAAAGTGACAGCACGGGTAGATCCAGCTCGAGTGGCAACCGAAAAACATCACAGCGCCACTCACCTGTTGCATGCGGCTCTGCGCAGTGTCTTGGGAGAACACGTCGCCCAAGCGGGTTCACTGGTCACCCCAGAGCGGTTGCGGTTTGACTTTTCACACGGTGAAGCCATCACCAGTGCGCAAATCCGGCAGCTTGAAACGCTTGTGAACCGTTGGATTCAAGCGGATTTTGCCGTCAACTGGAAAGTCGTTCCCATCGCCGAAGCCCGCCGTTCGGGGGCGATGATGCTCTTCGGCGAAAAATACGGCGAAAATGTGCGCATGGTGCGCATGGACCGCGCTAGTCACCCCGATATGTCGGGCGATCAAGCCGTATCAGTAGAACTGTGTGGCGGGACGCATGTACGCCGTACGGGAGAAATCGGCAGTTTGTTTGTGGTGAGTGAAGAAGCCGTGTCAGCAGGTGTGCGCCGCATCGAAGCCGTCACGGGCATGGCGGCGACGCGTTTTGCCAGCGAGATGCGCGACATGACCTACGCCCTTGCCAAAGACTTGGGCAGTAAACCCGACGAACTCGTCAGCCACATCGCCAAACTTCAAGATGAGCTTAAAGCCAGCCAAAAACAAAACAGCCAACTGCGTGATAAACTCGCCGCCGCCCAAACCTCCGGTGGGGCTGCTAGTGACGTGCAAGAAGCCGCTGGCGTGCGCTACGTGACGATGATACTCGAGGGACTTGACAACGCCGCTTTGCGCAACGCCGCAGATACCGCTTTGAACAAACAAGATGTTGATATGGTGGTACTTGCTAGTGGGCAGCAGTTGGTGGTGAAAGTCAGCCAAGACGCCCAAGCCAAAGGCGTGCACGCAGGCAACTTAATTCGCGAAATTGCCAAACGTGCAGGCGGTGGTGGCGGCGGCAGGCCGGACATGGCGCAAGCAGGCGTGAAAGACACCAGCCAATTACCGGAAGCGTTTGCGGCTATCGGTGGCCTGCTCGAGGGCTAACAGCAGTCCTAAACGACATTCCTCTCGACAGTCAAGATCATTTATAAGGCAGGGTTCGTCCCTGCTTTTTTAATTGTCTACCAATCGCAATGACACGATGGCAGCTTCAACGCAGCAAGCGTTTGATTGATACGTCTTTGATACCCATTCCAATTGATTCCTTCAGGAATCAATTCGCGCAGAGCGCGTAGGACAAGCTACGGATTCCGACAGGAACGAAAGAAAGTCCGCAGGACTTTAAGCAGTGTTTAGTTGGAATCCGTATGACATGTCGAAGGTGACATGATGAACGTAACTTGCCGCTGCAAAAAAGTTGAGGGGTTGACGTATTGGAGACATACCCTCGAGCCACCCTCAGCATTGCCCCAATGACAACCAAGATATTCAGGCTTGTTCTTTGATGTCTTGCTCGAGCGACAACCCCGTACGCGACTGCAAGTAGCCAATCGACCACGAGCACACCCCAATGGTCACTGTGAGAATACCTAGCTCAATCAGAAGCGTAATAGGAATTTGCGTCTGAGACACCAACAACTCGGCACTTTCAGCGCTGATAACCAGCAAACGGCGGATGCTGGCAATAATGCCCACTACCAAAAAAGGAATTGGGTCAAACACCCCACGCTTCAAAAATGACCCCACCGTAGCAATAATTTCAGCCACCATGAGCGCGAGTAGCACTTCCGACAGGATACGTGCCAAACTAAATTCTTCGCCCATAAAGGTGTGCAGCAGTTCTAACCAGTTTTGCCACAACAAAATCGCGGCTGCACCCGCTAAGAGCGCTACTACCACCATAGCGATGACTTTTTCGATGACATCGTTAACCCGCAACAAGCGTTCGGTTATTTTTTCGTCTTTGGCCATAGCTTAGCCTAGCAAGCGTCCTAGGCAACACACAGAAAGCTAGCAAGCAATGCGTTTTAGCTGACATTTAGCTAGCGGATAGTGCACGGATGCAAGATGGGCTGCAGGCGCTAGACAGGTTATGGGTGCAAGCGGCTGCCGTCTCGAGGGAATGCCCTAGCAAAGCGAATATTACTGATGCCCAAAAGTAACGCCGTCAAGCGTTCTGCACCGATAGCAAACCCACCGTGCGGGGGCATACCAAATTTGAAGACCTCAAGATAGCCCCGAAACGCATCCGGGTCCATGTTGCGGTTTTTCATTTCCTCAATCAGCATGTGATAGTCGTGAATCCGCTGCCCGCCGGAGGTGATTTCTGTACCACGAAAAATTAAATCCAACCCCCGGGTGAGGCCATCTTCGGTGGGATAGGTATAAAACGGCCTTGCTGCTTGCGGGTAGTGGGTCACAAACACAAAATCACTGTCATACTTGTCTTTAGCCCACTGGCCAATCAACCGCTCGGCTTCGGGGTCTAAGTCTTTGCCACCAGAAGCGTGACCATGGTCGTTTTTTACGATATCGCGGGCTTCAAACAAGGTGATGCGCGGAAAATCGACCTCGATATTGGGCAAGCTCACGTCAAACAACGCCAGTTCAGCGGCGCAGGTCTTGGCTACCCTGGCAAACATAGCTTTGAGCAAGCCTTCTTCAACGTCCATCACATCGCCGTCGTCTTCGATGAAGCCCATTTCCACATCGAGCGACAGGTATTCTGCCAAGTGCCGCACCGTGTGCGACGCTTCTGCCCGAAAGACGGGGGCAACTTCGAAAACGCGCTCGAGCACACCCACCATAATTTGTTTGTACAATTGCGGTGACTGCGCCAGGTAGGCTCTTTTGCCGTAGTAATCCACCTCAAATAAGTTCGCGCCACCTTCAGCACCAGCGGCTACCAACTTAGGCGAAAAAATTTCACAGAACCCCTGATGGTTAAGGTATTCCCGAAAACCTGCTACCAGTTCAGCTTGCACTTTCATGCTGGCTTGGGCTTTGAGGTTACGCAACGACACATGGCGATACTGCAAAATGGTCTCGGGATTAACGTGCCATTCTTCTTTAGGAATTTCAATGGGGGGTGCTTCGACGGCTTCGGAGATGATGTTTAGGGTTTCTGCTTGAATTTCTAGGCCACCGGGGGCTTTTTTGCTTTCAACCACCGTACCCGAAACTGACACACAACTCTCGCTCAGGGGCAAATCCACCTTACCGAACACACACTGCACCAAGCCACTTCTATCGCGCACGAGTAGAAAGCGAATCCCGCCCAAATCGCGGCGGCTATACACCCACCCGGAGATGGTGACAGGTTGGTTAAGGGCAGAAGGCAAGTCGGCAATTAGGGTTCGTTGCATAATCACTCCTGAGTATATGCGCAATCGCAAATATCATCAAATATTAAAAATAACATCAAGCAGCTCGAGCCGCCTCGAGGTTGTCACTTTAACATGGGTAGCCAAAGGCTGCCTCGAGGCATACAACCGTGTTGGCACACTTTTATTCATCATTCGTCGTTTTCACCATTCGTCGTTGATAACGCATTGTGACATTATTTATTAAGACTTTATTTTTGTGATATCCATTCGCGCAGAGCCGGTAGGAAAAGCTACAGATGTAAGTGGGAACAGCAGAAAATCTGTAAGACTTTTTGAAATTTTTCGTTGAAATCTGTATGCTTGATCCTTGGCAAGGTAACAGCATGCCTAGTAATGGCACACCTAGTGATGGCACACCTAGTAATTGCACACCTAGTAACGGCATTAGTAATGGCACACTTGTTATCCTGATACGCACTATCCTGAGTGTGACTTGCACAAGGAGTTACTTTGGCACGATTTCGTAATGCCCTGCCACAAACAGGGCGCAACCCCTCACCACTTCGTCCTAGAGACCTGCGCAAACAGCGCCGCAGCCCTCCCGCGAGGCTCATCGCCCTCTCGTTTGCAGCAGCCATTGTCGTCGGTACACTGCTGTTGTGGTTGCCGTTCAGTCAGCATCCTGACCAAGACGTGTCGTTGCTCGATGCCCTGTTTACAGCAACGAGTGCCGTGTGTGTCACTGGGCTAGAAGTCACCTCGACGGTGTTAACGTTTAACCGTTTCGGGCAAAGTGTCATCTTGTTGTTGATTAAACTCGGCGGCTTGGGTCTTGTTACCTTTGGCACATTGTTTGCCTTGGCGTTTGGGCGTGCCATTAATTATGGGGCACGGTTGCTGGTTGCCGAACAGGTGAGCGCCCCCAAATTGGGCGGGGTGCTGCCACTGGTGCGAAATATCGTCTTGATTAGCTTGGCGGTTGAAAGCCTGGGAGCACTGCTGATGTATCCGGCATTTCAGCAAACAAACCCCGACGATGCGGTGTTTTACGCGTTTTTTCACAGCATCAGCGCGTTTAATAATGCAGGTTTTAGTTTGTATCCCGATAGCTTGGTGCGTTTTGTCGCTAATGGGCGCATTTCACTCACCATCACCTTGCTGTTTGTCGCCGGAGGATTAGGGTTTGTGGTGGTCAGTGACCTGTGGCGCGTGCTCAGCAGTGTGCGCTTTCGTCCGCAGCGTTGGCGGGTGACGTTTCGGCAGTTGAGTCTGCACAGCAAAATCACCCTGTTAACCAGTGTAAGTTTGTTGTTGATGCCATTACCCCTGTTTTTGTTTTTGGAATGGCACGCCAGTTTGTCGAATTTGGGGCTGACAGAAAAAGTATTAGCCAGTTTTTTTCAAGTGGCCACACCGCGCACCGCCGGGTTTAACACCTTGGCGTATGACGACATGGGCAGTCCGGCGCGGCTGCTGACGATGTTTTTGATGTTCATTGGCGGTTCACCTGGTTCGACAGCAGGTGGCGTGAAGACAGTGACATTCTTTGTGGTGATGGTGACAGCATGGCGTTTGATGCGCGGTAGCAGTAGTGTCGTTCTCTTCGGGCGCACCCTCGCCTTAGAAACTGCTATGAAAGCTTCGGTGCTGACGATTATTGCTGCTACGGTCATTGGTATCGCTACGACCATGTTGTTTTTCATTCAACCCGAAAGCGACAGTTTGGCGTTGGCGTTTGAAGTGGTGTCGGCGTTTAGCACTGTGGGCTTATCGGTAGGGGCTACTACAGAACTAAACACAGGCGGCAAACTCGTCATCATTGGTCTGATGTATGTCGGGAGGTTAGGGCCACTGACGTTGGCACTGGCGCTGATGCAAACGCAACCCAAGAAAACGCTCGAGTACCCCCAAGAAAATATCCTCATCGGCTGATAGTCAAGCAATTAATTAATAGTATTTTTATGATTAATTTTTACATATTTGCACGCGTTTTATATCAATGTGACGTTGGCAAGCATGACGCTAGCAAGCATGACATTGGCAAGCATCAACTGTAGAAACAACACGCGGCATTGCTATAAACAAATCACGTGGCATTGCTATAAACAAATCACGTAGCATTGCTGTAAACAAACAACGACAGCCCCTGTGCCAACTACAACGCCAACTACGACTTTGGTAAGCTTAGCAAGCATATTGTAGGCATTTTTAATAAAGTTTACACAAATCTTATGAAGAAAATAACATGACTTTTTCATGCTCGAGTGACGTACACTGAACACATTGATGAATGTAACGCTGTCGAGGCTGTCTAGCATAGGGGTTTAAGACGCTGGTAAGCCCCTGCTTTATCAGTAAGCTGCCCCCATTAAGCTATGGTCACGCACCCGTCCCATTTCCCCCGTCCTATTTTCAAGGAGGACATGTGAAATACCGTTTTTGGCTCGCCATCAGTGCCCTTATGTTGCTACTAGCTTGCTCGAGCAACGACCCCACCCCCCCTACTATCACCTTGCAAGCCACGACTGAGGTCATCGCCCCTGGCCAGAGCAGCCAACTCCGCTGGCAAGTGAGCGGCAGTGAACCCATCACGCTCAGTCTGTCCCCTGAAAATGACGCACCCCTCAACAGCCCCCTGACGGTCTCCCCCACTGAAACGACCACCTACACCTTGACCGCCAATAACAGCGCCGGCAGCGATAGTGCCAGCGTCACTATCACCGTGACTGACGAACCCACTATCAGCGCGTTTGACGCCACCCCAGCAGAAGGCGCAGCACCCCTCACCGTCACATTCAACTGGACACTCAACGTCGCCGCAGGTTGTACCGTTGACCCCGGTAATGGAGATACCCAGACGTTTGAAGATTGCTCAGCCACCCAACAAACCACTTACACATACGACCAAGCGGGTACGTTTGATGCCAGTTTGACGCTCGAGAACGGCAACACCCAAAGCACCACCGTGACGGTACTACCTGCTGATGACACGGTGACAGTAGGCGGGTTTGTGGCTGAACAGTCACGCAACGTGGTGATTATTCTTACCGACGAAGACCAGCCAACCATGACTGTCGACAGTTTGAACCGAGCCATTGAGGATGTAGCAACAAGCTTAGGTGCTAACGACACCCCTAGCGTACGCGGTGCCAACGCTGCCCTTTTGGGATTACTTGCCCAACAAGACACCCCAACAGAAAATCCAGATGACAATCAAATCACCGAAACAGAACAACTTTTTAGCTTGGTCGGCGATTTTGTCGTGGCTGTGGATAGTCGTGGGCAAGTCATTGGCTCGAGCCAACTCACGCCTGATATGAACAGCGTGCGTTTTGACCTCGACATTCCCGCAGACACCACCGTTGCCCTGTTGCTTGCTGCCGCTGACGGACAAGGGGGTTGGTTTTGTAAGGGGTCACTCGAGTACCAAGTCGTCGCAGACCAAACCACAACCTCGAGCCAACAAACCCTCTACCGCTTCCCGGCCAGCCTCGTTAATAACCCGCGCTTGCAAGCAGGGCGGTTTGTGTTTAATGAACTCACCGGACAACCCGCAGCCTTGCTCGAGGGAAACACTAGCAGCATGATCGGTGATGTGCCTGATGAGGCTGTGATTGATGCCATCATCACCCCCGAAGACGCCCCTGCATTTGCTGATGGCGTGTACCGTTTGTGTGCTAACGAAAACGCCGTACAAACCAATGTGTTGGCTGATTTGGACTGGCAAAGTGACGCCTTTACTGACGACACGATTGCCGAAGGTGAAAGTACCGTCTACGACTACGCCTTGGCGCTCTTGATTGGCGAACAAAACGGCCAGCGCAGACTTTTGGGCAGTGCGCCTATCAACCCTGACGGCACCTTGCGTGTGCCCCTTACCTACGCTGGGTCAATCAACGCACAACTCGTCATGACCGATGTGGCGTTTTTTGATGCTGACAAACAACAGTTTCCCCTCACCCCTTCGTATGCATTTGCTGAAAACGTACAAGCTGCTGAAACTAACGCCACTGACATCGACTTGCGCCAACAAGGGGGCGGCCTTGCCTACATTAGCGGCAATGTCGTTACCAGTTCAGGTGGGGCCGTTGCCGGGGCCACTGTCATTATGGTGGTCGATGGTGAACGGTTGGCGTTTAACGTGGCCACCGCCGATGACAACGGTTTTTTTGAGTTACTCATTCCTACTAGTGACGAAGCATATATTCTTTATGCCCAAAATCCCGCAGCTACCCTCGGTGGCATAGCCAGTAACGACAACACTGGCGTGCGTTATGTGGTCGATGATGAGGCCAGCATCAACCAAGACATTACTTTGAACGTACCCATCAACAGTGATATCGACCCCAGCACCCGCCCTGAAGTCAGCGCGGGCAGTGATGTTGCTGTACTTGCAGGTAGGACAGTGCGTTTGCAGGGACGTGCCAGCGACCCCGACGGTGACGCCCTCAATTTCCGCTGGGAAGTTCTGAGCCAACCCGCAGGCAGTGACCTTACCCTCAGCGATGCTGATAACAATGCCGATAGTGATGCTGTGACCTTTACCCCTGAGCAAGTTGGTGACTACGTGCTGCGCTTTACTGCTTCGGACGGGCGCATATTAGCTGCCGACTTGGTAACAGTGCGGGTGCTTCCTAATAGGACAACTAGCGTGAGCAGCGTGCAATTTACCAATGCCCCCACGTTTGCTGAACTGGTTGAAGGCGGTGACGGCTACACCCTCGAGCTATCCCGTTCCGGCACTGCCAACGAACCCTTAACCGTGCGTCTGCAGCTTGCTGAAGACAACACCAGCGAACCTGATGAAATCCGCCTCGAGGGAACAACCCGTGATGGCACGGACTACCTCGTCACCTTTGAGGCGGGGCAAGTGCGCACCACTATCACGGTGTTTGCCCGCGAAGACGACACCCCAGAAAGTGCTGATCTGTTGGTGCTCGAGCTCGCTGACGCAGATGCCTACACCCTCGGCAACACCACACAAGCCAGTTTTGTCATCAGCGACGCCCCTAATCCCATTGACCCACCGCCCCCAGCCCCTTCTTCACGTTGTGAGGGGTCACGTACCGTGCGTCAAGCGGCAGACTTAACAGATTTGACACGTTGCCAAGAAATTACTGGCGACTTGACCATTGACCCACTCGAGCCACTCTCCCTACAACAAACAGGTGACATCACTAGCCTTGCGCCACTTGCCAACTTGCAAACCATCCTCGGCAACCTCACCATTCGCAATACGTTGCTCGAGTCGTTAACGGGCGTAGACAACCTGCAGCAAATCGGCGGCAACCTCGTCCTCAACAACAACACCATCCTCACCGACTTAAGCGCCATTGCCACCCTGACAGATAACGACATCACAGGTAACGTCATCATTAACGGCAACAGCAGCCTCGACTGCCCCGCGCAGAATTTGGCGTTCACGGTGAACGCGTCTACAGATAACCTCGTGAACTGCAATGAACCACCCGACCCTATCGACCCTGTTGTCGATGCCCCTGTCATCACCGCGTTTACTGCCACACCCGAGGAAATAGAAGCGGGGCAAAGTAGCTTGCTCGAGTGGATGATTACAGGTACAGCACCCATTACGCTGACGCTCGAGGGCGGCGCTACGACCCAAAATGTCTCTGCCCAAACCAGCCTCACCGTCAATCCCACCGTCACCACCGACTACATCCTGACGGCCACCAACAGCGCAGACGAAGTGCAAGTCACCGCCACCGTGACCGTCAACCCCACGGCAACGACTTGTGAAGGTGATTACCTCGTGACGAGTCAAGCCGACTTGGATAACCTAGCCACGTGCACGGTCATCACGGGGAATCTGGTGCTCGAGGACACGCCCATCACCGACCTCACGCCACTGGTGAATCTCACCAGCATTGGCGGCAGCCTTCTGATTAGAGATAACCAGAACCTACTGAACCTCGCAGGGCTAGAAAACCTTACGAACGTTGGTGGAGGCCTTGATATTGACAATAATCCCCTCCTTACGAGCCTCGAGCCACTTTCAAACCTGCAAACAATTGGTGGCTTCTTGGATATTGATGACACCGCCCTTACCGACCTCACGGGCTTAGGAAGCCTAACAAGCATCGGCGGTACGCTGTTTTTTAACACCAACAGTCAACTTAGCTCGCTTACAGGTCTCGAGCGCCTCACCAGCATTGGTGGCTACCTCGAAATTTTCGGCAACCCGCTACTCACCAGCTTGAATGGCTTAGAGGCGCTCACCAGCATTGGTGGGAATGTCTACATTGGTTTTGACTTTGGAGGAAACAGAATTTTTGGTAACGCCACCTTGGCCGATTTGAGCGCCATTGCTGACCTTACCGATGCAGACATTGCCGGTACAGACCGTGTGGTCACTGGCAACCCTGCCCTCGACTGTCTGGCACAAAACTTGGGCTTTACGGTGACTGTTTCTGAAGGTAATTTGGTGAATTGTGTCGGGTCGCTCGAGGTATGCGGAAACGCGGGCGAATCCATTATTGTGGGTAGCCAAACCGAACTTAATGCGCTCGCGACATGCCGTGAAATCCTTGGTAGCCTCTTTATCAATGGTATTGACATTGTCACCCTCGAGCCGCTGAGCAATTTGACGGCAATAGGTGACACGCTATCGATAGCCAATACCTTCAATCTCATCAACACCACTGGCCTAGAGAACCTCACATCAGTGCAATCCATTAACATTGATAGCAACAGAAGGCTCGAGGACATCTCTGCCCTAGCAAATATAAGTGGCACCGTTGACAGCATTAACATCCGTGCAAACGACAGCCTGACCGACCTCACGGGCTTAGGCGGTATCACTACCGTGGAAACTACTGTGAGTATTGTGTTAAATGGTGGATTAACGACCCTCGCAGGGTTAGCAGTAACGGAAATTGGGGATGGACTCAGTATTGACCGTAACCCTGCACTTACCGACCTTACCGGTCTTGATAACCTCGTAAGCACTGGTAGGCTCAATATTTTTTCTAACGATGCCCTCTCTAGCTTGGCAGCGCTTAGTGAGCTTACCAGTGTCGTTGACATCATCATAGTAGACAATGACAGTCCACTTCTGCGCAACTTGACGGGGCTTGACAATGTAACAACCGCTAACAGTCTCCTCATCGACGTAAACGATGGCCTTGTCGACCTCACAGGCTTAGGTGGTATCACCACGGTTCCCGGGGAAGTTGTTATCAGCGGCAACCAAAATCTCTCGAGCCTAGCGGGACTAGCGGTGACCAGCGTGGGTAGTAACAGGTCTGGTAACACGCTTACCATACGTGGTAACCCTGCCCTGAACGATATTTCTGCTCTTGCTACCCTCACGGATGTTTTTGGTTCTCTGATTATCAGTGGCAACGATAGCCTCGTTAGTCTTGCCCCCTTGGCTACGGCACTCACCCGTGTAAGTAGTTCCTTGACCATTACCAACAATGCTTTACTCGCCAGCCTAGACGGCCTGCAAAACATTACAGAATTCGGCAACAGCGTCAGCATCACCGTCAGTGACAACCCTCTGCTCGATTGCAGCCAACCAACGCCAACACCTACTTTATCGTTTGAAGTAGGCGTAAGTTCAGGAAATCTCGTCAATTGCGGTGACATGGTACTCAGAACTTGCGATGACGACTATACTATTGACGACATCAGCTACGATAGTCGCCTTGATTTATCTACCTGCGAAGAAATTACCGGCAGTCTGACGATTAACACTGCCCTTATCGACAACGTTGATTTCTTAAGCAACCTAGTGACCTTAGGTGGCGACCTCACCTTACTCGATAGCACCAACCTCAGAAATCTCACTGGCTTTAGCAACCTCACCAACTTCACAGGTGACTTGCTGATTGATAACATTGACGCCTTTGCCCCAGACCTCACTGGTTTAGCTGGTATCACCACACCTAACAACGTCACCTTGAGAAGTGGCTCGCTCACCTCGCTGGCTGGACTCAATTTGATAACGGTGACGGGCGACCTCACCTTGACTGCCATTCCTGGTGTGAGGGACTTTGCCAGCCTCACCAGTCTCACGAGTGTGGGCGGAAACTTGCAGCTCGAGAACCTCGACTTTGCCGACTTGAGTTTCCTTACTAACCTCATCAGCGTCGGTGGCGACATCACCATCTTCAACAACGACCGCACCAGCTTCACCAGCCTAGCGGGTATCGAAAACATCATGGGCTATAACGACGCCAACACCGTCACCGTCAGCGACAACGGCTTTTTGGACTGCACCCCACCACCTACGCTGCCGTTCACCGTGGACTTCTCAACAAACAACGCCGTTGACTGTATACCTGCACCTTGTGCAGGCGATTACACCGTCACCAACCAAGCCGAACTTGATGCCCTTGCATCATGCAATGAAATCACCGGGTTCTTACAGATTGATGGCAGTACCGACATTGCCAACCTCGATGCACTCACTAACCTTACGACCTTGGGCGGCGGCCTTACATTACGCGCTAACACTGCCCTCACCAACGTCGGTGGTTTGGCCAACCTCAGCTCATTTGGAGGAGACAACCTGCGCATCGAAAACAACGACGCATTAACTAGCCTGAACGGTCTTGGTGGCATCACGAGTGTTTTTAACTTCAATATTGAGAGCAATCTTCTGCTACCTGATTTGACGGGACTAGATAGTCTCACAACTGTCACTGGTATTTTCTTTATTTTCAACAATGACGCCCTTTCCAACCTGGCTGCTCTAGCTAATGTCACCAGTGTCACATCAGGACAAATTGTTATCTGGAACAACCCTAACCTGCCAAATCTCACAGGTCTTGGTGGTATCACCAGTGCGCCAGCAGACCTTCTGATTGAAAACAATGCTAATCTCACCACGCTCGCGGGACTTGCCGTAACCGACATCGGCGGCGGTCTCGTCATTCTCAATAATCCTCTGCTCAACGACATTTCCGCCCTAGCTAGTCTCAACAGTATCGGAGATTTTGGTGGTGTATCCCTAAGGGTTGATAATAACGATGCGCTTACAAGCATTGCACCACTAGGTTCACTCTTCACTGTTCCCAGAGATATTCAAATCAATGGCAATGCTACTCTAGCCAACCTCAATGGTTTGCAGAACATCACAGGCTATGCTGACGTGGCGAACACCGTCACTGTCTCCAATAACGCCAGTTTGAATTGCAGCCAACCAATCCCCACACCTACCTTGCTATTCACTGTCGATACCTCAACAGGCAACGCCGTGAATTGTCCCTAGTTTCAGCAGCCAACCAGCACCCTCACGACTGCCCCGCACATGGGGCAGTTTTTTATGATTGTTATAGGGGCAGCACCCACTCAGCAGCAAGTCGCAAACGCCGCTCGGCAGTGACAATCACTTGGAGGCTGGGGCAGGTGTTGAGTAGCATCTCCACAAACTGCGCCCGCATGGCGATGGCGTCACTGTCTTTGGCGATATTGTTTTGAATCAGGTCGTTGAGCACGAGCAAAGCGGGTTGTGCGGCTAAAAAGTCCGCTAGGCTGGTTACATAGGCGGTTTCGACGGCGCCGGGGTCGTCGGTTTCGGTAGGGGTTAAGTGAAGCGCGTGACCGATACTCGTAGCAATCACTTGGGTGTTGCCGAGGGCGTGTATCCAGTACACCCCACCTGTGAAATGGCTGCGCTGGCGCTGTTCTAAGGCATATTCAAGTGCCAACCGACTCTTGCCGATGCCCTTGGGCCCCAACAGGGTGATGAGACGGTTGTGCTCGAGCGCAAAGTGCTGGCGCATCACGGTCAATTCACTTTGCCGTCCGGCTAAGGTGTCGTAGGGCTCAGGCAGGTTATTGGGTAAATAATTGCTGGTAGCAGCATAGCGTTCTTGGGAGCGAGTCGCCTGCTCGAGGGCTTCTGGATAGGGTAAGTCTTCACTCACCAACGCCGTCGCCGCTTTGGGTGTTGCATACAAAAAACGACGTTGCGGTTCTTCTTGTAACCGCGTTAGGTCAATAGCTAACATGTCTGCACTCTTATAGCGTTCTTCAAGACGTTTGGCTAGTAAATTATTGATGATGTCTTGCAACCCCAACGGCACATCAGGACGCACTTGACGCACAGGCGTCGGTTGGTAGTTTTGAATTTTTGAAAGCGTCACCCCCAAATCCCTCGAGGCAAACGGGGTGCGCCCAGTGAGCATTTCGTATAAGGTTGCCCCCAAAGACCACAAGTCAGCTTGGGCGTTGACAGTTTCACCGCGGATTTGTTCGGGGGGCATGTACGCTAGGGTGCCAGTAAAACCACTGGTGAGCGTCAACCCTTTGAGGCCTTCTTTGCGCGACACCCCAAAGTCCAGAATCTTTGCTACGCCCTCACGGGTCACAAACACATTGGTAGGTTTAATGTCGCGGTGCACGATGCGATTTTGGTGAATGTACGCCAAACCGTAGGCGGCTTGTAAGGTGATGTCAAGGGCGTCATCGACTTCTAGCCAACCATCTCGAGCAATGCGCTGTGCCACGCTGTCACCTTCGTAGTATTCCATGACCAAAAACACCATGTCATCGACTTCTTCAAGGCCATAGGTTTGCACAATATTAGGGTGAACCAACAACTTGGCAATGTGGGTCTCGAGCCGCAAACGCACCTTGGCAGCGTCATCGAGTTCTTGCAGTACCTTGAGGGCGACAGGTTTGCGTCTGCGGGTATCAAACGCCCGATACACAATACTCATGGTGCTTTTGTGCAGTTGTTCTTCGACGCGGTAGTGAAGGATGCGCTTAGAAATCACAAAACACGCTCAACAGCCTGCTTCACCCGGACAATCACCAGCGTGACATTCCCGATGAGACCACTGAGGCTGTGGGTAAAGCGGTTGCTAAGACAGCACCAACACGACAGTGCAGACGTAACCATACGAGGCGTTTCAATCCTAGGCATCTCAAACATTCGGGTAGGCACTGACCAGCTAAACGATAACCCAACAGCGGGTGTGAGCAGATAGATATTGAGGTGAGTAGCAACATAAACGTGTACATTAAGCATAACGCGTCATACGACCCTTGGCTAGAATGAAGCCCCCTGGCTAAGAAGCACCTTGGCTAAGAAGCACCTTGGCTAAGAAGTGTGGACTGCGCAGATGCTCGAGGCCTGTCATTAACCATTTCGCCTTGGCAATTACCAACCCCACCCTGTAACTCATCATCATGTGACTCATCACGCCCGCCCGTACTCATCCACATCAACGCGTTCAACTAAGTCACGTATATTTTTATCATATACATTGGACGTGTAGATTTAAGACATAGACAGCTAAGCTGTGTACGTTTGCGTCGTGTGCCTCCGTGCCACATCCATCTGCACTGTGCTTCATCTACACTGTGCTTCATCTGCACTGTGCTTAACGTACATCACCATGTCACGCATGCACTCAACAGATACAGCCATCCCCATAACTATAGTGTAAGCCGAACACATTAGAAAACACATAGTAGTAAATTTTTGCCGTCTCCATCGGGCTTGAGGGAGGTGTCGCCTCCTCGGTTTTGCCCTCGAGCATAAACACAACACACGACACACGCAGCAACCAACCGTAGGACGGCGTTACACGCTTACCTCGAGCCGATAATGTCCGTTCACACTGACGCGGCGGCTACCGCCCTTATTCACATCCACCGTGTTGGTCTCTACGACTGGCAATAACCCTGCCTGCGCCAACAAGCTATCGACCTCGGCTGCTGTTAATAGCAGGTGATAACGCCCGTTACCTGCAAAAAGGTGTTCTTGCCCTGCAACAGGCGTAAGCAAACTACCTCCTGGCGCTGACCCCGGGGCAAACTGCGAAAAGAGCAAGTCACCACCTGGTTTGAGCACTCGAGCTGTCTCTCGAACTGCTTGCTGCCACGCCTCAAAACTGCTAGCCGTGTGATAGACCCCCAAAGCAATCACCCAGTCAAAAGCATTATCGGCTAGGTGTGCCATGTTGGTCATGCTGCTTTCGACGACCCGCGCTTCAACGTCGGTGATGCCTATATCTGTAAGGCGTGCTCGAGTTTTGGCCACCATCGCCCTACTCGCATCAATAGCATGAACGTCTGCACCCTGCTGTGCTAAATACACCGTGTTGCGCCCGCCCGCACAGCCAATATCCAACACAGGCAACCCCTGCACGCGGTGAGCCTCACACCAGGCCATCAAACGGTGATCGGGGTCGCGGTTGGCGAATTGTTCGACAATATCAGGGCGTTGCCAGAAGTCAGTCATGGTTTAGGATACAAAAAAGGATGGCTCAGTTAAGTTGAACCATCCAATAGTTTGAGTCTTGTTGGCAAGATGTATCCTACGCGCTACAAAAAAGGACAACACCTAATTTGCTAGCAGTGCTGTCCTCAATTTGGTCGGGGTGACTGGATTTGAACCAGCGACCACTTGACCCCCAGTCAAGTGCGCTACCAGGCTGCGCTACACCCCGTCAGTGCTTAAAAACAGTATCACACTTCGCGGCGGCTGGCAACCGCTGGCTAACATTATGTCACTAGCGTTTACCAGAATGCAAGAAGCCCCTACTAGGACGGGAAAGTTACCTCCTAGCAGATGATTACGATGACTACTGCCAGCGGGCAATTTTGGCGTGACCAGCGTCGGTATCTAACCATTCACGCAGGCCTTGCAGGGCTTGGGCGCGGTGGCTGATGCGGCTTTTTTCCTCGCGGCTGGCTTCGCCGAAGGTTTTGCCGAGGTCGTCGCTTAAAAACACCGAATCGTAACCGAAACCGCCTTCACCTCGAGGTTCTTCTACAATGCTGCCATAACAAACGCCTTTGCTGGTAATCAAGGTGTCATCGGGAAATGCTAGCACCAACACGCACATGAAGCGGGCACGGCGGTTCGCCTGGTTGTCATTCGCCTGGTTGTCATTCGCCTGGTTGTCATTCGCTTGATTGTCGTTAGGGATACTGCGGAGGCGCTCGAGCAAATACCGTAACCTTGCACCATCATCGGCATCATCTCCCAACACTTCACGCCCGTACCTTGCCGAGTACATCCCCGGTGCACCACCTAGGGCATCTACTTCCAGTCCAGAATCATCCGCTAGTGCAGGTAAACCCGTTTGCTGACAAGCGTAAGTAGCTTTGATGAGGGCGTTGGCTTCGTAGGTTGTGCCCGTTTCAGGGGGCAGTTCGTGTAAGTTATGTTGCTGCATGGGTACTAAGGTGACGCGAGGGAGGGCGTCTTGAAACTCTTGCAGTTTGCCGGGGTTGCTCGAGGCGAGTACCCAGCTCATGCGAGTTGTGCTTTCGCAGTTGCTAATACGCGCCCAACGGCGGCAATGCCCGAAGCAATCAGTTGCACATACACTTCTGCGTCGATGGGGCTTTCTTCGCCACCACCTTGCACTTCGATAACTTTGCCATCTGCGGTAGCCACCACATTGAGGTCAACAGCGGCGTTCATGTCTTCGCTGTACTCGAGGTCAATCAACTGCTGCCCTTCCACCACCCCCACACTAACCGCGGCAAAATCATGCGTGAGCGGCCATTCGTCGAGGGTGCCGTTCATAATCATCTGATTGGCCGCGTGATGAAGGGCGGCGTAGCCTGCCAAAATACCCGCGCAACGAGTGCCGCCGTCAGCTTGCAACACATCCACGTCAACGGTGAGGGTTTTGCCGTTAAACAGGGACAAATCCACCCCTGCTCTGAGCGAACGCCCAATGAAACGTTGAATTTCTTGACTGCGGCCACCCGTGTAGAGTTTTTCGCGTTGGCTGCGTTCGTGGGTGCTGCGGGGTAATAAGGCGTATTCGGCAGTGAGCCAACCGCTTTTATTGCCCTTACCGCGTAAGTGGGGTGGCAATTTGTTTTCGATGGTGAGCGTCGCCAGCACTTTGGTGTTGCCCCAACTCACCAGGGCAGACCCTTCGGCGTGCATGTTGTAGCCGGGGGTGATATGAATATCACGCAGTTCTTGGGGTTGTCGCTTTTCTCTCATGGTTCCTCATTCGCTGCCAACGCCATTAACGCGTAAGGAAGTTGGCAAAATCGTTGTTGGTGTCAAATCAGTCAGGTCTTGTCAGGACACAGTTCAGGGCACAGTGATGTGTTGTGCAGGTCTAAGTCATGGCGGATAGCTACCCAGATAACTACAACGTAACACTCGAGCCTATCACGCCCGCTGCTTGCTGGCGCAACTGGTTATACTCACAACTATGAAGCACGTTTCTCGTTTGCAGGTCTACCAAACCATGCTCGCTGATGGCATGTTACCGCTGTTTTTTCATGCTGATATTCACATGTGCCGTTCTGTTGTTGATGCTTTGGCAGCAGGGGGCGTGCGCTGCGTGGAATTTACCAACCGGGGCGAGGGGGCACTAACCGTTTTTAGCGAATTAGCAAGCTACTGCCGTGAACGTCACCCAGAGGTGATCTTGGGGGTAGGTTCGATTGAAGACGGTGAAACGGCGGCACTCTTTTTGGCACACGGAGCGCAGTTTATCGTCAGCCCAACGTTTAACCCAGACATCATGCGTTTGTGTCATCGCCGCAAAATTGCTTGTATTCCTGGTTGCAGCACGCCTACCGAAATCGCTAACGCCGAAGCCGCTGGTGCTGAAATCATCAAGTGCTTTCCAGCCAATGTTTTAGGGCCAGGGTTTTTCAAGAGCGTATTGGCACCGCGTCCTTGGTCGCTACTAATGCCAACAGGTGGAGTAAGCCTCGAGCCAGATGCCTTGTCGCGTTGGTTTGAAGCTGGTGCCGCTTGTGTGGCTATTGGCGGACGTTTGATTCAAAGGGAGTGGCTCGAGCAAAACGATATGGACGCCCTGCGCGAAGCCACGCATCACACCCTAGAAACCATCGCCACCATTCGCGGACATGTGCGCGGGCAGCAGTAAGCATCCCCTCACGACAAAAAACACATCACACAAAAACACATCACACCAACAGGAGACCACATGGCAGAAGTAACGATTTATGGCGTGGAAGGATGCGGCCCTTGCGAGGTAGCTAAGATATTTTTTAAGCAGCAGAACATTCATTACCGCTTTGTTGACCTCAACCAAAACCCAGACAGCCGCCGTGAATTAATCGCTAAGCTCGAGCAACCCACCAGTGGCGTAATCCTCGAAGTTGGTGACAGTGAAGACACCAAGCAGGTAGACATTATGCAAGGGGTGTCACTGGCCAGCTTGCGAAGGTGGCTCGAGCAACACCCCGAACTTACTTAACTTACTTAAATACTTAACCTACTTAAAGACGCATGACTCACCGGCTCAAACGGCTCACAAGTTAACGACTCACGTAACGCTCGGCTTCGTCATCGGTCAAAATGACCACCACGTTGCGACTGGCTACCGTCACGTTGCCGTCTTCCAAAAAGCCGCTCATGTTGTTTTCTAAGCGGATGCGTTCGGCGTCTTCGGCACTGATAATCGGGTGCCCGGTCAAAACGCCATCGCGTTCTTCGATGCCTACGGCTGGAATCACCAAGGGGTTATCGCCTGCTCTGGGGTCGGCAGTAGCACTATCGACGCTAGCAAAGTAGGTGGCCACCCCCCGCTCGGCGACATCTTCGGGATCAACGCTTAAGATGTCGTAGACTTTATCGCCGTCACCTTGCATGATTTCGGGGCACATCGCCGGATTAACAGCAAATTCGCTGGCGTCAATCACCAAACCAGTGTAGCCACCTTGGACTTGGCTGGCAGCTCGAGCTTGCCAATCATCATGCACAGGTACAGCCACCCCATAGGGCAAGGTATTGACATCTGCCATCTCCTCGCGGAAAAACGTCTGAAAGTCCGGTAGGATAATCGCTGCAATGCCGCCTTCGCCATAAAGTGAAATGGCCGCGTCGATGGTGATAGTGATTGTGCCGAGGTTGGCTTCTCGAGTAAAATCACTGGTTTCACTACCCGCTACAAGCAGCGAATCATCAAACAACGCCGCGAGATCCTCGGCAATCTCGCTATCTTGTTCGGCAAAGTCGCCAATGGTCACACCCGTGACGATTTCGATGCTATTGACAATTTCAGCAAGCAAAAAAAGGGCGTCGGTTTCGGCTTGGGGCAGTGCCAACAAACGCCCTTGTGCAGGCGTCATACCGCCGGTAACTTGCGCTGCTCCGGTTACAGTCACTTGCCCAGTTGACCAGTTGATACTCGCCTGTCTGCCCACGTCTGCCCCGGACACGTCGATGGTTTCAATTAAAAAGTCTTGGGCGTACGCGGTTGTCGCTAAAGCGATGACCGCCCCTAACGCGAACGTGCGCCACCAGCGTCTTACATAGCTCTGCATATGCATCCTCCTTTGAGGTTGTCATGGGGTTACGGCACAGCATCGTCTAGCTAACACCATCTCGCTAACACCACCTAGGCCAATACCACCTAGGCCAATACCACCTAGCGCTAGCAGCCTAAGCGGATCGCGGTCTGTTTTAGCCCCTTGTTTTGCCACTGTACGTTATTCGCCTTACCCGCTGCGTCTAGCACTTGTTGACGGGTTCAACGCACGCACCCAACAACCTCACGGGCAGCTTCTACCCGTCGAGTGAAAATTTATTATTCTTATACCTGCCCAGCCCCGCGCAGGTCAGGCAAGCGGCGACACGCACCTTCATGATTTTTTGAACGTGGTGGCAGGCGGTTAGGTTAGTTCAGGTCATAGTCGATGGCAAGGTCGTTACTTGCGGCAAAGACGGCGCTCGAGAGACGCTCGATAATGGCGCTATCTACTTCCGACACGCCTGCTCGCACCCGGTTGAGCACCACGCTTTCGGGAATAAACGCTTCGTCAGTGGCAAACCCCAGTGCCTCGAGCTGCCCGGTTTCGGTATCTACTAATCGCAACGACACCGCTACCGTACTGCGGTAGCCTGTCGCGGCCACGGTGCCAATAGGTGTACCGCCAATACTTGCGCCCGTGAAGTTAGCTTCAGCTCGCACCAATTCAACATACAAAAACTTGCTAGCGCCCAAGAGACGCCCGACTTGTGGAGCTGTCGCTAAATCAACAATCCCTTGGGTCGCTAGGTCTTGTTCGGTTAGCAAATTATCGAGTTGCCGCCTTTCAACGATGGTAAAACGCGGACGAAAGTAAGGATGACGGCGCAACTGCTGCACCACACTGCTATAGATAGCATCAACGAGCGCAGGCGTGTACGGGCGTTCGTTTACGCCTACGACCACAGCAACGGTTTCTGGTTCGCCGTCAAAACCACTGCCAAGGTACGCCGTCGGTTCAGAACGGGAGACGTTGACCGGGGCACAACCAACGAAGAACAATCCCAAAAAGAGCAACTTCAAAAAGAGCAACCCAGACCCTGCTCGAGCGTGACGTGTCATTGAACACTTCCCATTGAATGCTTCATAGCTTCCCTTCGCGCTAAGTCACTTGACAAAAAAACATGACGCGCTCACATAAATTTTACAAATACCTTACCATCAGAAATCAACACAAAGATGTGTAGGCGTGCTGTGGTGCATTTTCCTCAGATTTGTCTCATGTATCGTTTTGGCAGGTATTTCACAGGTCTCTAAGGGGGGGTTATCGTGCTTTGAGGCGGTTTTTGCAAGGTGACACGGCATGTAGGGGCGCTAAAAAGGCTACACTGACTGCGATGAGTGACATTGATAGAGGGCAAATTTATGCCTTCTTCCAACAACATCCTGAACGCCCTTGGCACTTGCAGGATATTCAAAAACAACTAAAAATTGCCGACCGCTCGTGGTTGCGCCACGAACTGACCTCGCTGCTAGATGAAGGCAAACTGGTGCGTACTCGTAAACGTACGTATGGCCTTCCCCAAGAGATGAACTTGATGTTCGGACGTTTGCAAGTCACGGCTGGTGGCTATGGGTTTGTCATCCCTGCTGAAGGTGATAGCAAAGACTTATTCATTCCAGCAGAATCGCTTGCAGGCGCGTGGGACGGCGATAAAGTGATGGCGCGCCCCAACCCCAACAACAGTGATGACGGACGCATCAGTGGCGAAATTGTGCGCATTGTAGAACGCAAACATCAACGTTTGGTAGGCACACTAGAGTACGCTCGAGGTTACGCCATCTTACGGCCAGATTCGCCCAAGCTGCGCGAACGGGTGCTGTTAATGCCTGATTCAGTTGGCAAGCTCGAAGCGGGTTCGCGCATTGTGGTCAATATCGTCTGGCCCGAAGACTCCGGCGAACGCGACCCCTTTGGCGAAGTGCAAGAGTACTTGGGTGATGGTGACGACCCTGAAGTTGAAACTCGAGCCGTCATCGTCAAACACGACCTCAAAGATACCTTTGAACCCGAAACCTTAGCCGAAGCCGACGCCGTACCCCCGACGGTTACCGGCGAGATGATGGCTGCACGAACCGACATGAGAGCCATTAACACGTTCACCATTGACGGTGAAGACGCCAAAGACTTTGACGACGCCATTTCCTTAGAACGCATTGGTGGTCGCAACGGTCATTTGCGCGTTGGTGTGCACATTGCTGATGTGTCGTATTACGTAGCTGAAGGTACCAGTCTCGATAAAGAAGCCAAAGAACGGGCTACCAGTGTGTACTTACCTGGGCAGGTTTTGCCGATGCTCCCCGAGACGCTCAGTAACGGCATTTGCTCACTAGTGGAAAAAGAACCGCGTTTGTGTTTGTCGGTGCTTGTAGACATCACCCGCGAAGGTGAGATTAAAGGCGTCAAGTTCAAAGAAACGGTGATTGAGTCCGACGCCCGTTTGACGTATGAACAAGTACAAGCCTATTTGGACGACGAAGAACGGTTGCCGAAAGGCAAAAAGAAGCTCGAGCGCGACCTGACCCAACTGGCCAAGTTAGTAGGTCATTTGCGTGAAGCACGCTTGGGCGCAGGCGCATTGGACTTTAACTTCACCGAAGCCAAAGTAGACGTTGACGACAAGGGCGCACTGCACGTTGTACCCATTAAGTCCAACACAGCGCGGCAAATGATCGAAGAACTGATGCTTCTAGCCAACAAACTTGTCGCCAAAGACCTCTCCAACAAAGACATCCCCACCCTTTACCGCGTCCACGAAGACCCGTCAGACAGTAAAATTCAAGCCTTGCAAAAGAGCCTTGCCAAGTTGGGCTACACCATCGACGTCGAACAAGCCACCCCACAAGACTTGCAAGCGATTGTGCAACAAGCAGCAGGCAAACCTGAAGCTCAGTTGGTGAACACCTTGCTGCTTCGTTCGCTCAAGCAAGCCCGTTACAGCGCAGAAAACTTAGGGCACTTTGGCCTAGCGTTTGAAAATTATTTGCACTTCACCAGCCCCATTCGCCGCTATCCTGACTTGGTAGTGCACCGGGTGCTGCGTTTGGTGTTGCAACACCGCTTGTCACCAACGCTCAAAGAACGCCTCAAAAGCGACTTTCCGGCACTAGCTGAGCACACCAGCGAACGCGAACGCCGCGCCGAAGACGCTGAACGCGATTTGACCCGTTACTATCACGCTAAGTGGGCCAAAGAAAACCGCGGCGAAAGTTTTACAGGCACCATCACCGGTGTGACTAACTTTGGCATCTTTATCAGTTTGCCCAACGGCGTTGAAGGCTTATTGCACGTGTCGCAACTCGATGACGACTATTACATGTACATCGAAGACGCCATGATGCTCATGGGCAAACACAAACATCGCAAGTTCCGCCTGGGCAACCGCATCGATATCAAGATTGGGATGGCCAACCCCACCAACCGCCAAATCGACTTAGTGATGCCTCACGCGGATTTGCCAGAAGAACCTGAAGAAGAGGTGTCTTCACAAAGTGCCCCCAAACGCCTCAAAAACCCCCTTGCCGATAACAAACGCCCCCCTGCTAGCACCAAGCAGGACAGCGACAAACAAGAAAGTAAACCAACCGATAAACAGGACGACAAACAGGGCGCTAAGCAAGCTAGCGACAAACGGGGCAAGCGCGATGATGCTCGAGACACCCCTCGAGACACCGGCAAAAACGACAACCGCAACCAACGCGGACGCGGACGCGGTAAGTCTGCTCGAGCCACCCAAACCGAACAGTCAACCAGTCAGCCAACCGGTCAGCCAACCAGTGACGCTGATAAACGTCCACCCCCACCACCCCCTCGAGCCAAAAAGAAACGCCGCGTGTTGGTGTTTGGCGACATCAAAGTCAAGAAATAAAAAGTCAAGAAATAACCCGCGTAAGGAGTGTTATGAACAGCGCCCAGCCTCGGGTCATGTGCACCCGCTGTCAGGCGATTTTTCCCGAACCCGCCAATTACACCCAAGGGGATACCGTCACCTGCCCAGAATGTGGTCACGAAGGTGTGCCGCGTGGCGTCATGCACGCAGCGACGTTTCCTAGTTTGGATGCGTTTAAGCACAACTGGCAAGCCTCGCAGCACGTAAGCGAGGATGGCAGCGATGGCAATTAGTACAAGACAACTAGTTCAAGTCAATTAGAATAAGACTAGTACAAATAACATAACAGCGAGCACGACAGCGAGCACCCTGTTTGCATCACCTCGAGATAAGCTAAGCCATTACGCTTTGTCACGCTTAGTTTGCACACTCACGGGCATACTCACGGGCACACTCACGAGGAGGTCAACATGAAACTTGCTGTCGGACAAGTTGTCCACGAAACCAATACTTTTTCTAACGTCGCTACCAACAAACACCGCTTTGAAGAGTGGGAATGGGTCAGTGGTGAAGCTTTTTTTGCGGCTCACAAGGGCGTGCGTAGTTATGTTGGGGGGATGCTCGAGCGCGCTGATGCCCACGGCATCACCTTATTACCCACGTTTAGCGCCGCCGCTGCCCCTTCGGGTCTCATTCCTGAAGGTACTTTCACTGAAATCAAAAACGAACTGTTAAGCCGTTTGCGCTTGTTAGAACCCGAAATTGACGGCGTGTGCTTAGCACTGCACGGGGCAGGCGTCGCTGAAGACGTTGACGATATTGAAGGGGATATCTTGCGCGAGGTGCGTGAGATTGTCGGTGAAAAACCCATTGTGGTCACCTTAGATTTACACGGCAACATCACCGAGGAGATGGTCGAATACGCTGACGTGCTCTTGGGCGTGCGTTATTACCCCCATACCGATATGTATGAACGCGGGCAAGAAGCCATCGAAGTGATGAAAGCCATTCTGGCGGGCGAACTCAAACCTGTGATGCGCCTCACCAAACCACCAATGATGGCGGCAACGTTTACGAGCAACTTGCCACCAGTTAAAGACATCAACGACACCTGTGCGGGTTGGGAACAAAACCAAAACTTGGTGGATTGCACTTTTTTTCATGGTTTTCCCTATACCGACATTCCTGATGTGCGGGTGAGTGTGGTGACCGTGGCCAATGGTGATGCAGCACTAGCCGAAGCCGCTGGTAAAGACGTGGCGCAAAAAATCTGGCACATGCGTGACCGTTTCAACGCCAACTATCCCTCCCCCGCCCAAGGTATTCAACAAGCACTAGCCGCCGAGGGACAACCGATTGTCATGAACGAAACCTCGGATAATCCAGGCATTGGTGCACCCGGAGACGGCACTTATTTGCTGCGGGCGATGGTCGAAGCGGGGCTCGAGCGTGCCTGTATTGCCACCATCGCTGACCCGCAAACTGTCAAAAAAGCCCACCAAGCAGGCGTCGGTAGCACCATCGAGGTCAGTATTGGCGGCAAAACCGACCGCCACCACGGTTCCCCTGTCAAAGTCAAAGCTTACGTCAAAACCCTCAGCGACGGTAAATTTGTAATTTCCAGCCCCATGGGGGCAGGTCGCGCCAGAAGCTTAGGTCTCAGTGCTAGATTGCAAGTTGGCGGACTCGACATCATCGTCAGCAGCATCAAAGGGCAACTGTTAGACGAGCAGTTTTTCCTGTTGCACGGTATCGACGTGAAAACCTACAAAATCGTGGCCCTCAAGTCCAGTCAGCACTTCCGGGCAGGCTTTGAACCGCTTGCTGCCAAGATTATCTCGGTAGATTCACCAGGGATTGCCACCATGGACTTGGGGAGTTTTGACTACAAGCGCCTCGAGCGACCCATCTACCCACTCGACGACACAACGTACTAACAGGGTTTAGAGTAGACATCATGCAACTTTCCGAACTTACCACTTGGCTCGACGACTACCTCGCCATTGCCGACTACAAAGATATTTCCTTGAACGGCCTTCAAGTTGAAGGCAGCAAAGACGTGCGCAAAATTGCCGTCGCCGTTGACGCTTGCATGAACGCGTTTGAACAAGCCGCCAGCATTGGCGCAGACATGCTCATTGTCCATCACGGGCTTTTTTGGGGTAAACCCTTAGCCATTTCTGGCATGCATGGCGCTCGCGTGCGCTATTTGCTAGAAAACGACATCAGTCTGTACGCGGCACACATTCCCCTAGACGCCCACCGCGAGGTTGGCAACAACTGGGGGCTAGCGCGGTTATTGGGGCTTTCTGAACTGGCGGATTTTGGCACGTGGCAGGGTAAACCTGTGGGCGTCAAAGGGATATTTCCCAATCCGTATACCCTGCGTGAGATTGCCGACACGTTAGAGAAAATGCTCGGCGAGTCCGTCTTGGTGCACGCAGGCGGCGACCTGAACGTTAGCAGCATGGGCATTATTTCCGGTGGCGCAGCCAGAGACATCGTGCTGGCGTCTGAAGAAGGGTTGGATTTGTTCCTCACCGGTGAACCCAAACACGATGTTTTTTATGATGCTTTTGAGCGCAAGATGAACGCCATGTACGCAGGGCACTACATGACCGAAACCATCGGCGTGAAATTGCTTTCGGAAAAAATCGAAGAAACGTTTGGCGTTGACTGTCAGTTCATCCTGTTGCCGACAGGTTTGTAATGAGTGCGGGATACTTTATTGCCTTTGAAGGCCCCGAGGGTGCGGGTAAGTCCACCCAGATTATGCACCTTGCCAGCAAGCTCGAGCAAGACGGTATCCCGCTTATCACCTCCCGCGAACCAGGCGGCACGCAAACAGGCGACGCCATCCGTCAGGTGCTTTTGAATCCCGAACTGACCATGACGCCCTTGACCGAGTTTTTGCTCTACAGTGCCAGCCGCGCTGAGCATGTTGACACGGTGATTGCCCCCGCGCTGGCGCAAAACAAAGTCGTCATCACTGACCGCTTTGCAGGCGCGTCTGTGGCGTATCAAGGCTATGGGCGCGGGGTATCGTTGACCTTGATTCACGAACTTACGCAGACGATCACCACGCGCCCACCAGACCTAACGATTTTGCCAGATTTGACGATTTTACTAGATATTGACGTGCAAAAAGGGCTTGACCGCATTGCCAAAAGGGGGCAGCTTGATAGGCTCGAGCAAGCCGACATCTCCTTTCACGAGCAGGTAAGGCAGGGGTTTCTCGAGCAAGCCCGCGCCCCCAACTGGCTCACGTTTGCTGCCGACCAAACTGAAGACACCCTAGCCGCGCAGATATACGACGCCGTGAGCAGGCGGCTGTACGCTAAGCTAAACCCATGACCAAATTTGTGCGTTTGCTGTTCATCCTGTTGCTGCTCACCGCTACTGCCTGCCAAGGGCAAAACGATGAAGGTAGCGGCGACAGCGGCAGTGACACCCCCATCGAACAACCCGCCCCCGGTGATGATGTTGATGACGGTTCTGGTGATGACGCGGGTGATGATTCAGACGGTGACTTAGGCGGTGATTTAGATGGTGATTCGGGGGATGGTTCAGGGGATGATAGCCCTAACTTACCCACCACACCCAACGGCTCAACCATTGCTTTACCTGAAGGCGTCGAAAGTATCGACTTTGAGCTTGGAACCGTCACCATTACCACAGATGATGCCAGCTACACCCTCACTGCTGAGATTGCCGAAACCCCCCGCCAACGCCAACGTGGGTTGATGTTTCGCACTTCTATGCCGGAAGACGCTGGCATGATGTTCGTGTTTCAAGCCAGTCAGTCGGGGGGTTTTTGGATGTTTAATACCATTTTGCCCTTGAGCATCGCCTACATCGACAGTAGTGGCACCATCGTCACCATTCGTGATATGGAACCTTGTGCGGGTAGAACGCAAACGGAATGTTCGCAAGAAGCTGCTGCCTATTTGGCGAGTGCGCCGTATCGGTATGCGCTCGAGGTCAACCAAGGTTACTTCGACGCTCGTGATATTACCGTTGGTGACAGCGTTAACTACACAACCGACTAACCCACACAACACCAACAAAAAAGGCGACGCCGAAACGCCGCCCTAAGAAACTAACGTACTCGC